>JBKHFW010000051.1:0-22242 GCA_046540025.1 Phycisphaeraceae bacterium
CGGCGAGGTCGTCCTCGTCGACGTTGGCGACGTAGAGCACCGGCTTGGCGGTGAGCATCCCCAGGCCGCGGAGCAGCTTCTTCTCGTTCTCGTCAAAAGCGAGGCTGCGCACCGGCTTGCCCGCCTCGAGGGCCTCGCCGATCTTCTCCAGCATGGCCACGCGCTGCTTCGCCTCCTTGTCGCCCGTGCGGGCGGAGCGTTTCGCCTTGTCCAGGGCGGACTCGACCGTGGCGAGATCGGCGAGCATCAGCTCGGTGTCGATCGTCTCGATGTCGCGGATCGGATCGACCGCCCCGTCGACGTGCGTGACGTTCTCGTCGGCGAAGCAGCGGACGACGTGGACGATCGCATCGACGTTGCGGATGTGGCTGAGGAACTTGTTGCCCAGCCCCTCGCCCTCGCTCGCCCCGCGCACCAGGCCGGCGATGTCCACCAGCCGCAGGGCGGCGGGGATGACCTTCTCCGTCTCAATGTGGCGATTGATCGCCGCGAGACGCGGGTCGGGCACCTCCACGATGCCGACGTTGGGCTCGATCGTGCAGAACGGGTAGTTCTCACTGGCGATGCCCGCCGCGGTCAGGGCGTTGAACAGCGTGCTCTTGCCGACGTTGGGCAGACCGACAATACCTGCTTCCATGGAAACCGTAACCTGCTTAAACAGTGGATCATCTGAGACTTACGCCGACCCGGCAGGCCGGTCGCCCGGCGTCCGTCCGGATCGGGGCCGGCCGGATGCATTCGCGGCCCGATAAGCGAGACGCGGGCGGGAGAAACGACTATAATAATGCTTCTGGACCAGATGCAATTTCAGCCGCGAGAATCGCGAATTTATGGCCGAAAACCGACCTGATCATTCCGGTGACCTGCCCGAAGAGGCGTTCCGCGTCGGCGACCCTGCCGAGGCCATCCCCGCCGGGCGGACGCTGGACCTCGCCATCGAGCAGGAGCTGTCTGACAGCTACCTGACTTACGCCATGAGCACGATCGTGGATCGCGCTCTCCCGGACGTGCGCGACGGGCTCAAGCCCAGTCAGCGGCGTATCCTCGTGGCGATGAACGACCTCAACCTCTCGCCCGGCCGAAAGCACTCCAAGTGCGCCGGCATCGTCGGCGAGACGATGAAAAAGTACCACCCCCACGGCGACCAGGCGATCTATCCGACCCTGGTCAACATGGCCCAGGAGTGGAAAACCCGCTACCTGCTGGTGGACAAGCAGGGCAACTTCGGGTCGATCGACCCCGACCCCCCTGCCGCCATGCGCTATACCGAGGCCCGCCTCCACCGCCACGCGATGGAGATGCTCGAGGACCTCAAGCTCGAAACCGTCGACTGGCTGCCCAACTTCGACGAAACCGTCTACGAGCCCAAGGTGCTGCCCGCCCGGCTGCCCAACCTGCTCGTCAACGGCTCGACCGGCATCGCCGTGGGCATGGCCTGCTCGATGCCGCCTCACAACCTCGGCGAGGTGTGTGACGCCATCATCGCCATGATCGACCGGCCCGAGATCTCCCTGCGCGAGCTGATGGAGATCATCCCGGGACCGGACTTCCCCACCGGCGGCATTCTCTGCGGCCGGCGCGGCATCGCCGAGGCCTACCTCACCGGGCGCGGCCGAGTCACCGTGCGGGCGAAGATCCACCACGAACAGCTCCGCGCCGGCCGCGACGCGCTGATCGTCACCCAACTGCCTTACCAGGTGTCCAAGAACGACGGCGTGGTCGAGAAAATCGTCCAGCTCCGGCGGCAGGACAAGCTGGGCGACATCGCCAACATCGTCGACGAGTCGTCCGGCCGAGCGGGCATGCGCGTGGTCATCGAGCTCAAGCGCGGTGCCGATCCCGACGTCGTCGAAAACCAGCTCTACCAGCTCACGCCGCTTCAGAACACCTTCTCGATCATCAACATCGCGCTGGTCAACGGTCAGCCGCAGACCCTGGGCCTGCGCGACCTCGTGCAGCTCTACATCGAGCACCGCATCGAGGTGATCCGCCGGCGCACCGCCTACCGGCTGCGCCAGGCGCAGCAGGAGGCTCACCGCATCGAGGGCCTGATCTACGCGGTCGTGGACATCGACGAGGTGATCCGCCTCATCCGCTCCAGCCGGACGCGGGATGAGGCGATCGAGAAGCTGATGCAGCGCGGCTTCCGCATCCCGGCGGACCACCCCTACGCTCCGCAGATCCCCGAGCGGCTGCGGGCGGCGTCGGACGAGAATCCCGTCGCGCTCAGCCGGGTGCAGGCCGAGGCGATCGGGCGACTGCAGCTCATTCAGCTCGTCGGCCTGGAGATCGAGACGCTGGTGGCGAACTACGCCAAGCTGATCGGCCAGATCGAGGAGTATGAATCCATCCTCGCCGACCCGCAGAAGGTGCTCTCGATCATCAAGGAGGAGGTCGGCGACATCCGCCGCCGCTACGCCGACGAGCGCCGCACGCAGATCCAGGAGGCCGAGGCGGGCGAGCTGGACATCGCCGCGCTGACCCCGGTGGAGCAGGTGGTGGTGACGATCAGCCACTCGGGCTACGTCAAGCGGCTGCCGGTCGAGCAGTACCGCGTGCAGGGCCGGGGCGGCCGGGGCGTGATCGGCGCGACGACCCGGGACGAGGACTTCACCGAGCAGGTCTTCGTCGCCAGCACGCATGACGACCTGCTCTGCTTCACCAATACGGGGCGCGTGTTCAAGATCCGGGTGTTCGAGATTCCCGAGGCCCCGCGCACCAGCCGGGGGCGGAACATCGTCAACCTGATCAACCTCCAGCCGGGCGAGCGGATCTGCGAGTTCATGCCGATCGCCGACTTCGAGCGCGAGGAGGCGTTCCTCATCTTCGCCACGGCGGGCGGCCTGGTGAAGCGCACCGCCCTGCGGGACTACCGCAACGTCAACGCGGCGGGGCTGATTGCCTTGAACCTCCGCGAAGGCGACCGCCTGATCGACGTGACCTGGAGCGGCGGCAACGACCACCTCATCCTGGGCACGAACTCGGGCATGGCAATCCGCTTCCACGAAAACGACGTCCGCGTCATGGGCCGAACCGCCACCGGCGTCAAGGGCATCGACCTCGCGGAGGGCGACGAAGTCGTCTCCATGGTCCGCGTGCCCGAGGGCGAGGAGACCGACCTGCTCACCGTGACCGAGCACGGCTACGGCAAGCGGACGCAGACGACCGAGTACCTCGTCCACAGCGAGGACGGCTCGACCCGCACGCAGAGCCGGGGCGGCAAGGGTCGGCGGGACATCGCCACGACCGACCGCAACGGCGAGGTGGTCAGCCTCCTGCGGGTCAGCGAAGAGAACGACCTGATGCTGATCACCTACCGGGGCATGATCGTCCGCATCAACGCCGGCACCGTCCGCCGCACCGGCCGGGGCACGCAGGGCGTGCGGATGATCAACCTCACCGCCGAGGACCGCCTCGTCGCCCTGGCGCGCGTGGCCGAGTCGGACGACGAGGCCGAGCAGGCCCCGGCCGGTGACGCCGACGTCGCCGGCGAAGCGGCCGTCGAGTCCGAGGGCGACGCCCCGGCCGAAGGCGAGGCCGAATCGGGCGAATAAGCCCGACCAGTCATCCACGAAAACCGCGGCGAGCCGTTCGCCGCGGTTTTTCTTTGCGCCCCATGCCCGGCCCCGGCTTGGGGGGACCGGTACAGATCGGCCCGCGCGCAAGAAAAAGCCGCGGCGAGGGGTTCGCCGCGGCTTTTGCTGATCGGCTGCGCGTGCATTACTGCTCGGTGGCGTCTTCGCCGCCGAGGTAGACCTCGAGGCGCTGGACCTGCCGCTCGGCGACCTGCCCCAGCCCGCCCCGGCCGGCGAGTCGGCCGGCGAGCTGGCTGCCTGCCTGGGCGACCTCGCTGAGCTGGGCGTTGATCTCTTCGAGCTGGTCGGCGAGCACCTGCTGCACCTGGTTGAACTGCTCCACCTGCTCAGGCATCAGTCCCTCGGCCCGCTGGGACAGGCCGCCGACCATTCGGCCGAACGAGCGGGTCACCAGCGCCTGCTTGGCGAGAAGCTGCGCCTGGTTCACCCGGGCGCTGAGCAGCTCGCTGCGCACCGCCTGCTCATCCACGGTCTCGATCTGCGACGCCTTCTGCAGGCGATCGACCGCCTGGGTCATCTGCTGGCCAGCCTGGCCCAGCGGCTGATCGACCGAGTTCTGGAACGCCTGCCAGACCTTCTCGAACTCGCGGGCGAGGATCTCCGTCGCCTCCGAGCGCTGCTTCTCGGCCGCCGCGTGGCTCTCGCGGAGCACCTGCTCGCTCTCGCGGGCGGCCTGGACGCCCTGCTCGAGCCTGGCGATCGCCTCGCGGGCGAGTTCCAACTGCGTCTGGGCCACGGCCTGCTCGGCCGCGAGGACGTCGATCTGCGCCTGGAGCTGGTCGGCGTCGGCGGCGAGCGACTCGGCCTTGCGGGTCAGCTCGGTCGCCTCGTCCTCGAGGTCGTACTGCTCGTCTCCCTCGGCGAGGAACGCCTGGTCGCGAAGCTCCTGGGCCTCGGTTACCAGGTCGCCGGCCTGGTCGCGAAGCTCGTTGCGCTGCTCGGTGAGCTCGTCGATCCGGCTCTGCAGCGACTCGACCTGGCTCTCGAGGGTCTGGGCGCGCTTCTGCTGCTCCTCGGCCTCGGTGGTGAGTTTGCTGATCAGGTCGGCCTGGTTGCCGCTGAACTTGCGCGCCCGGCTGGCGGCCTGCTCGGCGGCCCGGAGGTAGCCGGTGACGGCGCCGGACCGGCCGGCGAGCTGGGCGTAGTCCCCCATCGCCTGCTGGCTGAGCTGGCGAGCCCGCGCCTGGTTGATCTCGGCAAGCATCCGCAGGGCCAGGGACTGCTCGCTCGGCTCACCCTGCTGGACGACCTCCTGAAGGGCCGGCTCGGCCTCGGCAAGCGTCTCGAGCCGGTAGGTCCGGAAGTCCTCGGGCTGCCGATCGCGGGGCACGTAGCCCTGCTCGGCCTGCTCGAAGATGTCCTGGGCGGCGCGGAGCTGCTCCTGCGTCGCGGTTTCGCTTTTTTCGCATCCCCCCAGCGTGACGAGGAGACTCAGTCCCAAAAGCGGCAGAAAATCAACGCTTTTTCGCACGGCAGATCCTTTCGCTGCGCAGGCGTAAATGCGGTAAAGGGCAGGAGAAAGAATAACTGAAATCCGCCGCGAGGGAAAGCGCGCTTTTTCCCGGCCCGATCGCGCTTCGCGCGGCGCTTTCACCTGCCGCCTGCGCTGCCGATGCCAGCCTGCCACGGGTCGGCGAGGCTCATTCCGCTTCGATCTCGTCGAGCCGTTCGGTGCCGGCCGACCCGGGGCCTTCCTGCTCGGGCTCGACGTCGCCGTTGAGCACCGCCCCGGGCGGCTTCCACTGGGTCCCGTAGCGCGGGCTGGGATAGAGATCGTCGATGATGCCGGCGTACTCGAGCAGTCGCGGGTCCTCGGTGGAGAAGAACTGCGGCCGCCAGCCGGGCACGTCCGGGTGCGGGGCCATCGCCGCGTCCCGCGCCAGGCCGTATTGCAGCAGTTGCGACTGCAGCGGCTCGACCCGGTTGAGCATCCGATACCGTCCCGAGGCGGCGAGGTGGAGCGTCAGGAAGTTGCTGTAGACGGTGCGGTCGCTGTTGGGCTGCATGCGGAAGAAGAACAGCCCGCCCGGCGCCTCGGCACTGCCGTGGCAGCGCGTCGTGCCGCAGTAGTTCAGCAGGTACTGGCGGTGAATGTTCCGCCGAAACGACGCCAGCGCCGGCGGATCGGCGCGGATGATCACGTCGTCGTAGAACTTGCGGGCCCGGACGGCCATCATCATCCGAAGCTGCACGTGGCCCGGCATCCCGCGGAATCGGCGGAGGTCCCCGCGGTCGGTCAGAAGGCCCCGGCGGGCCAGCTCCTCGCGATACTCCTCGAGAAACTGGTCGACCACCGGCTGGGGCACCTGCACGGGGAAGTTCTGCTCGACGAAGTCCTCGGGCAGCTCCCACGTGCGGATGCGGCTGATGTCCTCCTCACTCAGCCGACGATCCGGGCCGGGCCGACCCGCCGCGGCGGCTTCCACGGCCTGCTCCGCCTGCTCGATCCGCTCGTCCCGGGCCGCCTCGGGCTGCGGGCCCTCCTGCGCCGACTGGACGAACGACAGCGCCGTCTGCACGCGCTGCCGATCGGGGAAACGCTCGGCCAGCGACTCGAGCTCCTGCTGCGCCAGCTCGTACGCCTGCTCGTCGATCAGCCAGGACACGAGCCCCATCCGGCCTTCGAAATCGTCGGCGGAGAGCACCGTCCGCCGCTGCTGGTATCGCTCCTCCAGCGGCGGGAACTCCCGCATCCGTGCGATCTGCTCGCGCGGAATGGGCTTCTCAATGCCGCGGACCTCCAGCACCACCTCATCATCGCTCTCCCGGAGCAGCTCGCCCTCGATGGTTCGGTCGTCCCGGGTGATGACCCGGACCTCCTGCGCCACCACCGGCGCCAGCAGCAGACCCGCCAGCAGCAGGCAGGCGAACGTCGTCAGGGCCTTGCGTCGCAACATGGATGACCTCCTTCTCCGCGGCGTGTCCTCGGTCCCTCCGAGTCAGTATAGAGGCCCCCCATCGCTGCGGAAACCATCTCCCGATCCCGCGCTGGAGCGGGCGGCGGCGGCCCGCCTAACATGCAGCGCCCTTTCACCGTTTTGGAGATGAGCCATGCAGTGGCAGACAATCGTCGCCCGCGGCGTGGAAATGCGATGGCAGCAGTCCGGCGAAGGCCCCGGCCTGCCCATCGTGCTCGTGCACGGCATCCCCACCTGCCCGAGGCTCTGGCGGCACGTCATGCCCCGGCTGGAGAGCAGCCGATGCATCGCCTGGGAAATGGTCGGCTACGGCGGATCCATCGGCGAAGGCCGGGGACGCGACCTCAGCGTCGCCCATCAGGCGGACTACCTGCTGCACTTCCTCGACGCGATGGAGATCAAGCAGGCCGTCCTCGCCGGCCACGATCTCGGCGGCGGGGTCGTGCAGATCCTCGCGGTGAACCACCCCGACCGCTGCGCCGGGCTGCTGCTCACCAACGCGATCGGCTACGACTCCTGGCCGATCCCCAGCGTGAAGATGCTCCGCGCGGCGGGCCCGATCCTGCATCACCTCCCGGCCGGGGCGATCCGCCCGATGATGCACAACCTCTTCCGCCGGGGCCACGACGACCCGGACCGTGCGGAAGAGTCCTTCCGCGAGCACTGGCCCCACTACCAGCGCCACGGCGGCAGCGCGCTGGCCCAGCAGACCCGCTGGCTCGACCAGCAGGACACGCTCGCCGTCGCCGACAAGCTCCCCGAGCTCGACCTCCCCGCCCGCATCGTCTGGGGCGCGGCCGACCCGTTCCAGAAGATCGAATATGGCGAGCGCTTCGCCAAAGACCTCCGCGCCCCGCTGGAGCGGATCGAGCACGGCCGACACTTCACCCCTGAGGATCATCCCGACGTGATCGCCGACCAGCTCGCGAAGCTGGCGAAGGAAGCCGCGCAGGCTGCCTGAGGCATCACGCCCCGACGCGTTCCGGGTGGCATGGCCGGTCAGCCAGAGCCTAACTCCCCTGCCCTGCCGTCTTGAGCAGCTCCTTCGCCTGCTTGCGCGTCGTAGCAGTCGCGGCCTGGCCGGCCATCATGTCGGCGAGCTCGCTGACGCGGGCGTTCGACTCCAGCCGCGACACGGTCGTGCGCGTCTGGCGGCGATCGCCTTCGCCGGTGACGTCCTTGGCGATGCGCAGGTGCCGGTCCGCGTACGCCGCGATCTGCGGCAGGTGGGTGATGCAGAGGATCTGGTGGGCCTGGTCGCCATCCGCCTTCGCCTTTTTGCCGTCGGGCGAGACGAGGGTGACGCCGTGGGCGAGGTCGCGCAGCTTTTCGCCGATGACCGTGCCCATCCGGCCGCCGATGTTGGCGTCGATCTCGTCGAACACGAGCACGCTGATGCGGTCGCTGCCGGCGAGGATCGACTTGAGCGCCAGCATGATCCGCGACAGCTCGCCGCCGCTGGCGATCTTGCGTAGCGGCTGCATCGCCTGACCCGGGTTGGTCCGGACGACCATCTCCACGGCGTCGAGCCCGGAGGGGCTGAGGTCCGCGTCGTCCAGGCTGGTGCGCTCGAAGCTCACGTCGAACTGCGCCTCGCCCATGCCCAGCTCCCTGAGCTGGTGCTCGACGAGCGGGCGCAGCTTCTTCGCCGCCGCCTGGCGGGCCCCGGTAAGCTGGTCGCCGATCTCTTCAAGCTCGCCGGCGAGGCGGGCGATCCGGTCGTCCATCTTCGCCAGCCCCTCGTCCTGGCTGCGAAGCTGCTCGATCTGCTCGCCGATCTGCTGGCGGTAATCGAGCACGGGCTGGAGGAGGTCCTCGGCCTCGGCGGCGCGGCCGGCCCTGGCGGTGTGCACCGGGCCCTCGCCGTACTTCTGGATCAGGCGGTTGAGGTCGTTGAGCCGCTGCTCCACCTCGCCCAGCTCGGCCGGGTCGTGCTCGAGCCGGCTCGTATAGCGGGCCAGCTCGAACGCCGCCTCCTGGAGCGACAGCGTACTCTCGCGCACCTGCTCGGTCACCTCCGCCAGCTCGGGGTCCAGCTCGGCGAGGTCGCCCAGCACGTGGACGATCATCTGCAGCCGCTCGACGACCGCCCCTTCCGACTCGTACAGCGCGGCGTGGGCCTGCCCGGCGTCCTTCTCGATTTTCTGGAGGTTGCCCAGCACGTTGTGCCTGGCCTGCAGCTCGGGGAACTCGCCCGGCCGGGGCTCGAGCTTGTCGATCTCCTCCGCCTGGAACTCGAACAGCTCGAGCTGCTGACGGCGAAGCGTCCGCGACGCGGCGAGCTCCTGCTTCTTCTCCCGCAGCTCGCGCAGCTCGGCGAGCCGCTCGGCAAAGCGCTGGCGCAGCTCGTCGCACCGGGCGAAGCCGTCGAGGATGAGAAGCTGGTTCGACGGGCGGAGCAGGTACTGGTGATCGTGCTGGCCGTGGATGTCCACGAGGTGCTGGCCGAGCTGGCGCACCATCGGCGCCGTGGCGGGCATGCCGTTGACGGAGACGCTGGTTCGGCCCGAGGCGAAGAGCTTGCGGGTCACCAGCAGTTGATCGCCTGGCTGCACCGTCTGGTCGAGCAGTCGGCTGGCGTCCTCGGCGACCTGCGGGTCGTGCACCTCGAAGACGCCCGAGACGCGTCCCTCGTCGCTGCCCGGGCGCAACATGTCGCCGGCCGTGCGCAGGCCGAGCAGGATCTCGAACGCCCCGATGACGAGGCTCTTGCCCGCGCCGGTCTGCCCGGTGAAGGCGTTGAGGCCCGGCGCCAGCTCGACGGTGGCGTCTTCGATGACGGCGAGGTTGGAGATGTGCAGCTCGCGGAGCATCGCTGGTGACCGGGATTCCGGGAACGAAGACAGAGCGGCGGAAAGAAGGCCACCCGGAGGGCGAAGCGCCGACCCCGCTGGCCGGCGTTGCTGAGCGTCCATTGTAATACGAAATGCATTCGTCCGGGTTCTGGAAGGTATGCCCGGGGCGGTGTTGCCGGCCCGGCGTGGGGCGCGTCCAAGAAAAAGGCACCGCCCCGGTGTCGGGTGCGGTGCCGTAACGAACAGGAGTTCGATCGGGCGGTCAGGCGGTGCGCCGCCTGCGGCCGAGGAGCAGCACGCCGCCGAGTCCGAGCAGGGCTGCGCTCGCCGGCTCGGGCACGGCGGAGGCGATCAGGTTATCCACCCACAGTTCCTGGCCGCCGATGGAGAACGAATCGATCGGCCCCATGGCGAACAGCGCCCCGGAGCTGTTGCCGGGCGTGCCGGCGGCGAGGGCCTGGACGTTCACGCCGCCGACGGTGGCACCGTCGAGGTCGGTGAAGTTGCCGACGTTGCGGAAGTCGCCGTTGATTTCGAGGTTGACGTTGCCGCCGTACTCGCCGAACTGCAGTGACACGCCGGTGAGCGGGACCGGGATCTGCAGGTCGAGGTTGACGTTGTTGACGGCCATTTCGTTGCCGGCCGCGCCGGCGAGGCTGTCGGTGCCAACCTCGGCGAAGCCGCTGCTGGTCGGGTTGCCGCTGCTCCAGGTGAAGCTGCTGACGGCGAGCGTCGAGCCGTCGGTGTCGATCGCGTCGCCGACCTGGTACTGCGTGCCCGCGGTGAGGTCTTCAAAGTCGATCACCGCGCCCTGGGCCGCTCCGGCGAGAGCGACTGCCGAGACGAGGCCGACCATCCATTGCATGATGCGCATTGCTCTTCTCCCCAATTCAAAAGGTTCCAGACATGTCCTTTCAGTATGAGGGCATCCCCGGGGGCCAGTCAAGAATAATTCCTGGGTCTTTTCGCAGCTTCAGCAGCCGCTGCACCGCGAAAGAGAGCGTAAGTGCGGTCGGCGCAACAAAAAAGGACCCACGGCAATGCCGTGAGTCCTTCAAGTGCGGGTGAGAGGATTCGAACCTCCACGGGGTTATTAGCCCCACCAGGCCCTCAACCTGACGCGTCTGCCAATTCCGCCACACCCGCGTCCCTTGGCTTGGGAGAGGCAAATCTTACGCAAATTCGCGAGAGAATCAAGCCCCCTCCCCCGCGACTTGCCCGCTTCGCCGCAAATCGGGGCGGCTTCGCCCCTTCCGGAGCCGCGCAGGCTGCCTGCGGTCGAAGCGTGTGCCGCTTGGCGGTAGGATACTTCCATGGCCGAAGAGATCCCCCCGCCGCCGAAGGACGCCGTCGCCCGGCTTTCCGAGATGGTCGACCGCCTCGTCGAGAGCTACGACGCCGACGCGCGCACGCAGCACATCGAGGCGACGTTCCTGCCCAACCGGGCGAAGACGATCGAGCTGGTCGAGCTCTTGCGGAAGCTCGTGTTCCCGGGGTTCTTTGACGAGCACCGCATCACGCGGGCGAACATCCGCTTTCACGCCGGGGAACTGCTCAACCGGATCTACGAGCTGCTCTACGAGCAGGTTCGGCAGGCCCTGCGCTACGAGCTCAACCGCCAGCACGGCGGGCGCGGCGACACCTGCGAGCGCTGCGACGAGCAGGCGGTCGAGCTCAGCCTCGCCTTCCTCGACCAGTTGCCCGACCTCCGCCGGCTCCTCGCCACCGATGTCCAGACCGCCTTCGACGGCGACCCCGCCGCGGCGAGCACCGACGAGGCGATCTTCTGCTACCCCGGCATCGACGCCATCTTCATCCACCGCGTCGCCCATGCGCTGTGGAATCTCGGCGTGCCGCTGCTGCCGCGCATCATCAGCGAGTACGCCCACAACGAGACCGGCATCGACATCCACCCCGGCGCGACCATCGGCGAGTCGTTCTTCATCGACCACGGCACGGGCGTCGTCATGGGCGAAACGACCGTCATCGGCAACCGCGTCAAGATCTACCAGGGCGTCACCCTCGGCGCCCTGTCCACCAAGGGCGGCCAGGCATGGCGCGGACGCAAGCGCCACCCCACCATCGAGGACGACGTCACCATCTACGGCGGGGCGATCATCCTCGGCGGCGAGACCGTCATCGGACGCGGCTCGACCATCGGCGGAGCCGTGTTCCTCACCAGCTCCGTCCCGGCCGGGCACACGGTGAACATGAAAAAGCCCGAGCTCCGCGTCAGCGCCAACCGCCGACGGCGAAAGCAGCCGGCCGCCGACAGCCAGGTGCCGCCGCATGTGATCGATTTCCAGATTTGATGCCATCAACCTGGTCCGCTTCTAAAATAGAACCATGGCCGACGCGTTAACCATCGACTTCAGTGAGCCCGTGGCCCTGTTTCCGTTGCCACGCACCCTGCTGCTGCCGCACGCCACCGTGCCGCTGCACATCTTCGAAGCGCGCTACCGCGCCATGGTCGAGGACGCACTGGAAAACCAGGCGCTGATCGCCATGGCCGTCTTCGACGGCGAGCAGTGGAAAAGCGACTACGAAGGCACGCCGCCGCTGCGCGAGCACGTCTGCCTCGGCGTGATCCGCCAGCACCACCGCCTGCCCGACGGCCGGTTCCACCTGCTGCTCCAGGGCGTCTGCCGGGCGAGAATCGTCCGCGAGGTGGGCGACGCCCCCTACCGCCAGGCGATGCTCATGCCCACCGAGACCAGCGAGGTGATGGAGATCGACCTCGCCGATCACCGCCGACGCCTCGAGGCCCTGCTGGACACGCCGGAGCTGCGCGACCTCGCGGCCGTGTCCACCCTGCGCCCCTGGCTGCAGAGCGACCTGCCCACGGCCGCGGCCCTCGACCTGATCGCCCTGAGCCTCTGCCAGGAGGACGCGAATCGCTACCACCTGCTCGCCGAGACCGACCCCGTCGCCCGGGCCGAGTGGCTGGAAAGCCACCTCCGCCAGACGCGCGACACGCTCGAGCTCGCCAACCGCATCGGCCCGTCGGTCACCGAGGACGGGATCAATCTGAACTGACGCCGACCGACGGTTGCTTTCGCAACTTGCCATGCAGGCTGCGAAAGCACTCAAACCGGAAAGATGCATCGCGCCGGGAGAATGCAGACCACGGCGCCGCCCCTCCCCGGCCCCCCGTTTGGCATACGATACCCCTTATGCCCGAACCCGAACCCAATCCGCCCCCGCTCGCCCCGGCAGCGCTCGTCGTCGGCTGCGGCTATCTCGGCCAGCGCGTCGCCCGGCAGTTGCTGGAGCGTGGCCGAACCGTCTTCGTCACCACCCGCTCCCCGGGCAAGGCCGCGAAGCTCGGCAGGCTCGGGCTGAGGCCGCTGCTGCTCGACGTGACCCAGCCGCTCACCCTCGCCTCGCTCGCGCCGGCCGTCGAGGCCGAGGCGCTCGACGTCGTCTGCGCCGTCCCGCCCGGGCGGACGGGGGGCGATCCGTCGCCTCGGCAGGTGGTCATCGAGGGCGGCCGGGCCGTGCTCCGCAAGCTGGCGCAGGCGAACGTCCGCCGGGCGGTGCTGATCTCTTCGTCCGCGGTGTACGGGCAGCGCCGTGACGAGCGGGTTTCCGCAGACACCGCCCCCGAGCCGGGCGGCGAGCGGGCGAAGCTGCTGCTCGAAGGCGAACGGCAGTGGCTGGACGCGGGGGCCGCCTATCACGTGCTGCGTCTGGCGGGGCTGTACGGGCCGGGCCGGATCGTCGGGGCCGCGGCCGTGCGCCAGGGGGCACCGGTGCTGGGCGATCCGCAGGCGCTGTTGAACCTCATCCACGTCGACGACGCCGCGGACCTGGTGCTGGCGATGCTGACGTCCGAGGCGCCGGGGCGAATCGAACTTGGCAGTAGCGGCAACTCGTCGCCGCGGATTTCGTATTACCAGGAGCTGGCCCGGCGTCTGGGCGTGCCCGAGCCGGTGTGCCTCGATGCCGACGCCGCGGCCGAGCAGTTCGGGCTCAATGCCGAGCGCCTCCGCCGATCGAGCAGCAAGTCGCTCGACCCCGGGCCGACGATCGCCCGCACCGGCTGGGAGCCGCGGCACCCGGATTTCCGGGCCGCTCTGGACGAACTGCTGCCTGCGGCCGAATGAGCCGCTTCGCCCCTGTGTTAAACTGCCTCCGCCCATGCCAAGTGACACGCCAACCCGGACCTCCGCCCCCGACAGCCCCCTGCTCGCCGGCCTGACCGCGCCGCAGCGCGAGGCCGTGACCCACGTTGACGGCCCCCTGCTCGTGCTCGCCGGCCCGGGCTCGGGCAAGACCCGCGTCATCACCAGCCGGGTGGCGTACCTCGTGCGCGAGATGGGCATCGCCCCCTGGAGCGTGCTGGCGATCACCTTCACCAACAAGGCGGCGGGCGAGATGCGCGAGCGCATCGCCTCCATGCTCAGCTCCCGCGAGGCCCGCGCAGCGACGATCAGCACCTTCCACAGCCTCTGCGCCAGGCTCATCCGCGAATACGCCGGCAAGCTCGAGCTGCCCCGCGGCTACTCGATCTACGACTCGGCCGACCAGCAGCGGGCGATCAAGCAGGCGCTCGAAGACCTCGAGATCCACCCCAAGAACTTCACCCCGGCCAGCATGCTCTCGGCGATCAGCAACGCCAAGAACGAGTTGCTCGACGCCGAGGCGTTCGCGAAGACGGCCGCGGACTTCTACAGCCGAACCGTGGCGAAGGTGTACCGCAAGTACGAACAGATCCTCACCCGGAACCAGGCGCTCGACTTCGACGACCTGCTGCTCAAGACGGTGCAGCTTTTCCGCAGGCACCCGGACGTGCTCCAGGCACTGCAGGAGCGGTTCCAGTACGTCCTGATCGACGAGTACCAGGATACGAACCACGCCCAGTTCATGATCGCCTCCGCCCTGGCAGCCGGCCACAAGAACATCTGCGCCACCGGCGACCCGGACCAGTCCATCTATGGCTGGCGCGGGGCGAACATCCAGAACATCCTCGACTTCGAGACCCACTACCCGGCCGCGAAGGTCGTCCGCCTCGAGCAGAACTACCGCTCGACGCAGCGCATCCTCGCCGCCGCCGACGCACTGATCCGGAACAACCAGGCCCGCAAGCACAAGAAGCTCTGGACCGACAACGGCGAAGGCGACCCCGTCCGCGTCGTCACCTCGTACGACGAACGCCACGAAGCGAACTGGCTCGTCGAGCAGATGCGCGAGCAGCACGAGCAGCACGGCGTCCAGTGGGGCGACATGGCGGTCTTCTACCGCATGAACAGCCTCTCCCGCGTCGTGGAAGACGCCTTCCGCTCGGCGGGGATCCCCTACCAGATCGCCCGCGGCACGGCCTTCTACGACCGCAAGGAGATCAAGGACGCCGTCGCCTACCTCCGCGCCGTCGCCAACCCGGCCGACGAGGTGAACCTCTTCCGCATCATCAACACCCCGGCCCGCGGGATCAGCGACAAGACGGCCAAGGCGATCCAGGCCTATGCGCTCGCCCACCACGTCAGCGCGGCCGAGGTGCTGCGCGACCCGATGGTGCTCGACGTCAACACCCGGGCGCAGAACAGCGTGGCCGCGTTTTCCAACCTGCTTGGCGACTGGCGCCAGGCCAGCGATCTCGACGACGGCGAGGGCGCCCCGCCGCTGATGGCCGCCGCCGAGCTCGCCCCCGAGGATCGGCCGGGCTCGCTGCCGGGGCTGGTCAGGCGGGTGCTGGAGGAGTCGGGGCTGGAAGCGCACTACGCGAGTGACAAGTCCGACCCGGACCAGGAGCGCCTCGCCAACCTGCGCGAGCTGGTCAGCGCCGCCGAGCAGTTCGAGCAGGAGTACGTCTCGGAGATCCAGCTCGACGACCAGGACGCCGGGCGGACGCCCGAGCCTCCGCTGGCGGAGAAGCTGCTGGCGTTTCTCGAGCGGATCAGCCTGATCGCCGACGTCGACGCCGTGGACGACGAGCAGGGCGCGGTGACGCTGATGACGCTGCACGCGGCGAAGGGGCTGGAGTTTTCCGCCGTCGCCGTGGTGGGCGTCGAGGACGGCCTGCTCCCGCATCAGCGCAGCCAGGACACCGAGCACCAGCTCGAGGAGGAGCGTCGGCTGTGCTTCGTGGGCATCACCCGGGCGATGAAGGTGCTCTGGCTGACGCACGCGAAGTACCGCACGATCTTCGGCCAGACGCTGCCCGCCATGCCCAGCCGATTTCTCAGCGAGCTGCCGGGCGAGGTGATCGAGAAGCTCGACATCACCGACGACCTGACCGAATCGATGGTCGACGAAGGGCTGCGCCAGCGTGACCGGGCGAGCCTCGAGGCCGAGGCCTATCCGCCGGGCTGCCTCGTGCGTCACCCCCAGTTCGGGCTCGGCCGGGTGGTGAAGGTGTCCTCCGTCGGCGCCCACACCCGGGCGCGGGTGGAGTTCAACCAGGCGGGCCCGAAGACGCTGATCCTCCAGTACGCCCGGCTGGAACGGGTGGGGTGAGAAGACCACCACAGAGGCGCAGCGACACAGTGAAAAGCGGAAGAGAGAAGTCGAAAGAGGACTTGCTCGAAAGCCCGCCGATGCGTCGCCCGCAACGCTTCTGCGGGGATCGCGAGAACCACGCATGAACCGCACGCGCATCAAGATCTGCGGAATTCGCACGCCCGACGCCGCCGAGGCCGCGGCGGATGCCGGCGCGGACCTGGTGGGGCTGGTGTTCGTCGAGAAGTCGCCCCGCTTCGTCACGCCGGCCGAGGCGCGGCAGGTGATCGCGGCCCTGCCGGGATCGGTGCAGACGGTGGGACTGTTCGTCGACGACTCGGCTGAGCGGGTGGCAGCGGTTGCGGACAAGCTCGGCCTGTCGGCGGTGCAACTGCACGGCCGCGAATCGCCGGAGCAGGCGGCCGCGCTCGCGCCCCGGCGGGTGCTCAAGGCGATCTCGTTCAAGGGCGACGTCGAAGCCGAGCTCGCCTGCTGGCGCGGCCACGCGCCCGCCCCGGCCGCGATCCTGCTCGATGCCCCGCCGCCGGCAGGCAGTGAGCTGACGGGCGGATCGGGCCACAGCTTCGACTGGCGGGCGCTTGCCGAGCTGCGCGAGGTTGGCGGCTGGGACGGCCTGCCCCCGCTGATGCTCGCGGGCGGCCTGACGCCGGCGAACGTGGGCGAGGCGATCGCCACCGTTCGGCCGTGGGCGGTGGACGTCTCCAGCGGCGTCGAGTCGTCGCGGGGCGTGAAAGACGTCGCGCGCATCCGCCGCTTCTGCGACGCCGTGCGGGAGGCGGATGAGAGCCACTAAGCCGCGGCAAGCGCAGCGCTGCCGCGGATATCGGCAACCGGGGCGATCCTGCGACTGAGCTGAATCCGCGGCTGCGCTGCGCTTGCCGCGGCCTGGGGACGCGCGTGAGCAACCAGCTCTCCTACTCCAGCCGCTTGCGGATGCGCGCGTAGATCCGCTCGGCCGTCGCCTCGTTGCCGATCCGGCCGACGCGGACCTCGAGCTCGCTCAGCCCGGCCGCCTGCGGCTTGACCTCCACGAGCACCCGCTTGTCCGCGATCGTCCGGCCGAGCAGGCTGATCTCGCCATCGTCGGTTTCGAGCTTGATCTCAGTGATGTCCATCTCCGCGAACACCGCCCGGGCCGCGGCGATCACCTCGTCCGAACCGGCTTCCACGGTCCCCTCCGCGTTCGTCACGGCGTGAAACGCCCCCACCCCCGCGCCCGCGGCCGCCGCCAGGCAGCCGCCGCTCACCGCCGCCGCCACGACCAGAAACATCACCATCGTCATCCGCCTGAACTGCTGCATGTCTGATTTCCTCTTCGGGTTCGGCTCTCCAGCTTCACCATCTTACCGGGTCTTCCCGATCCACCCTATCGGTCGGCGACGACGCGAGGTTGCCCGGCTCCTGCAGAAGACCGCCCGTTCCCGCCCGGCCGCACCACCTGCACGGCCTGTGCGGTCTCCAACCCCCAGCCTCTGCCTCCTGTTGACCCCCCTTCCCGTCGCCGTACAATGGCGGCCGTGATGCACGAGCAGCTTCTGCCCATCCTGCTGCCCCGCTGGCGCTGGCGCACCTGCGCCTGATTCTCCCCCCGCGCCGCGAACGCGCGTCACGCTCCTGTTTCCCTGCGACTCCAACTGAAACGGCAATCACCCATGAAGCGGGTTCTCTCCGGCATTCAGCCTTCGGGCCGGCTGCACCTCGGCAACTATGCGGGGGCCATCCGGCAGTTCATCGAGATGCAGGAAGACCACGAAATGTACGTCTTCGTGGCCTCCTACCACGCCCTCACCTCCGGCCGCGACCCCGAAAAGCTCCGCGAACACACGCGACAGGTCGTCGTCGACTACCTCGCCTTCGGCCTCGACCCCGAAAAGACCCACCTCTACCTCCAGCAGGACGTGCCCCAGGTCACCGAACTCTGCTGGCTGCTCTCGTGCGTCTGCCCCAAGCACATGATGGACAAGCAGACCACCTACAAGGACAAGGTCGCCAAGGGGCTGCCCGCCTCGATCGGGCTCTACATCTACCCCATCCTCCAGGCCGCCGACATCCTCAGCGTCGATCCCGACGTCGTCCCCGTCGGCGAGGATCAGCGGCAGCACCTCGAGATTGCCCGCGATCTCGCCGGGAAGTTCAACCACTACTACGGCGAGGTCTTCAAGATCCCCGACCTGCTCATCCGCGAAGGCGCCGGCGTCGTGCCGGGCGTCGACGGGCAGAAGATGTCCAAGAGCTACGACAACACGATCGACCCCTTCCAGCCAGAAAAGAAGCTGCGCAAGCGGATCATGAAGATCGTCACCGATTCCACCCCGGTCGAAGACCCCAAAGACCCCGAGGCGGACACGACGTTCCAGATCTTCACCGCCCTCGCCGGCCGGGACGACCCGCGAACGAAAGACCTCGAAAAGCGCTACCGCGAAGGCGGCATGGGCTACGGCGAAGCCAAGCAGGCGCTCTTTGAACTGGTCATGGACCACTTCGGCCAAGCCCGCCAGCGCCGCGAAGAGCTGCTGAAGAACCCGGACTACGTCGACCAGGTCCTCCAGCAGGGCGCCGCCGCCGCCCGCGAAAAGGTCCTCGACGTCACCACCCGAGCCCGCGCCGCCGCCGGGCTGTAGCGGGGCTCGGGGGCGATCGACTCCGCCTCCAGCCTCCAGCCGCTAGCCTCCAGCCTCTAGCCCCCGATCTCTCCCTGAGAACTGCCGCTGCCGTGCGCTATAATGGCCGCGGAGAAAGATTCGTGATTCCTCAGGAGGCCCCGCCCATGGAGACGACCGAGGCCAAGTCCTCACCCAGGCCGGCCCGCCGGGCGACCTGGCAGCCGTTTCCCGACATCGATCTGCGGCAGCTCGACCGGCTCACCGACGACACCGGCATGTTCCAGCATGCCACCCACCTGCTGCCCGACCCGACGCACGGATACTGCATCGATGACAACGCCCGCGCCCTGATCGCGGCGCTCTACTACGCCCACCTGCGCGGCTACGACGAACGCACCGTCGCCCTGCAGCGCTACCTCGCCTTCGTCGCCTACGGCTACAACGGCGAGAACGGACGCTTCCGCAACTTCATGAGCTACGACCGCCGCTGGCTCGAAGAGGCCGGCAGCGAAGACAGCCACGGACGGACTATCTGGTCCCTCGGCACCGCGGTCCGCTTCGCCCCCAACGAGCCGATCCGCGAGCTCGCGGGCGAGCTCTTCCGCAAGGGCCTGCCCGCCTGCCGGGAACTCGAGTGGGTGCAGCCGTGGATGTTCGTGCTCATGGGGCTCGACGACTACCTCCGCGCCCGCCCCGACGACGAGGAGGCCGCCGCCTTCCGCCGGGAGCTCGGCGAGCGATACTACCAGACCCTGCTCGAGAACCGCACCGACGACTGGCCCTGGTGGAGCGACCGGCTCACCTGGGGCATCGGCCACCTGCCCTCAGCGCTGCTCATCACCGGCCACGCGCTGGGCCGCGACGACATGGTCCAGGACGCCCTGCGCTCGCTGAAATGGTGCATCGAGGTCCAGACCGCCCCGGAAGGCCACCTCTCCATCGTGGGCAACCACGGCTGGTTCGTCCGCGGCCGGGAGAAGGCGAAGTTCGACCAGCAGCCGCTCGAGGCCTTCGCGCTGGTGCGCGCCTGCCTCGCCGCCGCCCGCATCACCGGCGACGACGCCTGGGCCGACCAGGCCTGGATCTGCTTCGAGTGGTTCCGCGGGCACAACGACGTCGGCGAGCCGCTCTACTACGAAGCGACCGGCGGCTGCCAGGACGGCCTCTCCGCCTCGGGCCCCAACGCCAACCAGGGAGCCGAGTCGTCGCTCGCTTATCTGCTCAGCGTGCTCGAGCTGCACCTCTACCGCGAGCACCAGGCCGGGCGCATGCCGATCGAAACCGTCCCGCGCACGCTCGGCTACGCCATCGTCGGCGTCAGCGGCTTCGCGGAGTTCTGCCTCGAGCAGTACCGGGACATCGGCGGCCTGCGCCCCGTCGCCGTGTGGAACCGCACGACCTCCAAGGCGCGCAAGCTCGCCGAGACCGAGCACATCGACGCCTACGACGAGCTCGAGGAGATGCTCGCCGACCCGCGGGTCCACCTCGTGCACGTCGCGACCACACCCGACCTCCACGCCGAGCACAGCCTCGCCGCGCTCCGCGCCGGCAAGCACGTGCTCTGCGAGAAGCCGCTGGCGACGAACCTCGCCGACGCGCAGGAGATGATCGACACCGCCGCCAAGCGCGACCGCGTGCTCGGGGTCAACTTCATGATGCGCTACGGCCCCATGGCCGAGCCGGTCCGCCAGCTCGTGGCGTCCGGCCTGCTCGGCGCCCCGCTGCGCGGCAGCTTCACCAACCGCGCGGACGACAGCGGACTCAGCGATGACCACTGGTTCTGGGACGAAAGCCGCAGCGGCGGGATCTTCATCGAGCACGGCGTCCACTTTTTCGACCTCGTCAACTCTTGGCTGGGCGAGGGCGGCATCCTCGCCGCCTCACGCCTCTACCGCCCGGGGCAGGCGAAGATCGACCAGGTCGCCTGCGAGGCCCGCTACGGCGAGCAGACCACCGCCAGCTTCTACCACGGCTTCCTCCAGCCCTCGCCGCTGGATCAGCAGGACTTCCGCGTCGTCTTCGAGCGCGGGCAGATCGGACTCACCGGCTGGATCGCGCAGGAGATGACCCTCGAGGCCGTGCTCGACGAGGCCGGGCTCGAACGCCTGCGCGACCTCCTGCCCGAGATGGCGTTCGAGACGCGCGAGCGGTTCACCGGGGCCGAACGCGCCATCCGCCGCCGCGGCCGGGAGGAGCGGATCGACCGCCACGTCGTCGGACGCTGGCAAATCACCGAGGACAAGCAGGTCATCTACGGCCAGGCGCTGCGAGCGCTCATGGAGGACCTGGTGCTGGCGGTTCGCGACCGCCGCCACCGCCCCCGGGTCACCGCGCTGGACGGGCGCGCGGCCCTGGCAATGGCCGTCGAGGCCGACCGCATTGCCAAGGGAGTGACCCCGTGACTGACCAGAAGCAGACCCCGGTGAGGTACGGCCTGATCGGCGCGGGTTCGTTCGGACAGTTCTGCCTCCAGCAGTACGAACAACTCGACGAGGTACGCGCCGTCGCCGTGGCGGACGTCAACCCGGACACGGCCCGCTTCGCCGCGGACACGCTCGGCATCGAGGCCGCCGAGTCGGCCGACGCCCTGCTCGCCCGCGACGACATCGACCTCGTGCACATCGCCACGCCGCCTTTCACGCACCGCGAGCTGGCGATGAAGGCGCTCCAGGCCGGCAAGCACGTGCTCTGCGAAAAGCCCCTGGCGACCTCCGAGGGCGACGCCGAGCAGATGATCGCCGCCGCCCGCGAGCGCGGGCTGGTGCTCTCGGTCAACCTCATCATGCGCCACGACCCGCTGTGCGAGGCGGTCCGGCAGATCGTCCGCGAAGGCCTGCTCGGCGAGCCGCTGCACGGCTTTTTCGAAAACTACGCCAAGGACGAGCCGCTGCTGCCCGACCACTGGTTCTGGAAGCCCGAGCTCAGCGGCGGGATCTTCATCGAGCACGGCGTCCACTTTTTCGACCTCGTCTCCTGGTGGCTCGGCCCCGGCGAGATCGCCTGCGCCCAGGAGGTCCACCGTCCCGGCGCGGAGTTCATCGAGCAGGTGCACGCCACCGTCCGCTACCCCCGCGGCGTGCTGATGAATTTCTACCACGGCTTCACCCAGCCGACGCGCATGGACCGCCAGGAGATGCGCCTCGTCTTCGAGCGCGGCATGCTCCGCCTGTTCGAATGGGTGCCCACCGAGATCGAGCTCGACTTCCTCGCCGACGCCGACACGCTCGCCCGCATCCGCGAGCTGCTGCCCGGCAACGAGCTGGTCTCCGAACGCCTCTACGAGCACAAGGAGCGCGAAGTGATGGGCCGGCACAAGCAGTTCACCGCCGACGGCCGATACCTGCTCCGCGCCGGCACGGGCATGACCAAGCCCGAGCTCTACGGCCACGTCCTGCGCAGCCTGCTCGCCGACCAGATCGCCGCCATCCGCAACCCCGCCCACGAGCGGCGGATCACCGAAGAGAACGGCTATACCTCGCTCCAGACAGCCGTGCGGGCGCAGGAGATGGCGAGTCGATAGGTAGAGAGAGTGAGACCACAGGGACTCGAAGTAGTTAGAAGGAGTTAGGGGGAGTTAAGGGGAGTTAGACGATTCAGGGATCTCATCTCCCGAGATCCGCCCCGGGATGGGGCGTCCGATGATCTCCGCAACTCCCGGACCTCAAGCCGTGGCAAGCGCAGCGCTGCCGCGGATTCGCCCCTGCGTCCGTGCGCTTCGAATCGCCTCCGATCCGCGGCAGCGCTGCGCTTGCCGCGGCTTGAGGGCGCAACTGACACCGGTTGCTTCTCCGAACCCCACCCGTCCCCAGCCTCTAGCCACTACCCCGACAGCCACCGATACAGCCGCCCCGGCTGAATGTCCTGGGCCATC
>JBKHFW010000052.1:0-22168 GCA_046540025.1 Phycisphaeraceae bacterium
GGCGGGCACCCGCGAGTCGCTGACATGGCGTCGTCACCGGCGTCTGCTAACTTCCATTCCACGCTCGAGGAAATCCGGCTTCCGGAGGGCGGCCCCGGCAGGTTCCGAGGGGATGCTTGCCGGGGCGTTTTCGTTTATGCTGGCGCCGCCGGGCCGCTGCAGATGAGCGTCCCGGCTCAGTGACCTTTCCGGGAGCCTCTCATGGCCGAAAACTACGGACGGATACACCGCCTGCTCAAAATTCTCAGCCTCATTCAGGCGCAGACCGGCTGGAACGCCCGGCGCCTCGCCGAGGAATGCGACACCAGCGTCCGCAACATTTATCGTGACCTCCGGATGCTCGAAGGCGCCGGCATTCCCTACTTCTACGACGAGCCCACCCGCGGCTATCGCGTGCGGGGCGACTTCTTCCTCCCGCCCGTGCAGCTCACCTTCGAGGAGTCGCTCGCCCTCGTCGCCATGGCGGGGCAGATCGCCGACGGCGAGCAGATCCCCTTCTTCCGCCCCGCCGCGCGGGCGCTCGCCAAGGTGCGAGGCCAGATCCCCAGCCAGGTGCGCACCGCACTGGACGACCTCGACGGCCACATCGAGGTCCAGCTCGCCGCCAGCAGCTCGGAAGACGGCATCGAGGACGTCTACGAACGGGTCCGCCGCGCCATCGCAAGCCGCCGCAAGCTCCGCTGCAGCTACGACTCGCTCAGCAGCCGGGGCGGCGACGACGACGGCCAGCGCGAGGTGTTCCTCTTCGCTCCCTACTGTCTTTTCTTCGGCCAGCGCGCCTGGTACGCCATCGGCTACCACGAGGGGCGAAGCGAGGTCCGCTGCCTCCGCCTCAGCCGCTTCACCACGCTGGAAGTCACTTCCCGCCCCTACGCCGTGCCGGAGGGATTCACCCTCCAGGACCACCTCGGCCAGGCCTGGCGGATGATCCGCGGCACGCCGCGCTACGACGTCGAACTCCACTTCGACCCCGACTTTGCCGAGACCATCGCCGACACCCACTGGCACGACACGCAGCGCGTCGAGTGGCAGGACGACGACTCGATCCGCTTTTTCTGCCAGGTCGACGGCCTCGAGGAGATCGTCTGGTGGGTGCTGAGCATGGGCCCGCACTGCCGCGTCGTCCAGCCGCGCGAGCTCGCCGAGCAGGTACGCGACCTCGCCGCCGCCGTCGCCGCGCAGTACCCGGCCCCGACTGACGCAGAGGCGTCACAGCCGTGAGCGATACTAGCCGCGGCGGACGCCCGCCGGGGAGTCGATCCGTGAATGAACTGGGGGACACCAAGCTGCCGCGGGGGCTGAGCCCGGAAACAGCCTGGCGGTGGTGCCTGCGCGACTGCATCGCCGACCTCGACCGCTCCGCCGCGCGGAACCGCCTGATGAGCCAGCCCGTGCTCGAACGCCTCTTCACCCGCCGCTGGAACCGCCTCGCCCGCCGCTGCCAGCCCGTCCCCGCACCGCGCGAACGCGCCCGTCTCGAAGCGCTCGGCCGAGCACTCATGCGCCAGGCCCAACACGACGCAGCAGGGCGGTCCGCCTAGCCGGCGCTCGCCAGGCAACGAGGCGTCGCTGCTGCGGCTGGCCTCGGCCGTGCTCAGCGAGGTCAGCGACGAATGGGAAACCGCCCGCGCCTGTCTCAACATGGAAGCCCGATGACCCGCCCATCAGACGGGGATTTTCAGAAAAGAAGTTGCTTTATCAACCCCCGCTGGACGCTGCGCCGGAGCCGCGTTGACTCCATTTGCCAATTTACCATTGCCCGCCGCCGCGACGGGATCCGTGACGGGGGCCGCCGGTCTCCGGCTTCGCCTCGGTGACCGCCATCGGCCGACCCTCGATCTCCACGCCGTTGAGCTGCTCGATCGCCGAGCGGGCGTCTTCGTCGGGCATCGTCACGAAGGCGAAGCCCCGCGATCGGCCGGTGCCCCGGTCGACACTCAGTTCCACCTGGTCGACCTGGCCGTACACCCCGAACGCTGCGGACAGGGTCTGCTCGGTGATCGTGGTCGGAAGATTGCCGACGTAGATTCTCATCGTTCACTCCAATGACAAAGCCGCGGTACCGGCTCGAGACCCGCGGCGGCGGCAGGGCGGTCGCCTGTTCAAGATGCTGCTTCCTGCACCCGAACCGATCGGGGCACAAGCCATGTCGATTTTAGGCCGGCGGCCTGGCCGTGTCCCTGGATGCACCGGGCAAGTTGGGGCGGGGGGCTGTCACAGGGTGAAGCCGCCGCGGATTCGGGCACGCCCGACCGCGGTGTCTTGACTCCGGCACCGATCGGCCGAAGGATTCGGCAGCAGGATCCCCGAGGTTCTAGGAAGTCGCGATATTCGGGGTGACAGTCAGGCCCTCCGGGATCCCAGGCAGCGCAAACAGTTCCTCGAGCGCCCTGATGGGTAAATCCCCGGGACGCTCGATGTGAAAGACGAGGTCGTCAAGATCGAGCTTGCCGAACTGGTCGAGACGCCTCGCATCGAGTTTCTTGCCAGGCACGCTGAGCACGATATCGCCGCGGTATACGAGGGGGGCGAGTCGGGTTCGCTTTCGTGACGACGGGCCAAAGTCGGGAGGATCCGATGTCAAGGAGCCAGGCTGGCGTTCCTGCGGCCGGACAGGCGCAGCACCGGGGATCTGAGCTGCACGCGTCGGCGAAGCCATGGAGCGTGCGCGAGCATCGTCCGGGGCCGTCAGAAGCGGCGCGCGTGCTGATGGTCAACCCGTCCTTTCCCGACACGTTCTGGAGTTTCAAGCACGCGCTGAAGTTCGTAAACAAGAAGTGCGCCTTTCCACCGCTCGGCTTGCTGACGGTGGCGAACATGCTGCCGGAGTCCTGGGAGGCGAGGCTGGTCGACGTGAACATCGAGTCGCTATGCGACACCGACCTCGCCTGGGCGGACTACGTGCTGATCGGCGGCATGACGGTGCAGCGCGAGTCGGCGAAGCAGATCATCCCGCGGTGCAAGGCCGCCGGCCTGCCGGTGATCGCCGGTGGTCCGCTGTTCACCTGCGAGCCCGAGGGCTTTCCGGAGGTGGACCATCTCTTGCTCAACGAGGGCGAAATGACGCTGCCGATGTTCCTCGACGATCTGCGTCGCGGCGAGACGAAGCGCGTCTACAGATCCGATGAGTTCCCCGACATTCGCACGACCCCGGCACCGCGGTGGGAACTGCTCAAGCTCGAGCGGTATGCTGCGATGAATGTGCAGTATTCCCGAGGCTGCCCGTTCAACTGCGACTTCTGCAACGTCACGTCGCTGTTCGGGCACAAGCCGCGGACGAAGTCGGCCGAGCAGATCATCGACGAGCTCGACGGGCTCTACCGTCTCGGCTGGCGCGGCCGAATCTTCTTCGTCGACGACAATCTCATCGGCAACAAGAAGAAGCTCAAGAAGGAACTGCTGCCGGCACTGATCGAATGGCGCAAGGACAAGCGGCATATCCACCTGCTGACGGAGGTGTCGATCAATCTCGCCGACGACGACGAGCTGATGCGCATGATGACCGACGCCGGGTTCGACACCGTCTTCGTCGGTATTGAAACCCCTGCCGACGAAGGCCTGCACGAGTGCAACAAGAAGCAGAACCGCAATCGCGATCTCGCCGCGGATATCCGCAAGATGCACCGCGCGGGGCTGCAGGTCCAGGGCGGGTTCATCATCGGCTTCGACAGCGACACGCCTTCGATCTTCCAGCGGCAGATCGACTTCATCCAGAGCAGCGGCGTGGTCACCGCGATGGTCGGCCTGCTGCAGGCGATCCCGGGCACGACGCTGCATTCGCGCATGCAGGAGGAAGGCCGGCTGATCGGCCAGATCACCGGCGACAACGTCGACGGCACGACCAACATCCAGACGCGGATGCCGCCTGAGGTGCTGCAGGAGGGCTATCGCCGCGTGATGAACCAGTTGTACGCCCCACGCGCATATGCCCGGCGGGTACGGACTTTCCTGCGTGACTACCGCATGCCCCGCTCGAGCGGCGACGGCGTGACCATCCGCCAACTGGCCGTCTTCGCCCGCTCCATCGTGTACCTGGGCATCTTCAGCCGCGAACGGCTGGACTACTGGAAGCTGGTCGGCTGGACGCTGTTCCGCAGGCCGCGGTCTTTCCCGCTGGCGGTGACGCTGTGGATCTGCGGCCACCACTTCCGCCAGGTATGCCAGTTGCGGCTGGGCGCTCGCATCTCGCACCCTGCTACCTCTTAAGCACAACAGCGGCGGCACCGACGTGTGGTGGGTCGCCGAGTCGACGGGCCGTGCGGTGCCTGATGCAGGCGACCCGAGCGGGCGCCCATCCCGCCGACGCCTACGCCGGCTGAAGGTGAATCCGAAACGCGCTTCCCCGGCCGAGCTGGCTGTCCACGCTCACCCGGCCGCCGTGCGCTTCGGCAATGTGCTTGACGATCGACAGGCCCAGCCCCGTGCCGCCCACCGCCCGGCTGCGGGCGCGGTCCGTGCGGTAGAAACGCTCGAAAATCCGTGGCAGATGCTGCGGCTCGATGCCTCGGCCCGTGTCGCGCACCTCGATCACCACCTCCTGCCCGTCCGCCAGCCCCAGCACGTCCACCCGCGCGCCCTCCGGGCCGTACTTCACCGCGTTCTCCACCAGATTCGCCACCGCCTGCTCGAGCAGCGGGGGGTTCGCCAGCGCCTCGAGCTCGGCGTCGCAGTCGATCTCCAGCTCCATCGACTTCGACTCCGCCCGCTCCACCACCGGCTCGCTCGCCCGGCGGATCACCTCGGCCACCCGCGTCGGCTCGAGCTGCGCCCGGATCTCCCCGCTCTCCTGCTCGATGTGAGCCAGGCTCAGCAGATCGTCCACGATCGCCCCCATCCGGTCCGCCTGCCGCTCGATCATCTCCAGAAACCGCTGCCTGGCCGGGTCGACGTCCTCGTTAGCTGACATCAGTGTCTCCGCCGCCGCCTTGATCGTGCTCACCGGCGTGCGGAGCTCGTGCGACACGTTGCCCACGAACTCCTGCCGAACCGACTCCAGCCGCCTGAGCTGCGTCACGTCGTGCAGCACAATCACCACCCCGATCCGCGCTCCCCCGGCATCGCGCAGGGTGGCGCTTTGCACCTGCACCTGACGCGACGTCCGCTCACCCGGGGCCCGGCTGAGCAGGCTCACCTCAATCTGCGCGGCCTGGCTCTGCCGCAGCGCCTCGCTGACGAACTGCTGCAAGGCCGAGTTGCGCACCGCCTCCTGGATCGGTCGGCCGATCGTGTCGCGCGGGTCCACCTCGAGCATCTGCGCCGCAGCCCGGTTGAGGCTGAGCACCTTCTCCTCGCCGTCGATCGCCAGCACGCCCTCGACCATCGACGAGAGGACCGCACCGAGCTCGTTGCGCTGCTGCATGACCGTGGCGAGGCGCTCCTGGAGCTGCGCCGCCATCTGGTTCAGCGACTTCGCCAGCGCCCGCATGTGCGCGGGGCCCGACGGCTCGATGCGCTCGCCGAGATCACCCAGCGCCAGCCGGCGGGCCGCCCGCCGAATCCGCGCAAGCGCCCGCCGCCGGCGCAGCAGCACCACGACCGTGATCGCCGCGCCCCCCGCGATGAGGCTCAGCACCGCGAGCTCGGCCGGCAGATTCAAAATGCCCTGGGCGAGGATCATCAAGCTCCCCATCATCCCGGGCCGGGGCGGCGGGCTTACTCCGCGAAGCGGTAGCCGACACCCCGGACGGTCTCAATCTTACCGCCCGCCTCGCCGAGTTTCCTGCGCAGCGCCACCACCTGCACGTCCACCGATCGGTCCGTGACCGCCGCGAACCCCTCGTGCAGCGCCTCGATGATCTGCTGCCGGGTGAACACCCGCCCGGCCCGGCTTGCCAGAAGCTGGAGCAGCCGAAACTCCGTCGCCGTCAGCTCCACCCGCTCGCCCTGCACGGTCACCTCGTGGCGTTCGGGATCGATCGTCACCCCGCCCGCTTCCGTCACCCGTCCGCCGCCTTCCGCCGGCTCGCGGTCGCGCCGGCGAAGCACCGCCTTGATCCGCGCGAGCAGCACCCGCGGGCTGAACGGCTTGGTCAGGTAGTCGTCCGCGCCCATCTCCAGGCCGCGAACGATGTCCGCCTCCTCGCCCCGTGCCGTGAGCATGATCACCGCCGACTCCGCCGTGCGGTCCCGGCTCTTGAGCGTTCGGCAGACCTCCAGACCGTCGATCCCCGGCAGCATCAGGTCCAGCAGCACCAGGTCCGGCGGGGTCGAGCGCGCCAGCTTCAGACCCGCCTCTCCGCTCGTCGCGGTGGCCACCTCGTAGCCCTCCCGGCTGAGGTTGTAGCTGAGCAGTTCCAGCAGATCCTGCTCGTCCTCGACAATCAGAATCGTCGGCCCGTCAGACTCTTCGCTTGCGCGCATCTTTCTTTTCCTCTCCGGTTCGGCAGCGCCCGCAGGCGCGGGAAAGGGGTGAAAATACATCGGCTGCCGGCAGAAAAACGGGCCGCGAGACGCTCGCCTCGCGACCCGGCAGGTTCCTCGCCAGGGCGGCTCTCGCCACCCGCCCGCGCCCGGCCGCGAGGAGGCCGGCCGCGGCATCATCGATCTTAGAACAGGAGCTGGAACTGGGCCCGCAGGGCGTAGAAGTCTTCGTCGATGCCCGGATCGAACCCGCCCATGCCCAGGCCGCTGCTGAACGCGCTGGCGCCGGAGGGGTTGTCGATCGCGCCCGTCGACGGGTTGCCCGCGGCGGCGCCCTCGTAGACGTAGACCACGTCGGTGGTGAACTTCGCGGCGTGGCCGCTGAGGAAGTAGTTCACGCCGGCCGACACCGCCTGGAGGTCGTCCTCGGTCGCGTCGAGGCCGTCGTCGATCCAGTTCCAGCGGGCGAACGGCTGCCACTTGTTGCCGGGCAGCAGGTAGCCCGCCTGCGCGACCAGGCCGTACATGTCCCGGTCGTCCGTGCCGAGGTCGTCGTCGAACATGACGTGCCCGCCGTGGAAGGCGCTCATCACGCTCAGTCGGCCGGTCTCGACGAGGCCGTCCACCGTCCAGGCGAAGTAGTCCCGGTCCTCGCCGTTCTCGCCGTCGCCGGCCTGGTAGTGCACGGCACCGCCGACGAACGCGCCGAGGTCGGCCCGGTCGCCCCAGGCGATGAAGTCCTTCGCCTGGCCCCAGTCGCCGGCGAGCTTGAGATCACCCCGGGCGGTCACGGCGAACTCGACGTCGTCCCGGTTGTAATCGGTCCAGTCCGAGTTGGCGCCGTCGTTGAGCGACACCGCCCCGCGGACGTTCTCCCCCGCCATGGCGAGCTGAACCTGCTCGCCGCGGTTGAGCGTGAAGTACTCGGTCACCAGCGACCGGTCCACGCCGAGCTGACGCTTCGAGCTCACCAGCTCCTCGCGGAGGAACGGCAGCTTGGACTTGCCGAAAAGAACCTCCACGTTGTCGTACAGCTCATAGCCGATGACCGCGTCCTCGAGGCCGATGTTGCCGTCCTTGCGGCTGTGCGCGAGCGTCAGCTCGTAGCTCAGCTTCGGGTCGGCGACGTGGCCGGAGAAGTTCAGCTTCGCCCGGCGGAACTGGAAGCCGCTGTCGTTCTCGTCGTCCCGGCCGTCCTGGCTGTCGCCGATCCAGCGGAACTGGAGCTGGCCGGCGATCTCCATGAGGTAGCTGCCGTCCTCGCTGGTGAGGTAGAAGTGGTCGCCGTCGTGGCCCGCCAGCACGGCCCCGCCGGTCATGCCCGCCCGGCCGTCGGCGTCGGCGAGCACTTCGCGGACCAGCTCCTCGACCTGCGCCTTGCGCTGCCCGTTGAGCCAGTCCTCGCTCTCCTGCTGCCGCAGCTCGGCGACCTGGACCTGCAGATCCGCGATCTGGTTCTGCAATTCCTCGGCCGATTGCGCCCACGCCGGGGCCGCCGTCAGACCCACCAGGGCCGCCGCGGCGGTCCTCATCTGTCGCTTACCTGTCATCGAACGCTCTCCTTCGTAAGACAGGGGGGAAGCTTCCCCCTCGGGATAATCATCACCTGGCATGGAGGGTACGCCGGGATTGTGAGCAATGGGTTACGAAAGCATTAAAACGCCTTGATCCCCTTGAGTTGGCCCGGAGATCAGGCTGAAATCGCTATTCAGCGTATCGGCGCCGCCAGGTCGGCCGTGCCAGAAATGCGCCCCCGCGCCGCCTCAGCGGGCCGCGCGCCCCGCGCAGCCGAACGCCTCGATCACCTCGGCCGGGATCCGCCGCGGCCGACCGCGCTCCAGATCGAGCCACACCCACCGCGTCAGCGCCCGCACCAGCGTCTCCCCGTCGCTCAGCCGCACGATCTGGTACCGCCGCCACGCGGTAACCCGCTCCATCTCCGTCGGCCACGTCGCCGCGATCAGCCGATCGCCCGGCAGCGCCATGCCGAGATAGTCGATCTCGTGCCGGCGCACTACGAACGCCGCGCCGATCTGCTGGTAGCGCGCCCAGTCGTACCCGACCGCCGCCGAGTGAGCATAGGCCGCTTCGTCCATCCACCGCGGATAGACCGCGTTGTTGGCGTGGCCGAGCCCATCGACGTCGTGCTCCAGGACCCGGACCGGGTGCAGATAGGCCGCGGGCTCGTCGAGCTCGATCGCCCGGCCGGCATCGTCGGTCAGGGGCAGCGTCACCTGGCTCACGATCCGCCCCCCGGCTGCTCCTCCGGGTCGCCCGCCGGGTCGATCTCGCGCAGGTACTTCCAGGAGTAGATCCCCGTGTCGTGCCCGTCGGAAAAGGAGATCCGCACGGCGTAGTTGCCCACCAGCTCCGCCCCCGTCGCCGTCAGCGGCCCCGACCCCGGCCCCGACGGCAGCACCGTCAGCGGATTCTTCTCCATCTCCTGGCGCAGCTCCCGCTGGTCGGCCGAGGGAGACATCCGGCGGAGGTAGGGGATCGGATACACCGACACCCGCCCGTCCGACCAGTGCACGGTCAGCGCCTCGTCCCTCTTGAGATCGAGCTTCTTTGGCCGGGGGGGAGACTGAACCATGACCACATCCTAGCACCGAACTGCACGCCGGGCCCACAGAGGGGTAGAGAGTTCTTCTGCGGGATCCCGCTAGCTCCCTTGAACCTCCTCGCCGGCTCCCACTTCCGCCGGCCGGGCGTCCACGAGGTCCAGCCACGCCTCGGGCAGCACCTCCAGCCAGTACCGCCCGTGCAATCGGCGGACGTACACCTTGCAGCCATATGTCTCGCTGAGCATCTCCGGCGTCACCACCTGGCAGGGCGGGCCGGCCGCGATGAATCGCCCTCCGCGCATCATCATCACCTGACGCGTCCGCGGCGAAAGCTCCTCGACGTGGTGCGTGATCATCAGCACCGCCGGCGGATCAGGCTGCGACAGCACCAGCTCCACGCACGCCAGCACCTGCTCGCGACCCGGAATGTCCAGCCCCGTCGTCGGCTCGTCGAGAATCAAAAGCTCCGGCATGTGCACCAGCGCCCGCGCGATCATCGCCCGACGCTGCTCACCCGTCGACAGCAGCCCGAAACGCAGCTCCCGCCGATGCGACAGCCCCACCTGCCTGAGCACCGCGTCCGCCCGGTCGAACTGGGCAGCAGTGGGGCGGTCGTACAGCCCGATCGTCCCGAAAAAGCCGGTCACCACCGCTTCCCGCGCCGTCAGCTCGCCGTCCACGACCGCGCCGGGCACGTGGCCCTGCCCCTGGTCGCAAAGCGGGTTCACCAGCCCGATCCGCCGCCGCAGCGCCCGCACGTCGGTTCGGCCGAGCGTCTCACCCAGCACGCTCACCTCGCCGCAGCTCGCGAAGATCTGCCCGGTGAGCGCTCGGGCAAAGGTCGTCTTGCCGCAGCCGTTAGGCCCTAGAATGGCAGCACAGGTGCCGCGCTCGATGCGGCAGCTCACGCCGTCGAGGATCGCCTGACCCCCGCGGAGAATCCGCAGGTCCCGGGCGTCCACGGCCAGACTGGTGTTCGACTCGCCTTCCATCGGGGCAATATCTTACGGTTTCAGGGAAATCTGTTCATGGCGACTAAGCAGGAAAACCACGAGCGTTATCTGACCCGGCTTACCGGCATCCCCACCGCCGCGGGAAGGGAAGACCGGGTGATCGACTGGATCGAGGCCTGGGCCGACCGCCGCAGCACCGTCCGCCTCCGCCGCGACCGCTACGGCAACCTCATGCTGCAGCGCGAGCACGCCCGCGCCGCCGGGCCGATCATCTTCCAGGCCCACCTGGATCACCCCGCCTTCGTCGTCACCCGCGTCGCCGGCCACATGGTCGAGGCCGAGTTCCGGGGCGGCGTCCGCGACGCCTTCTTCGTCGGCAGCGAGGTCGTCATCCATCACGGCGAGCGCACGCTCGGGCCCGGCCGAGTCGCCGAGCTGCTCAATCGCGATGACCAGCCAGCCGAGCACGCATCGGGCGGACGCGACCAGCAGGTGCGCGTCGAGTTCGACGAGCCATCCGACGCCGCGCCCCGCGACGTGATGACCTGGAACCTCCCCGCCCCGCGCATCGACGAGCGCGGCCGACTCCACGCCCCGGCCTGCGACGACCTCGCCGCCGTCGCCGCCGCGCTCGCCGCCTTCGAGGACGCCGGCAAGCTGCCCGGCCGACCCGACGTGCGCGTCCTGCTCACCCGGGCCGAGGAGGTCGGCTTCGTCGGCGCCATCGGCACCTGCCGGGCCAATTTCATCCCCCCGGACAGCCGGCTGATCACGCTGGAAAATTCCAAAAGCTTCCCCGACTCGCCCATCGGCGGCGGGCCGATCCTCCGCGTCGGCGACCGCACGAGCACCTTCGACCCCGAACTCACCTACCGCCTGGGCAAGATCGGCGAGCAGCTCGAATCGGAGGACGAATCCTTCAAGTGGCAGCGCAAGCTCATGGCAGGCGGCACCTGCGAAGCGACCGCCTTCCAGGCGCTCGGCGTCACCGCCTCCAGCCTCTGCCTGCCCCTGGGCAACTACCACAACATGAACGAGGAGACCGGGAAGATCGACTCCGAATCGATCGCCCTCGCCGACTACCACGGCCTGATCCGCTTCCTCACCCGGATCGCCGCCCGCATCGATGAGCCGAGCAAGACCCCGCCGCTGACCAAACGCCTGGACGACATCTTCGACCGCCGCCAGGGGTTGCTGAAAGGCTGATTCGGGGACGCGACGGCCACCGCATTCGCATGCGGTGTCCCCTCCCCGCGCCGTCGGAACGCTCCGCCTCCCCCCCTTGGCCCTCGGGCCCGAGCGCTCACGCACTCTGCCGATGCACGCGCCCCAGGCGCAGCAACTGCTCCGCCGCCCCGGCGTTCATCGGCCGACCGAAGTGATACCCCTGCCCGAGGTCCGCGTCGAGCGCCTGGAGCTGGAGCACCTGGTCCGGCGTCTCGATGCCCTCGGCAATCACCGCCATTCCCAGGTTGTGCGCCAGTGACACGATCGCCTGCACCACGGCCGTGTAGTCCCGGCGAAGCCCCATGTTCGACACGAACGAGCGATCAATCTTCAACACGTCCAGCGGAAACCGGTGCAGGCACGCCAGCGACGAATACCCCGTGCCGAAGTCGTCCATGCTCAGACGCACGCCCAGCTGACGCAGCCCCTCCAGCGCGGCCGCGCCGGCGGGGGCGTCCTCCATCAGCGCGCTTTCGGTGATTTCCAGATGCACCAGCCCGGGCGGAAGATCGTTCGCCTCCAGGCAGTGCGCCACCTGCTCCACCAGGCCCGGCCGGGTGAGCTGGCGACGCGAAAGGTTGATGCTCATGCCCGGCAACTGCTTCATCCCCATCCGGAGCCAGCGTCCGAGCTGCGCGCACGCCTCCTCGAGCACCCATCGGCCGAGCGGCACGATCAGCCCGGTCTCCTCCGCGACGGGGATGAACCGCCCCGGCGAAACCCGCCCCAGCCGGGGGTGGTCCCAGCGAAGCAGCGCCTCGAAACCGACCACTTCGCCGCTGCCGAGATTCACGATCGGCTGATAGTCCAAACGAAGCTGCTCGCGAGAAACCGCCTGGTCCAGTTCGTGCTCGATGTCCAGCCGGCTCGTCGTCTCCTCCCGCATGTCCGGGGCGAACAGCAGCGCGCTGCCTCGCCCGTGCGCCTTCGCCCGGCGAAGCGCCAGCTCGGCGTCACGCAGCACCTGCTCCGCCCGGTCGTAGCCGGCGTCCGCAAGCGCGATCCCCGTCGTCGTCGCCACGCGCACCTTGCGCCCGCCGCAGGTGAAATCGCCGCGCAGCGCGTCGTCGATCCGCTCCGCCAGCCGCAGCGCGTCCTCTTCGCCCGCAACCCCCTCGACCAGTATCAAAAACGTGTCCGCGCCCATCCGCGCGAGCAGGTGGCTCCCCGAATCGCCCCCCGTCCCGCTGCAGGCAAGGCACGCCTCCAGCCGATCCGCCACCGCCGTCAGCAGCTCGTCGCCCGCCTCGTGGCCCACCGTCTGGTTGATCACGTTAAAGCGGTCGAGGTCCAGCAGCAGCACGGCAAACCGCGCCGACGCGTCCCGCCGACTCCGCGCGAGCGACTGCTTGAGCCGCCTGCGGAACCGGCCCAGGTCCGGCAGGGCGTCGAGCGAACGCGCCCGCGACGCCCGCTCCGGCCCGGGGGCGACGTCCAGCCGCCGCGACGCCAGCACGTCCAGCACCAGCGTCAGCTTCGCCAGGTCCGGCCCGGTCAGCGGGTTGTTCAGCACGACCGGATCGCCCGGCGCGCCCGAACCGCCCTCCAGCGCCAGCGGCACGTCCAGACCCGCCGCGTGCAGCAGCACCAGCCGCCCGGTCGCCCGGTCGGCCAGTTGCTCGACGCCGTCGGTATCCAGCGCCAGCACCATCAGGTCGTAGCCGTCGTCGGCCGCCGCCGACGCGGACAGGTGCCGCATCGCCTGCTTGGCCGACGCGGCGAGATCGATCTCCCACCGTCCCGACTCGCCCCGGCGGGCATACTCGACCGCCTCGGCCACGCGGCTCACCTGCGCCGCGGTCTGGGCGTCGGCGACCACGAGCAGTCGGCCGACGCGAAGCGGCTGTTCCACGGCGCTGCCGACGTCGGCCGAGCGGTTGCGGGTACTCATGTTCATAAGGCTGCTGCTCCCAATCCCAACTTCGGCCAGATCGGCCCGCCAGTTCACGCCACGGCCGAGCTTGGCCTCGCCAGGCTGCGCAGCGCCTGCGCGATCCCCCGAGGCGGCAGGCTCGCCGACACCAGCCCGTTCTCCGTCACCGCCTTGGGCATCCCGTAGACGACGCAGGTCTCCTCGCTCTGCGCGAGCAGCGTGCCGCCCGCCTGCCGCAACGTCCGCCCGCCTTCCAGGCCGTCCGAACCCATTCCCGTCAGCACGATGCCCAGCGCTCGCGCGCCCGCGGCCCGGCCGGCCGAGTCGAACAGCGCATCCACGCTCGGGCGGTACAGCGCCTCACGCGGCTGATCGCTCACGCGCAACTGCCACTTCGCCAGCCCCGACTTCTCCACGTGCAGATGCTTGCCGCCCACCGCGATGCAGATCCCCTCACGCGGCATCGGCATCGACGCTGACACGTGATGCACCGGCAACCGGCACGCCCGCGACAGCCGCTCGGCCATCGATTCGGTGAAAATCGCCGGCATGTGCTGCGCCACGACAATCGGCGCGCTGAGCTCCGCCGGCAGCACCGCCAATACCGCCTCCAGCACCGGCGGCCCGCCCGTGCTCGCGCCGATGCACACGACGTCGAACTGCCCGGGACGGAACCGCGGCACGTCCACCACCGGCGCCGCCGTCCGCTGCGCCAGCCGCCGGCGCGATGCCGAGCCCGCCAGCGCCTTCGCCTTGGCGAGCAGGTCCGCCTGCAGGTTCGTGATCGACAGCGAGAACTGGCTCGCGTCCTTCGCCAGCACGTCCGCCGCCCCGAGCTGCAGCGCCCGCAGCGCGGCGTGCGAGCCCTCGGTGGTCAGCGAACTCACCATCAGCACCTGCGTCGGACACGCGCGCATGATGTGCCGAAGCGCGGTCAGCCCGTCCATCTCCGGCATCTCGATGTCCAGCGTCACCAGGTCGGGCTTGTGCTTTTTGACCAGCTCCAGGCCCTCCCGGCCGTTGCGGCCCACCGCGACGACCTCGATCTGGGAATCGCTCTCCAGCATCGAGCGGATCGCCCGCCGCATGAACGCGGAATCATCGACAACGACTACTCGCATGTTTGCTCGCTCCCGTCCCGCCGGAGGGCCTCGTCAGCCGCCCGCACGGAGGTGATCTGGGCCAGCGGCCGCGGTCCTGAAGAAGAACCCTGCCGGTACACCAGCTCCCCGTCCTCGCCGCGCTCGATCCGCACCGGCCCGCTCAGCGGATCGGAAAACAGGTAGGCGTGATCGTCGAAGATCAGCACCACCCCCGGGTGCAGCGTTCGCGTCACGTTCAGATCGACGCACCGCCGCGTCTCGATCCGCTGGTGCAGCGTCGCGTGCGCCCCGCGCGCCTTGGCGAGGTTGCCCTGCGCCTGCTGCATCTCGAACGAAAGCTCCGTCTGCCGCTCGGCCTGCTCGGGGCCGAGCCGCCCGGCCTGCTTGAGGCGGAGCTGCTCCTCCTCCAGCTTCTCCAGCCGCTGCTTGAGCCGGGTGATGATCGACTTGAGCTCGGCGAGCTGCTTCTCCAGCTTCGGCAGCCGCCCCAGCACCAGCCGCGTCGTCACGCCGGCTGCGCTGCCCAGGCTCGCCGCCTCGATGCGCTTGGCCACCGTCAGCTTCCCGCCGATGATCGACCCGCGGGCCACCTGCGCCTCGCCGCTGACGCCGAGCCAGGCGTTGATCGCCTCGCGCTCGACGACCAGGTCGCCGCCCACGTCGCCCTCGAGGTTGTCCAGGTACCGCGCGTGCAGACTGCCGCCGACGTGCACCTCGCCGCGCTCCCGGCCGGCCATGCCGCCGCGGGCCATCAGGTCGCCGCCACAGCGGATCGTCGCCGCCTCGATCAGCCCCGACACCTCCACGTTCCCCGTCGCCGCGACGAGGAAGCAGTCGCGAATGCCCTTGCCCACGACGACGTCGCCGTCGAAGTCGATGTTCCCGGTCGAAAAGTCGACGTAGTCGGGCACCTCGAGCTGCGGGCTGATGCGCACCTCCTCGCCGCTGCGCACGAGCACGCCCTCGATCTGCGCCACCAGCTCCCCCTGACTGCTGCGCATGACCGTCTCGTCGAGCTTGAGCTCCACGTCCCGCCCCGGCTGGGCGATCAGCGGTTTGCCCGTCACGTCCCGGCCGTCCTCGCCGTGCGTCGGCGGCGTGATGCGGGCGATCGTCTGACCGCTTTCGACCAGCACGTACGCGCTGCGGTCGTAGTGGCTCAGCTCCTCCCGATCGACCTCCGTCTCGTCCACCAGCCACTCGATCACCGCGTCCTCGCCGTGACGCACGGGCACCGAGCGGGCGACGACGAAATCGCCTTTCTCGCCCTCCGGCGGCAGCGCGTCCAGCATCTTCGCCACCTGCTTCGCTACCGCCGCGTCCCACGCCACGCCCGCCTCACGCAGCACCGTTCGGCAGAGCTGCTCGGTGACGAAATCCCGCGGCAGGCCCGGCGGCACGATCAGCCGCGCCACCGACTTGTCGTCGGCCAACTCGACCTGGATCGACGCATTCGAGCGACCGTCAGCCATGGCGGATCCTCGCTCCCCCGGGAAAAAGCTAAGCGGCCCCGGCCGTGGCCAGCGTCTCGTTGATCCGCTGGCTCAGCAGTTCGGGCGTGAAAGGTTTCACGACGTAGTTGTTCACCCCGGCCTTGATCGCTTCGACCACCCGGCTCTTCTCCGCCTCGGTCGTCACCATGATGATCGGCGTCTCGGGGAACTTCGGACGATACTGCTTCACAAACGTCAGCCCATCCATCTGGGGCATGTTCCAGTCCACCAGCAGCAGATCGAACCGCTCCGCCCCGGCCTTGCTCAGCGCATCCAGACCGTCCGCCGCCTCGACGATATCCGTGTGCCCGAGCTGGGCCAGAATCCCCTTCTGGATGTTCCGCATGGTCCTGGAATCGTCGACCAGAAGAATCTTCATCGCATCGCTTCCCCGTCGCGGGACTTCGAGCCACGCCCCCACGCCACGCGGCGCAGCAGGCATAAGTAATCATCCTTATTCCATTTTTCGGCTCAGACTGGCCCGGGATTTAGTCCGATCGGGGTTCTCCGGGCCGCCCAGCCCGTGCATCCCGCGCCGTCCGGACAGCCTTGTGCCGGGGCGAAACCCGCCCCCGGGCACGCCTATCATCCCCCGCCACCCGGCAACCGCCGCCGGGACACGAGTTCGGAACCACGCGATGGACCCGCGATACCAACCCCCGCTGGACTGGATCGCCGATCAGCACGCGGCGATGGCCGAGCAGGTCGCCCGCTGGTCGGCCATCAACACCGGCAGCCTGCACCTCGCCGGCCTCGCCCGCCTCGCCGACGAGCTCGCCCGCGACGCCGAGCCGCTGGACGCCGAACTCAGCCGAACCGACCTGCCCCCGCTCCAGGCCATCGGCGAGACCGGTCGGCCCCGCACGCTGCCGCTGGGGCAGGCCCTCGTCCTGCGAAAACGGCCCCACGCACCACGCCAGGCCCTGCTGGCCATCCACTACGACACCGTCTTCCCGCCCGATCACCCGTTCCAGAACGTCCGCCAACTGCCCGGCGGCGTCCTCGCCGGCCCCGGCGTCGCCGACGCGAAAGGGGGGATCGCCGTCCTGCTCACCGCCCTCGCCGCGTTCGAGCAGAGCGACGTCGCCGACGACCTCGGCTGGCAGGTCGTGCTCAATCCCGACGAGGAGTTCGGCTCGCCCGGCTCGGCACCGCTGCTCGCTACCGTCGCCCGCCAGGCCGACGTCGGACTCGTCTTCGAACCCAGCCTCCCCGACGGCGTGCTCGTCGGCGCACGCAAGGGCTCAGGCAACTTCACCCTCGTCGTCCGCGGACGCGCCGCCCACGCCGGCCGCGAGTTCCACCGGGGCCGAAACGCCGTCCACGCCCTCGCCCAGGCCGTCACCGAACTCGACGACCTCAACCGCCAGCTCCCCGGCGTCACCGTCAACGTCGGCCGCATCGTCGGCGGCGGGCCGGTCAACGTCGTGCCCGACCTCGCCGTCTGCCGCTTCAACATCCGCATCCACGAGGAATCCGACCAGCAGCGCGTCGAACACGAGCTTACCCGCCTGCTCGGCCGCCTCCAGTGGCGCGACGGCTACCAGTCCACCCTCCAGGGCGGCTTCGGCGCCCCGGTCAAGCCGCTCGACGCGCCCACACGCACCGTGCTCGAGCAGATCGCCGGCTGCGGCCGGGACCTCGGCCTCAAGCTCACCTGGCGCCCCAGCGGCGGGGTGTGCGACGGCAACCGCCTCGCCGCCGCCGGCCTGCCCACCGTCGACACCCTCGGCCCGCGCGGCTCGGGCATCCACTCCCGCGACGAGCAGCTCATCCTGCCCAGCCTCACCGAACGCGCCCGCCTCGCCGCGCTGCTGCTGATGAAGTACGCCGCGGGCGAACTCGAACCGCCGCCTAAAATAATCAACGGCGGCAACCAGTCCGCGCCCGGCTGAGGAGACGCTCGCGATGTTCGTCATCCGACCGGTCAGCCAGCAAGACGTGCCCGACCTGCTCGAGCTCGCCCACCTCACCGGCTTCGGCCTCACCACCCTCCCGCGCGACCAGGCCCTGCTCGAACGCCGCGTCCGCGACTCCCAGCGCGGCTTCGAGAAACTCGAAGGCGAACGGCCCGCCGGCGAACGCTACCTCTTCGTCCTCGAAAACCTCAAAACCCGCCGCATCGTCGGCACCTCCGGCCTGCTCTCCAAGGTCGGCGGGTTCGAACCCTTCTACGCCTACCGCATCGAAACCGAAATCCACCACTCCCGCCAGCTCCGCGTGCGAAAGGAGATCCGCACCCTCCACCTCGTCCGTGAACACTCCGGGCCCAGCGAAGTCGGCTCGCTCTTCCTCCACCCGGACGCCCGCCAGGGTGGGCTCGGCAGGCTGCTCTCGCTCTCGCGATTCCTCTTCGTCGCCGACCACCGCGACTTCTTTGACGCCGAGATCATCACCGAACTGCGCGGCGTCGTCGACGAAAACGGCCACTCCCCGTTCTGGGAAGCGGTGGGGCGGCACTTTTTCGACCTCGAATACGTCACCGCCGACTACCTCTCCGCCACCGACAAGCAGTTCATCGCCGACCTCATGCCGGTGCACCCGATCTACATCCCGCTGCTCCCGCCCGAAGCGCAGACCGTCATCGCCCGCCCCCACGACGAGACGGTCCCCGCCCAGCGCATCCTCGAGGCCGAGGGGTTCCGCCTCGCCGACATGGTCGACATCTTCGAGGCCGGCCCCGTCCTCCGCTGCCCCCGCGACCAGGTACGCAGCGTGAAGGAAAGCCGGACCGCCGAGCTCGCCGAGCTGGCGAACGGCGATCTCGAGTCCCCGCCCTGCATCGTCAGCAACACGCGGCGGGATTTCCGCGCCTGCCTCACCCGGCTGGAGCCGGTCGGGGGCCGCGTCCGACTGCCCCGCGAGGCGGCCGGGACGCTCGAACTCGGCCCGGGCGATCCGGTGCGCTGGGTCACCCTGCGAACCGGCGACCAGGTGAAAGGAGCCCCGCGATGAGTCACTACCTCGCCGGCCGATGGCGCCAGGGAGCGGGCGAAGCGCTCGCCTCCCGGGACCCCGCTACGGGCGCACCCTGCTGGGAAGGGCGGTCCGCCACCGCGGAGGAAGTGAGCGAGGCGGTCGCCGCCGCCCGCGCCGCCGCCTCCGGCTGGGCCGGGCTGAGCCTCGCCGAGCGAGAAGCCGTCCTCCGCCGCTTCGCGGATGCGCTCGACAGCCGCCAGGGCGAAATGGCCGCCGCCATCGTCACCGACACCGGCAAGCCGCGCTGGGAAGCCGCGACCGAAGTGCGGGCGATGATCAACAAGGTTCCCCTTTCGCTCGAAGCGCTCCGCGAGCGGCGGGCCGAGACCGCCTGCGACGTCGCCGGCGGCCGCGGCGTGACGCGCTACAAGCCGCACGGCGTGGTCGCCGTGCTCGGGCCGTTCAACATGCCGGGCCACCTGCCCAACGGCCAGATCGTTCCCGCCCTCGCCGCGGGCAACACGGTCGTCTTCAAGCCCAGCGAGCTCGCGCCGCTGGTCGCGGAGAAGATGATGGAGATCTGGCATGCCGCCGACCTGCCCGCCGGGGTGGTCAACCTCGTCCAGGGCGGCCGCGCCACCGGCGTCGCCCTCGCCCGGCACGACGGCCTGGACGGCCTCTTTTTCACCGGCAGCTATGAGGCCGGGGTCGCTCTGAGCAAAACCCTCGCCCCGCACCCCGAGCGCATCCTCGCCCTCGAGATGGGCGGCAACAACCCCCTCGTCGTCGACGACGTCGCCGACCCCGCGGCCGCGGCCTATCTCGCCGCCGTCTCCGCCTACGTCACCGCCGGCCAGCGCTGCACCTGCGCCCGCAGGCTGATCGTCCTCGAAGGCGCGGCCGGCGACGCCTTCGTGGGTCGCCTGGTCGAGCAGATCGCCCGCCTCCGCGTCGGACTCCCCGCCGACGAGCCCGAGCCGTTCATGGGCCCGCTCATCTCGCCCGCCGCGGCCCGCCACCTCCTGGGCGCGCAGGAAGCCCTCCTTCACCGCGGCGGCAGGGCAGTCGTGCCCGCTGAACCCAGCCCGCGCTCCGGCGCCCTCGTCACGCCCGGCCTGGTCGATGTCACACGCGTCCCCGACCGCTCCGACACCGAAATCTTCGGCCCACTGCTCCAACTCGTCCGCACACCCGACCTCGACAGCGCCATCGCCGAGGCTAGCCGCACCGCCTTCGGCCTCGCCGCGGGGCTCTTCAGCGACCATCGCGACCGCTTCGAGCGCTTCTACCGCGAAATCCGCGCCGGCGTCGTCAACTGGAACCGCCAGACCACCGGCGCCTCCGGCCGACTCCCCTTCGGCGGGGTGGGCAAAAGCGGCAACAACCGCCCCGGCGGCTTCTACGCCGCCGACTTCTGCTCCTACCCCGTCGCCAGCCTCGAAGCCGAACAACTGACCCTCCCCGAAACCCCACTGCCCGGCCTCACGCCGGACCGGCATCCATGAAAACAGCCCCAGATGGGCACTCGGGCCCTCACCCCATGCCTTATTCCGAAGCCAACTTCGACGGCCTCGTCGGCCCCACGCACAACTACGCCGGCCTCTCCATGGGCAATCTCGCCTCGGCTGCGCACCGCCACCGCATTGCCAATCCGCGTGACGCGGCTCGCCAGGGCCTCGCCAAGATGAAGCTCCTCGCCGACCTCGGGCTCCCGCAGGCGGTCCTGCCGCCCCAGCCCAGGCCCGACCTGCGCCTGCTCCGCCGGCTCGGCTTCACCGGGTCGGACCCGGAGGTTCTCGACGCCGCCGCCCGCGAGGCGCCGCGGCTGCTCGCCGCCTGCTACAGCGCTTCGAGCATGTGGGCCGCGAACGCCGCGACCGTCTCCCCCGCGCCCGACGCGGCCGACGGGCGGGGCCACTTCACCCCCGCCAACCTCGTCAGCGAGCTGCACCGCTCCCTCGAGCCGCCTTTCACCGCCCGGCTGTTTCAGCGGATCTTCCCCGACGAGGCCCTTTTCGCTCACCATCCGCCCCTGCCCGAATCGCTGCACACCCGCGACGAGGGGGCCGCGAACCACACCCGCCTCGCCCCCGCGCACGATTCGCCGGGCGTGGAGCTGTTCGTCTTCGGCAGCCAGAGCCTCGACCCGTCTGCCCCCGCCCCGGGCAAGTACCCCGCGCGCCAGAGCCGGGAGGCGTCCGAGGCGGTCGCCCGCCTGCACCGCCTCGACCCCCGGCGGACGGTCCTGCTTCAGCAGAGCCCGCGGGCCATCGACGCCGGGGTGTTTCACAACGACGTCATCAGCGTCGGCCACCTCGGGGTTTTTCTCTACCATGCGGACGCCTTCGTGGATACGCCCGCCGCGATCGACCGCCTGCGGGAGGCGTACCGCGAGGCTTTTTCGCAGGAGCTGACCGCCCTGGAAGTGTCTGCCGAGGCCGTGCCGCTGGCCGAGGCGGTCGCGAGCTACCTTTTCAACAGCCAGCTCGTCCAGCCGCCCGGCCGACCGCTCACGCTCATCGCCCCCGCGCAGTGCCGGGAGATGCAGCGCGTGCGGGCCGCGATCGCCCGGCTGGTCGAACTCGGGCCGATCCGCGACGTCCGCTACGTCGACCTGCGCCAGAGCATGATGAACGGCGGCGGCCCCGCCTGCCTCCGCCTGCGCGTCACCCTCGACGACCACCAGCGCGCCAACGTCCACGACGGCGTCTGGCTGACCGAGGCGCTTGAGGAGAAGCTCGCCGACTGGATCGACCGCCGCTACCGCGACCGCCTCGCCCCGGCCGACCTCGCCGACCCGCTGCTCCTGCGCGAGAGCCGGGACGCCCTGGACGAGCTGACCCGCCTGCTCGGCCTCGGCGAGGTCTATCCATTTCAGCGCCGCTAGCCGGGCCCGGCTCGCCTCGCCGGGCCTGCTGCCATAAGATAGGGGCTGCGCAGGGGTTAGTTTCAAGCTGCGGGGCGAGAAAGACCGATCTCATCCGCAGGGACCTGCCGTAGTACAATCTTGACGCTGAATCGGGGCCTCGGTACGGTCGGCCGGTTGCCGCCGACTCGGTTTTTCCTATCGGGAGCATGAACCATGACACGAGTTTCGAGCCGCTTTCCGGGCACCTGGCTGGGGTGCCTTCTGCTGATCGTCGCGGCCGGGCTGCCTGCCTCGCGGGCGCTGGCCCAGGATGAGGGCTTCGTCGGCATCGTCGACGAGGCCAGCGTTCCTGTCTACGCCGGGGCGAGCCGGATCCACTACAAGGTCGGCGAGGTCGAGCAGGGCCAGCGCGTCGAGGTGCGCGACATCGTCTTCGGCTGGAACCGCATCGAGCCGCCGGAGGGGGTCTACAGCTACGTCGAGCAGGCGTTCGTCGACGCCCAGGGCGACGGCAGCGCCGGCATCGTCAACAAGGACCGCGTCCGCGTCCGCCCGGCCAACCTCGAGGGCCCGGGCGAGAGCTACCGCTTCCACGCTGAACTCAGCCAGGGCGAGCAGGTCCGGATCGTGGCCGAGGAGGGCGATTACTACAGGATCGTCCCGCCCGAGGGCGCGATGGTGTACCTCCCCCCGGGCACCGTCCGCCGCGCGACCGACGCCGAGGCCGAGGCCCAGCCCCAGCCCCGGCCCCAGGCCGAAGAGCAGCCCGCCGATCCCGAACAGCCCGAGGAGCAGCCGGACGCCGAC
>JBKHFW010000053.1:0-21492 GCA_046540025.1 Phycisphaeraceae bacterium
CCCCCGGCAGGGCTGGGGGCCAGGTCGCATCTGAAAACCCTTCTGGTTTCGAGCGGCTGCAGCGACGCCGGGTGGCGTCGAGCTGCATCGGCGATGCACGGCGGCATCGTCTGCTTCGCTCTCCTTGCCTGCCGCCGCTTCGCTCGCTCTCCGGCCGGCGAAGGCGTTTTCGGATACGCCCCTGGGCAAGTGATCGCCTTCCCCGCCATGCCGGGTAGCCTGCTCCGTCTGGAATGTTGCGTACCACCCGGGTCCGGGTTGCAGGCAGGGGTTCTATACGGAGCATGTGGGACCCCATTCAGGCACCGTAGTTGGCATGCGGTGCTCTTTCCATGGTTGATCCACGGCCTGCGAAACGGGGGTTCGATGCGGTGCAGGCGCATGGTCTTTTCGCTGGCAGACGCGAAGTGACGGCTGGATATGGACTTGCGGCGCGGCTTGCCGTCCGGCGGGCCGGGGCCTGGACGCCGGGTCTGTGTAATCGCTCCAGACGGACTCCGGAAGCTGGCGCCGGCCGAGTTTTCCTTTGACTTGTCCCGGGCGTGTGGCATGTTTCCGGGGTTGGATTGCCGCCCTGGGGAGGGCGAAGAAGCGCAAAACACGGTCTCGGCTGAACTCGCCCCGGGGGCCGCCTGACGGCCCCGGTGGTGCTCGCAGCGCCCCGTTTTCGGGAGCGGCCGGCCGAGAGGCTCTGAGGAGATGGACAGATGATCTGGCGCAAGACCAAGTTTCTATTCGCAGCGGCGACGGTCGCTGTCACGGCGTCGAGCGGGCTGGCGGCCACGCAGGGGCAGGTGTCGCTTTCGCACGATATTGACACGAACCACCCCGAGGCTTACCGCGACGGGATCATCACCGTCTCCGGCGGCGGGCACGAAGGCGTCGATGCCTACGGGGGCGCGTACACGTTCGAGCTGAGCAACCGCAGCGGCCTGGGCGACCACCTGCCGGGCTGGGGCTTCTGCATCGATCTGACGCAGGAAGTCGGCAGCGGCGAGTTCGACGTGGTGGCGCTGGAGACGGTGCTGGATGCAGATAAGACCGACGCGCTGCGGGAGCTGTGGGGCCGAAACTTCCGGAGTCAGTGGCTGGATGGCGGTTTCGGGCGGGAACTCGAGGCGTTTTCTGCCGCGGTCTGGGAGATTGTCCACGAGACGGAGCGTTCGCCCGAGGCGGACGGCTACAACGCGGACTACGGCGCGGTGTGGGACGTCACCCGCGGCTCGGGCTTCCACGCGACCCGGCTGGACGGGGCGGGGCTGGCCAACGACTGGCTGGCGGGTCTGACCCGCTCGCCCGAGGCTTTTGCGGGCAACCTGCGGGTGCTGGCGAACGACGATCTGCAGGACCTGCTGGTGATGGTGCCCACGCCGGCCGCGGCCTGGCTGGGAATGGCGGGGCTGATGGCACTGGGCGGAGCCCGTCAGCTTCGCCGCCGCCGGGAGGCGTAGGTCGGTTCCGTTAAGACAGGTAATTTGGGTAATCTACTTTGGCCGAGCGTGTTACAGCGTTCGGCCTGTTTTGTCTCCCAGCGGCTCGAAAAGGCTTCATTCGACACTAATTCTAAGAACCATACCTTTTACGCTTGCGTTCGTGGCACTGCGTGGCATAATGGGTGCTGTCACGTCTCCCTGGAGGGGGGCTGCGGCGATGGGGCTGGTTATCCGATCCGCGAGGTGAGGCACCTGGCGGGAGGTCGCGGTCCTCTACCAGACAGGGGACGTGCTTGGCACGACGCACAGGCGAGGCATCCATCGCGTCGGCAGGACAGGCACCTGCCCGCACAGGAGGGGAAAGGGGGTTGGAAGGCCCAGGCAACCACCATCACTCGACTTGCTGAATCAGTGATCGAACGGTTTCGAGACAGAAGCGGGGTGGAAGACGACCCCCGCATTGCATCAGGAAGGGAAAAAGGAATGTTCAGTTTTCATCGGATCGCCAAGGTGGGCTCGCTGCTGCTCGCGGCCCCGCTCGCCCTGGCCATGACGACCGCCGCTCACGCGGACTCGGTCCTCTACATGGACCTCAACAGCTTCGTCACCAGTGGTCAGACGCTGCAGAGCCCGGAAGAGCTCGGCAACAGCAGTGCCACGGCGACGTTCAACCTCTTCGACGACCTCGATACCGAGGTGACGCAGATCCTGGCCCCCGCAGGCCAGGAGGAGGGCGATATTCCCGCCCGCGACTTCGTCGGCGAGATCACCTTCACGTACAACTGGATTGCCGCGGCGAACCAGTACGGCGGCACCATCGACGGCGGCTCGTTCACGCTGACGGATCCGGAGGGCGACAGCTATTCGGTCGGCGGGATGTCCGGCGCCGTCTACGGCACCGGCACGTCGTTCAAGCTTGAAGCGCGGCCCGGGGCGCCCGGCATCGACGGCCAGACCTCAGGCGGCACGTTCGATCTGACCGGAGACGGCACGTTCTTCGGCATCGATGTGAGCGCCTGGGCGGAAGAGCAGCCTGTGAACGGCACGCTGCTGCAGTTCGACGTCGACACCACACAGAACCTCGCGGACGGCGTCTTTCAGGATCCGACTTCGAGCGCCGAGATCGAGGCGATCGTTCCCTCGCCCGCCGCGGCGACGGTCGGCATCCCGGCCCTCGCGCTGCTGGGGCTGGGTTACCTCGCCCGGCGTCGCCGGATGATGGCCTGACCGCAGGCGACATCCCACGCAGTGAATTCCAGGCAGGGAGCTCATCGGGCTCCCTGCCTGTTTTCCTGCGCGCCGGGCGGCCCGGCAGCGGCGCAGGGGCTTGGCCGGCAGGGACGACGCCCCTGAAGCGATATTCCGGAAACTCCTTATCCCGTTTTTTGCCTCGTCTCCGTCGACGGGGCCGGTGCGAACCTAGCATCGTGCGCAGCGGGACCGGGCAGATCGGGCGATCTTCATTCTGGCAGGGGAGCGGCATGCCGTCCACGCAGGACTTTGCGGAGCAGGTTCAGCCTTCCGGCACCGGCTCGGCGACCGAGCCGCAGCGCGGGGGACGACGATTGGTCACCGCGGCGCGGGTCCTGATCGGCCTCGCGCTGCTGGGCTACGTGCTGCACCTCGCGGACTGGGGCGAGCTGGTTGCGCAACTGGCGCACGCGGAGCTTCTCTGGCTGCCGGCCGTGCTGCTGGTCGCGCCGCTGAACGTGGCCGTGTCGGTGCGCAAGTGGCAGATCATCCTTCGGGCCCGCCGGCACCGCCTGCCGTTCCGGACGCTGTTCGGCTGGTACGTGCTGAGCCAGTTCTACAAGCACCTGCTGCCTTCCTCGGCAGGCGGGGACGTGGTGCGGGCGGTGCTGCTCAGCCGGCGGATCGGTTCGCCGCGCGATGCGCTGGGGTCGATCGTCGTCGAGCGGTTCACCGGCATGACGGTGCTGATCGCGCTGGCGGTCGCGAGCGTGCTGCTCGCCCCGGCGCTGCGGGAGCATCTGGTGCTCGTGGCGCTGGTGGCCGCGGCGGCGGGGCTTTACCTGGCCCTGCTGCTGGCGATGTTGAACCTGCCGCTGGTTCGGCTGCTGCAGCGCGTCCTCGGCCGGTGGCGGCTGGCGGGCAGGCTGATCGGGAAGCTCGAGCGTTTTCAGATGTCGCTGCACCAGCACGGCCGACACCCTTGGGTGCTGGCGCGGGCACTGGGGCTGTCGCTGCTGTTTCATCTTGGGGCGATGGCGCTGATCTACTTCATCTGCCGACTGCTGGGCCAGCCCGTGTCGCCGCTCGCGGTCGCGGTCGCGGTGCCGGTGGTGATGGCGGTGGCGCTGTTGCCGATCAGCCTCAGCGGGCTGGGGCTGGCGGAGTGGGCGCTGATGACCACCTTTGCCGCACTGGGCAGCACGGCAGCGCTGGGGCTGGCGGCGGCGCTGGTCTGGCGCGCCTGGACGATCGTCTGGTCGGCCGGCGGCTACTTCGTTCTTCTGTTCGTTGGCCGATCCCGCGCGCCGGCCGCGGACGCGGGCACCGCTTGAGTGGCCGGCGTCGCTTCGGGGGCGATACCGGATCGGCCCTGGGGGAAGCCACGAATCATCAAGCCGAGGCGGTCGGGTGCGCGAGGTCGGATCGGCCGAGCCGGGCGTCGCGAAGTGGAGCAGATCGCCCTCAGCAGGCCCCTGAAGGCAAATCGGGCAGGCGGGGGCGCGATCCCGGGTGGGCATGGGGCGGCGGGCGGGACAGGGGGAAGGGAAAGTCCTACCTGGGCCGGGTGGTGGGATGGGGGCCTACGGTACTGCGCGTCGGATGAAGCCGGCCTCGGGGGGCGAGGCAGGGGAGACAGGCTGGAAGCCGGGCAGGGGGAGAATTCACGTCTGCCGACTCGCAGCGAGGCAGCCGGGTCATCCGCAGTGAAGTCCATCTGGTTCTTTGCGACCCGCGGTTTCCGGGTCTTGCTTCGCCGTCCGTCCGGTCGGCGAGGCGGTCGGCGGGACCGCCCGGTCATGGTTGATCCCAATGGAAACTCAGCAGATCACTTCGTCGGTGCGTCGGCCTGAACCTGACCTCGTGCAGGCGGTCGGCAGCTCTCCCGCGCTGCCGACGCCCGCGCCGGCCCGGCCGCGCGGGGCGGACGCCTGGCAGCTCCGGATGTTCCGCAAGGCCCTGAAAAAGCGGCGGCGGCTGGCGGTGCTTCGCCGACTGCTCGGCCCGCTGGCCGCGGAGGCGACCTGCCTCCTCGTGACCTGCGGCGACAACAACGGCGCGATGAACTGGCACCTGCGCGAGCTCGGCGGCATCTGGTCGTGGGCCGACCTCGAAGAGCGCAGCCTGGGCGAGATGGCCGCGCTCCTCGGCGATCCCGTCTATCACGCCACGAGCTATCGGTTGCCGTTCCGGGATCGCTCGTTCGACTGGGTCGTGGCGATCGACGTTCACGAGCACATCGAACGCCCCGCCGCCTTCACCCGCGAGATCGAGCGCGTCGTGCGGCCCGGCGGGCGGGTCGTCCTGACCACGCCCGGCGGCGACCGGGGGCGACTGGTCAACCGCCTCAAGCAGCGCCTGGGGATGACCACCGCCACCTACGGCCATGTCCGCGACGGGCTGAGCAACGACGAGCTCGTCGACCTCCTCGAGCAGGCCAGCCTCTGCCCGGACGGGCGGACGAGCTTCTCCCGCTGCTTCACCGAACTGGTGGAGCTGGGCATCAACTGGGCCTACGTGAAAAAACTCTCCGGGAGCGCCGGAGCGCGGGAAGGGGAGATCGCTCCCGCGACGCACAACCAGCTCCAATCCGTGGGCAAGGCCTATCGCCTGTACAGCCTGGCGTTTCCTTTCCTGTGGCTGGTGTCCCGGCTGGACCTGCTGGTCGCGTTTCGCCCGGGCTATGTGAGCGTGGTGACCGGACACAAGGAGGACGAGTCATGAGCCAGTCGAAGATCGTGGTGACAGGGGCGGGTGGATTCATCGGCTACAACCTGGCGAACCACCTCGCGCAGCAGGGGCACGAGGTCGTGGGGCTGGACCGCCACTTCCCTGCCAACGGCGACGCCGTGGCGCCGCGCCGCTTCGAGGCCGTGGAAGGCGACTTCCGCGACCCCGGCGTGACCCGGTCGGCGATGCGAGGGGCGAAGGCGGTCTTCCACCTTGCCGCAGCCCATCTGCAGAAGGGCACGAGCGACGCCGTCTACTGGGACGTCAACGTCCACAAGCTGCCGCTGCTGCTCAACCTCGCCGCGGACGCCGGCGTGCAGCGGTTCGTCCATTTCAGCTCGGTGGGCATCTACGGTCAACTCGAGCGCGTCCCCGCCGACGAGCACACGCCGGCCCGGCCGCAGTCGATCTACGGGCGGACCAAGCTCGCCGGCGAGCAGATGCTCCGGCGGCACGCCAGCAGGATCGGGTTGCCGACCGTGGTGCTGCGGCCCGGCTGGGTGTACGGGCCGGGCTGCCCGCGGACGCTGAAGCTGTCCCGGATGCTGGCGAAGCGGCGGTTCGTCATGATCGGCAGCGGGCGGAACCTGCGCCACCCGCTTTACATCGGTGACATGCTCCAGGCCTGCGAGCTCGCCATGACGCGCGCCGAGGCGTGCGGGGAGACGCTGATCATCGCGGACGATCGGCCGGTGACGAGCCTCGAGCTGATCGACACGCTCTGCCGACAGCTCGACCTGCCCGGCCCGCGCGTTCGGCTGCCCTACGTGGCGGGCCGGGCGATGGCGGTCGCCGCCGAGTCGACCTTCGCGGTGCTTCGTCGCGAGCCGCCGGTGTCGCGGCGGACGCTCGAGTTCTTCGACACCGACAATGCGTTCGATATCTCCCGGGCGAGACGGGTGCTGGGCTTTGCCCCGGCCTGGTCTCTGGCGCAGGGGCTGCGCGCGACGCGGGCCTGGATCGAGCGCGTCGTCCAGCGCCGCAGCCGGTCGGGCGTCCTGAACACCCTGCAGGCGGTGAGCCAGCTGCGGATCGATTGAGCCTCGATTCGTCCGGTGTGAGCATGACACGAACCGACACTCCCAGCAAGGCCGGTCCGCTGTATGCGAAGGCGCAGCGGCTGGTGACCGACCCGTCGGAGTCGGCCCTGCGGCGGTATCAGCGGACCATCGTCGGGAACCTCCGGCTGGGATATCTCGTGCGCTTCGAGCTGCTGACGCTCATCCTGCGCTCGCTGCCGGGCGCGCTGGGGCTGCTGCTGCGTTCGAAGCTGTACCGGGGGCTGTTCCGCTCGATGCGGCGCGGCGTCGTGATCGGCTCGGGCGTCATCCTCCGCAGCGCCTGCCGAATCGACCTCGGCGAGAAGGTGGTCGTCTCCGACGGCTGCATCCTGGACGGCCGGGGTGAGGGCGCAGGCGGCATCACGCTTCAGGACGGCGTCATTCTTGGCGACCGCGTGCTGCTGCGCTGCAAGCAGGGTGAGATTCGGCTCGGCCGACACGTCGGCGTCGGCGCGTGCGCGGCGCTCTACGCCGTGTGCGGCAACCGGCTGGAGATCGGCGAGGGCGCGATGATCGGCCCGTTCGTCTACCTCGGCGGCACGCAGTACCGCCACGAGCGGACGGACCTCTCGATCAGCGAGCAGGGCCCGGACCCGCGCGGCGGCATCACCATCGGGGCTGGCGCCTGGCTCGGCGCGCGGGCGACGGTGCTCGACGGGATTCGCATCGGTGAAGGGGCGATCGTGGCGGCCGGGGCGGTCGTCACGCGCGACGTGCCGGCTGGGGCCGTCGTCGCCGGCGTGCCGGCGCGGGTGGTGCGGGATCGCAGCGGGGGGGGCGGGTGAGCGTCAGGCCGTCGTCCGGCTGCGGGTGAAGACGTCCAGTGTCGTGCTGCGCAGGAGGCGGTCCGTTTCCCCGTCGATGCGCACCAGGGATCCGGTGCCGCATCGGCGCCCACCCCGGCCGTCTGGCCCGAGCGGCTGCAGGCCAACCGGGCCGAGGACCTCGCATCCGCCCGCCACCGGGCGACGCCTGAAGATTGACCCTGCTTCCAGACTGGCAGGGCCTCACCCCAAGGGCAGGGCGGGCGAGCGAGGCGCCGGCGTGGCGGCTGTGATCGATGCCGAGACTGCTGAGCAGCCGGGCCCGCTCAGGCCGGTCCACGATCAGCTCCGCAATGCTGCTGCTTGCCTGAATGTTCTGCATGCTTCCTCTCCTTGCGACTGGACAGGGGACCCGGTCCGGCCGGCCCAGTAATTGAACCTCCTAACCTCGATATCCGATTATCCATGTCTCCAAGGTAGAGGCGGAAAAATAGGATGTCAAGGTTTGATTTCTCGCCCCCAGCCGCGCCAGGCGCCGTCAGCCAACTCACGCCCGTCAGCATCAGCTTGCCCCCCCCGACGCCGACTCGGATGCCGCGAACCACTGCCCGGCAGCACGCTCGCCACGCACCAGCCTTTCCCCGGACCTCCGCGACAGAATCAACTTCCAGAGCGGCACCTTCGTACGTTCCGCCCGCGGCTTCTTCTGCGGCATCCCCCGCTCACGGCCCGCCACGGCCGATCCCGAATCATTTGGCGATTTCCTTGGCGCGGCAGCGGGCCATCCGCCGATGAGGGAAATACGGCCTCGTGACCTCCGCAATTGGTTCCGTACCGCCGCAGCCCGGCGGCGGGTGCCGATTTCCCGCGGAGGGCGCGACGTGACGATCCGCCCATGGATGGGCAACTGAACCGATTGACGAAGGGAGAATCGCACCATGTCGAGTCTGACGAGCCGTCTGCCGTTTATCAGCTTTTTCACCGACTGGTTCCGTCGCGGCGGGAAGGTCGAGCTCAACGCCCAGGACGCGAAGAAAAGCGGCAAGGCCGTGGAGGAGGGCGACGGCTCCGTCGTTCTCCAGCGGAACCAGCCGCCCCGGCCGGCCCGCAAGCAGGAGGCGTGGGACGAGATGGTCAGCCTCATCCACAACCTCAAGGGTCACATGGAAGCCCAGTCCCAGCGCTCCGAGCGGCTGCTGGAGATGATGGAAGGCCTGCCCGAGGCGCTCAAGAGCCTGCCCGAGGCCCACCGCAATCAGGCCCAGCTCCTCCAGGCCATCCGCGGCCAGATGGAGCAGCAGACCCTCAACAGCCAGGGCCTGACCCAGGCGATCGAGAGCCTCTCCACCGCCACCGACCGCCAGGAGCAGGCGATGACCCACATCCAGGGCCAGCTCGACGCCAGCCGGGAGGACCGTCAGCAGCTCAACTCGAGCTTCTCCGCCCTCAGCGACACACTCGGGCAGATGAGCCAGTCCACCCAGGCCGGCACCGACCTGCTCCACCGCCTCGCCGATCGCAGCGCCCAGTCCGAGGCGCAGATGCAGCAGTTGTTCGCCCGCAATCAGCGGCAGTCGACCATCATGTCGGTCGTGAGCTGGGCGCTGGCGATCGCCGCGCTCGGCGTCGCCGGCGTCGTGGCGATGAGCGTCGCCGGCCAGTCCGCCGCCGCCCCCGCGGCCGAGCAGCCCGCCGCTGCCGCGCCCGCCGAGACCGCGGCGCCTGCCGAAGTCGCCGCCGAGCCCATCCCGGCTCCCGCGGCCACGCCCGCGCCTGAAGCCGCCGCCCCGGCCGAGGGCGAGCTGTTCGGCCCGCTCTTTGAGCCGCAGTCGCTCATTCCCTCCGCCGACCAGGTGCAGAGCTACCTCACCGAGCAGACGTGGTGGAACGCCGCCGGCGACGCCGACGCGCAGCCCGCGCCCGCTGCGGCCGAGTGACCCCGGCTACCTCTCGTGACCTCCGACCGGCAGCCCCGGGAATGACCGCCGTTCCCGGGGCTGTTCTCTGCGCGGTCGGCCCGGCGCGGCGGACGCTGTAAACAGGGTTCCGTCTGACGGATCCAGTGCCCGAGTACCTCCGCCAGCAGGGGGACGAAACCGTCATTCGGTGATCCAGACGACACTCAATTTCTACGACCAGGTGCGGCCGGAGGATGTGACACTAAGATGAGTGAGAAGCCAGCAAGAGGACGCCTCGCCTAAGGCGGCTGGCCCCATGTAAGGCCATGAAAAAACGGCCCTTGCGGGCCGTGAGCGGGGGTCGGCGAAGTGACCGGGGTGGGACTCGAACCCACGACCAGCGGCTTAAAAGGCCGATGCTCTGCCGACTGAGCTACCCGGTCTCGGGCGAAGATCATACACGATTTTAGAGCCGCTCGCCCACGCCTTCCAGCCCGGGAAGCCGACCCCGGCGTATCAGGCCAACGTGCCATCCTCGCTCGATTCCCCGCCGCGGCGGGTGGAGCCGCCTAGCCTCACAACAGCCGCCGGAAAGGTACACTGCCCGGAACAGGGTGATTTTCAGCTTCAGGAAGCTCATCATGACCAGCCGCGACGAAGTCCGCAGCCGATTGCAGGAAGTCTACAGCACCGTCCTCAAGCGAAACCCGCACGAGGACGAGTTCCAGCAGGCCGTGCACGAGGTGATCGAAACGCTCGGCCCCGTGCTCGAAGCGCATCCCCGACTGCTCGACGCCGGCGTTGTCGAACGCATGTGCGAGCCCGAAAGGCAGGTGCTCTTCCGCGTCGCCTGGGAAGACGACCAGGGCAACGTCCACGTCAACCGCGGCTTCCGCGTCCAGTTCAACAGCGCCCTCGGCCCCTACAAAGGCGGACTGCGGTTCCATCCCTCGGTCGACCTGAGCACGATCAAATTCCTCGGCTTCGAACAGATCTTCAAGAACGCCCTCACCGGCCTGGCCCTGGGCGGCGGCAAGGGGGGGAGCGATTTCAACCCCAAAGGCAAGAGCCAGCGCGAGATCATGCGCTTCTGCCAGGCATTCATGGCTGAGCTCTACCGCCACATCGGCGAGCAGACCGACGTGCCCGCCGGCGACATCGGCGTCAGCAGCCGCGAGATCGGCTACCTCTTCGGACAGTACCGCCGCATCACCGGCCGATACGAGTCGGGCGTGCTCACCGGCAAGAGCCCCGCCTGGGGCGGCTCCCTCGTCCGCCGGGAGGCGACCGGCTACGGCCTGCTCTACTTCGTGCAGGAAATGCTCCACCAGCAGGGGGGCGACATCCGCGGCAAGACCGCGGTCGTCTCCGGCTCGGGCAACGTCGCCATCTACGCCATGGAAAAGGCGCAGCAGCTCGGCGCCCACGTCGTCGCCTGCTCCGACTCGGGCGGGGCGCTCTACCACAAGGACGGCATCGATCTCGATCGCGTCAAGCAGATCAAGCAGGGCCCGGAGCGCGGCACGCTCGCCGAATACGACGAAACGTACCCCCGCGCCGAGTATCACGAGAACGGCAACGTCTGGGAGATCCCCTGCGACGTGGCCCTGCCGTGCGCCACGCAGAACGAGCTGCGCGAGTCCGACGCGCAGACGCTCGTGGAGCACGGCTGCCGACTCGTCGCCGAGGGGGCGAACATGCCCTGCACGCCCGCCGCGGTCGACGTGCTGCGCGAGCACGGGGCCGCCTTCGGCCCGGGCAAGGCGGCCAATGCAGGCGGCGTGGCGACGAGCGCCCTGGAGATGCAGCAGAATGCCGGGCGGGAGATCTGGCGCTTTGAGCATGTCGACGAGCGGCTCTCCCAGATCATGGCGCACATTCACCGCACCTGTCACGAGACGGCCGAGCAGTACGAATGCCCCGGCGATCTCGCGGCCGGGGCGAACATGGCCGGCTTCCTCCGCGTCGCCCGGGCGATGCTGGCGATGGGCACGACCTGACTCGGCAGGAGGGGAGGCCGATGACGTTCGAGCGGAACATCGCCGCGGCGTTTCACATGACCGACGCCGTCTGGGCCCGCCACGCGAATCCGTGGAGCGTGTGGACGCGGATGACGGTGGGCCCGATGCTGGCGGTGGCCATCTGGAGCCGGGCGTGGATCGGCTGGTGGTCGCTCTTGCCGGTCGCGGCGTCGCTGGTGTGGATGTGGGTGAACCCGCGCCTGTTCCCGCCGCCGCGCTCGGCAACGAGCTGGGCGACCCGCGCCGTGCTGGGCGAGCGCATTTGGGTAGATCGCGACCGCCGGGCGATTCCCACGCGCCACCGGGCGGCGCCGCACGTGCTCAGCGCCGTCTCGGCAGCGGGGCTGGTTCCACTGGGCTGGGGCCTGGCGGTGTTCAACCCCTGGGCGGCGGGGCTGGGCATGGCGATCCTCTGCCTCGCCAAGCTCTGGTTCGCGGACCGGATGGTCTGGCTCTACGAGGACGTCGCCCGAGGCCGATCCGACCTGCGCGACGACGCCGCGCCGTTCCGCACACCGCGGTGAATCTGGTAGCCTTTTCTCATGCTCGATGCGATCGAACTGGAAATCTACAAGCACCTGTTCGCCTCCGTCGCCGAGGAGATGGGTGTGCGGTTGATGCGCTCGGCCTACTCGCCGAACATCAAGGAGCGGCGGGACTACTCCTGCGCGCTCTTCGACCGCCGCGGCCGAATGATCGCCCAGGCGGCGCACATTCCCGTCCACCTCGGTTCGGCGCCGCTTTCCGTGCAGGCGGTCATCGCCCGCTTCGAGCCGGCGACGATGACGCCCGCCAGCCGGTACATCGTCAACGACCCCTTCGCCGGCGGCACGCACCTGCCTGACATCACCGTCGTGGCCCCGGTGTTCCTGGCCGGCGAGGCGAAGCCGCGGTTCTTCGTCGCCAACCGCGCCCACCACGCCGACGTCGGCGGCTCGGCTCCGGGCAGCCTGCCCATCTCCAGCTCCATCGAGGAGGAGGGCGTCCGCGTCCCGCCCAGCGAAATCGACGAAAAGCTCATCGACTGGCTCTGCCACCAGACCCGCACGCCGGACGAGCGGCGGGGGGACCTCTTCGCCCAGCTCGCGGCGCTGGACATCGGCATCGAGCGCCTCGCCGAGCTCTGCGACAAGCGGGGCGGCGCCGCCGTCGAGCAGGCCGCCGGTGACCTGCAGGCCTACACCGCCCGCTTCGTGAGGCAGATCATCGCCGATATGCCCGATGGCGACTACGCCTTCGAGGACGTGCTCGACGGTGATGGCCGGGGGGCCGAGGACATCCCCATCCGCTGCCGACTGACCATCGCGGGCGACCGCGCCACGGCCGACTTCCGCGAGAGCGGCGATCAGGTGGCCGGGCCGGTCAACGCGGTGCGGGCGATCACGCTCTCCGCCACGATGTACGTCTTCCGCTGCCTCGCCCCGGCCGAGATCCCCAGCAACTCGGGCGTGCTCGAGGCGGTGGAGATCCTCACCCGCCCGGGCAGCGTGGTCGACGCGGCATACCCCGCCGCCGTCGCGGGCGGCAACGTCGAGACGAGCCAGCGCATCGTGGACGTGCTGTTCGGCGCCCTCGCGAAGGCGCTGCCGGAGAAGGTGCCCGCCGCATCGTGCGGATCGATGAACAACCTCACCATCGGCGGGCTGGACCCGCGGTTCGACCCGCCTCGGCCGTTCGCCTACTACGAGACCATCGCCGGCGGGGCGGGGGGCGGGCCGACCGGCCCCGGTGGATCGGCCGTGCACACCCACATGACCAACACCCGCAACACGCCGGTCGAGGCGCTCGAGCACGGCTATCCCTTCCGCGTCGAGGCCTACCGCATCCGCCGCGGCTCGGGTGGCGTGGGACGCCAGCCCGGCGGCGACGGGCTCGTTCGCCGGTACGTCTTCGACTGCAACGCCGAGGTGACCCTGCTCACCGAACGCCGAACGCATCCGCCTTACGGTCTTGCCGGCGGGGCGGCGGCCCAGATGGGCGCCAACCGCCTCGTCCGCTCGGGCGGCGAAGAAGAGCTCCTGCCCGGCAAGTGCACGATCGAGGTCCATCCCGGCGATGCGCTGGAGATCGCCACCCCCGGCGGAGGCGGCTGGGGCGAGGCGGGGTAAGTGGACGCCGGAAATCCTGCGTGATGCCTCAGGCCCGGGTGGCACGGCTTGCCTGCAAACCGTGCAGGGGTCCCTGGGGGCTGGTGCGGCCGGCTCAGCCGAAGATCGCGAGCAGCATGTAGAAGAAGAGGATCGACAGCCCCGCGCCGATGGGGATGGTGATGACCCAGGAGGCGACGATGTCGCGGACGGTGCGCATGTTCAGCGCCCCGATGCCGCGGGCCGCGCCCACACCCAGCACGGCCCCGACGAGCGTGTGCGTCGTGGAGATCGGCAGCTTCATCAGCGAGGCGACCAGCACGGTCATGGCCGCGCCGAACTCGGCGGTGAACCCGCGGCTGGGCGTCAGCTCGGTGATCCGCCGACCGATGGTTTCCATGACGCGCCAGCCCCACATCGCCAGGCCCAGCACGATGCCGGCCCCGCCCAGGAGCAGCGCCCAGTAGGGCACCGCCGCCTTGGCCGCGACCATGCCGCTGGTGATCGCCTGCACGGCCGCGGACATCGGGCCGATCGCGTTGGCGACGTCGTTCGCCCCGTGCGCGAAGGCGACGAAGCAGGCGCTGAGCACCTGGAGCACGATGAAGATCCGCTCGACCTTGTCGTAGACCGATCGCGTCGCCTCGGGATCGGTCTTCCGCTCGGCGACTTCGGTCAGGTGATGAACCCTCGTCAGCACGCCCTGCGCCTCGGCAGCCACCTCCGGGGCGGCATTTGCCACCACCCGCTGCAGGTGCTTGGTCGCCTTGTCGAGGCTGCGGTTGACGTAGACGTTCTCGAAGCGGTGGGCAGCGTCGCCGTCCGGCGGCTGCACCCGGCGGACCAGCCGCCAGCCGATCAGCGCCCCGATCAGCCCGACCACGACCGCCGCCACCGCCGTGATCGTCAGCGCTACCGGGTGGTTCCACGCCAGCATCTCGTCCTGGAACTCGACCGTCTTCCAGAACGCCTTGAGTCCTTTGACGCCGGTCACGCCCGCCAGCACCGTCACCACGACGAAGACGAGATAGGGCGTCACCTGCTTGGCCGCCTCGACCGGGTCGGGTTTGTAGAAGACCAGTCGGAGCAGCAGCTTGAACAGCAGGTAGGAGATCGTCGCCGCCAGCAGGGGGCTGACCACCCAGCTCGCGGCGATCGAGCCGACGACGCCCCAGTCCACGTTCGTCACGCCCACCTGCACGCACCCGAAGCCGACCACCGCCCCGACGATCGAGTGCGTCGTCGACACCGGCCAGCCGAAGTAGCTCGCCGACTGAAGCCACACGCCCGCTGCGAGCAGGGCGGCAATCATGCCCAGCGCCAGCACGTGGGCGCTTTCGACCATCTCGGGGTCGAAAATGCCCTTGCGGATCGTGTCCGACACCTGCGAGCCGACGAGAAACGCACCGGCAAACTCGAAGACGGCGGCGAGGATGATCGCCCATTTCAGCGTCAGCGCTCCCGAGCCGACGCTCGTGCCCATGGCGTTGGCGACGTCGTTCGCGCCGATGTTCCAGGCCATGTAGAAGCCGAAGGCCAGGGTCACACCCAGCAGCACCAGCGCCTCGGTGGACAGACCCTGGAACGCATCGAGAAAAGCAATCGTTGGCATCATGGGGCTAGCGGGGGGATAGAGGCTATTTCAGTTCCAGAACCGACTGCACGCGGTCGGCCAGCGCTTCGCTGAGGTCCGCGATGGCCCCTGTCTGCTTGAGGATGCGCATCCAGAGGTAGAACTGACCGTGCGTCAGCTTCTCCTCGTGCTGGAACAGCGCCTTGAGCAGGGCTATCTGCTGATCGTCCGCCTCGCGTTCGCGGTCGCGGACCTCCGTCACCAGTTGCCGCACGAGCTGAGCCTCGGCCCCCCCGAACGAAGTCTCCAGCAGCTCGTCCAGCTCGTCGATAATTTTCCGCACCGCGGCGAAGGCCGCGAGGTTGCCCTCGACGAATGCCTCCAGCTCATCCCGGAACGGCAGCGACTGCGGACATTCCTTCAGCGACATCAGCCGGACGATGTTGCCCGTCTTGTCCGCCAGGCGGTCCTGGAGCGTCACGATCTTCACCAGCCGGGAGCGGTCCACGGCCAGGAAAACGCCTTTCTTGACCGTCTTCTGGATGTCCTGACGCATCGTGTCGGCCGCCCGCTCGTCCTCGGCGATCCGGTCGGCGAGCTTCTCGACCTCCTCCTGGTTGCCCTGGAGGTACGCCTGCATGGCCGGCCGAAGCTGCTCGACGCAGGCGGCCACCTGCTGCATGTGATGCTGAACGGGGACGAACGGACTTCGGCCGAAGAGTTTGGCGATCGTACGCATGGGAAGGCTCCATCCCGGCAGGGGACACGCGGGTCCTGCGAGCGGGCATCATAATCAAACCGCAGCGCCGGCGAAACCTCATCCACATGCGGTGCTCACCCGGCGCTCATGAACACAGCGCAAGTGTAGGCGCCGGCAGATGATCCAGGCGAAGCCCGACACGGGCTCCGGAATGGGCCTACCCTTTGCTCATGGCGGCGAAGGAGGCACAATTGCAGGCCGGGCGGTGGGAGCGGGTCCCCGGGCTCGAGATCCTCTTCGTCCTCTTGTGGAACTCCGGTTTCATCGGGGCCGAGTTCGGCCTGCCCCACGCCCGGCCGTGGACGCTGCTCTTCTGGCGCTACCTCGCCCTCGCCGGGCTGCTGGGCCTGCTGCTCGCCGTGCGCGGCCGACTCCGCTGGCCCGGATGGTCGGCCGCGGGAATCGCCGCCGTCGTCGGCGTCCTGGCGCACGCCGTCTGGCTCGGCTGCGTGCTCGTGGCGCTCGACGTCGGCGTGCCCGCGGGCATCGTCGCCCTGGTGACGGCCCTGCAGCCGCTGGTCACCGGCGCCCTGGCCGGGCCCGTCCTGGGCGAGCACACCACCGCCCGGCAGTGGCTGGGGCTGGTGGTGGGGTTCCTCGGGGTGGTCGTCGCGGTGGGGGCCCGCCTCTCGCTCGACCCCGCCCCGACGTGGGGCTACCTCCTGCCGTTCGGCTCCGTCCTCGCCATCACGGCCGCGAGCCTGCTCCAGCGCCGCCGCGAGCGGCAGAGGGTGCCCGCTCGGCTGCCCGGCGATCTCGCGCTCTTCTACCAGGCCGCCGCCGGCACGGCCGCGCTGCTGCTCCCGGCGTGGTGGCTGGAGGGCTTCGCCGCCGACTGGACGCCGCGGTTCGTCGCGGTGATGGCCTGGCTGGTGCTGGCCGTCTCGCTGGGCGCCTACGGGGCGATGTGGCGGCTGCTCGCCCGGGAGGAGGCGACCCGGGTCGCGAGCCTCTTCTACCTCAGCCCGCCGGTGACGATGGCGATGGCCTGGGTGGCGCTGGGCGATCGGCTGATCCTCACCGACCTGATCGGCCTCGCGGTAGGAGCGGTGGGGGTGCTGCTGGTTTACGTCGGGCCTCGCAGCCCCGCGGAGGCTCCCTCGCCGCGAGGCGATTCTTCTTGAGGGGGGCGGGCGGCGATCCTAAGATGGATTTGCGCGCTTCTCCGCCCGTTCGGCCGATGCCTGTCCGACCGCATCGCGGCCCTTCGTCACCGGGTGAGCAGCGGAGTTTTTCAGGCCCCGTGGCGGAATCGGCAGACGCAGCGGACTTAAAATCCGCTGGCCCGCAAGGGCCGTGTGGGTTCGAGTCCCACCGGGGCCACTTCTTTTCCCTTCCCGTGCCGCTCTGGCGGCGACTGTCAGATTCACGGTCTCGCGGCCCGGCGGGCCCACGGACGTCGGCGACGGCTGCGCAGCGGCTGCTCGACCTTTTCTGTGGACCTGACGCCACCGTGTGCTACATTGGAGGGAGTCCAAAGATGCCGGGCTGGTTCGGCCCCGGAGCGAGGAGCGAACATGGACGGGAAACAATCGAGTGTGACGGGTTCGATCGGGCTGCTGATCCTGCGGCTGGGGGCGGGGGGGTACCTGCTCACCCACGGGTGGGGCAAGCTGCAACTCCTGCTCGACGGCGGGTTTGACCGGTTTCACGATCCGATCGGGCTGGGGCCGGAGGCGAGCCTGGTTTTGATCACGGGGGCGGAGTTCTTCTGTTCGCTGCTGGTGATGGCGGGGCTGGCGACGCGGCTGGCGGCGGTGCCGGTGGTGATCGCGATGGGGGTGGCGGCGCTGGTCGTGCATGCGGCGGACCCGTGGACGATGGGCGGCGGGTCGCCGAGCAAGGAGCCGGCGCTGCTGTACCTGACCCTTTTTCTCACGCTGATCTTCACCGGCCCGGGCTGGCTGTCGCTGGACGCGCTGATCGCGTCGCGTCTCGCCCGCAGGCGAGCGGGGGCCGGGGCGGCGTGAGGCGGCGGTGCCCGGCAAGCCGGTCAGGTGCGGGTCGGCTCGTCAGGCGTCGTGGCGCCGCGGCGGATGGCGGCGAGCAGCAGCTCGGGCGGGCCGTCCTTGGTGAGGAAGGCGGCGGCGCCGGCGTCGCGCATGGCGCGGGCGGTCTGCTCGCCCTCGTGCATGGAGAGCCCGACGACGCGCACCTCGGGCCAGGCGGCGTGGATTTCGCGGGTCGCCTCAATGCCGTCTTTTTCGGGCATGGACACGTCCATGACGACGACGTCGGGGCGGAGTCGGCGGGTGAGGTTGATCGCCTCGTCGCCGTCGCCGGCTTCGCCGATGATTTCCAGGTCGGGTTCTTCGCCGAGCAGGCTGGCGAGGCCGCTGCGGACGATCGGCTGATCGTCGGCGAGCAGCAGGCGGAGGGGCTGATGGTCATTCGGTCGCGGCGCGTCGCGGCTGTCGGGGGCGACGGTCGGGCGGGCCGGGGCCTGGGGGGACGGCTCGGGCCCGGTTTCTTCGCGGGTGATCTGGGGGACCCAGAGGGTGAATCGGCTGCCTTGGCCCGGGGTGCTGTCGATTTCCATGTCGCCGCCGAGCAGCTTGATCCGCTCGCGGATGCTGAACAGGCCGAACCCGCCGATGGTCTCGGTCTCGAGTGCAGCGGGGTCGAAGCCGGCGCCCTCGTCGCTCACGTCGATGGCGAGGCGGTTGGCGGTGCTGGTCACCCAGACGCGGGCGCGGTCGGCACCGGCGTGCTTGACGACGTTGAACAGCAGCTCGCGGACCGCCTGGAACAGCAGTACGCGGAGTGTCCGGGGCAGGTCGAGCTGGTGGTCGGCGTCGATGACGACCTCGACGCACAGGCCGTGCTTCTCCTGCATCTGCCTGGCCGTGTGGCGCAGGGCGGCGGCGAGGCCCTCCTGGTAGAGCACGGGCGGGCTGAGGTCGTAGCTGAGCGAGCGGGAGGCGTCGATGCACTGGCGCAGCAGGTCGCTGAGCTGGCCCAGCTCGCGTTCGAGCAGATCGGGGTCGTGGCGGTTGGACTTGAGCAGTTCGGTTTTGAAGCTGGCCCCGACGAGCAGCTGCTGGAGGCCGTCGTGGAGGATCTGGGCCATGCGCTTGCGCTCGCGCTCCTCGGCCTGGGTGAGCTCGAAGGCCATCGCCTGGAGCTGGCTGGCGCGCTGCTCGGCGACGGCGGCGCGTTCGCGCACCCGCTCTTCGAGCGTGGCGGTGAGGTCCTGGAGCCGCTGCTCGGCCTCGCGGCGGGCGGTGATGTCCTCGACGAGTCCGACGAGTTGGGTGGGCTGGCCGCTGACGTCGCGGCGGACCGTGCCGCTGGCGCGGACCCAGACCTCCCGGCCGTCGGCGCGGCGGTAGCGCTTCTCGACGAAGAGGGCGGGGATGGTGCCTTTGAGCAGGGCGTCAAGCCGGTCGAGGTACTGGCCGAGGTCTTCCGGGTGGGTCAGCTTCTGGAAGGTGAAGTTCTGGTTGAGCAGTTGCTGCTCGCTGTAGCCGGTGATGTCGCAGTAGGCCTGGTTGACGTGGAGGAACCGGCCCTGGGGGTCGGTGATGGCCATGCCGACGGGGGCGTGGGCGAAGGTTTCGCGGAAGCGGTCCTCGCTCTGCCGCAGCGCCTGCTCGTATCGCCAGCGGTCGGTGATGTCGGTGGCGGCGCCGAGCACGCCGACGACCCGATCGGCGGCATCCTGCAGCGGCTGAAGGATCACCTCCCAGATCCGCTTCTCGCCTCGGAGGGTGATGGGCAGCGACTGGCGGGTGGTTTCGCCGGTGGCGAGCACCTGCCGCTTGATGCGGGTGAGTCCGTCGGCGTCTTCTTTCGAGAACAGCTCGGCGTCGGTTCGGCCGAGCACCCTGTCGAGCGCGAAGCTGTCGTGAGGGCTGTACAGCCAGGTGTAGCGGAGTTGGTCGTCCTGGGTGAAGAGGCTGACGCCGCTGAGCTCGAGGGCGAGCTCGAAGCGCTCGCGGGTCTGTCGCTGCTCCTGCCGCCGTTCGATTTCGTCGGTCACGTCGCGGACGATGCCGCCTCGGTAGAGCGGCCGACCTTCCGCGTCGCATTCGACGGTGAGGCGGTCGCACAGCCAGCGGTATCGGCCGTCTTGACAACGGAAGCGGTAGACGATTTCACCCTGGCCCTGCTCGTGGGCCTCGGCGACCTCGGCCATGACGCGTTCGCGGTCGTCGCGGTGGAGGCGCGCGAGCACCTCGTCGGTGCTCAGGCTGGCGAAGTGGTCGGGGCTCAGGCCGGTGATCTGCTCGATGACCGGGCTGAGATAGTCGTAGCGGTCCTGCTGGAGGTTTCGGCGGTAGCCCGCGTCGGGCGACTTCTCCAGGATCCAGCGGAGCGTGGCCAGATCGGTCTCGGCCGACTGTCCGGGGACATCGCCAGCGGTCGGGCGGGCTGGTTCGGCCGAGGGATTTGCGGACAGGTCGTTGGCGTCGCTTTTGCTGTTCACGGTCGGTTTCTTCCGGTACGGCCGAGATCAGGCACTACGGAAAGGCTGAACCAGGGGAGGGATGGCGGCTACGAACAACCGTCCCGGCGCATAGCAACTCCATCGCCACCCTCCCGGCCGGACGCACCGGAGGCGGGGCGACCGGTCAGCAATTATAGGGGGAATCCCCCGCCCGGCGAGCCATTTGTGCAAGAGAGCCTGCATCGTGCCGGGCGGGTGTCGGCGAGACCTGGCGGAAAAGCGGTAGAATGCCCCCATGCAGCGCATTCACCACATCGAATGGACCGGTTCGGCCCGGACGGGCCATCTTCGACTGCTTGACCAGACCCGCCTGCCCGGCGAGGAAGCGTGGCTGGATTGCCGGGACGTCGAGCAGGTCTGGCGGGCGATCAAGCGGCTGAGCGTCCGCGGCGCCCCGGCCATCGGAGTCGCGGCCGGCTACGCCTGCGTGCTGGCCGTGCAGGGCAGCGATGGCGACGCCGCGGCCCGGGAGGACCTGAACAAGGCAGCGGACTACCTCGCCACGTCGCGTCCCACGGCAGTGAACCTGTTCTGGGCGCTCGATCGCATGCGCGAGGTCGAGCCCTGCACCGCCGAGGCGCTCCTGGACGAGGCGACGCGGATTCACGAGGAGGATGCGGAGATGTGCCGGCGGATCGGCGAGCACACGCTGGAGCTGATCGGGCCGCTCCGCGCCGAGGCCGAGGCGGTGACCCTGCTCACCCACTGCAACGCTGGAGCGCTTGCGACCGGGGGGATCGGCACGGCGACGGCGGGGATGTACCTCGCCCGCGAGCGGGGCTGGCCGATCCGCGTCTACGCCGACGAAACCCGCCCGCTGCTGCAGGGCGCCCGCCTGACGGCCTACGAGCTGGCGGCGGCGGGGATCGACGTGACGCTGATCTGCGACGACATGGCAGCGCACGTGATGAAGTCCGGCCGGGTGGACATGATCATCACCGGGGCCGACCGCATCGCCGCCAACGGGGACGCGGCGAACAAGATCGGCACCTACAACCTCGCCGTGCTGGCGAAGCACCACCACATCCCGTTCTACGTCGCGGCACCGTCGTCCACCTTCGATCTGAGCCTGCCCGACGGCAGCGGCATTCCCATCGAGGAGCGGTCGGCCGAGGAGATCACCGAAGGCTTCGGTCAGCGCACCGCGCCGGAAGGGATCGCCACCTACAGCCCGGCGTTCGATGTGACGCCGGCCGAGCTGATCAGCGCGATCATCACCGAAAAGGGCGTCATCAGCCCGGTGACGGCCGAGCATGTCGGCGAGGTGCTGGGGCGGGCGTGAGGGCCCGTCGGATGACCGCCGCGTGCGAAGGTACTGCCGGCAGGACTCGCCGCGGTCCCCGCGAGGGGGCATCCACAGAAAACGCCCCCGCCAAAGGAGCGGCGGGGGCGGCTTGAGGCTGCCCGCCGACGCCAGAGGGATGGCGCCGGTGGGCCGGAGGGGTGTCAGTCGCGCTGCTTACGGCGAATCACCGTCCGCGGTCACGTAGATGCGATCGAGCTGGGTCCCGTCCTCGCGGTAGC
>JBKHFW010000054.1:0-21003 GCA_046540025.1 Phycisphaeraceae bacterium
CCAATACCAATGGAGTCAGTGACCCCCGCGACAGCGCCAGCGACTCGACCGACATCGGCTCCCGCGCATGCAGGAGCAGATCGAGCAGCCCGGCGTCAATCAGCGGGGTGTCGGCCATGCTCTTCCCAAGCCCTTCAGCCCCGGGCCCTACTGCGCCTCGATGTCCAGCCCGAGGTCGAGGCTCGGGGCCGAGTGGGTCAGGGCACCGACGCTGATGCGGTCGATCCCGGCCCGGGCGATTGCTTCGACCGTGTCGAGATTCACCCCGCCGCTCGCTTCAAGCTCGACCTCCGGCGCCTTCTCGTCGCGCATGGCGACGGCCCGGCCCATCTCGTCGGGGGCCATGTTGTCGAGCAGGATCATGTCCACGTCGGTCTCGAGCACCTTCTCGAGCTGCTCGAGCGTATCGACCTCGACCTGGACGAAGCGGAGGCCGGCGTAGGTCGTCCGCGCCCGCCCGATCGCTTCGCCGAGGACGCCGGGCAGATCGTCGAGCTTCACGCCGGCGATGTGATTGTCCTTGACGAGCATGGCGTCGCAGAGGCCCATGCGGTGGTTGTGCCCCCCGCCGCAGGCGACGGCGTACTTCTGCAGCCCCCGCAGGCCGGGCAGGGTCTTGCGGGTGTCGTAGATGCCAGCCGAGGTGCCGCGGGTCTTCTCGACGTAGCGGGCGGTGAGGCTGGCGATGCCGGCGAGGTGGGTGACGAAATTGAGCGCCACCCGCTCCATGCTCAGCAGGCTCGCCAGCGGCCCGCGGAACCGGGCGACACACTGGCCGGGCTTGATCGGCTGGCCGTCCGCGGCGTCGAGGGCGACTTCGATGCGTTCGTCGTACGCCTCGGCGATCGGCGTGAGCAGGGCCGCGCCTGCCAGCACGCCGGCTTCGCGGGCGACCATCTTCGCCTCGACGACCGGTTCGCCGCGGATGAGCATGCGTGAGGTGACGTCCAGGCCGTGCGGGCCGAGGTCTTCCTTGCGGGCTCTGCCGATGAGCGAGGCGAGCTGGTCGCCGTCGATGAACTCGGCCAGGGAGGGGACGCTGCTCTCAGCCATGACGCATCTCTCTTTGGTCTCTCTCTCGGCAAGCGTAGATCCAGCACACACGATACAGACCATCCCCGAGAGCGACAAAGCGCACCCGGTCGCCTGCTTTCAGCCCGGCGTGGCGCAGCCGCACGCGCCAGCCGCGCCAGCGGATGCGCCGGCCGCGATAGAGGTCGGTTTCGACCCGCTCGCCGCCGGGCAGTTCCAGCGTGAATCGGCCGGGGCTGAAAAAGCCCGCCTCGCCCGCGACGCTGACGTAGCCGTTGGCGATCGCGCCTGAGGTCAGGGTGACCTCGCGCAGCGGGCTCGCGTCGTCGGGCAGCACGTGCCACGCCCGCCAGCCCGACTTCTCGTAGGCCGGGCCCACCGCCAGCGGCTCGACCTGCTCGAGCTCGATGAAGCTGGCGCAGCGGCTGACCCGTTTGGCCTGCCAGTAATCGTCGTCGCCGCCCACGCTCGGGCGAAATCGGCGGGCGAGTTCGTCCACGCCCTCAGGCGTCAGGTCGCGGAAGCTGTGCACCTCGCCCGCGACGGCGGTCGCGCGGAAGCCGCCGCCCGAGAGCTTGAGAAACAGCCGATCCCCCGGCGAAACCCGCCCGAACGGCGGTGCGGCCGAGCGGGTCAGCCGACTCTCGACGCGCTTGGTCCCCGCGAGGATCATCTCCAGGTACGGCCGCTGCAGAATGGCGACGTGAACAGCCATGGTCCCCTTCTCTCCCCTCTCGACCCGCTTCGAGCCCTTGGCGCCCTCGTGGCTATACCAGCGCCTTGTAGAGCATGTTCCCCGCCGCCGCGGCGGCGCCGAGGTACATCACGGCCGCGAAGGGCTTTTCCGGAATCCGCTTGTTCATCCACAGCCCCAACACGACGCCGAGCGGGATCATCGGCGCGAACACCAGCCCCTGGAGAAACGTCTCGCCCGTCACCATGCCCAGCGACACGTACACCGGCAGCTTGGCCAGGTTGACGATGGCGAAAAAGAGCAGCATCGTCCCCACCAGCCTCCGCTTTTCCATCTCCTGCTCGAGCAGGTAGATCGACACGACCGGCCCCGCGGCGTGGGCGAGCGTCGAGGTCAGCCCGGCAAGCAGCCCGGTGCTGCGCCCGCCCCAGGGCCCGGGCGGAATGCGGGGCACGCTCCCGCCCATCAGCCGCCAGACCTGCACGAGCACGAAACAGAGGCAGATCGAGCCCACCAGCAGGTTGAGCATCATCTCCAGCCGATCCTGGCGGGTCATCAGCAGCAGCACCGCCAGCGCCGCCCCGATGCCCCCCGCCGCCCCGAACAGCAGCCAGCGCAGGTGCGGCCAGGACTGCCTGCGCAGGTGGGCCGAGAGGCTGAACCAGTCGGCGAGGATCAACAGCGGCAGCATGACCCCCAGCGTACGCCCCGCCGGCAGGGCGCTGGCGACCAGGGGCACGGCGAGAATGCCCACGCCTCCGCCGAACCCGGCCTTGGCGATGCCGATCACCAGCATCGCCAGAGTCAGGGCCGTGACATACCACCACAGCGGAATGCCCGCAGGAAGTGCTTCGGAAGTCATGACTTGCAGCCGATCACGGGACGTCGCGGCCGGGCCCACGCGGCCCCGCCGAGGCGGCGATCATACCGGCTGCGTCCGGGCCGGGCCAAACCGGCGAGGCGGGGCGGACGGGAAAGTTTCGCCAGATTCCCGCGCGCCCTCAAGTTCTCAGGGTACCCCACCGATAGCTAATCATGGCAACTCCCGCTATCGGAGGTGAGAAGTATGTCCCAGGCTGCCACATCCAGCCCCGCCGGATCGACCCAGGCGCAGACCATCCAGTCGGCCCTGCACGAGATCAGCCACATCGCCACGCTTCCCGAGGTGACGATGCGGATCATCCGCCTCGTGGAGGACCCCGATTCGACGGCGCAGGATCTCAACCAGGTCATCAGCAACGACCCTGCCCTCGGGGCGCGCATCCTGAAAGTGGTCAACTCCGCGTTCTACGGCCTGCCGGGCCAGATCGGCTCGATCAACCGGGCGATCGTCCTGCTCGGGCTCAACGCGGTGAAGAACATCGCCATCGCGGCGAGCCTCGCCAAGCTGTTCCGCGGCGGGCGCATCTGCCCGGGCTTCGACGCCCGCGAGTTCTGGATGCACTCGATCGGCACGGCCACAGCCAGCCGGCTGCTGTCGGCGAAGGTCGGGCTCGGCCTGCCGGACGAGGCGTTCCTCGCCGGGCTGATCCACGACATCGGCGTGCTCGTCGAGATCCAGGCCCGTCGGCCGAAGTTCGTCGAGGTGATCGAGAAGCTCGAGAAGGACGAGAGCCTGACGCTTCGCCAGGCCGAAGACGAGATCATCGGTGCGAACCACGAGCTCTTCGGGGCCGCGCTCTGCCGCATGTGGAAGTTCCCCGCGAGTTTTGCCTACGTCACCGGCTTCCACCATCACCCGATGGACCTTCAGCCGGCCAACCGCACGCTCGCGGCCGTGGTGCACATTGCCCACACCATCACCGCCCAGGCCGAGATCGGCTACGGGCGGGAGGTCGAAAACAAAGAAATCAGCCCTGAAGTGCTGGATTCGCTCAAGCTTTCCATGCAGCAGGTCGATGAAGTAATTGGAACGCTCGCCGAGGCCACTGAAGAGGCCCGCACGCTCTTCCCCGACGTTGCGCCGTAAGGCCTGCGTCGGACCCGACTTCCGCGGGGGTGCCGCCCGCAAGCGGCGGCCCATCACAAGGCGTCTCTCTTTTCCCTCCGGGCGACGATTCAGGATGAATCGTCGCTCTTTTTATGCGCGTCCTCCGCCGGGAACGCCGGCAAGACCCGAACCCCGAGGCGTGTTATCATCTGCGGCTGCCCCGAACGTGGAGAGAGAAGCATGGCTGACAACGCCCCGAAAAAGATCGTGCTCGCCTATTCCGGCGGGCTGGACACGTCCGTGATCCTCCCCTGGCTGAAGGACCGCTACCCGGGCGTCAAGCTCGTCGCCTTCGCGGCCGAGCTGGGCCAGGGCAGCGAGCTCGAGGGGGTCGAGAAGAAGGCCTACGAGAGCGGCGCCGACGAGGTGATCGTCAAGGACCTGCGCCAGGAGTTCGCCGAGGAGTACTGCTTCGCCATGCTCCGCGCCCATGCGGTCTACGAAAGCGACTACATGCTGGGCACGTCGATCGCCCGGCCGCTGATCGCGAAGTACCAGGTGCTCGCCGCGCACGAGACCGGCGCCGACGCCGTGGGCCATGGCGCGACCGGCAAGGGCAACGATCAGGTCCGCTTCGAGCTGACCGCCAAGGCGCTCGATCCCAGGCTGCAGATCATCAGCCCGTGGAAGGACCCCAAGTTCATCGAGGACGGCCTGACCGACCGCGAGACGGCGATCGAGTACGCCCGCGAGCACCACATTCCGATCGAACAGACCAAGGAGAAGATCTACTCCCGCGACCGCAACCTCTGGCACATCTCCCACGAGGGTGCGGAGATCGAGGACCCCGCGAAGGAGCCGGACTGGAAGGGCTGCCTGGTCATGAGCGTGCCCGTCGAGGAAGCGCCGGACCAGCCGGAGGAGATCGAGATCGAGTTCGAGAAGGGGAACCCGGTCGCCCTGAACGGCCGGAAGCTGGCGGGCCACGAGTTGATCGCGCAGCTCAACGAGGTTGGCGGCAAGCACGCCGTGGGCCAGACCGTGCTGGTGGAGAACCGGCTGGTGGGCATGAAGAGCCGCGGCGTCTACGAGACGCCGGGCGGATCGATTCTCTACGAAGCGCACAAGGCGCTGGAGCAGCTCTGCCTGGAGCGGGATCTGTACCACCAGAAGATCCAGCTCGCCGAGCGGTACGCGGAGATCACCTACTACGGCCAGTGGTTCCACCCGCTGCGCGAGGCGCTGCAGGCGTTCATGGACAAGGCGAACGAGGTAATCACCGGCAAGGTGCGGGTCAAGCTCTACAAGGGCCGGGCCCTGGCCATCGCCAGCGAGAGCCCGCTGAGCCTGTACGACCTGGAGCTGGCGAGCTTCGCCATGAAGGACTACGACATCACCGCGGCCCGCGGGTTCATCGACCTGTTCGGCCTGCCCATGCAGGTGCGCGGCCTGCGGCAGAAGATCGACTGATCGACCGCGGACAACTCAGCAGATGAAAAGGCCCCGCCGCGTGCGGGGCTTTTTTGTTGACCGGCCCAGTGGCCGAGTGGTCGAGTGGGCGAAGCGGCGGCAGGCAAGGAGAGCGAAGCAGCGAAGTGTGCCAGGCCGGGCGGACGCCAGCGAGGGCCTCACCGACGCCCAGCCCGCGAGCAAATGCAAAAAACGTCACGGGCTCGTCAGTATCGGCGAGCGGCTCGAGGCGCCGGGCGGCCGAATTGAGATCGAAAGCCCCCGGGCGAAGGCACCCGCGCGAGACCGCTCGCCCCGCGCGGTCCGGTCGCCCCGGCGGAGACGTGACTCACCCCTTCTCGCCGACCTTGATGACCACCAGCGTCGTGTCGTCCACGCTGCGGCGGAGGCCGGTGAACTTGCGCATGCACCAGAGGATGTGGTTCAGCGCGTCGTGGGCGGAAAGCTCCGCCGCTTCGTGCAGGGCCTGTTCGATGCGCTCCCGGCCGAAGCGCTGGTGCTCGAAGTTCGCCGCGTCGGGCAGGCCGTCGGTGTAGAGCAGGATCATGTCGCCCGCCTCGACGTCCCAGAGGCCCTTCTCGTACTGCTGGCTGCCGTCGATGCCGACGATCATGCCGCCGACGTTGAGGTTGTAGATCCTGCCCCGGCGCAAGAGGAGCGGCGGCTCGTGACCGGCATTGCAGTAGGTCATCCGCATCGTGTGCGGGTCGAGTACGCCGTACCAGAGCGTGGCGAACTCGTTGTCCTGCGTGTCCCGGCTGAGCGCCTTGTTGACCCGCGAGATCACCTCGTCGAGATCGTAGAGATCCTGCGCGTAGGCCCGCAGGCTGGCGCGGACGCTGGCCATCAGCAGGCTGGCGGCGACGCCCTTGCCCACGACGTCACCCACGGCGATGCCGAGGTGGCCGTCGAGGTTGATGAAGTCGTAGAAGTCCCCGCCGAGCTCGAGGCTGGGCACGTAGCGGGCGGCGATGTCGAACGGCGGCAGCGAGGGCATCTTGCCCGGCAGCATCCGCCGCTGCACGTCGGCAGCGAGGTGGAGCTGGCGGATCATCCGCTGGTTCTCGTTGCGCGCCTGGTCCAGCCGGGCGTTCTCGATGGCGGTCGCCAGCAGGTGGGCCATCGCCTTGACGAGGTTGATCTCGAACTGCGAGAAGCTGCGCTTCGTCGCGGTGAAAAGCTGGATCACGCCGATCGGCCGACCCTGGTAGCTCATGCCTGCGCAGAGCATCGACACCAGCCCCTCGCGCTGGGCGTCCTCGGGGTAGACGACCCGCGGGTCGCTGGCAAGGTCCTTGACGTAGACCACCTCGCCGGCGATCGCCTTGGAAAAGATCTCGCTCTGGTCGCAGCGGATGGCCCCCTTGGCGAGGTAGGTCTCCGAGAGCTGGTGGACCGCCCGGGGGACGAGCTCGTGCCCGGCGTCCTCCTTGAGCAGGCGGATGCTCGACGCCTTGACCTGCATCACCTCGGCCACGGAGCGGGCGGCGGTGTCGAGCACCTGCTGCACGTCGCGATGGGCGCTGATCAGCGTGGACACCTTGTAGAGCGCGGAAAGCTCCTCGACGCGCTGGCGGGCGTGGTACTGCTGGTAGCACAGCCGGGCGATCGAGTTGGCCAGCAGGTAGAGAAACTGCACGCTGGCGGCGCGGTTGGCCCCGAAGGCGTGCTCGGCGGCGGCCATGATGCGCTCGACCTGCTCCTCGGTGAGGTTCAGCCGCTCGACGGCGGCGCGGAACCGGCTGCGGCTTTCGGGGGTCAGCCCCGTGCTTCGGCCGGGCTCGATGGAAATCGACCCCAGCGTCTGCCCATCGAGGACGATCGGCGCGGCAAAGGGCTCGCCGTCGCCGCTCTCGGTGCTGAGCAGGTGGTCGAGCCAGTGGTCCGAGCGGTCGCGGTCCTGGGCGTCGGTGGGCTCGGTGACCGGATCGCCGTCGGCGTCGTAGATGGTCGTCACCAGCCGGGTGAGCGAGGTAAAGCCGTCCTGGATTTCCTGGAGCGAGGGCCCGTCGAGGAAATCGGTCAGGCTGAGTTGCGGTGCGGCCTCCCTGGGCCGGGGGAGCGAGGGCTCACCCAGCACCGCGTCCTCGGCCCCGGCGGCGGGACCGGTCGATTCGGTGTTCGGGTCGGAAGAGCTCACGTGGGGCTAGGGTTCCTGACTGGTTCGGCCGTCGGAGGGCTGCGGAGCCGCACCGTCCGGGCCGCTGGAATCGAGCCAGATCCGCCGCAGCAGCGGGATCAGCGAATCGCGTGGCGCCTGCTCCTCGGCCGTCGTCAGGCCGGTCTCGATCAGCTCCCGCTGACCGGTCTGATAGCCGAGGTACGCCAGCACCAGGCCGGGCTGGAAGCCGGCCACGTCCTGCTCCACCATGCGCTGGAGCTCCTCCGTGAGCCACTGGTTTCGCTCGACCGTGGGCAGCAGGTCCTGCCCGTAGCGGGCGGCGATGAGCTCGGGATGGTCCTCGAACAGCCGCCTGAGCTGCAGCGCCGCGGAACGCATCATGCCCGCGCCGAGCTGGGCGTGCACGAGGCCCACCCGCGCCAGCGGCCGATCGGGATCGTTGGTCAGCACGGCCCGGTACAGCTCCTCGGCCGTGAGGTACTGCTCGTTCGACAGCGCCTGCTCGGCGCGGGCCATCATCTGCTGGGTCCGCGTCTCGCGCTGGCTCACCAGCGTCTCGAGCGGGGGCAGGTCGTAGGCGAGGCGTTCGACGACGTCCTCGGCTGCGCGGCCCTCCCGCCGCTCCTCTTCGGTGCGGGGCTCGGTCCGCTCTTCGCGGGCGGGCTCCTCTTCGGCCGCCTCGGGCTGCTCTTCGGGACTCTCGCCGGGCCTGAGCCGCTCACCGGGCCGCTCACGCAGCGGCTCGCGCTCTTCCCGGCGGGCCTCGGCCTCTTCCTCTTCCTCGAGCGCCCGGGCGAGGCGGTCCTCCGGGATCTGCCGACCTTCCTGCATGGCGCGGAGCAGATCGAGATAGACGTCGCCGGTATCCTCGTCCTCAGCCTCCTCAAGCTGCTCGAACAGGCGCTGCTCGAACTGGGCGAGCCGCCGGGGCTGGGCTTCGTCGCCGTCGCGGACCAGCTCGCGGCCGATCAGCAGCGAAGGCGGGATGCGCCCGGCCTCGTAGGCCGATTCGGGCTCGGTTTCGGGCTGGCCGGTCAGGCGGGCCTCCTGGAAAACGCGGTACTGCTGGCTCAGGTCAGCGGGGAGTGCTTCCTCGTCCAGCTCCATGTCGCGGCGATCGGGCTGCTCGAAGCGTTCGAGCCCTTCGTCGCCGGGCACGAGCGAGGGCTGGAGCATCTCGACGTCCATCGCCTCCTGGCCCGGCCGGGCGAAGGTGCGCAGGCCCAGCAGCGGCGAGGCGGCGACTTCAAGGAGCCGGCCCTCGGTGTCCTCGACCATGCCGAAGGTGTCCTGCGGCATGCCGAGGCCGACGTCGCCGCTCCCGACCTCGCCGACACCGCCGAGCAGATGTCCGCCGATCAGGCCGTCCTGCGTGAGTCGGCCGGGATCGGAGGCGGCACGGAGGTCGCTGAACCCGCCGACGTTGATGCTGGTTCGCGTGCGGAACGGCGTCCGGACCGGCCGGGTGGAGGGAAGCGACGTGTAGGAGCGGTAGATGCTCGTGCCGCCTCCGCCGGTGGCGTAGCCGCGGGAGAGTTCGGGCGCGCTCAGCGGGCCGCGCACGCCCCCGGAGCCGAGGCTCTGGGCCCGGTAGCGAAACAGGTCGTCGCTGCCGAGGCTGCCCTGGAATTCGCCGGGGGCGCGGTAGTCGATATCGCCCTCGAACGCCCGGCCGAGGCCGACGTTGCCGGTGACGACGTCGTTGCGCTGCCGGTAGTCGACCTGGCTTTCCGCCTGGTTGACGCCGCTCGAGCCGACGCGGCGGTTGGCATCGAGTGCCCGCCCGTCGCCGCCGACGCGCTGCTGCCCCCAAGCCCCGCCCGGCGTCATCGCCATGACGGCGCCGGCCAGTGCGACAGCGAGGATGTTCGATCGTTTCCGGATCATGACTCGCCTCACTTGCTCGCTTTCACGCGCCCGCCTCTGGACTGATTGTACGCGATCAGCCGACCCGAAACGAGGTTCCTTACATGAGTTCCACAATCTCGTAGCGCTTCTCGCCCCGCGGCAGGTCGACCTTGACGGTCTCGCCCACGCGGGCCTTGAGCAGCGCCTCGCCCATCGGGCTGCCGACGGTGACCTCGATTTCCTCGGCCAGCGGGTCGAACGCCCCGGTCGACTCGCCGACGAGCTTGTAAAGCTCCTCGCTGTCGTCCTCGAGGTCACGCAGCTTGACCGTGGCACCCAGGAAGACCATGTCCTCGGGCACCTCGACGTTGTCCGCCACCTTGGCGGTGCGCAGCCGCTCTTCGAGCCGGCGGATCTCCGCCTCGTTCATGCCCTGGTCGTCGCGGGCGGCGTGGTACTCGGCGTTCTCCTTGAGATCACCCAGCGCACGGGCCTCGGCGATGCGGTTGGTGATCTCCGGCCGACGGGCCTTGAGATCCTCCAGCTTCGCTTCCAGACGCTGCTTTTCTTCTTCGGTAATGAACTCCACGTCACCACTCCCTTGGTTGCGGCGCCCCTCGCGTCCGGGCGGAGGCGCTGGAAAACTCGTATTCGTCAAACCTTGCGACGCGACATCCTACCAGAGCAGGCGACAGACGTCGGACGACCGCCCCCGATCCGGGGTGGCGGGCCGCCTCGCCCAGCCGACTTCTGTTCGAGCGGGAAAAGCGTCGTCACCCCCCCATCCGCCGGGGCCGGAACCGTTCTTTTCCCCGCCCAACCGGCGAGCCTCAAGTCGCCGCCGGCTCAAACGTCCCCCGCGCGGCCGACCGATCGACCGGCGTGGCAGGCGCGGGACTCCTCCTTCTTATCGGTTGAGGCCGCCTCTGGCTTCACCGCGACGGGTGGGGATCACCAGCAGCGCCAGCCAGAGCCCCCCGGCCACCAGGAGCGGGCCCACCACCCGGGCGGTCCAGACGTCGAGGACGTAATCCCCCGGCGCGGCGGTAAGCCCCCACAGCGTCGCCACCGGATTCCCCCACCAGGGCCAGGCGGCCGGGCCGTCGAGGCCGACTGCCGCGGCGACGAGCACGGCAAGCGGCTGGCCCAGCACGAGCAGCAGGCACGCGGAGACGCCGAGCGAGCGGGCCCATCCCCGCCGCCATCGGCAGGCCAGCCCCACCACCGCCGCGGCGATCAGCGTCCAGCCGCCCAGGGTGAGGTCGACATAGAGCGTCTGCCACGGCTCCCAGGCGACGGTGAGCGCCACACCCAGCACGACCGCCTGCAGGAGCAGGTAGAGGCAGAGCCACTCGATCAGGACCGAGAGGCTGGTGAGCCGAGCAAAGCGGAGTTGGTCGAGCACCGTCGCGTAGCTCAGCCGAATCGCCGGCCAGACCACCGCCATGCCCGCGAGCGACGCCAGCAGCATCCAGCGGGCACCGACCTCGGGCGAGGCCATGCGCATCCGCAGCCCCCACGCCCCGAGCAGCCAGGCGCACCACACCAGCAGGGTGAGCTGCAGCCCCGTGCCGGGCGAGCGGACGGCCGCAACGGCGCGTTCGGCAGCGCGCTCCTCCGAGCGGGGGTGCTCGGCCGGGTCGAGCTCGGCCGCCTCGGGCGGATCCGCCACGGGCTCGTCACGCGGGGAATCATCTTGCGGAGAAGAACAACTCACGTCAGGACTCTAGGCAGCGGGCGTCGCCGCCGACTCAGCCGGCTTCGGGATTGATGGCCGGGCCGCCCGCCGGCGTGGGGGTTTGGCCGCCGATCGCCTCGTCCACCTTGCGCATGAGGTCGACGTAGTCCATCTGGGCCATCTGCAGGTCGCGCAGAACCGGGCTGGTGACCACCTTCTTCTGCAGGTCCTCGAGTTTGCGCTTGTCCTCGACCTCGACGGGCTGGCCCTGCATCTCTTTCTGGGCCACCTCCTGGACCTGGCGGTTGTAGTCGGTGAGGATCCGCTGGGCGTCGCGATCGTCCTCGAGCCGCTTGAGGACGTCTTCCATCTTCTTCGCCGCGTCGTGCTCCGCGATCAGCTCGCCCACCTTGCGGGCGGCGTCGACGATTTCCTGGGTGCTCGTCATATTTCCATCTCCCTCTGAGTCGGGTCTGAACGGCCTGCTTGTAGCATAATTGCGCCATGGAGGCTAGGGTCTAGTGGAACCGCCCGAACCTGCGGGCATGACTTTACCGTTGAGAGAAACCACCGAAACATGGCTGAACGACATAAACGCCGCATCCTGAACCACCTTTCCGACCGCCGCTACGAGCCGCGCACCGTCCGGCAACTGGCGAAGGACCTCGGCATCCCCGAGCCGGAAATGGACGCGTTTCAGGACGCGGTGGAACAGTTGCTCGAAGAGGATCAGATCGTCATCGGCGGGGCCGGCCGCATCGTCCTCCCCCCGCCGGGCCGGGAGGTGCTCGGCGTCTTCCGCCGGCACGAACGCGGCTTCGGCTTCGTCATCCCCGACGAGCTGACCCAGCACGGCGACCTCTTCGTCCCGCCGGGCAAGACCGGCGACGCCATGACCGGCGACCGCGTGCGCTGCCGCGTACGACGCGAGGACAAACGCGCCCGCGGCGGACGCAGCCCCTACACCGGGCAGATCGTCGAAATCGTCCAGCGGGCCGACCGCCGCTACGTCGGCACGCTCTTCAAACGCGGCAAGCTCCACCTCGTCGAGGTGGACGGCCGCATCCTCCACGACCCGGTCATCATCCGCGACCCCCACGCCAAGAACGCCCACGTCGGCGACAAGGTCGTCATCGAACTGATCGACTATCCCGAGGGCCGGGACGAGCTTGCCGAGGGCGTCATCACCGAAGTGCTCGGCGAAGCCGGTGAGCCGGACGTCGAAACCACGGCCATCATGCGCGCCTACGGCCTGGCCGAGCGGTTCGACGAGGACGTGCTCGCCCAGGCCCGCCGGGCCGCGCGCAGCTTCGACGACAAGGCCGTCCCGAAGGACCGCGAAGACCTCACCGGGCAGTTCACCGTCACTATCGACCCGCCCGACGCGCGCGACTTCGACGACGCGATCTCCATCCGGAAGATCGACGAGGGCGACGCCGCCTGGGAGCTCGGGGTGCACATCGCCGACGTGTCCCACTTCGTCCAGGTCGACACCCCGCTGGATAGCGAAGCCTACGACCGCGGCAACAGCACCTACCTGCCCCAGCGGGTGCTGCCGATGCTGCCCGAGCTCTTGAGCAACGGCGTCTGCTCGCTCCAGGAAGGGGTCAACCGCTTCACCAAAAGCGCGTTCATCCGCTACGACGCCCAGGGCAACGTCGTCGGCCAGCGGTTCTCGCGCAGCGTGATCCACTCCGACAAGCGGATGACCTACCTCGAGGCGCAGGCGCTCATCGACGACGACGTCCGCGAAGCGCGGAAGCACACGAAAAGCGAGCCCAAATACTCCCGGCAGCTCATCACGGCGCTCAAGCAGATGGACGAGCTGGCGCGGGTGATCCGCAAGCGCCGCTTCCGCGACGGGATGATCACGCTCGAGCTGCCCGAGGTGGAGCTGATCTTCGACGAGTCGGGCCGGGTGGTCGACGCCCAGCCCGAGGACGACGCGTTCACGCACAAGCTCATCGAAATGTTCATGGTCGAGGCGAACGAGGCGGCGGCGAGGCTGTTCGACTCGATGGACATCCCCATGGTCCGCCGCATCCACCCCGACCCCGACGCGCACGACATTTCCGACCTGCGCATGTTCGCCCGGGTGGCGGGGTACAACATCCCCGCCCGGCCGAGCCGGAAGGAGCTGCAGACCCTCCTCGATGCCGTGCGGGGCAAGCCGGCCCAGCACGCGGTGCACATGGCGGTGCTGCGCACGCTGAGCAAAGCGGAGTATTCGCCGATGCTGATCGGCCACTTCGCCCTCGCCAGCGAGCACTACACGCACTTCACCAGTCCGATTCGGCGGTACCCGGACTTCGTCGTCCACCGCGGGCTCGACGCCTACCTCGACGCCGTCGCGGACGTCGGCGGCACCGGGGGCAGGAAGCGCAAGCAGGTCGCCCGCAAGGTGAGCGACGACCCACGCGTGCCCGACGAGCAGCGGCTGACGCAGATCGGCCGACACTGCTCGAACACCGAGCGCAACAGCCAGGACGCCGAGCGCGAGCTGCGGACCTACATGGTGCTCGAGCTGCTGGCCGAGCACGTCGGCGAGGACTACGACGGCACGGTGACGGGCGTGACGGGCAACGGCGTGTTCGTGCAGCTCGACCGCTACCTCGTGGACGGCTTCGTCGCCACGAGCGAGCTGCCCGGCCCGGCAGGCGAGCGGTGGAAGCTCAACGAGCAGACCGGTGCCCTGGTCGCCCAGCGATCGGGCAAGTCGGTGACGCTGGGGGCGAGGTTCGTCGTGCGGATCGCCAAGGTCGACCTCACCCGCCGGCAGATGGAGCTGGTCGTGCTGGACGAGCGCCCGGCCCGGCCGGGCAAGAAAAAGCCGGCGAAAAAAGGCGGCAAAAAGAAGTCCGGCAAGCAGACGCCCAAGAAGCGTCGCCAGCCCAAGGGGGCCCGCAAGGCGACGCAGGAGGCGCAGAAGATCAAGTCCGGCCGCAAATCGACGCCCCGCCGCAAGACCGGCCGACGCCGCGGAGGAGAAGGCTGACGCCGCGGGTCCAGAGGGCCCGGGTCCAGAAGATCGTATCCCATAGAGGGGCGCAGCCCTTGTGTGGGATACGTTTGCGCCCGGTCTCACAAGCACCCGCGGCGATACCCGGGGCGGCGCTGCCCTCTGCCCCGGCTTGGATGCGGAACGCATGTAAACCCTTTCCGGACGCCCTCTTGTGTTCACATGGGCGCATCTGTGGCTCGCCCCGCGAGCGCTGCCGGACCGTTCCCGACTCGGAACGCCCCCAGCCCGCCGATCCCCCCGATCTGGAATTCGAGCAGAAATACTCATTGAACGGATCAACAAAGGACGATATACTCTTTTTAGGCGATCAAAGGACTATACGATCTTTTGATCTTTTGATCTGGGTTCTATGTTGCCGCCGGTGGTTGACCGATGCATCCCGTGGCGGCAGAGCACTGGTAGAAAAGTCCCGCAATCGGGGCCGCTCGAGGCCCCCGGAGAAGGACGTGAGACGCGTGTCCGCAACAGCCCGGCCGACCCCGCCGCGCCCACTGATCGGCGAGTCCGCCCGGCCTGCGCCGGCCGCGCCACCCCCTGTTGTCAGCAGCCGCCCCGTCACGGACGACGCGACGTCGGCCCTTCTTTTCCCGACGCTCCATCGGCTGCCCGTTACTGGAGAAACGTCATGATTCGAGCTATCGCCACCGAAACCGGCCAGGAACTGCTCAACGCCGTGCTGGTCGACCGCCAGGACCTGCACGAGGAGCTCGCGGTCTTCACCATTCGGCCCGACCTGGGCAGCGTCCCGCCCTTCGAGGCCGGGCAGTTCTGCATGGTCGGCCTGCCGCTCGCCGAGCACGAACAGCCCCTCAGCCGGACCGGCCGGCGTTCGCGCGGCCCCAAGCTGCTCCGCCGGGCCTACTCCATCGCCTCGAGCCCGAATCAGGACGGCACCATCGAGCTGTTCATCGTCCTCGTCCCGGACGGGCAGCTCACCCCCCGGCTGTGGCAGCTCAAGCCGGGCGACCGGCTCTACCTCGACCCCCGCGTCGCCGGCGACTTCACCCTCCGCGGCGTCCCCGAGGGCAAGGACCTCGTCCTCGTCGGCACGGGCACGGGCCTGGCGCCCTACCTCTCCATGCTCCGCACCTACGCCGGCACCGACCGCTGGCGCCGCCTGGCGCTCATCCACGGCGTCCGCTACGCCCGCGATCTGGGCTACCCCGAGCACATCGCCGAGATCGCCCGGGAGGACCCGTCCATCCGCTACCTGCCCGCCTGCACCCGCGAGCCCGAAGATTCCGACTGGACCGGCCTGCGCGGGCGCGTGCAGAAGTTCCTCTGCGACCCCGACCACTTCGAAGCGCTCGCCGGCTTCCCGCTCGACCCCGAGCAGTGCCACCTCTTCCTCTGCGGCAACCCGGCCATGACCGAGTCGGTGCAGGAATACCTCACCGACCGCGGCTTCACCCGCCACACCCGCCGCGAGCCGGGCAACATGCACGTCGAGCACTACTGGTAAAGCAGACCCATCCCTGAACCCCGGGGCGTGCGGGTTAACCCCCGCCGTCCCGGGTTTTTGCGTGCGCGGGGGGGAGGGCACTCAAGCCGTCAGGTTGCTGCCTGAATCGCCATCTACGTCCGCCGCAGGCCGGCGACGGTGAGGCTGAGGTCGGTTTCCTCCGGCGCGGCGATCCAGCTCGCCACGTAGCCCGTCACCAGCGAGACGCCGAGGCCGATGGGCGGGTACAGGAAGAAGCTCACCTCGGTCGCCTGCCAGACCACCAGCACGGTCGCCGTGCCGAGCACGGTGCCCGCCCACGCCCCGGCCGCATTGGTCCGGCGGGTGAAGATGCCCAGGGCGAACAGCCCCGCCATCGGGCCGGTGATGCCCAGCAGCATCAGGAACACGTCCAGCAGCGAGCCGGTGTGCACCGCCAGCCACACCGCGAGCAGGGCCCCGAGCGTGGTCAGCAGCCCGGCGATCAGCGTCACGCCGCGGGCGAGGCGCATCCGCCCGGCATCGTTTTCCGATCCCTCGCGAGCGGGCAGCCAGTCGGTGACGACGCTCGTGGCGATGCTGTTGAAGCTGCTGTCGAGCGTGGACATGGCCGCGGCGACGATGCCGGCGATCGCCAGCCCGCTCAGGCCGGCCGGGAGCTGGTGGGTGAGAAAATGCGGCACGACCGCGTCGGGGGCGATGTCGGCGGGCAGCAGGCCGGGGTTGGCCTGGTAGTACACCCACATCGCCGTGCCGAGGAAGTAGAACACGAGCGCGACGGGGATGTAGCCGGCGACGCCGAGCCAGATCGCCCTCGCCGCGCCGCGCTGGTCGGAGGTGGTCAGGTAGCGTTGGACCAGGGTCTGGTCGGCCGTGTAGGGCCCGAGCATGCCGATCGAGTAGCCGACGAGGATGACCCAGGCCGAGGCCTCGAACGGGCTCCAGCCGGGGTTGGCGAGGGCGAACTTGCCCTGCGCGCTGCCGACTTCGACGACCTGCGCCGCCCCGCCTTCGAGGCCGAGGAGGACGACGAGCAACGCCGCGACCGCCCCGCCGGTGAGGACGATGACCTGGAGCACGTCGGTCCAGATGACCGCCTCGATCCCGCCCAGGAGGGTGTAGGCGGCGCAGAAGAGTCCCAGCAGCAGCACGCCGGCCGTCACGGGCAGATCGACCAGGGCATGCAGCGCGAGCGCCGGCATGAGCAGCAGCACGGCCGAGCGGGTGAGGTGGAACCCGGCGAACATGGCCGCGCCCAGCAGGCGCACCGAGCGGGAGAAGCGCTTCTCGAGGTATTCGTAAGCGCTGGTGACGTCGAGCTTTCGGAAAAACGGCAGGTAACAGCGCGTCACCAGCGGAACGATGAGCACCGGGGCGAGGGCGCCGACGAGGTAGGCCCAGTTGGTGTGGTACACCTTGGCGGGGATGCCCATGTAGGTGAGGCTGCTGAGCCAGGTGGCGAGCAGGCTCGCCCCGGCCGCCCACCAGGGCATGCGGGCCCCGCCACGGAAGTAGTCGCGTGTGCCCCGGCCCCGCCGGGCGAACCAGACGCCCAGGGCGAGGATCAGCAGCAGGTACAAACTCAGCACGGCCACGTCGAGTGGATGCATCGGTCACGGACTCCGCAAATGAGGCTGGTCAGCGCGGCGACAGTGTACCAGTTTTCTGGAAAGCTTCCGGGGGCGGAGGGAGGGAAAGTTAGAGGGAGTTAGAGGGAGTTAAAGGAGTTATGCGCTCGGACACCGGATTCCGCCGATGGACACAAAGCGACCTTCTGTGGGACGGGGCACGCCCGAAACCGGGTTACTGCGCCTCGAGCGAGGTTTCGAGCTCGGGCAGGTCGGGGTGTCGGGGATTGATGCGCCGCAGTCGGCCGATCATCTGCCGGGCCTTGTCCAGTTCGCCGGCCTCGAGGTACCAGCGGGCGGCCCCGGCGGCGGCGCCGGCGCGGGTGGGGTCGATCTCGAGCGCCTCGGCGTAGTGCCGGGCGGCGGCCTCGGGTCGGCCGAGCTGGTCGAAGCTGCGGGCGAAGGCGGTCATCACCTTTTCATCGAACCACATCCGCGAAGGGAGCTCGCGCAGCGCCGCCACGGCCGCCGCGGGTTCGCCGCCGCGCCTGAGCAGCGAGGCCCGCTGCAGGGCGTAATCCTCGCGCTCGTCGGGGTCCTGCTCGGTGGCGAGGTCGATCGCCTCCCGGCTTTCGCGCAGGGCGAGGCCCATCTGGCCCTGCTCGGCGTACAACTCGGCGAGCACGGCGTGGGCCTGGTGCAGCGAAGCGTCGAAGCGAAGCGCCTCCAGCAGCGTCAGCCGGGCGGTTTCGAGGTCCCCGGCATCCATCTGCGCCTTGGCGAGGTGAACGCGGAACGTGCCCCTTTCCGGGGCGAGGTCGAGGGCCCGGTTGAAGTGCTCGATCGCCCGGTCGGGCCGGTCGAGCTCGAGCGCCACCGCGCCGGCGAGGTCGTGCACGTCGGGCTGCTCGGGGTCGAGCTCCAGCGCCCGCTCCAGCGCAGCGAGCGCCCGGTCCTTGTGCTCGGTCAAGAGCAGCGCCTGCGCCAGCAGCACCTGAGCCGGGGCGTAGTCGGGATAGCGATCGGCCACCTCGCGCACGTCGGCCAGGACTGCCTCAACGTCCACGCCGCCTCGCAGGTCGCTGAGCGGCTCCCCCGCCCGCTGCACGGCGAGCCTGGCCTCGGCCGGGTCGAACTCGGGTTCGCTCGGCTGCTCGGCCTCTTCACCGCAACCGGCGAGGCCAAGCAGCGCCGCCAGCAACAGGCACGTCCAGAATCGCGTCTGACTCATTCTGACAGCGTAGCCGAATCCGCGGGCGTGACAAGAGGCGGGGCAGTGGTCGAGCGGCCAGGTGGCCCGTGGCCAGGTTGCGCCCCGGCACCGGAGGCTCACGGTCCGCCCTGCCGGGTCAGATCGTGCCACCGAGCGCGGTGAGCGCATGGAGATGCAGCGCCCGCATGGCGTTCACCCCGGCTTGGGTGCGTGACGCCTGGCACGGAGTCGGGCTAGAGCCAGCCCTTCTTGTTGTTGATGTAGGTCTCGACGAACTCTTCGTCCGACTTGATGAGGTACATGATGCCTTCGATGAGGCCGATCACGCCCATCACCACGCCGCCGACGCCGCAGGTCAGCAGCGTCACCAGGAGCATGATGATGCCCTCGGTGTTGTAGCCGAGCACGAACTTGTGGACGCCGAACGCGCCGACGAGGATGCCGGTGATGCCGGCGACGATCTTCTTTTCCGCACCAGGAAGCTGTTCAGCCATGTTGGCTTTCCCCACTCAAAAAGGAGATGAAATCGAACGCGTTCAGTATAACCCCGCAGACGGGCCGCTGCACGGGGTGGCGGCGCGGGGCTCATCGCCGGCGGCGCAGGCCGCGCTCGTAGAATCGGCAAATCAGCCGGGGCGGCACGCGGAAGCGGTACATGAGCACAGCCGACCAGTTCACCAGCGTGGTGCGCAAGAGGCCGTTCGCCTCCCAGCGACGCCCGCTGGTGATGGCGGCGGAATTGAGCAGCCGGAGTCGGCCGTGGCGGCGCATCTGCCTCGCGAGTTCGACGTCCTCCATGATGGGTAGTTCGGGCACGCCGCCCATCTGGTCGAGCACGCTGCGGCGGACGAAGATGCCCTGGTCCCCATAGGGCAGGCCGAACGCGCGCGAGCGGAGGTTCACCAGCTTCGCGACCAGCCAGATCCACCACCGCCTGGCGTCGATCTGAAGCCGAAACGCGCCGCCGGACACGCTCGGCTTTTTCATCACCTCGCGAAGCTCGTCGATCGCGCCGGGCTCGAGTCGGGTGTCGGCGTGGAGGAAGAGAATCAGCTCGCCGCTGGCGACACTCACCCCCGCCCGAAGCTGCCGGGCCCGGCCGGCGGGCGAGACGACGACGCGGTCCACGCCGAGTTCCTTCGCCAGCCCGGGCGTGCCGTCGCGGCTGCCGCCGTCGGCGAGGACGATTTCGATCCCGGCCTCGCGGCGAGCTGCGGGCGTCGGGCCGAGCGATTCGAGCGTGCGGGCGAGGTACGCCGTCTCGTCAAGCGTGGGGATGACCACGGACACGACCGGCCGGGCCGAGTCAGCGGATGTCGCGTCTGGCGCCTCGTTGCGGTTCATCGCAGACCCCTGCGGCCGCGGCCGGCTCAGCCGGCGAGCACGCGCTCGACGAAGTGGATGTCGATGTCACTCTGGAGGAAGTTGCCGTTACGCATCAGCTCGCTCTGGAGCGGAATCGTCGTCTTGATCGGCGAGATCTCGAACTCGTGCAGCGCCCGTCGAAGGCTGGCGATCGCCTCCTCGCGCGTGGCGCGGTGGACGATCAGCTTGGCGATCATCGAATCGTAGTTGGGCGGGATCGTGTACCCGGCCCGGCAGTGGGTGTCCACGCGGACGCCGAACCCGCCGGGCGGGTCGAACCGCTCGAGCTTGCCCGGGCTGGGCATGAAGTTGCGGGCGGGGTCCTCGGCGTTGATGCGCACCTCGATGGCGTGGCCGCGGCGGGTGATGTCGTCCTGGGTGAACGGCAGCTTTTCACCGGCGGCGACGCGGATCTGCGCCTGCACGATGTCGATGCCGGTGATCAGCTCGCTGACCGGATGCTCGACCTGGACGCGGGTGTTGACTTCCATGAGGTAGAAGTTCTTCTCGCCGTCCATGAGGAACTCAACCGTGCCGGCGGAGTAGTAGCCGGCGGCCTCGGCGAGGCGGGCAGCGGCGTTGCAGATGTGCTGCCGCTCGTCCTCGCTGAGCACCGGACAGGGCGCTTCCTCGATGAGCTTCTGGTGGCGGCGCTGCATGGTGCAGTCGCGCTCGAAGAGGTGCACGACGTTGCCGTGCTGATCGCCTAGCACCTGCACCTCGACGTGGCGGGCGTGCTCGATGAACTTCTCGATGTAGACGGTCGCGTTGCCGAAGGCGCCTTCCGCCTCGGCCATGGCGGCGTTGAGGCCCGAGCGGAGGCTCATGTCGTTGTGGGCGACGCGCATGCCCCGGCCGCCTCCGCCGGCGGCGGCCTTGATCATGACCGGATAGCCGATCTTGCGGGCGATCTTGATCGCCTCGTCCTCGCTCTCGATCTTGCCCTTCGAGCCGGGCGACGTGGGCACCTTGTTCTTGAGGGCCAGTTGCTTGCACGCAACCTTGTCGCCGAGCAGGTTCATCGCCTCGACGCTGGGGCCGATGAACTCGATGTTGCACGATCGGCAGACCTCGGCGAAGTGGGCGTTCTCGGAGAGAAACCCGTAGCCGGGGTGGATCGCATCGACGTTGGCCACCTCGGCGGCGGCGATGATGCGGGCGATGTTGAGGTAGCTCTCGGCAGCGCGGGGCGGGCCGATGCAGATGGCCTGGTCGGCGAGGCGGACGTGCAGGGCGTCGCGGTCGGCGGTGGAGTAGACGGCGACCGTCTCGATCCCCAGCTCGCGCGCGGCGCGGATGATGCGCACGGCAATCTCGCCACGGTTGGCAATCAGGATACGTGAGAACATGGCTGTGGCTCGAAAGGCAGGGCGTCAAGGCCCGCCCGGTTAGCTGATCTCGAACAGCGGCTGCCCGAACTCGACCGCCTGGCCGTTCTCGACCAGGACCTTGCTGATCGTGCCGCTGGTCTCGGCCTTGATCTCGTTGAACACCTTCATCGCCTCGATGATGCAGACGACGGTGTCCGGCTCGACCGTGTCGCCGACGGAAACGAACGCCTTCGCGTCGGGCGTCGGGGACGAGTAGAAGGTGCCGACCATCGGGCTGTCGATGGTCTTG
>JBKHFW010000055.1:0-20282 GCA_046540025.1 Phycisphaeraceae bacterium
TTGAGCCGGCTGCCGCAGGTCGCCGCCCCGTGCATGATCTGGCAGCGCAGGAGGTAGATCCGCTCGATGAGCCGGTCGAGGACGATCGCCCACCGCTTTTCGAGATACCAGGTCCGGGCGTCGAACTTCACCTTCCGAGCCTTGCCCGCCTGCCTTTCGCCGGGATCCTCCCAGAAGAACCGGCTGAGGTACTCGTCGCCTAGCAGGGCCATCACCAGCCGCTTGTGCTCAAGCAGCAGCTTCTCGAGCCGGCCCTCCGCGTCCAGGGCCAGGATGCGGTCGAGGAAGGTCCGCCAGCTTTCGCGCTCGGGGGCGGGTTCGCGCTTCTCCTCGTCCCACTGGCCGTAGAGGCTGTTGAAGGCGATCCAGCGGGCGACGAGGACCAGGTCCAGCTGCTCCTCACCCAGTTCCTCGGCCTGCTGCAGCCAGCTGCAGGCGCGGTGGAAGCGGATGTTGGTCGGGTGACTCTTCTCCTGCTCGCTCAGACGCTGCTTGACCGGCTTCCACTGCCGGCGGAGATCACGAACGGTCACGGAGGTGGCTTCTGACATGACGAACACGGCCCTTCCGGAAAAGATCGGATGCCTGATTGGACTGGCTGGAGCGTGGAATTGCAAGCCGGCAAGCCACCGCTGCGGGCCGAGACTTCCCCGATCCGCCCGCCCGCGGGTGTGCGCCAGCATCGTGGCGCGATGACAAAAAAGGTGGTACCACCTGCGGATGGATCGTCATAAACCGCAAGGAGGCACCACCATGGATCGGACGGATCAGGATGAGCAGTCGATGGACATCGTCGCCCGCTTCGGGCAGTGGGTCAAGCAGTTGCACCAGCAGGTGGCTGAGCTGCGCGACGAACCGGCCCTGCGGACGATCGAGCAGCAGGTCCGCAGCGAAGGCCAGGCGCTGCTGGGCCAGCTGCTTCAGACGCTGCTCCAGCAGGCAGTGGCCCGGCAGGAGCCGGCGACGCGAGCGTGCCCGCACTGCGGCATCCGCCGGCGACACAAGGGGCTCTTCAGCCTTCGCGTCCAGCGGCACATCTTCGAACACCCACTCACCCAGCCAGACGGGCGGCATGTCCGCGGCGGTTGACGAACTGTACCAGAAGATGGTCGGTGGCCGCCTCCGGCACGATGTGTCTGAAAGCACATGCTGGCGCCGCAGCGTGTGGAGATGATGTGCGTCAGGATTGACCCCGCAGGCGACGGGGCGCATATTGTTGCCGACATCGGACACGCGTTCAGCAGATTTGGGCGGGATGATCTAGAGGGGCGTCGCCCCTCCCGAGTGGTACAGATCAGCGTATTCTGTCACACGGCCGAAACGCAAAAGCCCCGGTAAAACAGGGACTTAGGCCCATTTAAGTCACATTCGCGGATGGACTCGAAAACCGGTGTCGGGCTCGTCCCGACCGTGGGTTCGAATCCCACCCTCTCCGTTCAAGGCCGGCGCACGCATCGACCTCCGCGACCGGGAAGGTCGCTCAGCCGTATCAAGGGTGCATGGATGGGACCAGAGCGACCACGACGAGCAGCAGCTGATCCACGCGCTGATCACCGCGGCCGGGCAAGAGGCGCAGATGCTGCCGACGGGTCGGTGACGGCATGAGCGGAGGGAAGCCCCCGCCACGCTCGCTCCATCTTCAGCGACCCGGCTCATCATGGGCGGGATCGAACAAGCGGGGCATTGAGCGGCTCAGGCGCCAGCCGACCGGGACGTGACCGCGGCGGACTCGAAAGCGCCGGCCAGCAGCGGCGAGACTTCACCGGTGTGGGTCAGGGTCAGCTTGTGCATCGCCCGGGTGCAGGCGACGTAAAGCATGTGGCGGTCGATGACGCTGGCGTAGTCGCTTCGGCCGCAGAAAGGGACGACGACCTCGTCGAACTCGAGCCCCTTGGCGAGGTAGGCGGTCGCAATCATGACGCCGCTGGTGAAGGTCGTGCTGCGGGCGTCGAGGAGGTGGACCTTGCCGCTGCCGAGCGCGTCGTGGAGCCGGTCGGCCTGCTCCTGCGTCTTGCAGATGATGCCCAGGGCGTTGTGCCCGGATTTGCGGAAGGCACCGATGAGCTGGCGGATGGCATCAAGCTCCTGCTCCGGGTCCTGGCAGGCGATGACCGCCGGCGTGTCGCCGTGGCGCTCGACGGGGTCCAGCTCGGGGTTGTGGTGGATCGTCTGCGCGAGCCGGGTGATCTCGATCGTCGAGCGGTAGCTCTTGTGCATGGACATGCACTCGGCGCCGTCGAGGGCGTCGCGGATCGCCTCGGCGGAGGAAGAGCTGAACGGGCTGACCGATTGGTTTCGGTCGCCCAGGATCGTCTTTTTGCCGGGATACAGGCCGGCGATGACCTGGTACTGCACCGGCGTGTAGTCCTGCATCTCGTCGATGACGACGTGCTTGATGCGGCGGTTCGGCTTCGCCCCTTCCACGATCCGCTGAAGGTAGATCAGCGGGAAAACGTCGGCGTACTCGTACCGCCCGCCCTTGAGCTGCCTGAACATCGCGGGCTCGCCCAGCCAGGCGTAGAAGCTTTTGTAGATCGCCTTGAGCGTGGTGTGGGCGAACATCTGCTTCACCTGGGCGCGCACCTCGCTGCGCTCCTTGCCGACGATCCGCTTCTGACACTCGCTCTGCAGGTGCTCGGCAATGTCGGCGACCAGCCGATTGATCTGCTCGCTGATGGGCAGGCCGCGGTAGTGGACATACCGCCTCGCGATCCACAGGGCGTCGAACTCATACAGCCCGGCCGTCACGCGGGTGGGCTTGAAGTTCTCGCTGCGCAGGTGCGCGGCGTAGGCGTCGAGCTGGCGCAGGAACTCGACGGTCGCCTTGAACCGGACGCGCTCGGCGTACGCCTCGTCGCGCTGCTCGAGCAGCGCCGCCACCTGCTCGGCAAAGCTCTGGAACCGGAACTGCGGCCCCAGCAGGCGGGCGGCGAGATCCTCCATCGTCGTTTCCTGGATCATCTGCTCGCCCAACTCCGGAAGCACCTGCGAAATGTAGTGCGCGAACACCTTGTTGGGCGAAACGATCAGGATGTCCTGTGAGCGGATGGTGTCCCTGTAGCGGTAGAGCAGAAAGGCGATGCGGTGCAGCGCGATGGAGGTCTTGCCCGAGCCCGCGGCCCCCTGGATGATCAGCGTGTGGGCCCGATCGTTGCGGATGATCGCGTTCTGGTCGCGCTGGATCGTGGCGACGATGTTCCGCATCTTCTCGTCGGACGCCCGGCTAAGCTCCTCCTGGAGCACGTCGTCCTGGATGTTCAGCGAGGTCTCGAGCATGAACAGCAGCTTCTGGTGCTCGATGCGGTACTGTCGCTTCCGCCGCAGCTCGCAGTCGACCCGCCCGGCCGGGGCGTCGTACCACGCCGGGCCGAGCTCGAACTCGTAGAACATGCTGGAGACCGGCGCCCGCCAGTCGTGGACGAGCTGCTTCTCGGCCTCGGCGTCGTAGAACGAGTGGATGCCGATGTAGACGGGCTGAAGGTCGTCGCCGGCGGGGCTGCCGACGTCGATTCGGCCGAAGTAGGGCGAATCGACCAGCCGGGCGAGCCGCTGCTGCTGCTCGACGCTGTGCTCGGTGACGCGGGTCATCAGGTTGACCGACTGCCGGGCGTCCGCCTTCTCGACGTGGTCCATGTCGGCCCGGTTTTCCTGCAGGTCGGCAACCAGGTCGCGGGTTTCGGCATGGCGGGAGCTGACCCTGCTGCTGCAGGCGGAGAGCTCCGCGGCGATTCGGCCGATGACGTCGCGGAGCCAGGCGCGCTCCTCAGCCTCGGTCGGGTTGAAGCAGCGGTCGGTCGTCGGATCACTCATCGTTCTGCTCGTTCGGATCGGTCGGAAACAGAGAAAGCCGCCGCCAGGGGCGCGGACGGCCCCCCGCGACGGCTTTCGGGGTCGTGTGTGCGATGTTTTCCCTGCCGGGACGCGGCCTGGACAGTCCCGGCGTATCCGCGGCCGGTGCGAGGCTACTGCTCGAAGAGGCTGCGGGCCTGGACTTCCAGCACGGTGTCGCCCTGGAAGGGAACGGCGATGCCGCCGTCGATTTCGCGGTAGCCTTCCCCGGCCGAGAGCGCCTCGCCGTTGAGCGTCACCTCGGACGCGTCCCGGCAGAAGACCTCGACCTCGCCTTCGACGCCGAGGTCGCCGAAGCGGATGACGTACCCGCCCTGTTCGCCCGGCTCGCAGGTGATGTCGACCACCTTCTCGCGGGTGTAGTACGGGAAGCTCGCCGACTCGCCCGGAGCGGGGAAGACCTGCACGCTGAGGTGCGGCTGCCAGTTCTCGGTCCAGTTGTTGTTGCCGCGGATGATGTCGCCGCGGGGCACGATCGCCCCGGCCGGCACGAGCGTGGGCACCTGATTCAACGGCGCGGGGACGGTGATCTCGCCCTGGCCGGCGTAGACGCTTTCCAGGTCGTTGTAGTTCAGCCACTGGCCGGGCGGGAGGAGGATGGTCTGCTCGCGCTGGCCCTCGGTGACGACCGGGGCGACCAGCAGCGACGGCCCGTACATGTACTGCCCGGTCGTGTCGGCGAACTCCGGGCGGTCGGGGTAGGCGAAGATCATCGCCGTCATGACCGGCCAGCCGGTGGTGTGCGACTGGTAGAGGCACGAGCGGGTGTAGGGGATCAGCTCGTGGTGCAGCTCGGCGAAGCCGCGGGCGATGTCGATCATTTCCGGGTCGTAGTCGCGCCAGATGTTCCGCCGCTCTTCGTTGAGGATCTCCATGAGCGTGCTGTAGGCGCCCATGCCCAGCCAGCGGGACCAGAGTTCCTTGTCCGGCTTGCCGTAGTAGCCGCCGATGTCCGAGCCCCAGGTGGGGAACATGATCATGCCGCAGCGCAGGCCGTGCATGATCGACGCCTCGACGCTCTGGATCTGCCCCCAGGTGTCGCCGTTCCAGACGGCGGTGTACTGGCGGGAGTCGTCGTTGACGTTGCGGGTGATGAGCAGGAAGTCGTCGCCATGCTCGGCCCGGAGCCCCTCGGCAGCGGCCTTGGCCATGAGGATGACGTTTTCGTTCTCGACCTCGAAGGGCATCTCCTTCTCGTGGCCGCGGTCGATCTTGTAGCCCTGGATGCCCTGCCTGGGGAACCAGGAGAGGAAGTCGGCCATCCACTGGTAGCCTTCCGCGCTGCGCAGGTCGGCGGCGGGCCAGTTTCGGCCCTCGAAGAGCAGGCCGCGCTCTTCGGCCTGGTCCTTCAGGGCGTTGGACGCGCGGTTGGCGACCCAGATCAGGAGTTTCAGGCCATGCTGCTCGAGCTCATCGACCAGCGACTGCGGGTCGCCCAGCCGGGGGTCGAAGTCCTGGTTGCCCCAGCCGTGCGAGCCCGAGGTGACCGGGCGGTCGATCCAGTAGGCGGTGGCGGGGATCTGGTGCTGCTGGAGGGCCTTGACGTCTTCGAGGACGAGATCGCGGGCGCTGTCGAGGCCGCGTTTCTCGGCGTCCTTGAGGTGGTCGTTGCGCCACCAGATGCTGCCCATGGCCCAGTCGGGCGGCATGATCGGGCCGCCGGCGATGTCGCAGTAGCGCTGCATGATGTCGCGATAGGACGGGCCGTGGATGATGTAGTAGGTCAGCGTCGGCTCTTCGAAGGTGAAGCCGGTCTGGTCCTCGATCGCGACGCGGTACCGCCCTTTCGCCCGGGACTCGGTATAGACGCCGTAGCCGGCGGAGGTGACGTAGAACGGCGCCCGGCCGGACACCCAGGCGGCGCCTTTGCCCTTCTCGACGCCGAGGAAGTCCTCTTCGACGCCGCGGTTGTCCAGGCCGTCTGAGAAGGGGTTTTCCCAGATGCCGTAGACGTGCTCGCCCTGGTCCTTGAAGTACTGGCTGATCGCCTCGGCGTCGTCGGCGGTGACGACGACCTTGAGGACGTCCGGGCTGGGGTAGCTGAAGTGGACGGTGGCCTGCTCGAGTTTCACCGTGACCCCCTCGGGCGTGGGGTCGATCATGATCGCCCCGCCGGGGCCGACGTCTTCGCCCTGCCGGACGAGCATCTTGTCGTGGATGACCAGCGGCTCGCCCGTGGCTTTGCTGACGACGCGGAAGTCGAACTCGCCGTCGGTCGACAGGAAGAGGTCGAGGGATTTCGAGCCGTAGACCAGTTCTGCGCGGGAAGGCTCAGCCCAGGCCAGGCCGGGCAGAAGCGTCAGCATCATCCACGAAAGCAGGAAAGTCCGAGACAGAAGCATGGGCAACTCCGGGGTGGGGGACCAAAAGCTGGCTCCCAACATAAACCGTTCGAGGCAAACAGGCAATAGCCCGGTTCCGCCTGCATCGCCTGGCGCATAGAAAGGGCCGCGGAAGCGTGTCCGCGGCCCGAATTCCCTGCTCTGCTGGCTCTTCCGGATCACCGCCGCCGAAGCGGCATCAGCAGCAGGCCACCGATGCCGAGCACCGACAGCGACGCCGGCTCGGGGATGATCGCCGCCACCCACTGGCCGCTTTCCGGCGCGGTGAGGCGGACCTCTTCGCCGCCTTCGAGGGTGAACGTCTCGCCCCAGGCGCTCTCGCCGATGTTCAGCCACTGGCCCTGGAAGCTGCCGTCCACGCCGGTGAGGTCGAGCATGACCTCACCGCCGTCGGTGAAATAGAGGGCGTACTGCTCGCCCGGCACGGCGGCGAGGTAGGCCTCGTCCTCGTCGCGCTCGCTGAGCAGCTCGTTCATGGCGTCGATGGCGAAGATATCGACCCGTTCCTCGAGCATGCGCATCGACGTGATCTGCGTGAGGGCGAGGTCATTGAGGCCCATGCCGTAATCCGGGCGGTGGAAGCGGGAGGATGCCTCGCCGCCGAGAATATTGCGCCAGAACTTGTGCGTGGCGTCTTCGCTGTCGCCGTAGTACTCGCCCGGGCCGCCGTAGATCTTCGTGCTGTTGATCGGCCGGGGGGCGTAGCCCTCCTCGACGAAGAACTTGTCGATCCACCATTGGAGGTTGTCCCAGTGTTCCTGCCCGCCCGAGGCGTTGTTCTGAGACAGGTCGATGAAGGTGAAGCGGTCGTCGAGGCTGCGCGCATGCATGTTGTACGGGTCGCGGGTGATGTTGTGGTCATCCCACATCTCGGTCAGTTCGATGCCCTTGCCGGCCTGGTCGGCCTGGGCGTTGATGAAGTCGCCCCACTGGTAGCTCCACTGCTTGGCCTCGTTGGTTTCGTTGCTGATCGTGTAGAGCACGTGGTCGTAGGGGAGCGTCGTCTCGATGATCTTCTCAACGAGCGCCTCCTGGTAGGCCCGCAGCTCGGTGGCGTTTGCGTTGTCGCCCCACTTCTGGGTTTTGAAGAAGGGGTTCGTGTTCTGGTTCGGGTGGGTGTCGTAGCTCGTGCTCAGGTTCACGTCCGAGTCGCCGGCCTCGTAGTTGACGTTGTTGTCCGGGTTGAACGGGTTGTTCTGCCAGTTGTCGCGGTAGAAGTCGAAGCGGTCGAAGACCTCGATCTGGACGACGATGTCGCGCTCGGCCGTCTCGTCGAGGAAGGTGGTCAGGCGGTTGAACCAGGTGTCGTTGAACTGGCTCAGGTCGTACTTCCCGGTTGAGGCGTCTTTGGCATACCACCACTCGTTGCCCGCGTCGCGGTTGGAGAGCGTGTTTCGCAGGTAATTGCCGCCCGCCGCGCTGAGGCGGTCGAGATGGCTCTCGAGCGGCTCGCCGCTGATGGTCGGATACTGGAAGAGGTTGTCCTGGTCGGACGCGCCGAGCAGCAGGACGGGCTTGCCCTCGTACTGCCAGTAGAAGTTGTTCTCGCCCCACGGCTGAATCCGGCTCGCCTCGCGATCCTGAGCCGAGGCCGGCGAAACCAGCACGCCGATGGCCGCAGTCAGGCCCGTGAGAAAACAGACGCCCCGGCGCATCCATGATCGATTCCGCATGTCATCTCCCCTTTCCTGGTGGTGGGTTCGCGTCCGAGCAGCGCATCGCGGCGGCGGTGGCTCATGTAGCCCGGGCCATCGCTGCCCCTGCAACCAGCAGCGTATCAGAGTCGCTGCCGTGGGATCAAGTTTTTCGCGAAGAACCTGAAGATAAAGCGCAGCGAATGACGCGTCAGGCCGGCCCGGCGCCGAACACCGCGAGCAGCCGATCCAGCCACGGCCGCGACAGGCGCCCCGCCCGGACGTCGTCGCCGACGGCGGCAAGCACCCGGGCATGCAGCTCTCCGCTCGAAAGCGGGGCCCGCCGATCGAGGTAGTCTTCGCGCTCGAGGAAGTCGCGCAACTTCTTTGTCCTGGCGGGCCCCCAACCGTCGATTTCGTCCGCGACGCGGTCGAGCAGCGTTTCGGCGTCGCCGTGGCAGGCTTCGCACAGGTCGCCGACGGGGCCGGCAAACTTTTCGCTCACGCAGTCGGCGTCCGTGAGGGCCAGCCGGTCCAGCCGCTTGCCCCGGCCGATGCGCCAGCCGTGGCGTGCGGCCTCGACGGCGCGGGCGGCGGCGTCGGCCTGGCGGTAGAGCTGCCTGGTGTCGGCGGTCAGGCCCTCGCCGCCGTGCTCGACGAGGGCCTTGAGCTGGCCCCACGTTTCGATCCGGTAGTTAAGAAGCTTGTGAAGCGGCCCGGGGTCCTCAATCAGGTGCCAGAGATGCAGGTCGTCGAGCGACTCGGCCCACGGGTCGAGCTCCGGCACGCCCAGTTCCCGGCCGTACGCGTCCCGACTGAGCCCGTCGGGGGCGGGCACGGGGTCGAGCTCGAGCGGCGTGGGCGCGAGCGGCCGGGCGGGTCGGCCGGTTTCACCGCGGGCCTGCATCAGGTCGATCGGCTCACAGTCGAGGCCCTTCTCGGCCATGCGGCTCTGCCACTTGGCCAGCTCGTCATGCTGGGCGGTGAGGTAGAACACCTGCCGGCCCTGCCGGGCGATCTCGATGACGGCGTCCATGATCGCCACCGCCCGCTCGTCGTCGCTGACGCCGAGCGCCTCGTCAAGGATGAGCGGCAGCTTCGCCTGCTCCTCGTGCTCGATGAAGCCCATGCGCACGGCCATCAGCAGCTGCACCCGCTCGCCGGTGGAAAGCTGCTCGAGCGGACGGCGCTCCTCGCGGACGTTGTCGCGAGCGACGAAGGCGGGCGGGTCGGAGCGGGAGTCTAGCTCCAGCGTCAGGCGGTGATGGGTGAACCGCTGAAGATAGCCGTTCGCCCGGCGGAGCACCTCGGGCTGGGAGCGGGACGCCCCCTGCTGCTGCACGTAATCGCGCAGCAGCGAGCCGACGACGTCCCGGCAGTCGGACTCGCGCACTTGGCGGAACCACTCGACGACGTCGTCGCGCTCGGCGAGGGCGTCGGTCAGCTCGTGCCCCTCCTTGGCCTGGCGCACCTGGTGGTCGATGTCCCGGATCGCTTCCGTGAGCGACTCGAGCTGGTCGGCGAGGTCCCGGTTCTCGTTCAGATCGCGCTCGAGCTGCTCGGCCGGCGTCTCCAGCAGGTGGGGATGATCGGCGAGCTTCTCCTGCTTCTCGTCCCGCAGCGGCCGAACGCGGCCGAGCGCCTGGACGAGCTCATCATGCCTGGGCTTGAGCTTGAGCCAGTCCCGCAGGGTCGCCTCGTCGTCGGCAGCGAGGCCCAGCCGCTCGAACAGCTTCGCCCGCTCGTCCCGGGTGCGGCGAAGCGTCGGCTCGACGCGCTCGCGAAGATCCGCCCCGGCATCCCGGATCGCCCGGTCGGCGGCATCGCGCGTCTGGCGCCGCTGATCGAGCCGGTCGATCAGCCCAGCCAGGGTGTTGGCAGTCCGGGCAGGTTCGTAGCCGAACTCGGCGAGGGCGATGTTGAGCTCCTGCAGCAGCTCCGCCTGCTGCCCGTCCGCCTGCTCGAGCGCGGCGGCTATGCCGGCCGCCCCGTCGCGGGCTTCCTGCCAGCGGCAGATGGTTTCCGCCAGGTTCGCCAGCCAGGCGTCGTCGGCGATGTCGCGCGGGACGCCAAGCTGCTCGCGAACGTTCGCCAGTTCGGCCTGCACGCGTTCTTCCTGCTCGGCGAGCCGGTCCGCCTCGGCCTCGACCTCCTCGCGCAGGGTCGCCCGGCGCTGCTCCAGCCGGGCCGCGGCGAGCTGCTTCGAAAGCTCGTCCATCAGGCGCGCCACCTCGTCCGCCTGCCACGCCGCCGGCCGGGGCAGATCGAGCTTCTCGTAGCGCTGCCGATGCACCGGGCGGTGATCGGCCGACCGCCCCCGCCGCCCGAGCCCCTCCCATGCCCCCAATCCGGCAGCGACGGCGAGCAGCCCCAGCCAGGCCCAGTGCAGCGCCACCGCCAGCACGATCGCGAGCACGGCCAGCACCAGCCCCCCTGCCAGGCCCGGCGAGCGCCAGCGTCGGCGGGCTTCCGCCTGAGGCGGTGCGCTGGCGAGCCAGTCGGTCAGGGCCTGCAGGCCGTCGCGGAAGGTATCCGGGGACGCTGCCGGCACCTCGTCATCGCTGGCCAGTGCCCGCCGCCTTGCCTCGACGCCGCTGCGCTGCGCCTCGAGCTGCTGCGCCCGGCGGCAGAGCGCCGTCAGCTCCGGCTGCTCGACGCGGTCGAGGCGGTCGAGCTGCTCGTCGGTGAGGACATCGGCGAGCCGGCGGCGCGCCTTGTCCGCCTGCTCGCGGCAGTCGGCGAGCCGATCGCGAAGATCGGCCGTGCGACTCTCCAGTCCGCCGAGATCGCGGCAGCGCCCATGGAGGCGGGTGACGGTTTCCGGGGGGAGGCCACCTTCCGGCAGCGCCGCGTCGGAACGCTGCTGCTCGTGCTCCTCGATCGACTGCGTCAGTCGGGCGCGCTGGTCCTCGAGGTCGCGCAGGCGGTCGTCGAGATCGCGAAGCTGCTGATCCTCGTCGCCGCGGAGCTCGGCCACGGCGTCGGGCAGCGCGTCGAGCTGACGTTCGATCTCCCGGCAGGCGTCGAGATGCTTGTGGTATTCGAGCGCCGTCGTGAGCAGGTGGATGTTGCCCGCCGCGGCGGCGGCGTTTCGCTTCTCGCGCTCCAGCCGGCTGCGCTCGCGGCCGAGCTTCTGCACCTCCCGCTGCCGTCGCTGGGCCTCGTCAACCTGCTTGCGCAGCCGGGCGAGGTGCTTGCGCTCGGTGGTCCGCACCTTGGGCTTGTCCCGGAACCCGAGCCGGTCGGCGGCGGCCTGGAGGTCGAGCCCGCCCTGGACCACCTTCGCCACTTCGCGGGCGAAGGCGACGTCGTCCTGGTCGCCCCGGAGCAGTTCGTGCAGGGAGAGGTAGTAGCGCGGCCGAGCCGTCGGCGGGCCGAGCGGCGGGCCGTCGCAGTCCTCGCCGTCGCGCTGCCATCGGGCCCGGCCGGCCTCGATGTCGACCTGCCACCGTGAGCCGTCGAGGCGCAGCCGGCCGCTGATCCACGGCCGACCCAGCTCGCACGCCTCGGGCCAGATCAGCGTCTGAGCCACCCGGGCCGCCGTGGTCTTGCCCGAGCCGTTGGGGCCGTGCAGCAGGTTGATGCCCGGCTGAAGGTCGCCGAGCTCGAACTGCTGTTCCGGGCTGATGCCCAGCGCCCGGCGAACCGTGATCTGCTCGAAAATGAGAGCGGACTCGCTCATGACGTCACCTGCCCGTGAAGCTCGGCAAGCAGCGCCTGCGCCTGCTCGCGCAGATACCGGCGGGCCAGGTCAGCGTCGATCGGCGGATCGTCGGGCAGGCCGACGTAGTGCCGGCCGTGACGGACGCCATGGAGCTTCTGCCGGGTGTCCTGAACCAGCCGGGCGACGTCCTCGGCCGGCTCGGGCTTGTCCAGCTCGAGCAGCAGCCGGGCCGTCGTCCCCAGGGCCGAGCGGTCCCTGGCGAGTTCCGCGAGGTCCAGCGCCGGCTGAACCGCACATCGCACCGGCGGATCGAGCACGACGAGGGCGCCCTGCCCCGCCCGGGACTCGAAATCTTCTGCAAGCGGCTTGACCAGCTCCGGGATCTGATCGGCAAGCGGCGACCGGCCGGTGATCTCGAGCCGCAGCGAGAGGCAGTGAAGCGGCGTCCCCGACTCCTCCGCCGCGGCTTCCGCCCGCTCGCGGATGGCTGTCAGCACCCGGCTCTGCAGGTCGTCTTCGGTCTCCACCTGCTCGTCGAGCTCCACCGTCAGCGATTCGTAGCGCACGGAGGAGAGCGGCCGGAGGCGGGGCGTCTGCAGTTTGCCGGCGGCGAGGTCGACCAGCCAGACGCCGTGGGCGCCGGACTCGCCGGGATCGAGCGCCTGGGGCGAGCCGGGGTAGAGGACCCAGGCGGCGCTTTCGCTGGTGATCAGCCGGGGGGCATGGATGTGCCCGAGCAGCCAGCCGGCGGGCGGGAGGCTCTGGAGCCGGGCCATCTCGAGGGGGCCGTAGTCGCTGCCGGGCGCGTCGAGGTCGCCGTGGACGAGGCCGAGCACGGGCACGCCGCCGGGGTCGGGCAGGTCGTAGCTGTCCAGCGGGCTGATGCGGGCGTGCTCCTCGGCGAACGACCAGCCGTCGATGTGCAGCACGGGCTGGCCGGCTTCGGTGAGCGTCGCGCGCTCCCAGGTGCCGCCCCGGCCGAGCAGGCGGAGTCGGCCGCCGAGGTTGTCGGCGAGGCTGGTGAGCACGTCGTGATCGTGGTTGCCGGCGACGGCGAAGACGCGGATGCCAGCCTCGGCAAGCTGCTCGACGCCGCGTTCGAGCGGGCCGATCGCTTCCCAGAAGCGGTTCGCCTGGTCGGCGACGTCCCCGGCGAGGCAGACGGCGTCCACCCGTTCGCGGACGGCGAGGTCGACCAGATCCTGCCAGGCGCGGGCCGCACGGAGCTGGTCCGGCTCCACCGCCTCCGGCATCCGGGTGGAGGCCCGGCCGATGTGCAGGTCCGCACTGAGCAATAGCTTCATCGTCCAACTCCCCGAGGGCACTGATGGGCCCGCCATGATACCACAGGCGCCCCGGCTCGCCCATGGTCCGGGGGGACGAAAGCGCCGTGTGCCGCCGGGCCGCGCCTACTGAGCTGCTGCCGCCGTCACCACGTGGATACGCTTGCCGGTGTAGCCGTCGGGCCAGTCGATCGACATCTGCTGCCACGAGGCTCCGGCGTCGGTCGAGCGGAACATCGCGCCATCGCTGCCGGCGTAGAACACGCCCGCCTGCGCTGGGTCGGCAGCAAGCGCCCAGGTGCGGGTGCCTCGCGGGTCGGGCAGCCCGGCCGTCACCTCCTCCCATGGCGCGTTCCCGCCCGAGCGGCGGTACAGATGCCCCTCCGCCTGGTCCTTGTCGTGCGCCTGCCTCGGCCCGGCGGCGGCGGAGATCACGATCGTCGGCAGGCCGTTCGCCTCGTGAGGGTCGATCGCCACCGACCAGCAGTAGCGGTGCTCCAGGCCGCGCTCGGCGTGCTGCCAGCTCGCCCCGCCGTCGAAGCTCTCGAAGAAGCCGTCGCCGGCCGAGGACCAGAGCCGGTCCGGCAGGCCGGGGTGCGTGACCAGTTGATGGGTGTCTCTCGGGCCGCCGGGCACGCGGTCGCGCCAGGTCGCTCCGCCGTCGGGGCTCAGCAGCATCGCGCCCGCTTCGATGGCGGCGTGCACCCGGCCGGTCTCGTGCGGGTCCGGGGTGATCCAGCGGACGTGGTGGGTTTCGGGCCGGGGCGGGAAGCTCCACGTGTTCGACGAGGGCAGGTCGGTCAGTTCGGAGCACTGGCTCCAGCTTACCCCGGCGTCTTCAGATCGCAGGATCGCGCTGGGTTCCGTGCCGAGGTAGACCACGCCGACGCCCCCGGCGTGCTGGACGCCGCTGACCGCCACCGAGGTGAGCCGGGCGTAGCCCGCGCCGTCGAAGACCCGCTGCCAGGTCGCTCCCGCGTCGTCACTGCGCCAGGCCCCGTCGCGGACCGTGGTGCAGAAGACCCGCTCGGGCCGGGCGGGGTCGCAGGCGACGCACGAGGCGGAAAGGACGTCAAGCGGGCGACGGCCCTGCCAGGTATCGCCACGGGGGGTGAGAATGATCGGCCCGTCACCGGTTGCGAGATGCAGCGTGGTCATGGCACCTTGCTCCTTCAGCGTTTGTCGTGGACACCACAACGTTAGGCGAGTTCAGCCGGCTCAGCCGGTCGCCCCGTCCACCTCAGCCGCGGCGGAGCCATCGGCCTGGTCATCGCCATCCTTCTGCCCGCCCTGGGCGGATTTCGCCGCCGTTCGATATGCTGGAAGCCCACAGCATCTGCCCCTGCCGGCGGCGGCCCGGGATCCAATCACGTCGCCGCCGACGCGACCGGGCCCGGCAAGTTCACCCTGGTCTCCGCCTGCGACAGGGGTGACAGCGGAACCCGGAGCCGACTCGAGGAAAACGAACATGAGCAATTCCGCCCTTCCGTTCCGTCTTGTCCGCCGACTCACCACGGCCGCCGCCGTCGCCGCGGTCATCGCCGCCCCGCTGCGGGCGACGGCCGAGGACTGGCCGGGCCAGCGCGGCGGCGGGGCCCGGCACAACGCCAGCGAGGTCTCCCTGGCTCCCGACAGCCTGACTCCGCTCTGGCAGCGGTCCTTCCGTGGCGTTCCCATCCGCGACCAGGAGGGGCCGCAGGACGAGATGCACCTCGCCGCCGCCCGCGGATCCCTCAACCTCGCCATCGCGGGCGGCCACGTCGCCCTGCTCGCCGCCGACGCCTCGGGCCCGGAGCAGCTCGAGGAGAGCTACTACCTCACCGTGCTCGACGCGGCCGAGGGGCGAACCGTCAACTGCACCCGCGTCGTCGCCAACATGGGCAACGAGCGCGTCTACCGCTGGCCCTACGCCGGGGTCTCCTCCTCCGCGGACACGCCCTACGGCCTCGCCGTCATCCACTGGGATCCCCAGTCGGGCATCCTCTTCACCGGCCAGGGCGGCTACCACAGCGGCTATACCGCCTATCGCCCGCTGGCGAACGCGGACAGCTACGACGGCACGCCCCAGCCCGGCGTGCCGGCGTACGCATCGCTGCGCAAGAACCATCCCGGCCTCGCGGACCCGTTCGGCCGAACGGCGGAGGATTTCCGCACCATCATCGGCACCAGCGAAACCGACCGGTCGCTCCAGCCGTGGGCGTGGGGCCCCAGCGCCTTCCTGGGCGATCCGGACAATCCCGAGTCGAAGAAGTTCGACGCCGACTGGAAACCGCTGCACGGCCGACAGGGCTCGTCGTTCTACAACACGAGCGCCTTTTTCAGCGTCGACCCGGCCAGTCCGCTCATGGTCATGACCAAGGGCGCCGGCTGGGCGCACAACACGGCCGGGCACGCGTACCTCTTCAACAAGCACACCGGCTTCAAGGCCGTGGCCGAGTATCCCCACCTGACGGTTCGCGGAACCGACCTCCAGCTCCGCCCGTTCACCAGCCGCGGCGGCGTCGTCGCCAACGGCCGCGTCTTCCTCGCCGGGCCCGGACAGGACCTCACCGGCGGCGAGTTGGGGGCCGAGCGCCCCGAAGGGCGCCTGCCGAAGATCGACCAGGGCCTCGCGCTGTGGGCCTATGACGTGGTGTACGACAACCGCCAGCCCGACGACGGCCACACCGGCCCGGGCAGCGCCGAAACCGCCCGGCTCATCCCGGCCTTCCAGTATGCGGTCCCCTCCGCGTACGAACCCGACCCGGACGACATCGACTCGTTCGGCCAGTCTTACTACGAAACCGACGGCTTCTTCCGCCCCAAGGCGATGCTCGCCGACGGGAAGGACCTCTGGTTCGCCTGGAAGCCCGCCCAGGCCGGGCCGGTGGAGCTGCTTCGTGCGGGCGATGACGGGCTCGATCGCCATTCGCTCGACGTCGGGCGGGGCGCCAAAGGCGTCGACCTCTGGCCCAAACTGGGCCTGACGACCGCGGGTGGACGCAAGACGCTGGTCTACTACACCGGCTACGCCCGGCACCGCCAGCGCTACATCCCGGAGGATCCCGAAACGGTCCTCAAGCAGTACACCCACAAAGGCAACCGCTGGGAAGACCTGTCGGACGCCGACCGCAAGGCTTTCCTCGAGCAGGCCAGGGCGGTGGGCATCTGGAGCGATCCGCTCGGCGAGCCCCGCACGCCCGCGGCCGTCAGCGTGTTCGACGCGGACAGCGGCCGGGTGCGCTGGACCTTCGATCTCTCCGCGCACGCCGAGTCCCTGCCCGCCAGCGGCTTCTGGAGCTACATCGACCGCTCCCACCTCATCGTCGCCGGCTCGTGGGCCTACGTCGGCTGGGTGGACACGTCAGGTGAGTCGGCGGCGCTTCGGCTGGTCGGGCTCGATCTGACCGCGGACGCGCCGGGGCCGATCGACCGCACGGTTCCGCTGGACTTCCCGAGCGAGGGCAACGAGGGCTCGGTGCTGCTGGATCTCGCCGCGGCGGACGGCAGGCTGTACGGCCTGGTGCTGGAAGCGGAGAACTTCTGGATCCGCGACCCGCGCTGGAAACGGCAGCACGTCATCGCCCTCGGCGAAGCGGGCGAGTGAGCCGCGGCCTCTGGCGGGACAGGGTCCGCCCCAGTAGAACCCGGGAGGGGTAAAGATCGAACATTCCGTTGACGCGGCCGCGATCGGGTGGCAAGATGCCTGCTGGCAGACCGTCCGCAGGCGACGTGCAGCGGCGGAAAGCCGTCTTGGAACCCGGGGCCGCCCGTCCGATTCATTCAATGGGGATAGCACATGGCTGAGGAAGTGACCAGACCTGCCGGCGAGGCCGCCGGCCAGCGGCAGGTGGGGCTGCGGATCGACGAGTCGAAGCTGAACACCAACTACATCAACGCCTTCCGTTCCCACATGACCGCGGAAGAGCTGATCATCGACATGGGGATGAACCTCACCGAGACGGTTCGGCAGCGCGAGGGCGACGGCGAGGAGCGCGTCGCCAGCATCACCTTCAAGGCGACCGACCGGCTCGTGATGAACTACTACACCGCCAAGCGGCTGGCGCTGATGCTCAGCGAGACGGTGCGCCGCCACGAGCAGCAGTTCGGCGAGCTCGAGCTCAACGCCAGCGACCGCCGCACCCAGCCGGCCCCGCAGGCTGGCGGGCAGTCGTCGTGACCTTTCTTTCTCGGGGCGGGGGGTTTTCGTGACACAGCAGCCAGCCAAGCCACCGGGCCCGGCCGGGCCGACGCATTCGCCCCTCGGCGGCGGAGACGGTAACGGCTCCGGGCCCGGCGGGAGCAATCTCGCCGAGATTCTCGCGATGCAGTGCCGCGTCGGCGGAGCGCGGGGCGCGGTGCTGCTCGCCGTGCCCGACGGCTCCGAAGAAACGGCGCGGGTCATCGCAGGCTACCCCCCTGCCGGTCCGGGCGCGGACCGCTCGTGGGTGCGCCGCGCCAGCGAGCAGGCGAGGGAACTCGATCCGCGCGGCCGAAGCTCCGTGCTGCCGGTGAATCGTGACGGGCCGCCGCCGCTCTACGGCGAACCGCCGGGGCCGCAGATCGTCATGATGGCGGCCGGCACCGACGAGGAAGGCGGCCTGCGGGCCGAGGCGTTCCTCGTCGAGCCGCGTGACGACCGGGATCTCGCCCACCGTCGGCAGCTTCTCGAGCTCAGCCGATCGCTGCTGGACCTGCACGCGCTTCAGCACGAGGTCGGCCGGGAGATGGCGCAGAGCCGCCGGCTGGCGCTGGTGCTCGACGTGCAGGACGCCTTTCAGAGCGCCCCGGGCTTCCGCGGCGCGGCGATGGCGCTGTGCAACGAGGTGTGCAGCCGGTTCCGGGCCGAGCGGGTCAGCCTGGGGCTCTTGCGCGGGCGGTACGTCCGGCTCGCGGCGATGAGCCACACCGAGCACCTCAAGCGGCGGATGCAGGCGGTGCAGGACATCGAAGCCGCCATGGAAGAGTGCCTCGACCAGGACCTCGAGGTGTTCTCGCCCGCCCCGCCCGAGACGCCGGTGGTCAGCCGCGCAGGCGCGGAACTCGCGAAGAAGCACGGCCCGTCCGCGGTGCTCAGCCTGCCGCTGCGAAACGGCGAGGGCAAGACCGAAGCCGTCCTCACCCTCGAGCGCAGCAGCCACATGCCCTTCGGCGACGAGGAGATCAGGGCCCTTCGCCTGCTGGGTAACCTCACCGCCCCGCGTCTGCTGGAGTTGTCCCGCTCGGACCGCTGGTTCGGCGCCCGCTGGGCGAGCCAGGCCTGCCGGGTGGCGGCGAAGGCGGTCGGCGCCGAGCACACCTGGGTCAAGCTCGCGGCCATGGGGCTTCTGGCGGCAGCGATCTTCCTCGTCTTCGGCCAGGGCACGGACTGGGTCGAGTCGAGCTTCGTCGTCGAACCGGTCGTCCAGCGAAGCGTACCCGCGCCGTGGGACGGCTATCTCGCCGACGTGGTCGTCGAGCCCGGCGACGTGGTGACGGCGGGCGAAACCGTGCTCGCCCGGCTGGACACGGCCGAGCTGCGCATGGAACTGGCCCGGGCCCGCGCCGATCGGCAGCGCTATCTGACCGAGGCCGACCTCGCCTGGCGCGACGGCAAGCAGGCCGAGCGCCAGGTCGCACTCGCCCAGGCGGAGCAGGCGGAAGCCGAGGTGGAGTTGCTCGAGCACCGCCTGGACCGGGCGAGCCTGACCGCTCCGATCAGCGGCGTGGTCATCGAGGGCGACCTGCGTAAGCAGATGGGCCGGCCGGTGGAGAAGGGGCAGGAGCTGTTCACGATCGCCCCGCTCGACGCCCTGCGGGCGGTGATGATGGTGCCCGAGGACCGCATCTTCGACGTCCGCGAGGGGCAGACCGGCGAGCTGGCCACGGCGTCGCACCCCGGCGAGAAGATGCCGTTCGTCGTCGAGCAGGTCTATCCCGTGGCCGAGGTGGTGGACAAACAGAACGTGTTCAAGGCGCGGCTCCGGCTGGAAGGTTCGGCGGAGGAGTTCTTCCTCAAGCCGGGCGTGGAGGGCGTGGCCAAAGCGGACGCCGGCCGGGCGAGCTTCGGCTGGCTCTGGACCCGCGACGCGGTCAACTGGGTGCGCATGAAGCTGTGGTGGTAGCGGAGAAGTAGCCCGTGGCGGTGGATCGGCCGACGTTTGACGAGTCCTGGCACCGCGTGGCCCAGCTTCGGCCGCGGCTGCGGTCGGTGGTGCAGGTGCGCCGGCAGATTTACCGCGGGCAGGTGTGGCACGTCTACCGCGATCCCGGGAACAACCAGTTCTTCCGCCTGCCCGAGGCGGGGCACTTTTTCGTTGCGCTGCTCGACGGGAGGCGGACGGTCGCCGAGGCGTGGGCCATCGCCTGCGAAAAGCTGGGCGACGACGCGCCGACCCAGGGCGAGGTGATCCAGATCCTGGGCATGCTCTACACCTCCAACCTGCTGCAAGGCGAGCTTCCGCCGGACGCGGCCGGCCTGCTGACGCGCTACCGCAAGCGGAAGCAGCGCGAAGTGCGTGGCTACCTGACCAACCTGCTGTTCGCCCGCATTCCCCTGCTCGACCCGGACTGGATTCTCGACCAGCTCAGGCCGATCGCTGGCTGGCTGTTCGCCTGGCCGGGCTTCGTGCTCTGGGCCGGGCTGGTCATCGCCGGCCTCTGGTCGCTGGCCGGGCGCACCGGCGAGCTGTGGGACACCGGGCAGTCGGTGCTCGCCCCGCAGAACCTGGTGTGGCTCTACCTCGCGTTCGCGCTGCTCAAGCTGATTCACGAGTTCGGCCACGGGCTGGCGTGCAAGCAGATGGCCCGCCAGGAAGGCACCGACGGCGAGGTGCGGCAGATGGGCATCATGCTGCTGGTGCTCATGCCGGTGCCCTTCGTGGATGCGACGAGCGCGTGGGCGCTGCGCAGCCGGTGGCGGCGGATCTTCGTCAGCGCGGCCGGCATGTACGTCGAAATCGCCGCGGCCGCGGTGGCGGCGCTGGTCTGGGTGCGCACGGCCGAGGGGACGCTGACCCACGCGCTCGCCTACAACGTCATGTTCGTCGCCAGCGTGACGACGCTGCTGTTCAACGCCAACCCGCTGATCCGCTTCGACGGCTACTACATCCTCTCCGACCTGGTGGACATGCCCAACCTCTACCAGCGGAGCCAGAACTACCTCAAGTATCTCGTCAAGCGCTACGTCTACGGCGTCCGCCGCCCGATGAACCCCGCCCACAGCGGGACCGAGCGGGTGAGCTTCGTCACCTACGGCATCGCGTCGCTGATCTACCGGGTCTTCCTGTTTTTCAGCATTTTCCTCTATGTCGCGGACAAGCTGTTCTTCATCGGGCTGCTCATGGCGCTCATCGGCGTGGTGGGCTACGTCTTCGTGCCGCTGGGCAAGCTGGTGCACTACCTCGCCGCGGGTCCGGATCTGATGCGGCACCGGCTGCGGGCCGGCGTCGCGACGCTCGGCTTCACCGCCGCGGTGATCGTCGTGACTGGCGTCATCCCCTGGCCCGACTACGGCCGGGCGCCGGGCGTCGTCGAGCCGCGGGATCTGACG
>JBKHFW010000056.1:0-20177 GCA_046540025.1 Phycisphaeraceae bacterium
CCTCCCCCCGCCACAAAAAAACCGGCACGCCCCGTCAGGAGCGTGCCGGCGTCGGTTGCCGGTCATGGAACCCGCGGCGTCACTCCGCCACGTCCCACTCGTACACGATCATCGAGTGAGGCGGCAGGTCCAGCGTGTGACCGCTCTTAAAGCCCTCCACCTTCTCGTGCTGCGGACGAACCTGCACTTCGTGCTCCGGCTCGTTGCTCGCGTCGATGGCGTCGGCGGTCAGCACCCAGCGGTCGGCCTCGCCCGTGGCCTGGCCGTCGAACTGGATCTCCACCGGGTGCGTCTCGTTCACCGCGAGGCTCACGAGAATCAGGCCCCGGCGGTCGCCTTCCTGGAAGCCGTAGCTGTAGATCGTCGGCACGTCCTCGACCGTCGTCGGCTCGGGGTGCTGGTCGGTCCAGCTCCACTCGAACAGTCCGGTGGCGTCGAACGTCGGATCCGCGCCCTCGTGGACGGTCTGGACCAGGTCGCCGCCGATCACCTCGTTGGCCACCTGCCCCGCGAGGAATGCCGGGCGGTACCGCCGATCGTCCGGCCGCATGTTCGTCACCTGCCCCCAGACGCGGACGGTCACGCCCGAGCCGAACGACCCGCCGCCGGTGAAGTCGAACTGGGTGAAGGTGAAGAGGTTCTGCGTCCGCACCCCGTACTCCTTCATGATCAGGAGTTTGGAGTTGATCGCATTCACCCCGCCGCCCAGGCCGGTCGTCACCCGGTTGCGCGGCTCGGCCGGGGCGTCGCCGTGCGTGAGGTGGTAGTTGCCGCCCTCGTAGATGACCACCTCGATCGGCTCGTCCCGGGCCATGGTCATCGGGCTGTACTTGCCCTCGACCGCCTGGTTCATCCACTTGTTGTAGCCCCAGGCGAAGACGTACTTGAAGAACTTCTCGTCCGTGTCCAGCCGCTCGAGCTCCTCGTTCTCGAGGGTGAACAGCAGGTAGTTGTTCATCGACAGCCGATCCGCGTTCTCGGTGTACTTGAGCACCCGCCACGGCGTGGGCTGCTGGTCGATGACGAACTTGACGTTCTCCTTGTAATAAGGCGACTTCTTGGCCCGGTCGATCAGGTCGGTCCAGTAGTCCGGGCCGTTGTAGCTCGAGAGCGGGAACGTGATCGCCTCGTTGCCGAACTGGACGAAGATCTGGTTCAGCGACTCCGTCCACGGCTCGGGATGCCCGAGCTCGGCCCGCAGCTTGCCGTAGCCGGTGTCGGCGGGGGCGCCGATGTACTCCATGTACTGATCGATCTCCTCGGGCGTCAGCGTCGGCGGGATGACCGCCCAGGCGTCGGCGCCGACGTATTCGCAAAGGCCGTAGAAGTCGTGCACGCCGATCGGGTTGCGCTTGATGCTGCCGTAGGGCACGCCGCGGTCGGCGTAGGCCTCCAGCGGCGGGCGGATGGCGTTGAGCAGGCCGTTGCCGCCGTTGCTCAAGAGCCGCATGACGCCGGGGTTGTACTTCTCGAGCGCCTCGACCATCACGTCGCGGAAGGCGGTGGGGTTCTCGTCGCCTGCTTTCCAGGCCACGACGTCGTCGATGAGGATGTCACCGCCCTCGGGCTGGATGGTGACTTCGACATTCTGCTCCTCGCTCACCTCGAAGACGTGCTCGACCTGCTGCCAGGTCGACTCGGGCCGGACGGTCGTGTGGTGCTCGCCTTCGCCCAGGCCGTAGGTGACCGTCGGGTTGCCCTGGGCCGCTTTGACGCGAAACTGGACGTGCCAGGTGCCGCGGGTGTCCATCGCCTCGGTCCAGGCGGCGGGGAAGACGGCCTCGCCGCCGGCGGGCAGCTTGAGCGAGCTGTGCCCGAAGCTGTCCTCGGCCGTGTCGTTGGAGAACGAGGCGCTGTCGCTGATGTTCCCGGTGTGGCCGAACTCGCCTCGCTTGAACCAGTCGCGGGGCCCTTGCCGGAGCGCCCCCTCCTCGAGGCGGAAGTTCTGGAACATGATCGCGGTTTCTTCCGGGTGCGGCTCGACCGGCTGGTCGAGCACGAACCGCGTGCCCTGGCCGGTGTCCTCGGCCTTGACGATCTTGCCGCGCTTCCACTGATCGGGTCCGTTGACGACGACGAATTCGCCGCCCTCCCAGAGCGCGACCCAGCCTGGCCACTTGTGACCGAGCCGGTCGCCGATGACGACGTTGGGCTCCTCGAACTCGACGACGTGGATCTGCCGATAGATCGTGCCCTCGAAGTTCTCCATGACCCGCTTCTTGAGCACGGGCGCGTCGTGGTGCGTATCGCCGCCGAGGTGCATGCCCAGCCGGCTGGTGTCCTCGACCTTGACCTCGTCGGTCAGGCGGACGACGGTCTTCTCCTGCGCCAGTGCCTCGCCGCCGACGAGCCCCGCCAGCACGGCGCTCGCGGCCGCGGCGGAGAGAATCTGCGTGAACTTTGTCTTGCGTCCCATGGGGTACTCCTGTGTCAGGCGCTCGGATCCCGGGCGCGGCCGATCGGCCGGCCCACCTCCCTGGCGGCCCCGTCGGCGAGTTCGCATCCGCTGCCGGGGCCGCAACGTGCTCCATAATACGAGAACAGGAACGTATCTGCGAAAGATTGCTGTGAGATTGCGCAGCACCGCCGCCAAGGCCGGCCGGACCGCCGCGCCGCGTGAAGCTGCTCCTGAAGCCGGCTTATGCCCGACAACGGGCCCGGCGCATGAAAAAACCGCCGCGACTCCGGATCGCAGCGGTCAGAATGCCGACGGGTGGACTCGAACCACCAACCTAGGGCTTATGAATCCCTCGCTCTAACCACTTGAGCTACGTCGGCCCGTTTGAGCGAGGAACATTTTAGAGCTTCGCCCCCCCGAATCAACCCCCGCAGGCGGGCGGGAGGCCAATTTCCGACGCTTTTCCGCGATCCCGGCATAGATTCACGTCGCGAGCCCCGATCCGCCGATGGTGTCTGCTGAGACACGTACCCAGGGGTAGTTCCATGAGAGGCTTGCGCAGTTCAGACGATCGGACCTGCCCGTTCATCAATGCCGACGATCGGCGTTGCGCCCACCGCTTCAGCCTCAGCCGGCTCGAGCAGGCCTTCAACGTCTGCCTCACCACGGAGCACCGGGCGTGCCCGATGTTCCTCCAACTCAGTCGGGAGCACCACCGGCGTGAAACGCCAGGCGTCACCATCCGACTCACCATCCACGGCCAGCGGCCCCCGGTCCCGCTTCGAGCAACCGGTTCGTGATTTCCTCGCCTACTGCCGCATCGAGTGCGGCTTCGCCCAGGCGACCCTGTCCGCCTACGCCCGCGACCTCGGCGACCTCTGGGTCTGGCTCGCCGAGCGCGGCCGGCGCGACTGGAGCGAGCTCACCCTCGAAGACATCAGCGCCCATCTGCGCCACCTCGAGGAAAAGGGCCTGGAAGTCAGCTCCATCGCCCGCCACGTCGCCACCATCCGCGTTTTCTGCCGATTCCTCGCTTCCACCGGCCACATTCCCGCCGACCCGGCCGAGCGGCTCAGCCAGCCCGCCACCTGGCAGCGCCTGCCCACCGTGATGGGGCAGGACCAGGTGCGCGCCCTGCTCGCGGCGCCCCAGCCGAAGGACCCGCTCTACCTGCGCGACCGGGCCATGCTGGAGCTGATGTACGCCGCCGGCCTGCGGGCGAGCGAGGTCGCCGAGCTCGAGGAGAACCAGCTTCACGCCGAAATCGGCGTCGTCCGCGTCGTGGGCAAGGGCGGCAAGGAGCGCATCGTCCCCGTCGGCGCCCCGGCCTGGGAAGCAGTGGGCCGATACCAGCGGGAGCTGCGCCCCGGCCTGGTCGAAAAGGCCGGGCCCACCGCCAGGCTGCTGCTTTCCAGGAGCGGCCAGCCGATCACGCGGGTCGTGGTGTGGCAGATCGTCCGCCGACTGGCCGCACGCGCCGGACTCACGGGCGTCCACCCGCACACGCTGCGGCACTCGTTCGCGACGCACCTGCTCGCCGGCGGGGCCGACCTGCGCGTCGTGCAGGAGATGCTCGGGCACAGCAACATCCGCACGACGCAGGTCTACACCCACGTCGACCGCAGCCGGCTCAAGCAGGTGATCGACCGCTTCCACCCCCGGGCGTGAGGGTTGCGCCGGCTGGGCCGGCTGTAGCGCCCCCACACCGCCCGGCCAGGCGGAAATCGCCCGCCCGGCATCAATACGACGCCCTGCTGAATCGATCAATTCAATCGAGGCGTACCATTTGTGCTCCCCCTGCGCCCCGCGGCGGCAGGCCAGAACGAAGAGAGTTGTTGATGCTTCGTATCCACGTCAACAAGGCCAGTCCGGGCATGCGGCTGGCCCTGCCGGTCCAGAATCCCAAAGCCCCCTCGCAAGCCCTGCTCAAGATGGGCTACGAGCTCAACGACTCGATCCTCCAGCGGCTCAGCGAATACGGCGTGCGCGTCGTCTGGGTGCGCTACCCCAGCCTCGACTTCCTCGCCCGCTTCCTCGACCGCGAAGCGGCCCAGCGGCAGCAGAACCTGGTGCACCAGGTTTCCAAATCGTTCGAGGACCTCCAGCTCAGGGCGACCGCCCGGCTGCCCTATGAAAACTATCTCCAGTCGCTGCAGGACCTGATCGACCACCTTGCGAAGAACCCGGCCGCGGGCATCTTCCTCGGCGACCTCGCCGACACGAGCAACGACCTGCTGCGCCATTCCGCCAGCGTCGCCTACCTGACGCTGCTGATGGGCATGAAGCTGGAGAGCTACCTCGTCCGCGAGCGGCGGCACGTCCCGCCGGGCCGGGCGAAGGAGGTGGTCAACCTCGGACTCGGGGCGATGCTCCACGACGCCGGCATCCTCCAGCTTCCCGACGAGGTGCGCGAGCGGCAGGCCGAGGCCCCCGACGAATCCGACGAAGCGTGGCAGCAGCACCCGGCCCTGGGGTTCGAGCTGCTTCGCGGCCGAATCGAGCCGACCGCCGCCACCGTCGTGCTCAACCACCACCAGCACGACGACGGCTCGGGCTACGCCGGCGGCGACTTCCCCACGCTCTCGGGCAAGAGCATTCACGTGTTCGCCCGCATCACGGCCGTGGCGGATCAGTTCGACAACCTCACCCACCCGCCGGGCCTGCCGACCCAGCCCACCGTCTGGGCACTGGGGGCGATGCTCAGCGATCCGCTGCGCAAGCGCTTCGATCCCGAGGTGCTCAAGGCGCTGGTGGCGGTCGTACCGCCCTACCCGCCGGGTTCGGTCGTCGAGCTCAGCGACGGCCGGCACGCCGTCTGCGTCGATCACAACGCGCACGCGCCGTGTCGGCCGAAGGTGCAGATCCTGCTCGACCCCGCTCAACTCGAGGGCGAGGACGTGGACATGGGCGAGGAGATCGACCTCGCCGAGCACAACCGCGGGCTCTACGTCGTCGAGCATGACGGCCACGACGTCCGTGACATGAACTTCGCCCTGCCCGAGTACCTCCAGGAACTCACCGGGCAGTTCGCGCACGTGTGACCGCTTGCACCGGCCCCGTCCCGGCGGGTACAACACCGACCACGGAGGTGCCTGATGAAAGTGGTCGCGGACCTGTGTGTCATTCCCATCGGTGAAGGCGTGAGCGTCTCGAAGTACGTCGCCGCCTGCCAGCAAGTCTTCGACGAGGCGGGCCTGAGCTACCAGCTCCACGCCTACGGAACCAATCTCGAGGGCGAGTGGGACGACGTGCTCGCCGCGGTGAAGCGCTGCCACGAGACGCTGCACGCGATGGGCGCCGCCCGGTTGTCGAGCTCGCTCAAGCTGGGCACGCGCACCGACCGCGAGCAGACGATGGGCGACAAGGTCCGCAGCGTCGAGTCGAAGCTCGGGCAAAATTAGCTGTCTCCGAGGCCGCTCGTGAACGGATTGAGCGGCTCCACCTGGTTTGATGCGTTCTTGATAAGGGATTTCCCTCATTCGGCCCGGATTCCCCTTGCGTCGCCGCAGTCGCGAGGTATGGTCTAGCCGTGGCAAGGTGACCGGCCGTGAGGGGGGAAAGGTCCTCACGTCCGCGATTCGGGACGTTCCTGCCGGGAACGATCACCCGAAGCTCCCGACCTCAAGGCAGATGATTCACTGCCGCCTCGGCAAGCGGGCATGGTGTGCCCGGCTTTCGCGATGGCGGCGCTATTCCGGAACCCGAAGGGGAGACAGCGATGATGAAAGCGACGAAATGGACCGTTCTGGCCGCGGCTGCGGTGCTCGGCCTCAGCAGCACGGCAATGGCGGACACGGTCACCGCGACGCAGCCGGGCGAAAGCTGGCCCGCCGACCAGACCTTCGCCGGCCGGGCGCGGGGCATGAGCCAGGGCAACTGGGAGCTCGCCGTGGGCCAGCTTCCCGGCCAGGCGGGCCAGTTCGACAGCACTGACTACAACTGGGTCGACGGCCAGGAGACGAGCTGGTCGTTCTCCTATGACGGTGCGAAGACCGCCAGCTTCACCCTCGGCGACGCGGCCACCAGTTGGACGCTCGACAACCGCTACGAGATCGACGCGATCTACCTGCGGCCGCAGAACTACGAGGACGGCAAGGTCAACCTCACCGGCGTGAACCTCGACGGGACCAAGGTGCTCTTCGACGGCAGCACCGACGAACTGTCCGTCGTGGATGGCCATCAGCTCTGGCAGATCGACCCGGTCAACCCCGGCGCGTTCAACCTCAGCGGCCAGGTCACTTTCACCGGTGATGCGGCCGGCCAGTGGGCCTCCGAGAGCTCCAAGGTCGACGTGATCGCCTCGGGCCACGTCGTGCCCGTGCCCGCAGCCGCGTGGGGCGGCCTGGCCCTGCTGGGCACCCTCGGCGGCGCCCGGCTGATCCGCCGCCGCCGTGAGGCGTGATTCGGCAACGTTTCCTCCAGTGCAACCCCAAAGGCCTCTCCTTCTACGGGAGAGGCCTTTTCTATTGCGCCGGTCGCGTAATTCAGTAGCTGTTCCGCTTGCGAAGCGGCGCGGCTGCCAGGTCGAGCTCGGCCAGCAGCGAGGCGATGCGTTCGCCCGCGTGGCCGTCGCCGTAGGGGTGAGTCAGGTTCGCGGTGTCCAGCTCGAGCGCCGCCGCCACCGCCTCGCGGACGCTCTTTTCGCCGTAGTCGGCGTCGATCACGCCGGCGGGCCGCTCGCGCCCGCCCTGCCGGGGGCCGATGCTCACGCAGGGCGTGCCCAGCACGGCCGCCTCGATCAGCCCGGCCGAGGAGTTGCCCACGATCGCCCGCGCCCCCTTGAGCAGGCCCAGAAACCGCGGGCGGGGCAGGTGATCGGCCACCGGGGCGTCCGCCGCCTCGATCGCCGCGACGATCCCCTCTCGCCCGGGGTCGTGATTGGGCATCAGCACCAGCCGGTCGCGGTTGGCCGTGGCTGCGAGGGTCGCCGCCATCCATGTCCGCTCCTGCTCCGGCTCGGCCCCGATCGGGTGCTGCATGACGATCAGCTCCGGTGCGTCGGCCGCCGACTCGACCCCGTCCAGCGCGTCGGCCGCGGGCGAGCCGACGCAGAACACCCGCCGCTCGTCCTCGCCCAGGCGAATCAGCCGGTCCCGGCTCTCCGCGGTGGCGGGGAAGTGCAGGTGGGCGAGTTTGCTGATGGCGTGGCGCATCGCCTCATCGGCGACGCCTTCCGCCCGGTCGCCGCCGTGGATGTGGGCGAGGCGGAACCCCCCCACGCTCGCCGCGAGCCCGGCCGCGAGGGCCTCGATGCGGTCGCCCAGCACGAGCACGACGTCGGGATCGAGCTTCGCCATCGCCTCGCCGAATCCGCTCACCCCCCTGCCCAGCGCACCGACGTCGGCGGCCCGCCCGGTCGCGCCCGGCTGCTGCATGGGCACGCGGGCATCCACCGAAAAACCCGCGTCCGTGATATCGCTTTCGCTGCCCGCGGCGAGGTGCATCCCCGCCGCCACCACACGCAGGGTCAGGCTCGGCCGGGCCTCGATCGCGCGCATCACCGGCGCGAGCAGGCCGAACTCCGCCCGCGTGCCGGTCACCACCGCGATGGTGCGTTTGCTCGCCAGGATCAGCTCTCCTGCCCGCCGCGATCAGCGAGGATCGCCTCGGCCACGCGCAGGTCGGTGGCCGTGTCCACGTCCACCACCTCGCCGGGCTCGGTGACGACGGCCCGCCGGTCCCGGCCGAGGAAGGCGTGGGGCTGGTCCGGGGCGGTCGTGAGCAGGCTCGCCCGCGTGACCGCGATGATGCCGCCGTCGAGCATGTAGACCGGCGGGAGGTCCTGTCGGCGGTACACCTGATTCTCCACCCACGGCTCGAGCACGTCGCCCGCGTCGCCGGCGAGCTGCTTCATCCAGTACGGATGCATCTTGCCCACCGGGCAGACGCTCTGCACGCTGTCGCAGCCGGTCCTCGCCAGCTTCGCCACCGCCCGGTCGGTGAGGTCGGCCGGGCGGAGCGGAACGTTGCCGTAAAGGATCACCACCGCGTCAAAGGTTTCGCCGGCCTCCGCCTCGGCCTGCTCGAGGGCATGCCGGGCGGCGGCGTCCACGGTGGCGGTGTCGTGGGCGAGTTCGGGCGGGCGCAGGATGACCTCGGCCCCGGCGTCGCGGGCGATGCTGGCGAGCTCTTCGCCGTCGGTGGAGACGAGATAGCGCGAAAGCGACGCCGACTGCCGGGCGTGCTGGACGGTCCATGCGATCATCGGGCGGCCGGCGAGCGGCAGCGCGTTCTTGCGCGGCAGGCCCTTGCTGCCGGCCCGCGCCAGGATCACGCCCAGCGTCTTCATGCGCCCTGCCCGCCCTCGGCTTCCCAGGGGGCGACGCTGTCGCCGATGCCGCTGGCGAGGTAGCCGCCGTCCACGACGAGGGTGTGGCCGTTGACGAAGGCGGCGCCCGGGCTGGCGAGGAAGACGGCGGCCCCGGCCATTTCGTCACCGACGCCGAACCGGCCCATGGGCGTGTGCTCGAGGATCCGACGACCGCGGTCAGTGCCCTCGATCATCTTGCGGTTGATGTCGGTGGGCACGAACCCGGGGGCGATCGCGTTGGTGCGGATGCCGTACCTGGCCCACTCGTTCGCCAGCGAGCGCGTCAGGCCCAGCACCGCGTTCTTGGCCGCGGCGTAGGCGGCGACTTCGACGAGGTCGACGAAGGAGCTGATCGAGGCGAGGTTGATGATGCATCCCGCGTGCTGCTCGCGGAAGAGGTGGCCCGCCGCCTGGGCGACGCGCAGGCTGCCGGTGACGTGGACGTTGTAGAGGTTGTTGATCTCGTCCTCGGTGAGGTCGAACGTCGGCTTCTTGCACATCACGCCGGCCGAATTGACCACGATGTCAAGTCCGCCGAAGAGATCGACCGCCTTGCGCACGGCCCGGTCCACGCTGGCGGTGGAGGTCACGTCGAGCGCCACGCCGGCCGCGACGGCATCTTCGCCGCTGGTGTCGGCGAGGGCGTCGAGCTCCTCGGCCGCGGTCTCCACCTTCTCCAGCGTGCGCGAGCCGACGAGCACCTTCGCGCCGTGCTCGACGAGGCCCTTGGCGACGGCCAGGCCGATGCCGCTGGCCCCGCCCGTGACGAGGGCCGTTTTTCCGGTCAGATCGAACAGAGAGGTCTTGATCGCCATGCATCTTCTCCTTGAGGTCGAGGCCCTAGGATAGCAGCCTCGCGGCCGAAGGTGGGCTGCGGGAGCGGGAGTTTCGAGCGCGCAGCGGACGCCGCGCTGCCCCGTGCGCTGCCGAGGGAGACGCTACGCCGCCCGGTCCTCCTCGAGCTCCACCTTCATGGAGAGGAAGCTCATCAGATCCTTGAGCGAGATCACGCCGACGAGTCGGCCGTCCTCGAGCACCATCAGGCGGGAGACCTGGTTTTCGTTCATCCGCGACAGCGCGTTCAGCGCGTCGTCATCCGCATCGATCGTATTGCCCGGCTCGCAGCCGCGGACGACGTCGGCGACGCGGGTCTGCTCCCACTGTTCGCGGGGCACTTGCTTGACCTGGCTCATCAGCAGGCAGCCCTGGAGCTGCTCGCCCTCGACGACGGGGAGCATCTTGAAGTGGTAGCGGTAGAGGTAGTCGTGCACGACGCGGTCGATGGTCGCATCGGGCGGGACGGTGACGGGGCGGTCGTTCATGAACTTGTGCACCGGCTCGCCCTCGAGCGCCCGGCGCAGGATCAGTCGCTGGTACGACCCCTGGGCCGCGCCGCGGAGGAACAGGCCGATGAGGAACCACCACAAGGCGGCGATGAGGTTGCCGGTGATGAGGAAAAGGATCGCCATGCCCATGAGCACGAAGGCGAAGCCCGAGCCGATGGCGGAGGTGATGCGCGTCGCCTTCTCCAGCTTGCCGCTGGCCTGCCAGATGATCGAGCGCAGGACCCGACCGCCGTCGAGGGGGAAGGCGGGGATGATGTTGAACCCCACGAGCACGAAGTTGATCACCGAGACGTAGCCCACGACGGCGGTGACGGTGAGCGGCCAGGTCATCTCCTTGCCGAGGAACCAGATCCCGCCCAGCACGGCGCCGATGAGGATGCTGACGATCGGGCCGGCGACGGCGACGAGGAACTCGGTCTTCGCCGACGGCGGCTCGTCGCTCATCTCGGCGACGCCGCCGAAGATGAACAGCGTGATCCCGCGCATGGGCAGGCCGCGCGCCTCGGCGACCTTGGCGTGGCCCAGCTCGTGCAGCAGGACCGAGGCGAACAGGCCCAGGGCCCCGATGATGCCCATCGTCCAGCGGACGGCGACGTCGCCGACGAGGCCGGGGTACATCTCGTCATTGCCAAAGACGCCCTCCGCGAGCGACCAGGTGACGAGGACGAGGATGATGAACCAGCTCAGGTCCAGGTAGACCGGAAAGCCGAACAGCGTGAACAGGTGAAATCGTCTGCCGAACATGCGTGAGTGTCCTTCCTCCCCCCGAATACGGCTAGATGCTAGGAGGCTGGAGGCCCTGAAAACAGGGCCGAGCACCCGAGAGGCGAGGAAGGGCAGGGAGAAGGAGGTAGAGGGAGTTAAGGGGAGTTAGAGGAGCTGGAAAGAGTGAGGGGGAAGTCGGGACCCGCCAAGCCGGGGCAGAGCGCAGCGCCGCCCCGGGTATGGGGCCGGACTTTTCAGAGGCTGCCCGGGGCGGCGCTGGCGCTCTGCGCCGGCCTGGGAGGTCACGCCCTGACCGCGGCGCGCTGGCAGATGGTCCGCAGGGCGCCGGTGGCGATCTTCACATCGGCTTCGCCCAGGAACGGGCCGAAGCTGAAGCGGGTCGTGCCACCCAAGGCGTGGGTGCCGATGGTCTGGTGGGCGAGCGGGGCGCAGTGGATGCCCGAGCGGGTGAGCAGGCCGAACTCTTCCTCCAGCGCGATGGAGAGGTCGACGGGGTTGTCGAAGCCTTCCACGCGCACGCTGAAGACGCCGCAGCGGTCGGCTTCGCCCTGGGGGCCGTACAGCGTCAGCCCGGGCAGGTCCTCGAGTCCGGCGAGCATGAGGCGGACCAGCTCCTGCTCGTGGCGCCAGAGCTTGTCGACGCCCTGGTCGAGCAGCCACTGCACGCCCTCGGAGAGGCCGATGATGCCGATCGCGTTGTGGCTGCCGGACTCGAAGCGGTCGGGCATGAACTCGGGCTGGGTGTCTTTTTCGCTGACCGAGCCGGTGCCGCCCTGCCGGGTGGTGCGCAGGCGGTCCAGGATGGCCGGGCGGATGTAGAGGATGCCGGTCCCGAGCGGCCCGAGCAGGCCCTTGTGGCCCGGCGCGGCGAGCAGGTCGATCTGGTCTTTCTGCACGTCGATGGGCACGTGGCCGAGGCTCTGCGCGGCGTCGACGAGGTTCAGAATGCCGTGCTCGCGGGCGATTTTGCAGATTTCCGGCACCGGCTGGAGCGTGCCGGTCACGTTCGAGCCGTGGACGAGGACGATCAGCTTCGTGTTCGGACGGATCGCCTTGCGGACGTCCTCGGGATCGACCAGGCCGGTGACGGGGTCGCACGGGACGCGGGTCTGCTCGATGACGCCGCGCTTTTCGAGCTCGTTGAACGGGCGCAGGACGGAGTTGTGGTCCAGCCAGGTGGTGATGGCGTGGTCGCCGGGCTCGAGCAGGCCGTGGATGGCCATGTTGAGCCCATCGGAGGTGTTGAGGGTGAAGACGACGTGGCTGGGGTCTTCGCCGTGGATCAACTCGTTGATGCGGTCGCGGCAGCGGTTCATCAGCCGGGCCGACTCCCGGGCCTCGGCGTAGGCGCCCCGGCCGGGGCTGGCGCCGAGTTCGAGGGCGTAGTGAGTCATCGCCTCGAGCACCTCGGGGGGTTTGGGGAAGCTGGTCGCGGCGTTGTCCATGTAAATGCGTCGATTCACAACGGCACCTCTTCGGGCTTGGGGAGAAGGGTCATTCTAGGGCCCTTCCACCCGCCCCAGCAAGGCCGCGGGCCGGCCCCGGGGACCCTGCCGCCGCACCGGTGACCGATTCCCGGCTATCTTCCGCCTTCGCAAGCACCTGAGCGCGGATTTCGCATTGACAGCGGCAGCTGCCAGACGTAGCGTGGCGGAATGCGACGAACCGCCCTGTTGTGTCTGATCCTCAGCCTCGCGTCCTGCCAGGCGCCCCCGCCCGAGGCGGCGCCGAAGCAGGCTGCCGCGCCCGCCGGGGCCGACGCCAGACCGCTGGCGTACGTCGCAGGCGAGGCGATCACCAGCCGGGACCTGCTCGGCCCGCTCACCGAGGCCGCGGGCGGCGAGGTGCTGGTGGAGTTGACGCTCGACAAGCTGATCCGGCGACGCCTCGCCGACCGGGGCATCGAACTGACGCCCGCCATGCTTGAAAGCGAGCGGCAGCGGGTGCTCGACTCGCTCTCGGACGACCCGGACGAGGCGGCGGAGCTGCTTCGCCGACTTCGCGAGCGGCGCGGGCTGGGCGAGCAGCGTTTCACCCTGCTGCTTCGCCGCAACGCCGGGCTGCGCAAGCTCATCGGGGACGTGGAGGTCACGTCCGAAGCGGTTCGGCAGGCATACGCGCTCGAGTACGGCCCGAAATACCGGGCGCGGCTGATCACGACGGGCACCCTGGCCGAGGCGGCCGAGCTGCGAAAGCGGGCGGTGGCGGGCGAATCCTTTTCCGAACTCGCGGCCGAGCATTCGACCGACGCCAGCCGGGCGCGGGGCGGCCTGCTGGCCCCGATCAGCCCGGCCGACCCGAGCTACCCGGCCCCGGTGCGTGAGGCGCTCAAGGAGCTTGCCGAGACGGACGCGGAGATCAGCGAGGTGCTCGCGCTGGGCGGGCAGTATGCCCTGCTCAAGCTGGAGCGCAAAATCGACAGCCGGGATGTAGAATTGGCCGATGCCAGAGAACAGATGACCGCCCGGGCGCAGACGCGTCTGGAGCGGCTCCGGATGGAGCGGCTCGCCCGCGAACTTCTCAGCGAAGCCCGCGTCGTGGTGCTTGATCCCGCCCTCGACCAGAGCTGGACCAGCCAGAAAGACGATTTCCTCGCGCCGTGAGCCCCTGGCGGGCCTGGGTGGCGCGGCCTGTTCTATTTTCAGTCCCGATCAGTCCCGATTTCCAGCCCCGGCAGAAAAGCCATGAAGATCGAATTCGCCAGCCGCATCGACCGCCTGCCCCCCTACGTGCTGGGCCGGCTCAAGCAGCTCATCTACGACCGCCGCAAGGCCGGGGCGGACGTGATCGACCTGAACATGGGCAACCCCACCGACGCCCCGCCGGACCCGGTCGTGGAGAAGATCCGCGAGGCGGTCTGCGACCCGCGCAACAGTCGATACTCGGTTTCCAAGGGCGTGTACAACCTTCGCCGGGACTTCGCGATCAAGTACGAGCGAAAGTGGGGCGTCGAGCTCGACCCGGACACGGAGGTGATCGCCACGATCGGCTCGAAGGAGGGGTTCAGCCACCTCTGCCTGGCGCTGCTGGGGCCGGGCGACATTGCCGTGGTGGCGGACCCGGCGTTCCAGATCCACACCTACGCGGTCGTCCTCTCGGGGGCGAGCGTGGTGAGCGTGCCGCTGGGCAACGACCAGGCGTTCCTGGACCGCATCGAGGACGTGCTCGAGCACCTGACGCCCAAGCCGAAGGTGATCATCCTCAACTACCCGCACAACCCGACGACGATGACCGTCGAGCCGGTGTTCTTCGAGAAGGTCGTGGAGATGGCGGCCCGTCACGAGGTGGCGATCCTGCACGACTTCGCCTACGGCGAGACCTGCTTCGACGACTACCAGGCCCCGAGCTTCCTCCAGGCGCCGGGCGCCAAGGAGTACGGCGTCGAGTTCTCCACGCTCAGCAAGCCCTACAACATGGCCGGCTGGCGCGTCGGGTTCTGCTGCGGCCACCCGGAGATGGTCAAGGCGCTCGCCACGATCAAGGGCTACTACGACTACGGCATTTTCCAGGCCGTGCAGATCGCCGCGATCATCGCGATGCGCGAGGGCGACAGGCACGTCGAGCAGCAGGCGCGGGTCTACCAGGCCCGCCGGGACGTGCTGGTGCGTGGGCTTCGCCGACTGGGCTGGGAGGTCGAGCCGCCCCAGGCGACGATGTTCGTCTGGGCGAAGGTGAACCCCGAGCACCTCGCCCGCTACAACGGGTCCACGGAGGAGTTCTGTCTTGCCATGGTCGACGAGGCGGAGGTGGCGATGACCCCCGGCGCCGCGTTCGGCTCGCGGGGCGAGGGGTGGGTCCGCATGGCGCTGGTGGAAAACGAGCAGCGGCTCCGCCAGGCGATCAAGCAGCTCCACCGCGTGCTCAACCGCCCGACGCCGACCGTCGTGGGCGGCTGAGGCGGGTTCCGCAGAAGACCGATGCTGACCCGGGCCCCGCATCGGCATGCGGTGCTTGACCCCGATCTGCGCGCGACCGGTTTTCTTTGGCGCAACCGCCCCCGCTTCGGCCGATAACTTCCGAAGAGACTCCGGCTTACGCCCGGCGCCGGCCCGACATTGGTCCCAATGATCGTTTTCAGGACCCGTTTGCCATGCTTCGACGCCTGCCGATTCTGCTTCTGGCTGCCCTGGCGGTGGCGCTGACCGCCTGCCAGAGCGCCCCGCCCTACAACAACCCGCTGCCGGCGGGCCAGTTCGGGCTCCGCCGCATCACCGACCCGGCGAAGCTGCCGGACCTCACCGGCGCCGCGGCCCAGCTCAGCAACGCCCGGTTTCAGCGGGCGCTTCAGCGCAGCCTCGACTGGTACGCGATGCCCAGCTCGCAGCAGCACTTCCCCTCGGGCCCGATCCGGCACCGCCACGCCTGGGCGTCGGCGTACGCGCTTTCGGAGCTGGCGGAGGCGGACCCGGACGCCGCCCTCGAGCGGCTGCGCACCGAGTTCGACGTGTGGGAGTCGGTCGGCTGGGACGGACAGGGCAGCGTCTTCTTCACCGGCTATTACACGCCGGTCTTCCGGGCCTCGCGCCGCCCCACCGCCGAGTACGCCTACCCGCTTTACAAGCGGCCCGACGACCTGGTCAGCGACCCCGTCACCGGCGACGTGCGCGGCCGAAAGACGGCCAGCGGCGTCGTGCCCTACCCGGCCCGGACGGAGATCGAGCAGCGCAACCTGCTTGCCGGGCAGGAGCTGGTCTATCTGCCCAGCCCGCTGGACGCCTATCTGATCCACGTCAACGGCTCGGCCAAGCTGGAGCTGGCCGACGGCGGGGTGATGTACGTCGGCTACGCCGGCACGAACGGCCGGGACTACACCAGCATCGGCAAGCTGCTGGTCGAGCGCGGCCACCTCGAGGAGCACCGTCTGAGCATGCAGGCGATCCGCGACTATTTCCGCCGCAACCCCGACGAACTCGACCGCTACATCCGCCAGAACGAACGGTTCGTGTTCTTCCGCGAATACGACGGCAGCAACTGGCCGGCCGGGTCGCTGGGCGTGAAAGTGACGCCCGGACGGTCGCTGGCGACGGACAAGTCGATCTTCCCCCGCGCGTGCGCCGTGCTGGTGCAGACCGAGGCGCCCAACCCGGCAGGCGGAACGATGCCACTCCAGCAGCTCATGCTCGACCAGGACACGGGCGGCGCCATCCGCGCAGCCGGTCGGGGCGACATCTACTACGGCATCGGCGACGCCGCGGGCCGCCACGCCGGCCGACAGGCCGCCGAAGGGAAGATGTACTACCTGCTGCTCAAGCCCGAGCACGCCCGGAAGTGGTCCGAACGGCTCGGGCAGGAGCAGTAGACCTACCCCCGGACCGGCGTCTGGTGGGCACCGCGGCGTACGGCCGGCGTGACGCCCCATTCCTCCCTGCCGCTTGAACCGGTCTAAACCGCTGGCCCGGATCTGCCGACGTTACCACCTGTCGGGGCTGCGCCCGTTGCGCGGCCCGGGTGGGACCAAGGCATGAAGCAGCTCATACTGCTATCGGGAGCCACGCTGCTGGGAGGGCTCGGCAGCCTGCAGTCGCCGTTCTGGGGGCTGCTGCTCTACTACGGCTTCGCCGTGCTGCGCCCGCAGTTCATCTGGGACTGGGCGCTGCCTGACAGCATCCGCTGGTCGCTGATGGCGGCGCTGATCGTGCTCGGCAGCGTCGTGCTGCACGCCCCGCGGATCGTCTTTCGCGGGCGGATGACGCTGGTGCTCGGGCTCATGCTCGGCTTCGGCGGCATGCTGATGCTCAGCGTGCTGACCGCCTACAACCCGGCGGTCGCCCAGCACTGGGGGGGCGAGCAGGCGAAGGTGCTGCTGATCGCCTGCCTCGCCGCGCTCATCATCGACCGGACCTGGCAGATCCGCCTGATGGGGCTGATGATCCTGGTCTGTCTGGGCTACATCGCCTGGGAAATCAACCTGCTCTACTTCCTGCACGGCACGATCAACATCCACGTGCGCGGCTACGGCGGCCTGGACAACAACGGGGCCGGGCTGCTGCTGGCGATGGGGGCGCCGTTCGCCTACGCCCTCGCGATGGGCGGCGACCCCAAAACCCGCCCGTGGCGGATCGCCGTCGGCGGGCTCACCGGCGCCATGCTGCTGCACGCGGTGATGATGACCTACTCCCGCGGGGCGATGCTCGCCGCCGGGATGGGCATGGGCTGGCTGATCCTGCGCCACCGCCCGCGCTGGCAGGCCGGGGCGATGGCGGGCCTGCTGCTGCTGGGCATGACGGCGCTGATGGGCCCGGAGATTCGCAGCCGGCTCCTCTCCACGCTGGACTACCAGCAGGACGCCTCGGCCCAGTCGCGCTTCGACTCGTGGAGCGCGGCGTGGGAGATGGCCTGGGACGAGCCGCTGCTGGGCCACGGCATCCGCAACGCCAACCGCTTCTCCGCCAACTACGGCGCCGACCGCGCCGGGCGGACCATTCACAACCAGTACCTGCAGATCGCCGCCGACTCGGGCATCCCCGCGGCCGCCTTGTACCTCGCCCTGCTGGGCGTGGGCGGCTGGCAGCTCGGCCGGGCGCGGAAGACATGCCTGGAAACCGACTGCGCGACCGATTCGGGCGCCCGCGAGATGGAGCAAACCGGGGCGGTGCTGCTGGCCTGCCAGGCGAGCCTGCTCGCCTTCGCCGTCGACGGGATGTTCCTCTCGCTGGACAGCTTCGAGCTGCCCTGGCTGCTGCTGGTGCTCGCCGGCGTGGCGCCGGCCGCGGTGGCGGCGCGGGCCGGGCAGCTTGCGACGGCCGCTGCGCCGGAATCGGGCGAATCGATCGAACCTGACCCTTCCATCCCCGGGCTGACGCCTGCCGCGACGTCGGCGGCTCGCTGACCGAGGAATCCGCGCCATGACGACGCTTTCAACGCATATCGAACGACAGCTCGCCCGCACGACGACGCTCACCGGCCGATGGAAAGAGACGGCTGCGCAAGCCCCCGCCCTTTTCAAGCGGGCGCTGACCGGGATCGACTTCTTCGCCCGCGGCGTGTTCCACGTCTACCGCAACCACCGCTACCTGACGCTCGCGAAGCTGGCGAACATGGCGCTGGTGAACCTCCAATACCGGCTCAAGACCGAGCGGGTGATCGGTCGGCCGGTGTCGATGAAGATCGAGTCGACCAACATCTGCAACACCTCCTGCCAGCTCTGCCCCACCGGGCAGGGGCTCGTCGGCCGACCCAAGGGGAAGATGAGCTTCGAGCAGTTCACCGGGCTGATCGACAAGCTCAAGTGGCACCTGGTGAGCCTGGACCTGTCGATGTGGGGCGATCCGCTGATCGTGCCGGACATCTACCGGATGACCCGCTACGCCCACGACCGGGGAGTCTGGACGTATCTCAGCTCCAATCTGCATGCGTTCAGGATCGAGCCGAAGCGCGGCGAGACGAAGGACCAGGCGACGCAGCTCGTGGAAAGCGGGCTCGACCTGCTCACCTGCTCCCTGCACGGCGCGGGGCAGACGAGCTACGAAACCTATCAGCCGGGCAAGAAGTTCGAGGACGCGGTGGCGAAGATCCGCCACCTGATCGCCACCCGCGACCGGATGGGCAGCCGAACGCCTCAGGTGCAGCTCAACTTCGTGGTGACAAAGCACAACGAGCACGAGATCGAGCGGTTCCAGAAGCTGGCCGACGAGCTGGGCTGCAAGGCGATCTTCAGCCCCGCGGCGATGAACCTGCGTTTCCTCAGCCGGGACCAGAAGCTCCAGCCGCTGGGGCTGGCGGAGGACGTGCTGGCGAAGAAGGTGAAGGATCGGCTGGCGAAGTGGCTGCCCGAGAACGAGCGCTACATTCTGCCGCCCTATCGCGAGATCGCGAAGACGGGCAGGTTGCGCGGCCCCGAGTTCAACGGCCGCAAGCCGATGGACTGCTCCTGGCCGTGGAAGTCGAGCGTGATCAACTGGGACGGGCAGGTGGTCGCCTGCTGCGGCTCGTTCGCCCCGGAGGAGGACCTCGGCAGCGTGTTCGAGGAAGGTTTCGCCAGGATCTGGAACGGCCGACGCTACCGCCTCGCCCGGCGGAGCTTCAGGAAGCAACTCTCCGCCGAGGACGCCGCAGACAGCCCGTGCGCGACCTGTCCGGGGTTCATGCTGTGAGCAGCCACGAAGCCACAAGCCACCGAGCCACAAGGCCCCTAGCCCCCTGACGTCTCATGCACTCAGTTCTTCACGTTCGCGTCGTCACCCGCACCGGGGGCGGTCCTGACAAGACGATTCTCCGCTCGGCCCGCTATGCGCAGCGGGCGGGGATGAGGATGGCCGCGGCCTGTATTCACCCGCGCGGGGATGCGGGGATCGAGACGCTTGCCGGACAGGCCGAGCGGCTGGAGTGCCCCTTTTTCGCAGTGCCGGAGACGGGGGCGCTGGACCTCGCCACGCCCCGGCAGTTGCTGCGGATCTGCCGGCGCAAGGGGGTGACGATCTGGCACGGCCACGACTACAAGAGCGACCTGCTGGGCCTGCTGCTTCGCCGGTGGCACCCGATGCGCGTGGTCACGACGGTGCACGGGTTTACCCGCGAGACGAGGCGGACCCGGCTGTACGCGAGGCTGAACGATTTCGCCCTGCCGCGCTGCGACCACGTCTTCGCCGTCAGCCCGCCGCTGGTCGAGCACTGCCGATCGGCGGGCGTCGCGGCGGACCGACTGACCTACCTGCCCAACGGGATCGAGATCGACAGGTACCATCGCCAGGTGACGTCGCGGGCGGCGAAATCGCACCTGCGGCTGCCGCGAAGTGCCCCGGCCATCGCTGTGGTCGGGAGGTTAAGCCCGGAGAAAGGCGTCGATCGGGCGCTGCGGATGCTGGCGGCGCTGCGAAAGCGGCTCCCCGCGGCCGAGCTGCACCTCGTCGGCGACGGCCCGCAGCGGCCCGAGCTCGAAGCGCTGGCGGACGGGCTCGAACTCGGCGGGAACGTGCACTGGTGGTCGTGGCAGGAGAATCCGAGGCGGATTTGCGAGGCGATGGACCTGCTGCTGCTGCCCAGCCGAACCGAAGGCCTGCCCAACGCGGTGCTCGAGGCGATGGCCCTGGGCCTGCCGGTCGCGGCGACCGACGTGGGCGGGGTTCGCGATCTGCTCGATGACGGGCGGTGCGGGCGGATGCTGGACGAGGACGAAAGCCGCTGGGCGCCGGCCGTGGCCGAGCTGCTGGAAAACGAGGCGAAACGCGGCGACCTCGCCCGCCGGGCGCGGTCGCGCGTGGTGGAGCACTTCAGCTTTGAGCGGCGGATGGAGCGCGTGCTGGCGGGATATGAGCGGCTGCTGCCGGTTGGGAAGCAGGCGGCGGCGTAAGCCTGGCACTGAGGACTCCAGCCTCGGACGCAGGCGCTTCGGCGTGGCGCGGCACCCGATGATGCCGCGGCACACAGCACGCTTCGCGGTGCGGTGCCCCCTTTTCAG
>JBKHFW010000057.1:0-20059 GCA_046540025.1 Phycisphaeraceae bacterium
GTAGTGTCGTAGTGTCTCTTATTGGTCACGATGTACTTTCCCGGCGTGGCCCCATTGCGTCCGCGCCGGGCGTACTCGTCCGGTCGTGGCTTTGCTTGGCGCGGCCACCCGCTCTGCCAGCTCGTTCGCCCCGATTCATCCGCCACGCTCTCCTGCGGCAGAGTTCGAGCGAAAAGTCTTTGGGAATGGCATAGGCGTGCCCGGGAACTGAGCCGCCACGAAGCGACTGGGCTTGAGCCGGCACGCCATCTCGTGGGCGGTGTCCCCTTGCGCCTGTATGCTGCATCAGCATGAGCAGACGCCGCGGGTGGTGAACTCTGGAATGGTCCGCCCCCACGATAGGCCCCCTTCAAGTCACTCCGGAACAAGTTGGCGTGGATTTGCGAGCATACCTCATCCTCCCGCAGAAGACGAGGCCTGAATTTGAACTCGTGCGACCTGTCCGCCCATTCGCCTGTGTCGAATCGGCTGTGACATGGTCACTGAGTGGCTGCGAGGCTTAGCCGAAATACGCCCGCTCGATCGCCTTTGTCGCCGGCTCCACCGTCTTCGGGCGGCGCTGGGCGTAGTAGTCCGAAATGCCGGTCGCGTGGCCGGCCAGCAGTTGTGCCTGCGTCAGGTCCACGCCGGCCGCGACCGCCGCGGTATAGGCACCGTCCCGGCACTGCTCCGCCTTGACGCGCTCCGGCACGCCCGCTGCTTCACGCAGAGCCCGGAACTGAGCGTTGGCGGTCTGCGGCCGCCACCGCGTGCCCTGCTGAGAGCGGAACACCGGCGTTCCCGGCTGCGGCCTGCGGGTAGGCCGGATCGCCTTGAGTGCGTCGATCGTCCGGTCCCAGAGCACGCCGACGCGGATCACGTGCGTCTTCGATCGCTCCGTGACCACCGTTTTCTTCTTCAGGTCGATCTCGTCCCAATCGAGGTTAAGTGCTTCGCCGGGATACATGCACAGGTTCAGCATGCACAGCAGCCATGCCTTCATCCGCGGATTGGGGGCGCTTTCGAGCAGCCGGGTGAAGTGTTCGCGGCTGATCGGCTGCGGATCCCTCCGATTCTTCAGCTGCGGCGAGGTCAGCACGGCGCAGCAGTCGAGGGCATGGCGGGTGTCGTCGGGGTGGACGCCGCGCTTTTTGGCGAAGTTGATCACCCCGCGGATGCTGGTGTAGCGGTTTTTGAGGTATTTGGCGCTGTCGCCGCGGTCGCTGACGTGGTCGCCGTACTCGGCGACGCGGGCGGGGGGTGAGCTGGCGCAGCGTCGTCACATCGTGCTCCGCCATCCACTTGCGGAAGTCGTCCCAGAACAGCTGCATCTGCCGCCGCTGCTTCCGCTTGGCCTGGGCCTTCTCCCGGTAAAGCTTGCCCACGGCCTCGAGGGTGGGGGAGTCCTCCCGCTGGGGCAGATCCGCCAGGCGGGCGATTTCCGGGATGCCGACCTGCTCGGCGACGTATTCCGGCCGGCTGACCCGGTAGGGCTTCGGCGGGCGTCCACGCTTCCGAGGGCCGTCCATGCGCCCATGGCGACCTCTTTAAAGGCGCATCGGCCCTCGAAAGCGGGAAACGAAACGGAGAGGGCGGGATTCGAACCCGCGAAGGGGGAGTGTATCCCCCTTAACGGTTTAGCAAACCGTCGCCTTCAGCCACTCGGCCACCTCTCCAGAGCAGATTGTCGCCGCCGCTCGGCTGGGGGGCGGCGGGGCAGGACGGTTATTCTAGCAGCCGACACCGCGATCTCAAGGCGGCAGACCGGCCTTTTGGCGTGAATCTTCTACCCGGGCGGGGCCCGCCAGGTTCTGCGCCGGCTGGCGGCCCCGCTGGCGGCCCGGATGAGGCGGCGTTTCGGGCGGTGGGATGGGGGCTTTCCTGTACTGCGCTGGCGCGGGCTAGCCCGCCTGCCGATCTTATAGAGCGAAGGGCCGCCGCACTTTGCAGTTTCGCCGCTTGCAGCCGACGCAGTTCCAGAGCCCGGGGGCGGAGGGGCGGGAGATTCCGAGAACCAGGAGCGTTCAGATGAAGCGGATCGGGCAGACAGGCAGGATGATGGGCAGCGCCCTTGCGATTGCGGTGCTGGCGGGGCTCGCCTGTCAGGCGGTGGCGCAGGGGGAAACCGTCGTCCGCATGACGGAAGAGCCGGTCGTCCGGAACGTCAGCCGACTGGGCATGCACCTCCCGGAGGACAACTACCACGACTCGCCCATTCTCAAGAAGCGGATCGCCGAGAACTTCGAGGGCACGATCTATCGGCAGATTCACGTGATCAAGAAGTTCGAGAGCCCCGGCGTCGTCATCGGCAGCAGCCTCACGGCGGACTGGATTGCCCTGCTGGAGGGGGCGGAATACCTCGTCCTCAACGGGCCCGACCAGTGGAATCGCGGCCGAATCGAAGAGGTCGAACGCACCCGCGACGGCACTCGCTTTGTCCTCGATGGGCCGATCCGGCCGCACGCGAAGGAGACCGCGATCATGGTTCTCCGCGACCGCCTGGATGAAGGGTCGCTTCAGCAGGGAACGCGGAGCTGGTTCCGGCGGGGGAAGCTCTCGAGGCGCGACCGCATCAGCAATCACCTCCGCTTCGTGAACGACACTGCTGAGGGCAGCTTCGGCCAGTCGGCCCTGCTGCTGCCCGGGTCGCTGCGGCGGGCTCGGATGACGCTCTCCGCCGCCCGGGCCGGGGTGATGGAGGTGAGCGGGACCTGGCGCATGCGCTTCCGCACCAGGGCGCCGCGGGGCGATCCGCGGATGGCCTACGGTCTGGGCACGCGGGTTCTGAACGACGAGGTTCGGCCGGGCGAGGCGTGGGAGGTGGTCGACCGGACCTTTGACGTTCGCGGGTTCAACCCCATCGACGTGACGATCCGCGTCGAGGGCGGGGACGTGCTCATCGACGATCTCGAGGTCTGGCAGGAGGGGGACGCAAACCCGACCGCGTTCCGCGACGACGCCGTCGAGGTGCTCGAGGCGTTCCGGCCCGGGGTGGTTCGGCTGTCGGCGGAGGGTGGCAACAGCCTGCTCAACGCCATCCGTTCGCCGATGGAGATGTACGCCGACCGCGGCGTGCCTCAGGACAGCGTGAGGCGCAACGCGGTGGGCATTCACGACTTTTACGTCCTCTGCGAGCACGTCGGCACGGACGCGTGGGCGGTTCTGCCTCCGACGCTGACGCCCGAGGAGATCGATCAGTACATGTCGTACCTCGGCGCGCCGGCCGACACCGGGCACGGCAGGCTGCGGGCAGAGCTGGGTCATCCCGAGCCGTGGACTGAATCGCTCGGGCGCATTTTCGTGCAGTTCGGCAGTGAGGCGTCGGACCTCTCGGGCTATGCCGGGCCGGAGTACTGGACCCGGCTGATCGAACGGGCGAAGCGTTCTCCCTACTACCGCGACAACATCGTCTTCGTCGTCGACGGGGAGCCGACGCCGTGGCGGGTGCTCAAGCACACGGACAACGCCGATCGGCTGTCGATGCGGAACCTGCTCATTCCCAATCTCGACGAGGATGAGCTCGGCGGGTTGCTGAATACGGACGAGGCGCTATACCGCTACGTCTTCGCCTGGCCGTACGAGTTCTGGATGAAACGGCAGGTGGCGACGGACTATCGGCCGATGAGCCTCGCGCAGCGGGAGCCGATCGAGGTTGCCATCTCCGTCGGCGGCAACTACGACCTCGCGAGGGGCGACGCCCCGGCTGAGCCGCGCAATCGTATCATCACGAGCGTGGGCGGGGGGCTGAGCGCCATCAACTCGATGCTGATGCTGATGAAGGCGTATGGCGTCCGAACGCAGAATCTGGCGAGCCTCGCGCAGTTCGACCACGGTGCCGGGGGGACCGGCAATTCCGGGCTGAAGCTTCGCGGTCCGGGGCAGGTGACGAACCTGTGCCCGCGGGAGCGGCGGTATCGGCCGAGCTTTCTGGCGGCGGGGGTCGCCAACGAAGTGATCGGCGGCGACCTGATTCAGACTGTCCACGAGGGCGAGGATCCAGTCTTCGACGCCCGCGGCCGATTCGACTGGAGCTGGAAGAACCGGGACGCTCAGCCGACCACGGTGAACGTGCCGGTCATCCACAGCTACGGTTTCCGCGAGGGCGACCGCCGGGGGCTGGTGCTGATCAGCCTCGACGTGAGTCGGCCGCGTCCGGTGGAGATTGCTTTTGCCGGCGACGCCGCGGGCGGTCGGGCCGAGCGGTGGATGCTCACCGCCGACGAGCTCGACGCCGACAATGAGCCGGGGCACGAGCCGGAGGTGGCGGTGCAGCACGAGGAGCTGACCGGCTTCGCCAGCGGGCATGCGCTGGAGCTGCCGCCGTTCTCGATGGTGGTCTACGAATGGTCTGTGGTGGAAAAAACCGCCGATGACGTCTCGCGCCACCGGCGGTGAAAGTATCTACCTGTCCGGGCTACCTACTCGAGGTTCACCATCGCCTCTTTGCCGGCGTACTCGCGCACGAGCCGCTTGCGGACGTCTTCGGGCAGGGGCGGGAGGTCGGCGATAGCGACATTGGCCTTGGCCTGTTTTTCGTTCTTCGCGCCGGGGATGATGCTGGTCACGCCCGGCTCCTCGAGGGCGAAGCGCATCGACACCTGCGCCAGCGTCTCGTAGGGCGGCTTGACGGCGAAGGACTTGATCTGGTCCGCGGTGTCGATGATTGTGCGGATGTGCTCGCCGTTCCAGCGCGAGCGGTGGTCGCCGTTGGGGAAGCCGGGGGGGAACTCGGTGTCCCGGTCGTACTTGCCGGTGAGGAAGCCGCTTTCCATCACCGTTCGGCCGATGATGGCCACGCCGCTGCGCCGGGCTTCGTCGAACACGGCCCGGTTCTTCTGGCGCAGGATGCTGAAGATCATCTGGAGCGCGTCCACCCGGCCGCTGCGGATGTACTGCCGGGCGAGGTCCACTGTATCGTCGGTCACGTTGGCGCCCTTGACCGAGGCGCCGATGGAGCGGATCTTGCCTTCCGCCTGGAACTGCTCCATCACGTCCAGCGCCGCGTTCATGTCCTCTTCGCTGTCCGGCGGCTGGTGGAGATAGTAGAGATCGATCACGTCGGTCTGGAGTTCGCTCAGCGAGGTTTCGAGGTGCTCGCGCATCTTGTCGGGATCGGTCGGGCCGACCTTGCTGGCGATGACGAGCTGGTCGCGGTTGCCGCGCTGTTTCATAAACTCGCCGATGATGCTTTCGCTGTCGGCATAGCCGCGGGCGGTGTCGATGAAGTTGCCGCCGCCGTCGACGTAGGCTGCCAGCGCCTTGCGGGCGTCGTCCTGCGCGACCTGGCCGTAGTGTTTGGAGCCGATGCCCCAGGCGCCGAAGCCGACCTCGGTGATGTGGATGTCCGTGTTTCCCAACTGGTTCTGTTTCATAGCCGAACTCCTGGCGTGTCGTTTCGAAGTAGAGAATGGAGTGGGTGAGGTGTTCAGGCTTTGAAGTCCACCTCAGCCACATCGTCGGAGAACCGCGCCTGGGCGGAGACCCTGCCCGGGCCGTGGGGGCCGAAGATGCGCACCCGTTTGGGCTTGCCGGGCACGAGGTCGAAGTAGTTGTCCTCGAAGTACCAGCCGAACGCATCCTCGCCGGAGGCGTCCTTGCCCTTGAGCCAGACGCGGCGGGCGAACTTGTCGCTGGTGAGGACCAGGGCGTCGCCGTCGCGGTCGATCTCCAGTTTCGCCTGGGGGAAGCGGAGGCGGCGTTCGATCTCGGCGAAGTCGACTGTTTCCGCCACCTCGTTGCCGTTGCTGTCGTACAGCTCGGCGTGGAGGGCGTAGTGGCGGTCGAACATGTTCCATTCGTCGAGGTCGGCGACGACGGCGGACTGTCCGGGCTTGAGGTAGACGGGCCGCTCGAGCTGGCCGTGCTTTTCGCCTGTCTTCATGTCGATCATGCGGGCGACGACGTGGCCCTCGAGCCGTTCGCCGGTGTCGTTGACGGCCCAGAGGATGGCGCGGTCGGGGAACTCGAAGCTGAGCAGCCTGGGGCTGTACGCCCGGCGGAGCGCGTAGTAGCTCATGTTGAGTTCGAGGAAGTAGTCGATCAGGTTGCTGTACACCATGGGCCAGGTGTTGTTCAGCTTCCAGAGGTAGTGACCCATCGTCCGGCGCGGGCCGAAGGGGTCGTCGGCGGGCCGGCCGCGGCGGTAGGCTTCGACGCAGCGGCGGATCCACTCGCAGTGTCCTGCGCCGAGCTTGTCGATCAGGCCCTCGAGCGTGTCGGTCGTGTCGTAGAACTGCTCGATGCGTCCGAGGCGGGTGAGGAGGAACTCGTAGCCCAGCAGCAGCTTCGCCCACGCCTTGGGCACGGGCACGTCGCCCGGCTTGCGCACGAGGCCGTCGAACCCTTGGGGCCAGGCGTCGTCGCCCAGCACGCGCTTGAGCGTCTTCGCCTGGGGCGGGCTGATGCGGGTGTTTTCGGTGAATGCGACGGGGTAGGTATCGCCCGGCTGGAACCAGACGTGGTTGTAGGAGTGCGAATCCCCGATGCGCGGGTCGTTGGGATAGTTTCCGCCCATGGGGGAGCTGGCGTGGTAGTAGCGGTCCGGGTCGAGTCGGCCGCAGACTTCGCGGTAGTCGACTTCCCAGATCACTTCGCCGATGACCCGTTCGCCGGGGCGGTCCATCCAGCCGCCGTGCTCCTGTTCGTTGCCGCCGCACCAGAACATGATGGACGGGTGGTGCTTGCGTCGCAGGACGTGCTCCTCGGCTTCGGCGCGGCAGAGGGCGCGGTATTCCTCGTCGTCGGGGTACATGCCCCAGGTGTGGTAGAACTCGTCCCAGACGAGGATGCCGTGCTCGTCGCAGTCGTCGAAGACTTCTTCGCCGAACGGGGCGCCCGGGCCCCAGATGCGGATGGCGGTGAAGTTCGCTCGCAGGACGTGCTCGAAGGTGGTTTTCCACTTCTCACTGTCCCAGCGGTGGGTCATGAGCTGAGGCGGGGTGAGGTTCGAACCCCAGTGGCGCACGGTGACGCCGTTGACCTTGCACTCGAGCCGCTCGCCGATCTGGAGCCTGCGGAAGCCGGTGCGCTTCGTCCAGGTGTCGCGGACGCTGCCGCCCTTGACGAGTTCGATCTCGACGCTGTAGAGCGGCTGCTCGCCGTAGAAGCGGGGCCACCAGAGGCGGGGCTTGTCGACCGGCATGACCAGCTCGGCTTCGCCGGTCTCGGCGGGGGCGCTGGTTTCGGCGACGGTTTTGCCGTCGGGGTCGACCAGCTTCGCCCGCACCTCGGCGCCGTCGGCGTCGCCGCCGAGCAGGACGGTGAGCCTCGCCTCGGCGCGGTCGTAGTTCGAGCTCAGTTCCGTGCGCAGGTCGACGATGTCCAGTTCCGCCTCGTCGACGACTTCGAGCTGCACGTCGCCGAACACGCCGATGTGGGTAAAGTAGGGCTTGGCGCCGTTGAAGGCGTTGAAGTCTTCGTGGGGCTTACGGAGCATGCGGTTGTGCTCGAACCGGCCTTCCCACTCGGGGGGCATGGGGTGCGCTTCGAGCCACTTCCACGGGGAGAGGAAGTGGATCATCAGCACGTTTTTCTTTTCGAGCTCGCCCGTCACGTCGACGCGCAGGGGCAGGTACATGTCCTTGTGCGAGGCGATGTGCTCGCCGTTGAGGTAGATGTCCGCGAGGGTGTCGAGGCCCTTGAAGTGGAGGAAGGTCGGCTGGCCGGCGGTGTCCGGGGCGTCGAATTCGCCGCGGTAGACCCAGTCGGTCTCGGCGACCCACTTGATCTTTTCCGGGTTGTCGGGGTAGATCGGGTTGGGGATTTTGCCGGCGCCCAGCAGCACCTCGTGCACCTGGCGGGGCATGGGGATGTCCAGCCAGGCTTCTTCGCCGGGGGCCTCGCCCTGGTTGAGCTTCGCGACGTCGGCGTTGCCGAGTCGTCCGTGGCCGGGCAGTTGGCCCAGCTTCCAGTTTTCGTGGAGATCGATCACGCGCTTCATGCTTCAGAGTCCTCCTTCTTCCCGGCCCGGGCCTTGGCGCGGCCGTAGCGGGGGCGGAACTTGCCGTGCCGCCCCGCGCTGGCCGCGTGTTCGGATCGGTATCGGCCGGGGGTTTGCCCGATGGTGCGTTTGAACGCGACGCTCAGGCACTCGGCTTCCTTGAATCCCGTCGCGGCGGCGATGCGCGACAGGGGCAGGGTGGTTTCAGTGAGCAGCACTTTAGCTCGATTCAGCTTGATTCGCAGGATCTCCTGGTAGGGCGTCCTGCCGATGAGCTTGGTGAAGCGTGCGTCGAGCATTCGCCGGGTCATGTCCACCTGTTCGAGCACGTCGGTCACGGTGATGCCCTGGCAGGCGTGCTCGCGGATGTACGCGACCGCCTGCGCGACGGCGGGGTCGTCGACCACGACGGCGTCGGTCGAGCGCCGGCGTGCCACGCGCAGCGGCCGCACCTTGACGGGTTTGGGGCTCACTGATTCGCCGCGCATCATGCGTTCGAGCTGCTGCGCCGCGGTATACCCGATGCGGTAGCTGTCGGGCACGACGCTGCTGAGCGGTGGTTCGGTGAGGTCGCAGATCACCTCGTCGTCGTCCACGCCGAGCACGGCGAAGTTGTCGGGGATGGACCGCTGGGCCAGCCGGGCGGCCTCGGCGATCTGCTGGGCGAGGATGTCGTTCATCGCCATCACGCCCACCACCTCGGGGAGGGTCTGGATCCACTGGGCCACTGCGTGCCGCTGCTCGGCGAGCGTCGCGCCGGCCTCGGCGAGTTCCGCCCGGTCGAAGACGGAGCAGGTTCGGCGGGGCGAGGCGACCGCTTCCACGAATGCTTCGCAGCGCTCGGTGGACCAGCGGAAGCGCGTGTCGGTCAGGAAGCCGAAGTGGCGGTGCCCGAGGCCGATGAGGTGCTCGGCGCCCATTCGGCCGATGGCGTCGTCGTCGTTGTGGATCATCGGCAGGGGGTACTGGTCGCGGTGGCCGCCGACTTCGATCGTGGGCACGTGCTTGGCCATCACGAGCTCGCGCAGCTCCTCGCTTTCGAGGCGGGCGATGATCCCGTCGGGCCGCCAGGCCTGGAGCAGCTGGCTGGCCGGCTGGGTGATGCTGTGCTCGGCGAGCGTGACGTACCAGCTGCCGTGCTCGCGGATGTAGCCCCGCACGCCGGCCAGGGTGCCGCGGCCGTGCGCGGTGGCGGGGGAAATGATCAGGGCCACTCGGGGCCGGGCCGGCGGATTCTGGCGTTCAGCCATGGACGGTCTTTTCGTCGTGGACCAGGAATGGGAAGCAGTTCAGCAAATCGGAAAAATCCAGACTAGCCGGACCGGTAAGAAAATCAAGCCTGAGTTCCTCTGCGTGAATTCATCCGCTCCGGCAAGTGAAAAAAGCCATTGACTTCGAGCGCCTCACGCACGACACTCGAACGCTCCGGGGTGCGAACCGGGCCGGCCATCGCCGCGTCCGTGAGTTCAATATCTTTTCGGAGCCCGTCTGACCATGCATACGCGTAACCGCCGCCTGACCCGCATTTTCCGCCGCTGCATCCTCCCGCTCGCCGCGGTGGGGGTCGCTGCGGTGGTCTCCCTCGGCGCCGGGCCCGGGCAGGAGCGCCTCGACGAGGTCGAAGCCGCGCTCAACCCCGCCGGCATCAACCTCTCGGGCATCACCCACTGGGACACGAACCGCCCGTTCGTCAACCTCGCCAAAAACGCCGAGAGCTTCGCATCCCAAGGCGTCGAGGTCGACCGCCTCGGCTATCCGCTCGAGGTGAAGCCGGGGGACGACGCGCCCACCGTCACCGTCTTCCGCCTCGGCGGCAACTCCCGCGCCGTCCGCTGGGAGAGTGAGTTCCTCGGGCCCTACGTGCTCACCTGGGAAGGCACCGGCGACGTCTCCATCGAAGGCATGGAGCTGGTCAGCGACGACACCGAGGCCGCTCAGCCGAAGAACCGCAAGGTGTACAACTACACCGAGCCCGACGAGTGGGTGAAGATCCGCCTTGGCCGCAGTGACAAGAGCGATCCGGTTCGCGCCATCGACCTCCGCGCCCAGCGCTTCGAGGGCACGGACGGGGTCTTCCATCCCCGGTTCCTCAGCAACTGGCAGGGCCGGGGGCTCAAGTTCTATCGCTTCATGGACTGGGGCGGCACCAACTCCAGCGAAGTCGAAAACTGGGACCAGCGCCGCCTGCCGGACGAGTTCACCTACGCCAAAGAGCCCGGCGTGCCCTACGAGCACATGATCGACCTGTGCAACGACAGTCAGATGAACATGTGGGTCTGCGTCCCGCACCAGGCGAGCGACGAATTCGTCCGCGAGCTCGCCCGGCTCATCCACGAGCGGCTCGACCCCGAGCTCAAGGTGGTCGTCGAATATTCCAACGAAGTGTGGAACTGGGCCTTCGATCAGGCGCAGTGGGCCTCCGCGCAGGGGCACGAGGTCGGCCTCGCCGACGAGCGCGGCGTCGAGTCGCAGGCCCGCTGGTACGGCCAGCGCCTCGGGCAGATCTGGAACATCTTCGCCGACGAGTTCGACGACGACCGGGTTCTCCGCGTCCTCGGCGGGCACGTCGGCAACACCGACTGGGGGCGAATGGCGGCCGACCAGGTCCGCCAGACGACTGAGCTGGAGATCGACGCCTACGCCCCGACGTCCTACTTCAAGTCGATGGACACGCAGAACTTTGTGCTGGCCGGGCTCGTGCCGCACCTCAAGAACGACAATCGGCCGGTGGATCTTGCCGCCGCCACGGACCTCTGGGAGCAGGACCTGCTGCGTGGTGAGCCGCGTTCGACGGCGAAGTGGCCCTACAACGGCCGGGTTGCCGAGGAACTGGGCGTGATTATGGTGAGCTACGAGGGCGGCGAGCACCAGAACCCGCCGCACACGTTCACCGCGGCGGAGAACACCATCAACGACCTGATGCGGATCGAGGAGCACCAGGACGTCTACCGCGTCGCGCTGGAGCTGTGGCGCAAGTTCGGCGGCCGGGCGCATGGCGCCTTCGCCTCCACCCGCATCTATGACGAATACGGCTCCTGGGGGCACAAGGAGTTCATGGCCCAGGAGAACGCGCCCAAGTACGAGACCCTCGTCAAGTGGGCCGACATCCGCGGCCGGGAAACGAAGGGAAGCGTCCCCACCGTCGAGGAAAACGACCTGCCCGAGGGCGAGGCCGGCACGGAATACCAGGCCCGGCTCGCCTCCGCCGGCGGGGACGGCGAGATCACCTGGAGCGTGCTGGGCGGGGCCCTGCCCGAGGGGCTGACGCTCAAGAGCGACGGCCAGATCGCGGGCATGCCGCTCATGCCGGGCGAAGACAAGTGGTTCATGGCCAAGGCCGCCGACGAGGACGGCGACTACGAGATCGGCGTCTTCCACCTGGCCATTGCCGAGAGCCCCGGCGCTGACGAGGACCAGCAGGCGGCCAGCGACGATCGCGCCGCCTGGCTGATGCCCGGCGAAATCGAGGCCGAGGCGTTCGACTTCGGCGGCAAGCGCGTCGCCTGGTTCACGCGGCAGGAGACCGACTCGCCGGTCCGCGTCGGCACGGACGTGCCCGGGGGCGAGGACGACAGCGCCAGCGAGGGCACGTTCGTCGGGCCGCTCGAGGCCGGGGACTGGCTCGAATACACCGTGGAAATCCCCTACGGGTTCTACATTCCCGAGCTCCGCGTGCGGGCCCGCGGCGAGAATCCTGCCGTGCGGCTCAGCGTGGACGATCGGCTGATCCACGAGTTCCCGCTGCCCACGGGCGATGCGTGGCAGGAGGTTTCGCTGGAGACGGTCGAGCTCGCCAGGGCGGAGCCGGCCCGGCTGCGCGTCGACGTTCGCGGCGGGGAGGTCGAGCTCGACCAGGTTCGCCTGGCGGAATCCGACTTTGGTGCGGAGCAGCGGCCGTTCCATGGCGAACCCGTGCTGATTTCCAACACGGAGGTCAGCCGGGTCGAGGCCGAGGAGTTCGACCACGGCGGGCAGGGCGTTGCCTTTTTCGACGCCGAGGAAGAGCGCTCCCAGCAGCACGACACCGGGACGCCGCCCGAGTTCCGCCGGGACCTGCCGGTGGAGTTCGACGAGCGTGACGGCGGGATGGTGCTCGCCGACCTCAAGAACCGCGAGTGGTACGAGTACACCGTCGACACGGAGCCGGGCAGGTACGACATCGTCATCCGCTATGCGTCGCACCGCTCGATTTACGACCTGCGTCTGGCGCTGGACGGGATCGAGCTTGGCCGGGTCAACGCCCCGCGCACCGACCCGGGCGGCTGGGGAGCGGGTGATGCGTACGAGCACTGGGATGAACTCGTGATCGAGGATGTTACAATCGAAGCCGGTGCCAACCGCGTGCTCCGCCTGACCTCCGTGGACGGGACCTATCGCACGCCGTGGGTCAACTGGATCGAGTTCCGGCCGCGGTAAGCCCGCCGGCCGAATCACCCGCTTTTCTGGCGGGATTTAGAGGAGAATCTGCCATGCCGATGGTTTCGGCCAAAAAGATGCTTCGGGACGCCGTCGAAGGCGGCTACTGCGTCGGAGCGTTCAACTGCACGGGCCTGCCCCAGCTCAAGGCCGTGATCGACACGGCCGCGAAGCTCGAGGCGCCGGTGATCATTCAGACCTCGGTTTCGCCGGCGACGTTCTTCACGCCCGAGCTGTGGGCGAGTGCGGTCCGCGCGCTCGCCGAGCAGGTCGACATCCCGGTCTGCCTGCACCTGGACCACTGCAACGAGGTCGATTTCTGCAAGCGGGCCGCCGACGCCGGCTACACGAACATCATGATCGACGCCTCGCACCACCCGTTCGAGCAGAACATCCGGATCACCCGGGAGGTGGTGGACTACTGCCACGCGAAGGGCGACATCACCGTCGAGGGCGAACTCGGCACGGTCGGCGGCGTGGAGGACCAGGTCGTCGTCGCCGAGGACGAGGCCCAGCTCTGCGACCCCGAGCAGGCCCTGGACTTCGTCGAGCGTTCAGGCGTGGATCTGTTCGCCCCGGCGATCGGCACGGCCCACGGGGTGTACAAGACGGAGAACCCCAAGATCGACTTCGAGCGCTTCGAGTGCACGCAGGAGGCCGTCAACGGCGAGACGTTCCGCGCCCCGCTGATCGTGCATGGCGGCACGGGGCTGAAGGAAGACGTCGTCCGCCGACTCGTCGAGGCGGGCGGGGCGAAGTTCAACGTCTCGACCGACCTCAAGTACGCCCTGATCGACGCGACCGCCGACTACATCGCCGAGCACCGCGAGGACTACAACCCCGGCAAGCTCGACAAGGCCGTGTACCAGGCGATCGAGGCTCGCATCGCGTACTGGATCAACCTGCTCGGCTCGGCCGGCAAGGCGAACGCCGCCGTCGGCGCGTGAGCGAGGCGGAATCGGATAAGCACTTTCAGGTCCCTGACTTCAAGCAGACAGCAGCGCAACTCATGAGCCGCATCAAAGCCTTCTTCTTCGACCAGGACGGGGTCATCATCGATACCGAGCGCGACGGGCACCGCGTCGCGTTCAACCGCACGTTCAAGGACTTCGGCTTCGACGTCGAGTGGGACGAGCAGTACTACCACGAGCTGCTCCAGGTCGGCGGCGGCAAGGAGCGGATGCGCTACCACCTCGACCAGGTCGGCTTCGGCAAGCCCGTCCCCGAAGACGAGAAGGACGAGTTGATCAAGAAGCTGCACAAGCACAAGACCGACCTGTTCATCGAGATGATCGAGTCGGGGCAGCTCCCGCTGCGTCCGGGCGTGCACCGGTTCATGAAGGAGGTCAACCGCCGCGGGCTCACGCTCGGCGTCTGCACAACCTCCAACGAGCGGGCGGCGAAGGCGGTGACGCAGACGGTTCTGAGCGACATCGAGTTCGACTTCGTCCTCGCCGGCGACGTCGTGCCGCGGAAGAAGCCGGACCCGGCGATCTACAACCTCGCCCTCGAGCGCAGCGGCTGCAAGCCCGAGCAGTGCGTCGTCATCGAGGACTCGCACATCGGCGTGACGGCGGCGAAGCGGGCGGGGATGCACGTCGTCGCCACGACCAACATGTACACCCAGCAGGAAGACCTCAGCCACGCCGACGTGGTCGTCACCTGCCTCGGCGACGGGGACACCGAGCGCGGCGAGCTGGCCTGCCCCGTGCCCGGCCTCGAGTACGACGGCATCCTGACGGTCGAACAACTGCTGGATCTCTTCGATTCCAAAGACAGGGACACCGCACATGCCTGACCCGGATCGATGCCGGCCGATCCTCGAACGACTGACATATGACGCCAGTGCCGATCGCCAGCGGCTGATCCGCGCCTTCGACACAGGCGGCGTCCGGGTTCTCGACAGCGGCCTGCTCGCACGCTTCGAGCAGGTCCGGCAGGGACTCGACGCGATGAGCCCGGGGCCACCCGTCCTGGCGATCTCGATCGGCGGCTCGACGACCAAGGCCGCGCTCGTCAGCCTCGAAGACGGCCGACTCAGGCTGCACCACCTCGTCGCCCGGCCCAATCCACCCGAGCCGGTGCCCTTCAGCGACTTCCTCGACGGGCTTTTGCTCGACGACGCCCACTTCGCCGACTACCTCCGCCAGACCGATCAGCCCGTCATTTCGCTCTCCGTCGCGGTCCTCGTCCTGGACGGCGTCCCGTTTCATCCCAGCAAGATCGCCACGCTCACCGGCCTCGTCGCCCGCGAGCTGCCGCGTGACGCGGATACCCACCACCTCGAGACCAACCTCCAGAGCTGGCTCCGCGACCGCGATCTGCCCGCCGCCACCATCCGGTATCAGAGCGACGGCGTGCTCGCCCATCTCGGCGCGCTGGGGCTCGACCCCGAGCCGGCCGAGTCCTCCATGCTCATGGTCTGCGGCACGGGGATGGCCACCGCGGTGGACGCCCGGTTCGTCCTCTGCGGGATGGCCCTGACGCTCACCGAGGAAGATCCCGAGATCTACCCGCTCGACGCCACGGAGCAGGGGCAGTACCAGTACCTCATTGCCGGCAAGGGCGTCGCGGGCATCATGCAGCGGATCGTCCGCGCCCACGCGCAGGACCCGGGTGCGAAGCTGGCGGGCATCGATCTCACCGGCCACTTCGCCGGCCCCGACGATTCGAGCAAGGTTGCTTTTCTCGCCGCCGCCGGCGAGGGGTATCCGCTGCACGGCTGCATCGAGCCGATCCGCGCCGAACTCGACGACGCGCAGTGGGACGAGCTCGTCGAGATCGCTCAGCAGGTGCTTCGGCGGGGCGTGGACACGCTGGCGAACTGCATTCTCTCGACTCACCTGTGCGCCGCCCGGGATGCGTCGCGGCGCCGCCGGGTGTACCTCGAGGGGAGCATTGCCACCGACCCGGTCGTCAGTAAGATGTTGGCCGAGTCGCTCGACCGCTGCGCCCGGGCCGCCTGCCGGGCGGGCGAGTGCGCCGAGCCGGTCGAGTTCGAGTTGCTCATCCCCGACGTCGAAGCACGCTTCGGCGCGGGAGCCGACGCCACGGTCGCCGGGGCCGCGCTGCTCGGTCTGGGTGCCCGCGACGACGTTCCAGCCGCGAAGCAGGCTCAGCAGTAGAACCCCCGGCCGCGCCCGCGGCCCCTGGAGAACCCGCAATGCCCCGGATCATTCCCGCCACGTTTGTCGCTGCGCTCGCGCTGACCGCTGCGCTCGTCTCGCCCGCGTTCGCTGAGGAGGAGCCGGCCGAGCGCACCGAGCGCGTCTACTTCATCGGCAACAGCCTCACCGACAACGTCGACTACGACGGCCTCGAAGCCCTCGCCGCGGCGCGCGGCATCGAGCAGGTGTGGGGCCGGCACATGATCCCCGGCGCGCCGCTCTCGTTCCTCTGGGACGCCGCGAAAACGGACCGCGGCGGGTTCACCGAGAAACCGTTCGGCGACATCGACCACGCGCTCGCCAACTACGCCTGGGACCACGTCACCCTCCAGCCCTTCGACCGCCAGCTCGACAAGGGCGGCGACCAGGCCGACCCCGTCGCGATCGGCCGGATCCTCGCCGCCGCTCAGCCGAAGAACGCCGACGCCCAGTTCTACATCTACGCCCACTGGCCGCGCATGCGCAAGGGGGGCGAGGCGCTGAGCTACGACCCGGACGCCTACGACACGCAAGCCCCGCGAGAGGTGATCGACCTCGCCACCATCGACCCCTACACCGAGGTGTGGAGGCAGGACTACACCGGCGGCTGGGACGGCACGAACGAGACCGCCGACTACTACGACAAGCTCGCGGCCCGCGTGAACGAGGCGAACCCCGAGCTCGCCCATCCGGTGCGCATCATTCCCGTCGGCCACGTGATGGACGAGCTGGACAAAAAGATGAAGGCCGGGGAGGTGCCCGGGTTCTCCAACATCTACGAGGTCTATCGCGACACCATCCACCTCGGGCCCTACGGCTCGTACATCGCCGGCGTGACCTTTTTCGCCACGCTTTACGGCGAAGACCCCACCGGGCTGCCTACCGAGCCGTATGGCGAACTCGACCCCGAGGTCGCACGAATCATTCAGCAGACCGCCTGGGACGTCGTCCGCGCGACGCCCGGCACCGGCATCGGAAAGGACGAGTCGTGACCAGCCCCGCCCGCCCCCTCGCCATCGCGGACGACCTGACCGGCGCGCTCGAAGTGGCTGCGGCCCTTGGCGGGCGCGCCCGCCGGACGGTCGTCCCGCTCGCCGACCCCGAGCGGCCGCGCGCCGACCAGCCCGACGCCGACCTGCTCGTGCTGGATACCGACGGCCGGGTGGTCGACGCCGAGCAGGCCGCCGCACGCCTGGAAGCCGCGGTTGATGCGGCGTCAACTACCGGCTGGGAGCTGGTTTACAAGAAGATCGACTCGACGCTTCGCGGTCCGATCGCGGCTGAGCTCGCCCTGCTCCGCCGCAAGCTGCCCGGCGCGGCGATGGTCATCTGCCCGGCCAACCCGCCGGCGCGGCGGACGGTCGTTTCCGGCAAGCTCTACGTCGCCGGCCAGCCGCTGGCGGGCACCGCCTTCGCCCGCGATCCGCTGCACCCGATCAGCGACAGCCGCGTCGCCGCGGTGCTGGGGCTGGATGATGCCGCGATGCTTCGGCTGATCCAGCTTCGCGAAGGCGCGGGCGCCGTGGCGGAGGCGATTGCCGCCGCTGCGGTGGCGGGGCGGCCGGTCGTCGCCGACGCGCAGACCGAGCACGACCTCGCCATGCTCGCGGCCGGCATTGCGAAGGCCGATCGGCAGGTGATTGCCGTGGGCTCGGGTGGCCTTGCCGGGGCGATCGCGGCCGAGTTGCCCACGGATCCCGCCGCCGCCCCGACCGCCGGCGAAGGGCCGGCCTCGCCGGGCCTGCTGTTCATCTGCGGCAGCGGCCACCCGGCCAACAACGCGATGATCGACCACCTTGCCGCCGAGCGCGGCGGGCCGGTCGTGCGGTTGATCGCCGAGGAGGTGGATACGGAGCTGCCCTCGGACGACGTGATCCGCGAGCGCCTGGCGCCGCTGGCGGAGGCGATCGAGCGGGGGGGCAGCGGCGTGCTCGCGGGGCCGCTTCGCGACGAGCATCATGCCGGGGCCGCGGATGCCGACCGGGCGCTGGCGGCGCTCTTGCGCTATACTGGACTTCTCGATGAGCTCGCCCCGGCGGGGCAGATGCTCGTCACCGGCGGCCAGACCGCCTCTGCCGTCTGCCGACTGCTGGGCGGGACCCGGCTGACCGTCGAGCGGGCGCTGGCCCCCGGGCTGGTGTCCTCGCTGCTCGACACCCGCCCGGTCCGCCGGGTGCTCAGCAAGCCTGGCGGGTTCGGCGACACGAAGACCCTGACCGAAGTGATTGACGTCCTCGCGCCCGCTTCGGGTGCCGGGGCGCAGGAAAGGACACCATGAGCGACGCTACCCGACCCGTTCTCGCTTTCACCATGGGCGATCCCGCCGGCGTGGGGCCGGAGATCACCATGAAGGTGCTCACCGCCGACGCGGGCGATCGGCAGTACGTGCCGCTGCTCGTCGCCGACCTCGTCACCCTCGAGGAGGCGGGCAGGCTGATCGGCTCGCCGATCGAGCTCGTGCGCATCGCCGACCCGGCCGACGCGCCGGACGAGCCGAACCGCGTCGGCGTGATCGAACCGCCCGCCATGCCGGCCGGCCCGTTCCCCCGCGGTGAGATCGACGCCCGCTGCGGCGACGCTGCGTTCGCCTGCATCGCCTTCGCGATCGAGCTGGCCATGCAGGACAAGGCGGCGGCGGTCATCACCAACCCGATCCACAAGAAGTCGATGAACCTCGCCGGCCACCACTACGCCGGGCACACCGAGATTTTCCGCGACCTCACCGGCTCGTCGAGCTCGGCGATGATGCTCGTGGCCGACGAGCTGAAGGTGATCCACGTCACGACGCACATTCCGCTGCGTGAGGCGTCGCAGCGCATCACGCCCGAGCGGATCGTCGAAGTGACCGAGATGGCGAACGCGACGATGAAGTCGCTGGGCATCGAGAAGCCGCGCATCGGCATGTGCGGGCTCAACCCCCACGCCAGCGACGGCGGGCTGTTCGGCGACGAGGAGGAGACGAAGATCCTCCCCGCGATCGCCCGGCTCCGCGCCAAGGGCATCGACGTTTCCGACCCGCTGCCCGGCGACACGATCTTCTCGCTCGCCAAGGGCGGGGCGTTCGACTGCGTCGTCGCCCAGTATCACGACCAGGGGCACATTCCGGTGAAGCTGCTCGGCTTCGTCTACGACGCCGAGCAGGGGGCGTGGACGTCGGTGCAGGGCATCAACGTGACGCTCGGCCTGCCGATCCTCCGCTCGTCGGTGGACCACGGCACGGCCTTCGACACCGCCTGGCAGGGCAACGCCAACGACGTCAGTCTCCGCCACGCGGTCGATTTTGCCACGAAGCTCGTCGGCGAGGGCAAGGGCGCCACGCTCCGCGCCGGCTGAGCCGAGGGCCCGCCGCACCCGCCGCACCGCAGGAACCCGCCGGTTCGCGGGGCGCGGTTCGGCTGCGCCGGCATCGGCGGCTTCCCGCGTGACTATTCGGGAGATCTCTTCAGGGCCAGCCCGCTCCTCCGGGGGCGTGAAGGGGGGGCTCGCTGCGCATATCGTAAGGCTGTTCGCGGAATAAGGCTTTGTCCGGACACGTTGTTCTGGTATACTTGTGACAGGGACGCAAGTCCGGTCCTTGACGCTATTTGGCTGCGATGCGGACCTCGCCGGTCTCGTGCGTCAGGCCGGGCTGGCCGGGGTGGAGCGCACGATTGCGATCTGATTGACGGGGCTTGGTATATCGGGTAGCCTCGAGCCCTCGTCCGGGCAAATTGACCGATATCCGTTTCGGCCTCGCGAGGTCGGGGTCGGGTGGCCAGCAGGTGTAACTGGCGAAAGGGAAACGGCACATTCTGGGGGACGGGCCGCTGGGTGGCCGCGTCCGTCGTTTTTCGGGTGACGCACGTCGGCGTATCCGTGCAGGCGGCTTTGTCGGCCGGTCGTTTCGTCGGCGGTAACAGCAGGAAATGGCCGATGGTCAGGCGCCATCGTTTATGACTCTCTTTTGGGAACAGGTTTCACTTCACCCCATTCATGAAGGGCAGTCTGCCCGGAAACACAGGCAAGGAGTTCTGGAAATGACTCGACGGATGCGACACGGTTTCACCCTGATCGAGTTGCTGGTGGTGATCAGCATCATCGGTCTGCTCATCGCGATTCTGCTGCCCGCCCTGGGCAAGGCGCAGGACTCGGCGCAGAACACGGTCTGCAAGAACAACCTGCGTCAGCAGGCGCTGGCGGTCAGCCTCTACGCCAACGACTACGATGGCCAGATCCCGCCGGCCCGCGTCTACGCCGGCGAGGAAGGCGTGTGGAAGGTCGAGAGCCCCAACCCCTTCAACGACGTCTCCTGGCCGGTTTTCGCCGACGTGCTCTCGAGCTACTCGCAGGGCAGCGCCCAGGCGACCGGCAGCGAGGGCGGCAACATGTGGCTCTGCCCCTCCGACGAGGGTGGTCGCGATCTCTGGCTGAGCTACGGCATCAACGACCAGCCGATGGGTGAGGCGCTGGGCCTCGAGCACAAGTCGGACTGGCCGTGGAACTTCGGCGGCAAGGAATACGACGCGGTCACGACGAAGTACCGCATCGAGGATCCCCGGCTGAACCCGACCAAGAACGTGCTGATCAACGACTTCAACAA
>JBKHFW010000058.1:0-18691 GCA_046540025.1 Phycisphaeraceae bacterium
GCTCAGTGCAGGAACAGGCGGGCGCCGGTGAGGCTCATGACCATCTGGTGCTCGTCGGCGGCGGCGATCACGTCGGCGTCACGCTTTGAGCCGCCGGCCTGGACGATGTAGCGGGCCCCGCTCTTCGCCGCGCGGTCGAGGTTGTCGCGGAAGGGGAAGAAGGCGTCCGAGCTCACGGCCACGCCCTGGAAGGACTGCAGCCACTGCCGGCGCTCTTCCGCGGTGATCGGCTCGAAGCCGCCCTGCACGCGCTGCTCGAGCGCGGCCCGCTCGAGGTCGCCCAGCTCGTCGTAGCGGACGAACCAGTCGGCGACGTTGACCTTCTCCGACTTGGGCAGGTCGGCCTGCACGTCCAGCGCGAGCGTCTTGGGGTGCTGCGTGAGCGCCCAGCGGTCGAATTTGTCGCACGCCAGGCGGGTGCAGGCGATGCGCGACTGCTGCCCGGCGCCGATGCCCACGGCCTGGCCGTTCCAGGCGACGTCGACCGAGTTGCTCTGCGTGTGCTTGAGGGCGATCGTCGCCACCAGCAGCGTCTCGAGCGCGTCCTCGGGGATCTCCTGCTCCTTCGTGACCACGTTCTTCGTCAGCAGGTGCTGGTCGATGGCGACGTCGTTGTAGCTCTGCTCGAGGCGCAGGCCGAACTCGAGGCGATACTCGACCTCGGGCGGGTCGAAGTCCGGGTCCATCTGGAGGATGACGTAGTTGCCGCCCTTCTTGCTCTTGAGCAGCTCGAGGGCCGCGTCGTCGTAGCCCGGGGCGATGATGCCGTCGGAAACCTCGGGCTTGATGAGGCGGGCGAGCGACTCGTCCACGGTGTCGCTGACGGCGATGAAGTCGCCGAAGCTGGCGACGCGGTCGCTGCTGCGCGCCTTGGCGTAGGCGGTGGCGAGCGGCGAGAGGTCGGTGACGTCGTAGAAGAACGCCTGGCGGAACGCGTCGGAAAGGTCGCCCGCGACGGCGGCGCCGGCGGGACTGACGTGCTTGAAGCTGGTCGCGGCCGGCTTGGCGGTGGCGGCGGCGAGCTCGCGGACGAGTTGCCAGCCGCGCAGGCCGTCGAGGATGTTGATGTAGCTCGGTCGGCCGTTGACGATCTGAAGCGGGCTGCGATCGCCTTCGGCAACGATGCGGGCGAACTGCTGGTTGGGGTTCGTGCCGTACTTGAGGGGGAGTTCCACCATGACGCGCCTTCTCCTGCGGGGGTTCGGGGCCAGCCATTCTAAGAAACAGGCCCCGGATTGCCATTCGGGGCCCGTGCGGGTGGTTGCGTTGGGGGAGCGAGGGCGGTCTGGATTCCGCAGAAGGGCTCGCGCCCATCTGCGGGCTTTCACGGGTTCCTGTTCCAGGCCCTTGGCCCTTGGCCCTCTCTTTACGCGTAGGAGCTCGTGGCGACTTCGCCGCGGGCTTCGCGTTCGGCCTTGCGCTGCTTGCCGAGTTCTTCGAGGGCGCCGCTGGTGCGGAGTTCCTCGAGCGGGTCGGGGGCGAGGCCCTTGTTCTTTCGCCATTCGGCGAGCACGCCGGTGACGTCGGTTTCGTAGGCCTTTTTGAGCTGGGTTTCCGCGCCGACGATGTCGCCGGCCTTCTGGGCCTCGGCAAGGGCCTCGCGGTCCACGAGCTGGGCTTTGGCGACGTACTTCTGGGCTTCCATGACGGTCTGGACCATGGCCTCGATCTTGGGTTTGAGGTTGTGGCTCTGGTCGACCATGTAGGCGATGTCGGTTTTTTCGCCGGTCTCGAACTCGTACTGGGCGATCTGGTCGAAGATGCGGAACGCGCCGTAGGGGTCGATCGAGCCCATGGTGAGGTCGTCGTCGGCGTATTTGCGGTCGTTGAAGTGGAACCCGCCGAGCATGCCCTCGTCGAGCAGGAAGGCGACGATGTGCTCGATGTTGGTCGCGGGCAGGTGGTGGCCGGTGTCGACGAGGACCTTCGCGTTGCTCCCGGCGTGGCGGGCGAAGGCGTGGGCCATGCCCCAGTCGGCGATGTCGGTGTGGTAGAAGCCGGGCTCGAAGGGCTTGTACTCGACGAGCATGGTCGCCTCGGGCCACTTTTCGCGCATCACCTCGGCGATGCGTCGGAAGGCGTTGTCGAGGTCGCGCTTGCGGCGGAGCATCGAGTCCTGCCCGGGGTAGTTGGTTCCGTCGGCGAGCCACATGCTGAGGATGTCCGAGCCGACGGCGGCGCCGATCTCGACCGACCAGAGCGTGTGCTCCATGGCGGCCTTCCGCGCTTCGGGGTCGGGCGAGCAGAAGCTGCCGAGCTTGTAGGACTGGTCCTGGAAGACGTTGGGATTGATCGCCCCGATCTTCACGCCGTGCTTCTCGGCGAGCCTGGCGACCTCTTTCGGGTCTTCGCCGGGCTGGAAGTCCCAGAGCACGTGGACGGCGACGCTCGGGCAGGCGCCGGTGAGCTTGTGGACCAGGCCGGCGTCATGGAACTTGTCTTCCGTGGTCGACGCGGCCGCGTCCTGGATGAACTTGCCAAATCGCGTGCCGGTCTGGGCGAAGCCCCAGCTCGGCAGCTCGATCTTGAAGTCGTCGAGGGCGGAATGGATCTTGCGGACATCGGCGTCGTTCATGACCTTCTCTCCTGATTTCGAATGGGCCTTCGAGTTTACCCGAAGGTTGCCCCGGCGTCGCGGGGCGCTTAGGGTTCTCCTGTCAGACTGGTCTGATTCCAGAAAAGGAGAGATCCCATGCAGCCGCTTCAGGGCAAGCGTGTGCTCATTTTCGTCGGCAGTGACTACGAGGACATGGAGCTTCAGTATCCCAAGTACCGTCTGCGCGAGGCGGGGGCGGAGGTCGTCGTCGCCGGGCAGGAGAAGGGGGCGACCTATCTCGGCAAGCACGGGTATCCGCAGAAGTCGGAGGCGGCGGTGAGCGAGCTGGCCGCGTCGGACTTCCACGCCCTGGTCGTGCCGGGCGGCTGGATGCCGGACAAGCTCCGCCGGGATGAGGACGTCAAGCGGCTGACGCGCGAGATCCACGAGGCGGGCAAGCCGGTGGCGTCGATCTGTCACGGCGGGTGGATCGACATCTCGGCGGGGATCATCGAGCAGGGCCAGCGCTACACCTCGACGCCGGGCATCAGGGACGACCTCGTCAACGCCGGGGGCGAGTGGGTGGACGAGGCGGTCGTGGTGTCGAAGAACCGCGTGACCAGCCGCCGCCCGGACGATCTGCCGGCGTTCTGCTCGGCGCTGATCGAGATGCTGGCGGGCGTCGGCGCGGAGGCGTGAGATGACCCGCAGGGCGGACGTTGATTGCGCGTGGCGAAGCATGTCCAGCGGGGGCAGGGGGTTATCCCGCGTCACGTTTTCCGGGATCGGCGCACCTTTTCCTCAAAAAAGGAACCTGTGAGGGTGAGCTGTACGTTAGAATCAAAGCAGGGACCAGATTGCCGACCCTCCGGGCCCGGCGGCTCGAGACGACCATGATCAGCCTGTTTCGTCCCATTTCGATTCTGCTCGCCGTGGTGATGGCCGGTGCCCCGGCTGCGCTGTGCGCGTGCATGACCGCTGGCTCGGCCGAGGTGGCGGAGGCGGTGGCGATGCAGGTGCCGGCCGAGCAGATGCCGGCCGAGGACGCTCACGCCTGCTGCAGCAGCTCGGCTGAGATGCCCCGACCCGGTGACCCGGCGTCGCATCCCGAATCGCACGACTGCCCGCACTGCAATCTCGAGCTTCAGCGCGACGACACCACCCCGGCCGTCGCGCCGGGCATGGATCTGGCGGGCTGGAGCCCGGGGCCGGCCCTGATTTCCCCCCTGGTGGCGATCCTGCCGCCCGAGCGCAGCCCGCGGGCGCCGGCCGACGTGGATGCTCGCGGCCGGGCGATCTTCGCGGCGCCTTCCCTGCGCGCGCTGTCCTGTCTGCTCATTATCTAGCGCTATCCTTCGCCCGACGCCGTGAGGCCGGTTTGCGCCCGTGCTGCCGCGCCTTGCCCGACGTCCGCCCGGCTGCGGGTGGAACCATTCCATGCGAAGGATGGAGACATGCAACAAGTGACGACCATGGCGGCGCGCCGGGTGCGCCCGGGCCGCCCGGCTGCGAAGACGGTGGGAGCGGGGGCGCTTCTGCTGGGTCTGCTGGTCGGCTGTGGGGCGCGGCCGGGCCCGCTGGACCCCTGGGCGCAAGCGGATCAGGAAAGCTGGCAGATCAGCGAGGGTGGTTCCCGCCACCTCGCCGGCACGCTCTCGGTCGAGCCCCCGGCCGAGCCGGCGATCGACGACGCCTCCAGCGTGGAGGATTACGTGCGGGTGGCGCTCGAGCGAAACCCGCGGCTCGCCTCGGCCCGTCAGCGGGTGGAGGCGATGCAGGCGCGGATCCCCCAGGCGACGAGTCTGGACGATCCGATGCTTCAGGTCGCCCCGTTCGGGGAGATGGCCGAGACGGCGTCGGGCGAGGTCGGGCTGATGACCGGCCTGAGCCAGAAGCTGCCTTTCCCGGGCAAGCTGGACACCCGCGGGCGGATCGCTTTTCAGGGCGTGCAGATGGCGGTGGCCGATCTGCGTGAGGCGGAGCTGGAGGTGGTCGCCGATACCCGCCGGGCGTTCTGGAGCTACTACTTCACCGTGCGGGCGATCGAGACGACCGAGGCCAGCCGGGAGTTGATGGCCCAGCTCAGGCAGATTGCCGAGGCGCAGTACCGCGCCGGCGCCCGCAGCCAGGCCGACGTGCTGCGGGCCGGGGTGGAGCTGGGGCAGCTCGACAGCGAGTTGGTGACGCTTGCCCAGCGGCGCGCGACGGCCGAGGCGATGCTGAACCAGCTTCTGGACCGCTCGGCGGGCGCCGAGCTGCCCGAGCCGGAGGTGGTCGAGCCCGAGCAGGTCGCGGCGGCACTCGAGGAGCTGCTCGACGTCGCCGCGCTGGCGAACCCGGCCCTGGACAGGGTGCGTGACCGGATCGAGCAGTCGCGTCAGCGCTACGAGCTGGCAAAGCTGAGCCGGTGGCCCGACCTGACGGTGAGCGCCAACTACAACGTGGTCGAGGACGAGGGGCTGTCGATGGCCGCCAACGGCGAGGACCAGTGGTGGCTCGGCTTCGGGGTGAACCTGCCCATCTGGACCGAGAAGTACGAGGCCGCCGAGCGCGAGGCGCTTGCGGGCGTGCTGGAGGGCGCAGCGGACCTGACGTCGGCGCGGAATCGCGTCGCCTTTCAGGTTCAGGAGGCCTACCTCGAGGTCGAGGCCCAGCGGGACCTCGTCGAGCTGTTTGGCGACGTGATCATCCCGCAGGCCGAGCAGGCCGTGGAGGCTTCCGCCAGCGGCTACCGGGCCGGCGAGGTGGACTTTCTCACGCTGGTGGACAACTGGCGCAAGCGGCTGAGCTTCGACCTGATGTACCACCGGGCGCTGGCCGAGATGGAGCAGGCGGTGGCCGACCTCGAGCGCGCCGTCGGCGAAAACGTCTCCCGCCAGGAGCAGAACCAGAACCCATCTGACCGGGAGGCGGCCACGCCGCCGAGCGCCCCGCAGGCCGGGGGCGAGGAGTGACATTCGTGAGCAGGCAAAACATTCCCAAGGCGATCCGCTGGCAGACCCTGAGCGTGGTGGCGGTCGTGGCGCTGGTGGCGATTCTGATCGGCGCGGCCGTCGCCGGACCGTTGCGAAGCGGGCTGTCCCGGGCGGGCGAGCTGGTCGGCTTCGGCCACGACCACGAGGAAGACGCCGTCGCCGTCACCGACGGCAGCGGCGAGGTGCAGTACCACACCTGCGGCATGCACCCCTGGGTGATTCTGCCCGAGCCGGGCGACTGCCCGATCTGCCACATGGCCCTGACGCCGCTGGACCCGGAGAAGTTCACCGGGGAAATTGCGATCGACCCGGTGATCGTGCAGAACATGGGCGTGCGCGTCGCGCCGGTGGTGACCGGGCCGCTGACGCGGACGATCCGCACGGTGGGCTCGATCGACTACAACGAACAGACCGTGCGCGACGTCAGCCTCAAGACGCCGGGCTGGATCGAGGAGCTTCACGTCGACTACGTCGGGGCGAAGGTCGAGGCGGGCGAGCCGCTCCTCAAGCTCTACTCCCCGCAGCTTTACGCGGCGCAGGAGGAGTATCTGCTGTCGCAGCAGAACCAGTCCCCGCCCGGCCCCGGCGCCGGGGGCGGGACCGACCTGCTCGAGTCGGCGCGGACCCGGCTGGAATACTTCGACATCACCGAAGACCAGATCGCCGAGATCGAGCGCACCGGCGAGCCGGCCAAGACGATGACCATCCGCAGTCCGCACACGGGCGTGGTGATCGGCAAGCATGCCAACGAGGGCATGAAGGTTGAGCCGGGGATGCAGGTGTACCGCATCGCGGACCTGTCCAGGGTGTGGGTGCGGGTGACGCTGTACGAGTACCAGCTTCCCTATGCCGAGGAGGGCATGGAGGCGACGATGACGCTGCCCTACATCCCGGGCAAGGAGTTCGAGGGGAAGGTGATCTACATCGATCCCTACCTCGACAGCAAGAGCCGGGAGGTGCAGGTGCGCCTCGAGTTCGATAACCCGGGCGGCCTGCTCAAGCCGGGCATGTTCGCGAGCATCGAGCTGGAGAACACGCTCGCTGCCGAGAAGGTACTCGCCCCCCGGTCGGCGGTGATCGACACGGGTGAGCGGCAGATGGCTTTCGTCAGCCGGGGCGAGGGCAAGTTCGAGCCGCGCGAGGTGCGTCTGGGCGTCGAGACGGGTGAGGGGATGGTAGAGATCATCTCCGGGCTCGAGCCTGGCGAGCAGGTGGTCACCTCGGGTCAGTTTCTGATCGACTCCGAGTCGCGCATCCGCGAGGCGCTGGCCAAGATGATCAAGGGCGACCTTGCCTCCGAGCAGGAGGCGTCTGCCGAGGTGGCCGGGGCGAGCGAACTCGACTCGCTGCCCGAGCCGGCCGCGGAGGCCGAGGGGTTGAGCCGGGCGGCGCAGCAGCGGCTCGACGCGATCGTGACTCACTACCTCGCGGTCCAGCAGTTGCTCACCGAGAACCAGTGGCAGGACGCGGGCGAGCATCTCGCCACGATCCGCCGCGACGCCGAGCAGCTTGCCGGCAATGAGACCGGCAAGCTCGCGGCGCTCGCGGAGCAGGTCGCCTCCAGTGCGACGACCGAGACGGCGGACATCGCCGAGTTCCGCGAAGGGCTCTCTCAGCTCTCGCAGGCGGTGCTCGCACTGGCGAAAGTATATCCGCCCCGCGGGTCAGTTGCGGAAGGCGGTCTCTACCACGCCTGGTGCCCCATGGTGAAAAAGGACTGGCTCCAGGCGGGTGAGACGGTGCGGAATCCGTACGACCCCGCCATGCTCGGCTGCGGCTCAATTGAGGCGCAGGTATCTACCAAAGCCGCTGGCAGCGGTGGCCCCGGGGAGACGGAGTGAGTCATGGTTGGCAAGCTGATCCGCTGGTGTGTGCACAACCGCGTCATGGTGCTGCTGCTGACGGTGCTGCTGATTGCCGGGGGCATCTGGTCGGCGAGGCAGATCACGATCGACGCGGTTCCCGACCTGTCCGACGTGCAGGTGGTGATTCGGACGGAGTATCCCGGCCAGGCGCCGCAGATCGTCGAGGACCAGGTCACGTATCCCCTGACGACGTCCATGCTGGCGGTGCCGTACGCCGAGGTGGTGCGCGGTTACAGCATGTTCGGAAGCTCGTTCGTCTACGTCATCTTCGAGGACGGGACGGATCTTTACTGGGCTCGCTCGCGCGTGCTCGAGCAGCTCAACACGGTGGCCTCCCGGCTGCCCGAGGGGGCGTCGCCCGAGCTCGGGCCGGACGCGACGGGCGTGGGCTGGGTGTATCAGTACATCCTCACCACCGGCCGATACTGCGCCGAGCACCCCGACGGTCTCTACCACGACCCGGCCACGGACACGTGGTACGAAAGTGAGGAGGCCGCGCCGCGGGACTCCGAGGTGCGCGAGCGGCTGGTGCGTCACCGCATCTTCCCCGAGACGACCTACGCGTATTTCGATCCGCAGGCGCAGCAGCGGTACGAGTCGCTGGAGATGGTGCCTGCCGAGGCCCGCGAGCGGGTGCAGCGGATGGTCGTCGAGGAGGGTTACGAGCGGTGTCCGCTGGGCGGCGAGCTGGTTCAGCCGGAGCAGGACCTTTCGGACCTTCGCGGCCTGCAGGACTGGTATCTCCGTTACGAGCTCTCGGCCGTCGAGGGCGTCAGCGAGGTTGCGCCGGTGGGCGGGTTCGTCAAGCAGTACCAGGTCGTGGTCGATCCGGTGAAGCTGCTGGCGCATGACATGCCGCTGGGCAAGGTGAAGATGGCGATCAAGCGGTCGAACCTCGACGTGGGCGGCCGGCTGATCGAGCAGAGCGAGACGGAGTACATGGTGCGCGGCCTGGGGTATCTCGGGAGCCTGAGCGCCCGCGAGGTGGCCGAGGCGCGCGAGGCCGGGCGTTCGGTCGAGGCGCTGCGCAGCGAGCGGGCGGTCGAGGAGTTGGGGCAGATCGCCCTGGGCGCGACGGAGGCGGGCTCGCCGATCTATCTCGCGGACGTCGCCGAGGTGCGCGTCGGCCCGGAGATCCGGCGGGGGGTCGCCGAGTGGAACGGCGAGGGGGAGGTGGTCGGGGGGATTGTCGTGATGCGCTTCGGCGAGAACGCCGAGGCGACGATCGAGCGGGTCCGCGAGAAGCTCCACGAGCTCGAGCAGGGGCTCCCGGCCGGCGTGGCGATCGAAGTCGCGTACGACCGCAGCGATCTGATCGAGCGGGCGGTGCACACGGTGCAGGAGACGCTTCTCGAGGAGCTGATCATCGTCTCGCTGGTGATCGTCTTCTTCCTGCTGCATGCCCGCAGCGCTCTGGTGGCGGCGTTCGTGCTGCCGACGGGTGTGCTGGCGACGCTGGCGATCATGTACGGCCTGGACCTTTCGGCCAACATCATGTCGCTGGGCGGCATCGCGATCTCCATCGGCGTCATGGTCGACTCGTCGATCGTCATGGTAGAGAACGCGCACAAGCACCTGGAGCGTTTCAAGACGCAGCACGGGCGAGGCCCCGACGCGCGGGAGCGCGTGGGCGTCATCGCCGACGCCGCCGCCGAGGTGGGTCCGACGCTGTTCTTCAGCCTGCTGATCATCACGGTCAGCTTCCTGCCCATCTTCGTGCTGGGCGAGCAGTCCGGGCGCATGTTCCGGCCGCTGGCGTACACGAAGACCTTCGCCATGGCGGCCGCGGCCGTGCTGGCGATCACGATCATCCCCGTGCTGATGGTCTACTTCATCAGCGAGCGGATGCTCCCCGCCGCGTGGTCGAAGGCGAAACGGCTGGCGGTGTACGCGGCCCTGATCGCCGCGCCGGCCCTGCTGCTGGCGCTGGTGCCGCTGCCGCGGCTGGGCGATTACCGCTGGTGGATGCTCGGCGGCTGGGTGGTCGGCATGGCGCTGATCATTCTGCCTCAGAAGATCTACTCGGAACAGCGCAACCCGATCAGCCTGCTGCTTCAGAAGGTGTATCAGCCGTTCTTCGTCTTCGTCATGCAGTACCGCTGGCTGACGGTGATCGCGGCGGCGCTGCTGATCGCGGCGACGTGGTTCCCCTTCAGCCGGCTGGGCAGCGAGTTCATGCCCCCGCTGGAGGAGGGCGACCTGCTCTACATGCCCACGACCGACCCGGGCATCAGCATGACCAAGGCGCGGGAGATTCTCCAGCAGACCGACAAGCTGATCAGCCGCTTCCCCGAAGTGGATACCGTGCTGGGCAAGATCGGCCGGGCTGAGACCGCGACCGACCCCGCCCCGATCTCCATGCTCGAGACGACGATCGTCCTCGAGCGCGACAAGGAAGACTGGCGCACCCGCCCGGTGGAGCGGTTCTACTCCGACTGGCCCGGCTGGGCGGCGTGGCTGCCGGGGCTCGTGTTCAGCGAGACCCGTCCGATCACCGTGGACGAGCTGGTGTACGGCTATGAGCTGCCTGCGGCGCAGGGCGAGGAGCAGATCCACGTGCCCGGCCTGAACGACGCGGTGCAGATCCCCGGCCTGACCAACGCCTGGACGATGCCGATCAAGACGCGCATCGACATGCTCTCGACCGGCATCAAGACGCCGGTGGGCATCAAGGTGATGGGCCCGGACTTGCGCACGCTGGCGGGGCTGTCGAGCGAGATCGCGGGCGTCGTCAAGACGGCCGAGGGCACCGGGGCGTACACCGTCAGCGCCTTCCCCGAGAAGAGCGTGGGCGGCAACTACTTCGACATCGACATCAATCGCGAGGCCATCGCCCGCTACGGACTCGCCGTGGGCGACGTGCAGGACGTGATCACGTCCGCCCTGGGCGGGATGAACGTCACCTGGACGGTCGAGGGGCTGGAGCGCTACCCGGTGTCCGTGCGCTACCCGCACGAGCTGCGCGACAACATCGACGCGCTTCGGCAGACGCTCGTCGCCACGCCGTCGGGGGCGCAGGTGCCGCTGGGGCAGCTCGCGTCGATGGAGGTGCGCAAGGGCCCGCCGATGATCAAGAGCGAGAACGCCCGGCCGACGAGCTGGGTGTTCGTGGACATCGCCGGCCTCGACGTGGGCACCTACGTGAACAACGCCCAGCGGGCGGTGGCGAAGCAGGTCGAGCTGCCGCCGGGCTACTCGGTCGTCTGGTCGGGTCAGTACGAGTACATGCAGGCCGCGCGGCAGCGGCTGATGGTGGTCGTCCCGCTGGCGGGGGTGGCGATTCTGCTGCTGCTCTATCTGGCGACGCGGAGCTGGCTGCGGGTGGCCATTCTGGTGCTCTCGCTGCCGTTCTCGCTGGTCGGGGCGGTGTGGATGCTCTACTGGCTGGACTACAACCTGTCCCTGGCGGTCTGGGTGGGCGTGATCGCCCTGGCAGGGCTGGCGGTGGAGACCGGGCTGGTGATGCTGCTTTATCTGGAAAACAGCTTTGAACGGTTCGAAGCTGAGGGTAGGATGAGAACGCCCGCCGACCTCTGGCACGCGATCCAGGAGGGGGCGGTGCAGCGTATTCGCCCCAAGACGATGACGGTGATGACCACCTTCATCGGGCTGGTGCCGCTTCTCTGGGCCAGCGGGGCGGGTGCGGACACGATGCGCCGCCTCGCCGCGCCGATGATCGGCGGGCTGGCGACGGCGTTCATTCTGGAGCTTCTGCTCTATCCGGTGCTGTTCTACATCGCGAAGCACGTGGCCCTGCGGGGCCGATTCCGCCGCGAGGCCGAGCGCGAAGCCGACAAAACCGAGCCCGAACCGGTGCTCGCGGGGCGCGATTGAACCCGTCGGCCGTGCGACACGTTCTCTTGTTTGAATGGAATGCCTTTAGGAACTGTTTCAGGAAAGGAAACCTCATGACGAAGCTTTTCACGATGTCCGCCGCGGTGCTCTCACTCAGCCTCTTCGCCTGGGCCGCCCCGGCCACCGCCGGCTGCGGCTCTTGCGCGGGCGACCACGGCAAGCCGAAGGCCGAGCAGAAGGCCGGGAAGGACTGCCACGGCCAGCAGTGCGACCATGCGAAGCGGAAAGACCGCGGCGACAAGGCGGCGGCGTGCGACAACTGCAAGGACAAGGCTGACCGCGCCAAGTGCGAGGACTGCCTCGCGAAGAAGTATGAGCCGGTCATGCTGGAGAAAGAGGCCCAGAAGTCGCTGGACGAGCTGACGAAGGCCTACCTCGGCGTGAGCGAGCAGTTCGCCGCCGACTCGCTCGAGGAGGTCGGGGCGGAGCTCGACCAGGTGGAGGCTGCCGCGAACCAGCTCGCCGAGCAGGCCGAGCACGAGAAGTTCCAGCAGCGCGCCCGGCTCGTCGCAAAGCGCGCCGATTTCAAGGTCGAAAACCTCGACCAGGCGCGGAAGGACTACCGCCAGCTCTCGAAGGTGGTGATCGGCCTCAACCGCCACGCCCAGCCGTCGGACAAGGTGGCCGAGGGCCTCTACGTCGCCCGCTGCCCCATGACGGACGGCGGAAGCTGGCTGCAGACCGACCAGACCGTGAGCAACCCCTACATGGGCTCAAAGATGCTCCGCTGCGGCGGCATCCAGCACACCCTCAAAAAGAACGCCGGCGACCGGTCGGACGACGAGGGCAGGAAGGGCCACGGCAGGAAGAAGGGCCACGACGGCCACTGATTGACAGCGCCCCTGCGATCCGCACGCACCACGCGGATCGCACCCCCACCCCCGCGGAGGCGGCAGCCCGTCTCCGCGGGTTTTTCTTTGCCTGCCTCCCCCCCCCCTGCCGGGCAGCGGGCTCGGGCGCATCAAGCCTGCACCAGAGCCTGTAACAACCCGGCGGACAGCGAGCTGGAGCCAGGCAGCGAGCGGCCTGCCGATTCCCGCCCGGGCCCGAAACTTCTCGCAGCCGGGGCGGCGGGGGAGTAAACTGCGGCTTGAGCGATGTCTGCGAATCCGGACAAGCTGACTGCCACGACCCCCGCCTCCGCCCCCGCGGCCGAGTCGGCCGGCCGGCCCGCGCGCCGCACCACGGGGCCGCCGCGACAGCGCGAATGGCTCACCGGATGGATGGCGCTGCTGGTCTGTCTGGCGCTGGCGGCGGTGCCGCTGCTGATCGACCTCGGCCGCGGCGACGCCATCGTGCCCGCCGAGGCCCGCGCGGTGGCCCGGTCGGCCGAGACGTGGCGCGGGCAGGTTCGGCTGGATCACGAATCCTGGCGCGAGGCGGCCGTGCCCTGGTACGATGGCGAGCCCCAGCTCGAGGCCCCGCCCGGGACGACCTGGATGCACCTCGCCGCATTCGACCTGCTCGACGTCCCGCCGGGCGACCCGGGCGGGCAGCTTCTCGCCGCCCGGCTGGTGGCCGCGGCCGGGGCGCTGCTCACCGTCGCCGCCGTCTTCTGGGCCGGGCTCTCCATCGGCGGACTCACCACGGCGAGCCTGGCGGCGCTGGTCTGCCTCGCCAGCCCGGTGCTGCTCATGTTCGGCCGGCTGGGCAGCGGGGACGCGCCCCTGCTCGCCCTGACCGCGCTCAGCCTCGCCGCGGCGGTGTGGGCGATCCGCCCGCTCAAGGCCGCGGCCTCGCGGTGGCGTCAGGCGGTGGGGTGGATCCTCGCCGGCGTGCTGCTGGGGCTGGCGGTGCTCACCGGCGGAATCGTCGCCGGCGTGGCGGTGCTGATGTCGCTCCTGCTCATCCTCGTGCTCTGCCCGCATCGGCTGAGCCACGTGCTCGGGCTGGTCGCGGCGGCGCTGATCGCGGCCCTGGTCTGCACGCCGTGGGTGCTCGAGGTGCACGGCCGCGACCCGGCGATCTGGCAGAGCTGGTTGGCGGACCTGGTTCTCCCCGCCGGGCAGGCCCCTGCCGAGGCGGGCGAGGTGTTCGGCAGGCGGCTGGGGCTGCTGCTCGCGGTCATGCTGCCGTGGACGCCCTGGCTGATCGCCGCGATGATGCAGCCGTTCAGCACCAGCTCGACGGGGTCCCGGCTGCGGATGTTCCTCGGCTGGGTGTGGTTCGTGCCGCTGGCGATGCTGCTCCTGATGGTCCCGGGCGAGGGGACGATCCGCGAGGTGCTGCTGGCCGTGCCCGCCGGCTCGCTGCTGATCGGGCAGGTGTTTCGGCAATACGTCGATCTCTCAGCCGAGGGGCGGCACGCCCGGATGTGGCGGCTGCTGAGCTGGCCCTGCGTCGGGCTGCTGCTGCTGGTGTCGATCGCGCTGCCGATGTCGCTGCACTACCAGGCCCGGCTGGTGGAGAAGGGGTGGATCGAGGCTCCGCCCGTCGCGGCCATGCACCCGACCTACTGGGTGAGCTGCGGCCTGCTGCTGGTGCTGCTGGTGCTTTTGAGCATGCGCTTCGTCGGCCGACACTTCCCGGGCAAGGCGGTGATGGTCTGGGCGCTGTGGGTGGTGACCGCCGCGGCCATGCTGACCGTGCCCGTCGCCCGCGGGCCCTGGTTGCACTCGACCACGCCGCGGGACACCCGCCTGCTCAGTCGGCTGCGGCAGGACGTGGCGATCTACCGCCTCAGCGACCCCCTGCCGCCGGGGGTGATGCTCTATCTCGGCAGCCCGGTGCCCCGGCTGACCCGGCAGCGCCTCGTCGCGGGCGACGCGGCCGGGCGCTGGTACCTGCTGCTCCAGGACGGTCAGCCGATGCCGCCGACGATGCGCGAGGTGATCCGCCTGCCCGACAGCGAGCTCCGCCTGGCAAGACCCGTCGTGGACGGCTCGCGATGAAGCAGCCCGCTACCCGGGGCGGCGCTGCACGCCGCCCCGGCTTGCACCATACGCTCTTCGCCAGCCTCTAGCTTCTAGCCTCTAGCCTTCAAGTGCCCATGAACGTCAAACGCATCCTCGACGCCAACGCCAACCGGGCCCGCGAAGCGCTCCGCGTGATGGAGGAGGCCGCGCGCTTCCTGCTCGACGACCCCGAGCTCTCCCGCCTCGCCAAGCAGGCCCGCCACCAGCTTGCCGAGGCCCTGGCCGAGCTGCCCGGCCTCGAAGCCGCCCGCGACACGCCCGGCGACGTGGGCACGCGCATCTCCACCGCCCGCGAGGCCGCCCGCGAGAGCGTCAGCGACGTGGTCATCGCGGCTGGCAAACGGCTGAGCGAGGCCCTGCGCACGCTCGAGGAGTACGGCAAAACCCTGCCGCAGGCGGACCTCGCGGCGAAGATCGAGCAGATCCGCTACCGCGGCTACGACCTCGAGAAGCGACTCTCGGTCGCGCTGGGCACCGGCCGACGCCAGCAGTGGCGGCTGTGCGTGCTGCTGAGCGAATCGCTCTGCGCCGGCCGGGACTGGCGCGAGGTGGCGACCGCCGCCATCGCCGGCGGGGCCGACTGCATTCAGCTTCGCGAGAAGGCCCTCGAGGCGGGCGAACTGCTCCAGCGGACGCGCGAGCTGGCGGAAATCTGTCACGCCGGCGGGGTGAGTCTGATCGTCAACGATCGGCCGGACGTGGCGCTCCTGGGCGGGGCCGACGGCGTGCACGTGGGCCAGGGGGACCTGCCCTGCGCCGAGGTGCGCAAGCTGGTGGGTCGGCAGCTTCTCGTGGGGGTGAGCACGTCGCGTTTCGAGCAGGCCCGCGAGGCGCTGGCGCAGGGGGCCGACTACTGCGGCGTCGGGCCGATGTTCCCCACGACGACGAAGGAGAAGAAGGTGATCGTCGGCCCGGCCTACCTGCGGGAGTTCACCGCGTGGGGCAGGCTGCCGCACCTCGCCATCGGCGGAATCACGCCGGAGCGGACGCCCGAACTCGCCGCGGCGGGCGGCCGGGGCGTGGCGGTGAGCAGTTGCGTCTGCCGCGCCGACGACCCGGCCGAGACGTGCCGGAAGATCGTCGCGGCGCTGGGTTAGCGAGGTGGCGGGCGTGGGGTCGGGCGATGCGATCGGGAAATTCCTGAAGCCGGCAGTTGAACCGCGGGGCGGAACCGCGTAAACTTCCGGGTTCCGAACGGTTGCGAGGCGGCGATGGCTGTCATTGCAGCGTGTGATGTGCCTGTAGCTCAATTGGATAGAGCGTTGGCCTCCGGAGCCAAAGGTTGAAGGTTCGAGCCCTTCCAGGCACGTTGGGAAGAATTGCGGGGCGTAGCTCAGCTTGGTTAGAGCGCACGTCTGGGGGGCGTGAGGTCGCTGGTTCGAATCCAGTCGCCCCGATTTTTGAAGGCCGGTTTCCCCAGGGCCGGCGAGGGACAATTTGGGGCCGTAGCTCAATTGGGAGAGCGCTGCGTTCGCAATGCAGAGGTTGAGGGTTCGATCCCCTTCGGCTCCACTTGCTCCCGGCTGATGACCGGGAGGTGACTTATTCGGGCGGGCTGCTACAATGGCCTGCCTGACAACGCATCGCGGGGTGTAGCTCAGCTTGGCAGAGCGCTTCGTTCGGGACGAAGAGGTCGCAGGTTCAAATCCTGTCACCCCGACTTTTTTGAAGAAAAGGCCGTTCGACGAGAAAGTCGAACGGCTTTCTCTTTTCTAGGACGAGAGTTACGTCGCTCACCTTACGGTTTGAACTGACCACCTCAAGCAACTCCCGTTTCTGGGCCGAGTTCGAACCGCGCCACCTTTCGACCAGATTCTGGCTGAATTCGAACGTCGCCAGCGCCGCTTCACCGCAGGCGGGAGCGAACTTGTCTGCCTCGTCGAGCTGGCGTTCCACCTCTTCCAGCTGCGTCTTCAGGTCGAGCGACTTGATCTGGAAGGCCTGCTCTTCGATGGAGCCGGCCAGGTAGGCGTTGAGCAGTCGGTCCTGCATGTTCACCAACTCGGTGCGGCGCTTGGCCAGGATTCGCCTCTGCTCTGCCTGGACGGTGCCGACTTCGCTGAAGGTGGCCTCCAGCGCGTTGCGGAACCACCGGGCGTGCCGGTCCGGCAGCCTGACTGTATCCAGTTCCTTCTCGATGGCGTCATTGACCTCCGCCCAGCGCCAGCGGACCTTCGGATGCCCGTCGTCGGGGTGGTTGTTGCCGCACTTGTAGTAGGCGTGCTCGTTGCAGCCGCCGTCCTTGAGCTTGCGACGGATCAGTTCGCCCGTCATGGCGAAGTCGCAGCAGGCGCAGCGGAGGATACCGCCGGGCAAGACGATATCCGGGTTGCCCGTCCGCCGGTTGCGCCCGTGAAGGATGTCCTGGCAGATGCTGAACATCTTGCGGTCGATCAGCAGGCGATAGCGGCCCTCGAAGACCTGCCCGTTGCGTTCGAGTTCGCCGATGTAGAACCGGTTGTTGAGGATGTACGACAGTGCGGTGCGGTGGAATCGTGGCTGGCTGGGCTGGTAGGTGTGGCCCTCGGCAGCGAGCTTGTCGGCCAGGCTCTTGAAGGTGAATCGCCCGCTGGCGTAGAGCTCGAAGATGCGGAGGACCGTCTTGGACTTGACCGGGTGCGGCACGACCGGCTCATTGCGGTCGTCCACGTTCATGTACCCGTACGGCGCGAGGCCCGTCGGCCAGCCCTGCCGCACCTTCTCGTCCATGCCCTTGATGACCTCGGTGCGGAGGTTGTCCGAGTAGTACTGTGCCACCGCCGCCATCACGTTGAACGACAGCGCGCCCGCCGCGCCTGGGCCGAACTGGTTCTCGACGAAGGTCAGCTGCACGCCGCAGGTGTCTTCCAGTTCCTGGAGCCGGACCGCGTCCCGCATATTGCGGCAGACGCGGTCGAGCTTGTGGGCGAAGATGGCATTGATCTTCTCGCGCTTGGCGTTGGCCTTGACCCACTTGAACATCTGGTTGAACGCGATGCGATCGGCACCACGCTTGGCCGACTCGGCAACGGCGAACTCGCGGATGATCGTCCAGCCCGCCTTCGCCGCCTTGTCGCGCATCGCGCGGGTCTGCGCGTCGATGGAATAGCCCTCGCGCTGTTCGCGTGACGACACTCGTGCCCAGGCCACTACGTTCATCCGTCACCTCCCTCCCTTCGCAACCTCAGCAGCAACTCGCCCATTCGTTTCACGTTCATGAGAATCTCCACGGCCTCGTCTTCGCTGATCGGTCGGCCATACGACTCCGACCAGAGCTCGGTGGTCTCGGCCATCAACTCGTCCGAAATCCATGCCAGCGACAGCGGCCGCTGGCGTCGTTCGAGGCCGGGGACAGCTTGCTCATCCGGGGCACTTAATCCAGTCGATTCACGGGGAATCTTGGCCGACGGATCGAGCGTGCATGTGCATGATTCGCGGTCATTCATTCCTGCACCCACCCCTCCAGTCCGAGCTCCTCGAAGCGCTGGCGCAGGCGGCGAATGATGCGGTCGACGGTGTGCCAGCCGCAGCCCATCCACTTGGCCATCTGGGCGACGGAAAGCCCGTCGGCGAGGCCTCGGCAGACTTCCTGCTCACGCGGCGACAGGTCGGCCACGGCACTGGCGATGTCGACCACGCGCGGGTCCACTTCCTCGGTGCTGAACTCGTTGGCCTGCAGGCCAAAGCGCTCGACATGCATGCGGTAGCGGGCGGCGGCGCGCTTCATCTTCCGCAGGCGGTTGTCGATGACCGTGGTCAGCGCCGTGCGCTCGGTCGCCCCGTTGGCGTGGTCGGGGTCGTACTCGAACTCCAGCACGACCAGCACCGCCTCTTGCAGTGCGTCGGGGATCTCATGCGGCCTGAACCCGCAGCGCTTGGCGCGATGGATGATGAGGTTGACTTTCCACTTCTCGATGATCCCGTCGTAGTCCGGCATTTCCATGTTGGCAGCCTTTCGTTCGTGACTTCGTTTGCTGCGCCGAGCCGGTCTCGGCGTCACGAACGCAGAATCCGCCAACCGTCTGGGTCACATCTCCAAGGCCGAAGATGGCGCGTGAAACACATATGGGTCGCTATATGGGCGGTTCGCGCGAGCGATATGTGACCCCCTAACCCATTTTGCGACCCATATGGATTTAGGGGGTCACGGCGAGATTTGCGGCCGAGCGGGTAATCACTCTGCGGCGGGCGATGACGACGAACGCATCGCTCCAAGCAAGGGAGTCCGACAATGCCGCAGACCGCGAACGACAACCTGGTGATCGACCTCGGCGTGCTGAGCGCCGAGCCGGCGCACGAGTACCACGCCAAGGCGGGCGAGTACCTGTCGAGCCATCAACTGCTCGACTTCATGGCCTGCCCCTGGCTGTACCGCAAGAAGCAACTCGGCCTGATCGTCGACACCGACAGCCCGGCGCTGCTCATCGGTCGGGCCACCCATGTCCGCATCCTCGAGGGCCGCGATGCCTACGAGACCCAGTTCGCCATCGGTGGCCCCATCAATCCCCGCACCGGTAAGCCCTTCGGCTCGACCACCAAGGCCTTTGCTGAATGGGCCGAGGCCCA
>JBKHFW010000059.1:0-18408 GCA_046540025.1 Phycisphaeraceae bacterium
CCGGGGGGGGGCTGAATCAGGCGGCGTCGCGTTTGGCCTGCTTGCGTTTTCGTCCGACGGTGCGCTGATCTTCGGTCATGCGTCGGTCGGCCTGCTGGGTGATTGCCTCGACGAGTTCGGCCGGGTCGTTTGCCCAGAGGTCGGCGCCGATTTCCTCGGCGAGTCCTTCGGCGCGGTTGAACACGCCGCCGCCGACGACGATCTGCAGTTGCGGGCAGACGCCGATCTCGTGCAGGCGGTCGATGAGCAGGCGGGTGAAGGGCACGGCCTGGGGGGTGGCGCCGAAGACGACGAGTCGGTCGGCCTTGATCTGGCCGAGCTGGGCGACGATTTCGTCGTTAGCGACGCCGCCGCCGGCGAAGAAGACGGTGTATCCGGCTGCTTCGAGCAGGTCGGCGGCCATTCGTCCGGCGAGTTCTTCGCTGGTCTCGTCGCCGGTGACGAGCATGAGGGTTTCGCCGCGGCGTTCTGCCTGCTGGAGGCGGAGCTGCATCTGGTCGATGAGCTGGCCGAGCAGTCGGGTGGCGTAGTGATAGGCCAGTTCGCTGAGCTGATCGTTTCGGTGCAGCGTCTGTAGCTGCGTCAGCGTGGGCCAGAACAGGTGCGAGAGGGTTTTTTCGGCCGGGACGTCGGCTTCGATGACCTCGGACACCACGATGCGCGCTTCTTCGCGGTCTCCGCTGATGAGACTGCTGAAAAAGCGTTCGAGCAACACATTACGACGATTCGCCATGGATAGTCTCCACTTTCACGACGAGCGTAGCGGGAATATCGGCAGGCGGGGCGAGCGTCCGTGTCGCACCGCGGTGGGTTCTTTGCCGGTCTTTCCGTAACCGGCTTCCCGGGACCCTTGCCCGAGGCTCTGATGGGTTCATCGGAGCTTTGCGTGCAAACGCTGCAGCATCGGGTTCTTCAGGTCCGAGAACCTTTTCCGCTGGCTGGCGGGTCTTCTTGCCGGGCCGGCTCATGCCGCGGGCCGGACCTTCCGATCCCATTTCAGGTCAGCGGATGCGGGTTCGCCCTGCCGCGGGAGAGGCGGGAGCCGCTGCCGCTCGGGAACACGCTCGGAGGATTGCCGATCACCTTCAAATCAACGATTTATCGGCCACGCGGGCAAGTCCGAGTGGCTGATTTCTCCCTCCGGCGATCCCCGGCCGACGCGGCCGCGACGGGAGCGCCTATGATGAAACGGCCCGGAACCTTCAAGCCGAGGACGCTTATGCTCACACGAATCCTCTGCCTGCTCGTCCTGACCGCCTCCGTGGCGGCGATGCCGGCTTGTCAGACCAGCCCCGCCACGGGCGAGACCCAGTTTAACGTATTGTCCCCACAAGAGGAAGTGGAAATTGGGGAACAGGCGGCTCCACAATTTGTCGATCAGTTGGGCGGGGAAGTTCCGTCGCGTCAGGTGCAGGCTTACGTGTCCAGTCTGGGCCGGGAGCTGGCGGCGGTGAGTGAGCGGCCGGACCTGCCGTGGGAGTTCACGGTGGTCGATTCGGAGACGGTCAACGCCTTCGCCCTGCCGGGCGGGAAGATCTTCATCAGCCGGGGGATGCTCGCGAGGCTGAACAACGAGGCTCAGCTTGCCGGCATCCTCGGCCACGAGATCGGGCACGTCACCGATCAGCACATCGGCCAGCAGATGTCCTGGCAGATGGCCCGCGAGTTGGGCCTCGGCGTTGCCGGGGCGACGATCCAGAGCGAGGAAGCCTGGGCCGACCTGCTGGTGCAGGGCCTGGACGTGGGCAGCGGGATCGGGCTGCTCGGGTTCAGCCGAGGCCAGGAGATGGCCGCGGACCGCCTGGGGCTGCGCTACATGAGCGAGCTCGGCTACAACCCGGTGGCGCTGGTGGAGGTGATGCAGATCCTCAAGGAGGCATCGCGCAGCGGCACGATCGAGTTTCTTTCCACCCACCCCCTGCCCGAGACGCGGATCGAGGAGATCTACGACATCGTCCGCGAGAGGTACCCCGATTACGAGGAGGTCGGCCGATACCGCTTCGACGAGGCCGGGTACGAGGCGAACATCCTCGCCGAGATGCAGAAACTGCCCCCGCCGGAGCATCGTCAAGAAGGAGCCAGGGGCTAGAGGCCGGGGGAGGTCCGGGGCGGAGCGCTTCGGTCAAGCCGGGGCGGAGCGGCAGGTGGGGGCCGTTTTCGCTACGCATCCACAGGAACGCCGCGGCGATATCCGAGGCGGCGTTGCGCTCGGCCCCGGCTTGGAGAGACGTTCCGGAGCGTCAGCCCCTGGCCCCTGGTCTCCAGCCCCGGTACCCTGCACGCCATGCCCGATCAGCCTGCCTGGACGAGTCGCGACCTGACCGACCCCCACGCTGCGCCGGACAAGGCGAAGCGGGTGGCCCGCATGTTCGCGGCGATCGCGCCGAGCTACGACCTCAACAACCGCGTCCACTCGCTCGGCCGGGACCAGGCGTGGCGGCGGGCGGCGGTGAAGCTGGCGGACCTTCAGCCGTCCGACGTCGTGGCGGACGTCGCCTGCGGGACGGGGGATTTGTCCATGGCGTTCGCGCGGGCGGGGGCGAAGCGGGTCGTGGGCGTCGACTTCACGCCGGCCATGCTCGACGTCGCCCGGCAGAAGCGGCGGCGCGGTCAGCGGATCGGCTACGCGGCGGGCGACGCGATGCGCCTGCCTTTGCCGAGCGCGAGCGTGGACGTGGTGAGCATTGCGTTCGGGATCCGCAACGTGGCGGACCCGGCCGCGGCGATGCGGGAGTTTGCCCGCGTGCTTCGGCCGGGCGGTCGGATAATCGTGCTCGAGTTCAGCCTGCCTGAGAGTCGGGCGCTTCGCGGGGCATATAACTTCTATTTTCGCCAGGTGCTGCCACGCACGGCATCGCTGGTCGCCCGCGACCGCAGCGGGGCGTACCGCTATCTGCCTGAGAGCGTGAACACCTTCATCGACCGCCCCGGCATGGTGCGGCTGATGGAGGAGGCGGGGTTCGGGGAGGTGACGCTGCGGCCGATGACGTTCGGCATCGCGGTGGCGTATCGGGGGGTGAGGGGCTAGAGACTAGAGGCCGGGGGGCCAGGGGCTGGAGGCGCAGGTCCGTTTGCTCGGAGCCCAGAGAACGCAGGAGGGGCCAGCCTGTGGGATCGAGGCGCGAGGGGGAACCAGTTGTCCGATCCGCGGCAGCGCTGCGCTTGCTGCGGCTTGGCGCGTTTTGCCCCCCAAGGCCGGTTGGCTTCCATCCGTGTGCATCTGTGGCTTCTTTTTTTTCCGCCCCGCCACCCGGTCATCCACTGCTTTAACGCCCTCTAGCTCATTCTTCTTCGCGTCCTCTTCCGCCCTTCGCGTCTTCGTGGTTCCTCCCTGGCCGCCGGGCTGAGTGCGAAATGGTTGCCGCTGTCTGTCGACCCGCCTAGACTGAAACGCGTGCCGCGGGGTGTAGCTCAGCTTGGTTAGAGCGCACGTCTGGGGGGCGTGAGGTCGCTGGTTCGAATCCAGTCACCCCGATTCTGACCCTGACTTTCTTGCCGGGCGCCGCCACTCTGGGAGGAGGGAGCGGGGCCGGCTTCCGCCCAAGTGGAGCCTGACGCGCATGAGTGTGCCGATTTCGCAGATGTGGACGGTCGCGAGCTACGTCCTGAAACAGAGACTCAAGGGCCGCAAGCGGTATCCGCTGGTGCTTCAGCTCGAGCCGCTGTTTCGCTGCAATCTCGCGTGCGCGGGCTGCGGCAAGGTGCAGTATCCGCCGCACATCCTCAAGCAGCACCTGACGCCCGAGCAGTGCTTTCAGGCGGTGGATGAGTGCGGGGCGCCGATGGTCGCCATTCCGGGCGGCGAGCCGCTTTTGCATCCGCAGATCAAGGAGATCGTCGAGGGGCTGATCGCCCGCAAGAAGTACATCTACCTCTGCACGAACGCGGTGCTGCTCAAGAAGAATCTCGATCTTTTCGAGCCCAGCAAGTACCTCAGCTTTTCGATCCACATGGACGGGGAGCAGGAGCACCACGACTTCGCCGTCTGCCGCGAGGGCGTGTTCGACGAGGCGACCGAGGGCATTCGCGAGGCGGTGGACCGCGGTTTCCGCGTCACGACGAACACGACGCTGTTTGAAGGGGCGGACCCCAACAGCGTGCGGCGGTTCTTCGATCAGATGATGGACCTCGGGGTCGAGGGGATCATGATCAGCCCGGGCTACGCCTACGACAAGGCGCCGGACCAGCAGTCGTTCCTGCGCGAAAGGCAGCAGACCCACGACCTGTTCGAGATGATCCTCGCCAACCGCAAGAAGCGGTGGAAGTTCAACCAGAGCCCGCTGTATCTCGAGTTTCTCATGGGCAGGCGGGACTACGAGTGTACCCCGTGGGGGATTCCGACGTACAACCTTTTCGGCTGGCAGAAGCCGTGCTACCTGCTCCAGGAAGGCTACGCCGACAGCTTCGAGGAGCTGATGGAAGAGACCGACTGGGAGAGCTACGGCCGGGCGTCGGGGAACCCCTCCTGCCAGCAGTGCCTGGTGCACTGCGGCTACGAGCCCACCGCGGTGGATCACACCTTCTCCGGTCTGCCCGGGCTGCTGGCGACGGTGAAGGCGACGATTTTCAACCTCTACGCCAACCCGCGTGCGAAGCAGCGCCTCAAGGAAGAGGAAAAGAAGCCGCACGGCCCGATGACCCAGCTCAAGCACGTCACCATCGACGGCAAGCCGGTGCTCGAGGAAGAGGCGGCGTGAGGCGGGGCCTGGGGCCTGGCCGCCCCCCACGAAGGCGCGAAGGACGCGAAGGGGCACGAAACAGGGAACTTCGGCGTCATTGCCTCTCGCGTCGCTTCTTTTTTGCGTGGCCCCGGGTCGGGGGTCGTGCCCCGACTCAGCCCGAGCGGCCAGGGAGGCTGAGCGCCGCACACAGCACGCTTCGCGGTGCTGTGTGGCACGCCGGAAAGCGTCGTGCAGAACTTGCGGGGCAGACCCCGGGCATCAGACGTCGGTCGCCGGGTGCTGGACGCTGCGCACCCCGTGGCGGGCGAGGCGGGGGCGGAGCTGGCGCATGGGGAGGCCCATGACGGTGGCGGGGTCGCCGACGACGTCGATGGGCCAGCCGGCGAGCTGGCGGTCGGCGAGGTTGTAGCCGCCCGCCTTGCCGCGCCAGTGGTCGGTGGCGAGATAATCCGCGAGGGCCTGTTCGCTCAGCGGCCCGAAGCGCACGCGGGCGACGTCGGCGAAGCAGTCGGGCTCGCCCGCTTTTGCGTTTTTCAGCTCCAGCAGCGCGACGCCGGTGACGACCTCGTGCTCGTCGCGCAGGAAGCCCTGGATCATCTGTCGCGCCTCGTCCGCGGTAGCGGGTTGGCCGAGCAGTCGGCCGTGCGCGCCGACGCAGATCGTGTCGGCGGCGAGGACGAGGGCCGGGCCGGTGACGTGCTCGGCGAGGCTGCTTGCTTTCTGGCGGGCGAGGTCGGCGGCGATGGTGGTGGCGGGATGCCGGGCGTCGGGCTGGGGCTGGGGCGGGTCTTCGAAAGGCGGGTCGGCCTGCTGGAAGCGGTAGCCGGCTTCGCGCAGCAGCAGCGTCCGCCGGGGCGAGCGGGAGGCGAGGATCAGTCGGGGCGTGTCGGGGTTTTCAGGCATGGCTGCCCATTGTACGGCCGGTGCGGGGCTGGTGAGGCGCGAGGCAATTCGCCGAGCCGAACTCAAGCCGGAGCCGGCGCGGGCCGAAAGCTTCCAAAGGACACCATTCGAGGAGGCGAAATCCCATGTCGACGAGGTGGTTATCGGTGGCGGAAGCCGCCAGCGTGCTGGGCGTGAGCGAACGCACGGTGAGGCGGCGGATCTCGCGTAACCAGCTCGACTGGCGCCGCGGCCCCAACGGACGCAAGGAAGTGTGCCTGGACGTCGAAGACGGCGTGCTCGAGGTCGAGCGGGAGCCGAGTGGCGCTGCGGAGGATCCCGGGTGGACGCCGCCGCGGCTGGGTGAGAAGTTCGGCCGATACTCGCCGCTGGCTGCCGAGGAGGTGGGCACCTTCGACAGCGAGCCGGCGAAGCCGGGAGGCGGCCCCCCGTCGCGCTGGCTTCGGGCGGAGGCGGTGGCCGACGAAAAAGATGCTGACGCCGAGGGCGAAGCGGACGAGGCGACGGCCGAGGCTCACGACGAGTCGGGCAGCATGCCCCGGCTGACGCCGAAGCAGCTTTTCGGCGGGTCCGCCGAGGACGACGGCGACGATTTGATGACGCGGATGAACCGCCTCGCGGGGGCGAGCGTCATGCTGGCGCAGCGGGCGTCGGATGAAGCGAACGAGAAGGTTCGCCTGGCGCGGAACGAGGCGTACCGGATGCGGCAGTGGTGCTATCGTTCGTGGATTGCCGCGGCGGCGCTGATGCTTCTGTGCCTGCTGGTGGTTTCCTCGGCCGGTGGGCCGGAGGAGGCGTCGGCTGACCCGGGTGAGGCCGGGACGTCTGCGCAGGTAGAGAAGCAGGTCGAGAAGTTGCGTCACGAGATCGCTGCGCTTCGCCGGGCGGTGGCCGGCGACGCCGAGCAGGCGAAGCGGCTGGAGCCGGGCGAGCTGCCTCCGATTCCGCCGCAGTTCCGCTGAGCGGGACGCACGAATGACGACATCGGCCACCCTGGGGGGTGGTCGTTTTGTTTTGCGCGGAGGGGGCTTGTGCACCGCCATGGCGGAAGCGCGCTGCGGCTGCCCCCCCGGCAGAGCCGGGGGCTGAGAAGGGATTGACGGCATCGAGCGGCACGTGGGGGGTCAGCGGACGGGGTTGGAATAGCGGTTGTCGCCTCGGAGTGCTTCGCGGTGTCGGCCGTAGACGCCCTCGCCGCTTTTGCGCAGGGAGTCGACGAGGGTGCGGACGCACCAGTCTTCGGGGTAGTCGCGTTCGAGGGTTTCGAGTTGGCGGGCGCGGCTGTGGGTGTCGCCGTTGCCGAAGAGCCGTCGGAAGGCGTCCTTGAGGGCGGCGACGTGCTGGTCCTCGAAGTGGTGGCGTTTGAGCAGGACGGTGTTGACCTTGCGGACGCGGGCGGGGATGCCCTCGACGACCATGAAGGGGGGCACGTCCTGAACGATGCGGGTCATGCCGCCGATGAAGGCGTATCGGCAGATGGTGACGAAGTGGTGGACGGCGGCGGCGCCGCCGATGTTGGCGTGATCCTCGATGAGGATATGGCCGGCGAGCTGGACGGCGTTGGCGATGACGATGTGGCTGCCGATGAGGCAGTCGTGGCCGACGTGGACGTAGGCCATGATCAGGTTGTGATCGCCGACGCGGGTGACGTTGCCGCCGACGGCGGTGCCGCGGTGGATGGTGACGTTTTCGCGGATGTCGTTGTGGTCGCCGATGATGAGTTCGCTGTCTTCGCCGGCAAACTTGAGGTCCTGGGGGTCGCCTCCGAGGAGGGTATGGGGCCAGATCGTGTTCCCGCTGCCGATGGTGGTTCGCCCGTGAATGGCGATATGGCTGACGAGGCGTGTGCCCGGGCCGATTTTGACTTTCGGCCCCACGTGGCAGAACGGTCCGACGACGACGTCATCGGCCAGTTCGGCCCCGGGCTCGATCACGGATAGAGGGTGGATGGTAGGCATAAGCGGTTTCGATCTGCGCTTTCTGATTCGTCCCGATCGTCCGTCGCCGCGGCTGGGGCGGCGGGCGGGACGACCTCGGAGACTCTTTCTCACTCCTGGTCGTCGTCCATGAGCATGAATTTGACTTCCGCTTCGGCTGCGACTTCCTCTCCGACGTAGGCCCGACAGCGCATGTGGGCGATGCGGCTTCGGACCTTGACGGCCTCGGCCTCCATGACGAGCTGGTCGCCGGGGACGACCGGCTTGCGCAGCTTGACCCGGTCCAGCGACAGCAGCACGGCGAGCTTGCCGGTGTGCTCGAGCTTCTGCCCGATCAGCACGCCGGAGAGCTGGGCCATCGCCTCGACGATGAGCACGCCGGGCATGATCGGCGTGCCGGGGTAGTGTCCCTGAAAAAAGGGTTCGTTGATGGTGACGTTCTTGATGCCCACGGCCCGCTGGTCGGCGTCGATCTCCACGACGCGGTCGACGAGCAGCATCGGGTAGCGGTGCGGCAGAATGCGGCTGATGCGGCGGATGTCGAACTCGCTGCGCAGCAGCGACAGGTGCTTGCGCTGCTGCCAGTGGTGCTGCTTGATGAGCTTGCGCACCAGCAGGTGGTTCAGGGCGTGGCCGGACTTGTAGGCGACGATCCGCCCCTGGATCGGGGCGCCGAGGAGGTAGAGGTCGCCGATGAGGTCGAGCACCTTGTGGCGAACCGGCTCGTCCTCGAAGCGCAGGCCGTTTTTGCCCAGCGGGCCCTCGCGGCCGATGACCAGCACGTCGTCGGCGGTCAGGTGGGTGCCCATGCCGCGTTCGTGGAGCGAGGCGGCCTCTTCTTCGAGCACGAAGGTGCGTGAGGGGGCGATATCGTGGGCGTAGTCGCCGTTGGAGAAGTCGAAGACGCGCAGCTGCCGCCCCACCGGCGAGGCGCTGCCGTAGTTGAGCTCGTAGACCACCTGCATCTGCTCTTCGTCGCTGGGCAGCGCGGCGACCATGGCGTCGTCCTGGCGTACGACGACGGGTTCGCGGACGACCAGCCGCTGGCGGGGCTCGTTGCTCTCTTTGATGCCGGCGTTTTCCAGGGCCTCGACGAAGGGCTGGGCGGAGCCGTCGAGGGCGGGGACTTCCGGGCCGTCGATCTCGATGCGGAGGTTGTCGATGCGCAGGGCGGCGACGGCGGAGAGGCAGTGCTCGCAGGTATCGACGCTGGCCTCGCCGCACTTGAGGGTGGTGCGGCGGGCGCGTTTGACGACGTAGTGGACGAGCGCGGGGATCTCGGCCCCGCCGAGGTCGGTGCGGACGAAGATGATGCCGTGGTTGGGCGGGGCCGGGTGGAACGTGAGCGTGACGGGCTGACCGCCGAAGAGGCCGCGGCCCTCAAGCGTCACCGGCGACGCGATGGTCTGCTGAACTTCCATGTGCCCTGGGCTCGTCCGTTGCTCTTTTGCGTCCGTTGCGTCCGTGAAGAGCGTATTTTACACGAACCGGCGGGGAACGGAACCCGCGGGGCGGGCGAATCGGGCCCGGGGGGTGAAACCGGCCCTGGCGCGGGGTGGAGGGCGGTTTTGCGGGCCCGTCCGGTGGGCCGCGGGCGCAGAGCAACCGCCTGCCTCCCGGGATCGGGGAGGCAGGCGGCTGGGGAGGGAATGCGTGGCGGGGCGTGGTCAGTCGTAGGTCGGGCTGGTGAGGTCGATGGGGACGGACTTGATGGGGATGGTGGTTTCGATCTGGAAGGCGGATTCGGTGGTGTGGCGTTCGGCGAAGAAGAAGTCGAGGGTGGCTTCGATGTTCGTGCCGCCGGTGGCGTCGTGGTAGTGGCCCTTGCCGGGGCCGTCGCCGGACTTGTTGTTGCCGGACTTGACCCAGACGCCGGCGACGGGTTTGTCTTCGTTCTCGTCGGTGCCGGAGAAGGTGGCGCTGGGGCCGGTGACGAGGTTGTCGAACTTCTGCTCGGTGCCGTCCTCGAACTTGAGCACGACGTTGGAGAGGTCCTTGGCGGAGTAGACGTCGACGCTGGTGCCGTTGAAGACGGCGCGGGTGTCGGTGGCGCCTTCGGTGAGGTAGAGGTCGACGTAGTGGGCGCCGGGCTGGACGGGGCACTCGCCGGGGAGGTGGAGGTTCTGCCAGTTTTCGCTGAGTTTGTTGGCCAGGGCGTTGTCGACGTCCCGGACGGTTTCGCTGAGCGGGAAGTGGCCGGCCTCGACGAAGGCTTTGCCATCGAAGAGCAGGAATTCGCCGCTGAGCGCCTGATGGACGCCGCCGAGGTCGATGACGCGGGTGCCGTTGAGGTAGACCCAGACGTCGTCGTCGCCGACGAAGCGGAAGGTCTGGCCCGGCTCGTAGGTGAACTCGCCGTGCATTTCGAAGGTGAAGTGGTAGTTGTGTTCGAGGCCCTGGTTGCCGAAGAGGGCGTCGTCGATGGGGAAGAAGTTGACGTTGCTGTAGGTGTAGACGCCGCCGGGGCGGGTCTGGCCGTTGTCGAGCGTGAGGGTGAGCGGCTGTGAGAGGTTGACATCGCTGACGTCGCGGTACCACTGGTCGAAGTGGGTCTGGCTGTACATGCTGTCGAGTGCGGGTCGGTCGGGGTTGTAGACGGGTTTGCGGTCTTCGCTGAGGCTCATGGTGACCATGCCGGGGGCGTGTCCGTCGAGGCCTCGGGCGATGACGGTCTGGAAGTCGGGGTGGCCGTCGGACTGGTCGCCGCGTTTGAAGTCGCGGACGACGCCGGTGACTTTGAAGCTGTCCGCCAGGGCCGGACTGAGGAGCAGTCCTGCCGCGAGCGTGACGCCCAGTATGCTGGTCTTGCTGGTAGCCATGGTTGGAGCCCTTTCTGCGCCGCGGAACTGCGGACGCGAGACGGTGCCTGGATCCCGGCGGCGACCTCGTTCGCCGCGTCCGCCGCAGTTCACTGGCTGTGCAGGCAAACGCTACGATCTGGGGGAACGGAGGCAACGGCAGGGCTTCGCTATCTTCTCACTCGGGCGTGGCGGGGCTGGCAAAACCGCTACACCCCTTCCAGCCCCCTTGCCCTTGCCCGCTAAACTGCCCATATTGCCCCCGCCGGTGTGTGCGCCGGCGGAGGCGGACCCGCGACCAGGAGCCGTCATGAAACAGGACGCATCGTTCGGCGTCATTCCCGTGTTCGAGCAGGCCGGCGAGCGGAAGTACCTGCTCGTGCAGCATCGCGGCGGGCACTGGGGCTTTCCCAAGGGGCACCCCGAGCCCGGCGAAGCCCCCCGCGAGACCGCCCGGCGGGAACTGGTCGAGGAGACCGGCCTGGAGCCCGAGCGGCTGCTCGCCGAGCCGGCGCTGCGCGAGAGCTACGTGTTCACCAAGCGCCGCGGGACGCGGGTGCGCAAGACGGTGACCTATTACATCGGCTTTGTCTCGGACCCGCGGACCACGCCGCAGCCCGAGGAGATCAGCGCCTGCGCCTGGGGCGACTTTGGCGAAACCCGCGCGCGGATGAGCTTTCGCGAGGGTCGGCGTCTGCTCGAGCAGGCCGAGGCCCATCTCGGCGATTCGTGAGCCGGACGCTGGTTTTGCGGGTTCGACGCCCTGCCCGGCCGATGTCGGCTGGCGCGATTGTGCGGCCGCCCCCCTGCCGAATCCCTGCCGGTTTGCGCGGTTAACCTCCACCGCCCCGGATGGCGGGCCGATGCTGAGAACGCAAGGCATGAACGCTAGTGGCAGGGGAAGTTGAACATGAAAACGTGGTGTACGCGGGCGATGTGGGTCATCGTCTGCCTTCTGGCATTGAGCGCGGCGATTCACCCGAGCTTCGGGGTGCTGTATGACAATCCGATGGCCTGCCTGGGCGTCGGACTGATCGGCCTGGGGCTGATGATGAGCGCCCGGCAGCAGCGCGAAGCGGCGGCCGCGGGGGGCAGCGGTTGACAAAAGCCTGACCGCGACAACAATCTGGTGTTCGAGGCGGCGAGCGTGTCGCCGACTGCGGGTGTAGCTCAACGGCAGAGCGGTGGCCTTCCAAGCCATTGATGTGGGTTCGATTCCCATCACCCGCTTTTGAACTCAGGCCCGGCAAGTGATCGCTTGCCGGGCCTTTTTGCGTGGCTTTTGGTGGGTTTCGGGAACGGGCGGTCATCGGCGGCGGGTCAGCAGCAGGGCGCTGCCGAGGATGAGCAGGCCGGCGGTGGCGGGTTCGGGGACGACGCCGGTGTGGGGATGGCCGGCGACGACGTCCCAGGCGGTCTGCTGCACCAGGGCGACGTAGTCGGGGTCGAGGTCTTCGAAGTCCCAGTCCTCGGTGAGGTCGTTGTACCTGGCCGGGTCGACGCCGACGGGGCTTTCCTTGTAGAGGGTGGCGTAGACGGTGGTGCCGGCGACGAACTCGCCGAGTTCGTTGAGGTGGATGAAATCGAGGTAGAGGTCGATCGCGTCGTCGACGCCGTACTTCTCGAGGGCGTCGGGGTCGGCCTTGAGGCGTTTGTCGAGCTCGTAGAGCACGTCGCCGATGGGGAACATGCGTACGGGCTTGTTGAGGATGTCGGCGATGGGCTGGTCGGCGGTGGCGAGGGTGTCGTCGCCGGTGGAGAGTTCGAGCGGGTTGCCGAAGCCGTCGGTGGTGGCGCCCGGGTCGTTGAGCAGTTCGGTGAGGCGATAGTAGAAATCGCGTGTTTTGGTGCGTTGCCAGTCGTCGGTGTAGGGGCGGTCCCACAGGGCCTGGTAGTCGCGTGTGGGGTCGGGCGCGCCGTTGTGCGGGCCGGCCAGGGGCCAGGCGGCGTAGACGTAGATCTGCGTGTCGCGGTTGAGGCCGTTGCTGACGGCGAGGTTGGCGAAGCGGTGGACGTAGTACCACTCGTCTGGCAGCGTGTGCTCGAAGGGCTGGATGCTGACGGCGTCCCAGGTGTACTCGCTCAGGGCGGGGACGAGGTTGTGGTCGTCGCCCTGCTGGTTGTGGTTCCAGCCGTTGTCGGGCAGGTCCCAGAGCCAGGCGAGCGGTGCGCCGGCCATGACGTGGCGACCCCAGGCGTGGTCGACCTGGCCGGCGGCCTCGGCCATGTGGTCGAGATCGCTGTATTCGACGTTGTCGGTCATGCTGTTGCCGAGGAAGTAGATGGTCTTGCCGTCCCGGGCGTGGCCGGCCGAGGCGGCGAGGGCCAGGACGAGGGCGGCGGCGAGCGGACGGATCGGGCGGTGCATGCTGTTTCTCCCTTCTCGGAGGCAGGATCGCGACCCCGGCGGACGAGTTGATTTCGCCCGGCGGAAAGGCGGGGGGCCGGGTGCCCCACGCGCCGCGATCCTAGCGCCCGCGAGCCGCGGCCGGGACGAATCGAGCATCAGGGTTTATCCCGGGTCGGCCGCGGATCTGAAAGATTTCCCCAGCCGGTTGCGGGGGCGGGTCCTGGGAGAACGTGCCGTGGCAGATGCGAGGGGGAGGGAGGCGGACTCGGCTCATACGAATTGCGATTGAAGCGTGTGCGTGATCCGGCACACAGCAGCCTGGCGGGCTGCTGGTTGGCACCCAACGCCGTGCACTTTTTTATCTCATTCGCAACGCAAGTTTCCTGGCATCCTGGACCTGTCGTTGTGAAGCCGCTGTGATGGAAGGTGGTCCGGGGCGTGGCTCGTGTTTCTTGTGCGGCCTGGTTGGGGCGGCCCTGGAAGATGAACGTGCATACCCATCCTTGACCGCCGCTCGCAGACGGTGCATCAGCCGCGTACGCGGCCGCTCGAGCGTCTGGGCAATCACCTTCAACGCCCGGCCGGACTCCACGCGTCCGGCAGCCTCACGTTCGAGCCCACCCGCACCAGCAGCGACACGCCGGCGCGGAGCAGGGCCTTGCTGAAGCCCTGGAATCTGCGGGCGGCGGCGTGGCGGCGTAGGATAGACCGATCGCCTCACGGGCATCCGCCTCGGCGGAAGCGGACCGATCGCGCCGGCCGCTTGCTCGGGCGCCCCCGACGGGTGGCGTCTCCTCGCGCAGCATCATCGCGGCAGCATCACGCGGGTGTCCCTTCCTGGAAGTGACACTCCCCCCACGCAATCACGTCCGACACGCCGCCGCCCCATCGGCGACGATTCACCGCCCCGCACCCGGCGGCCACGCCCCACAGCCCACGAGTTGGGCCATCATGTCCGCGCGCGCAACCTGATCGTCCTCAGCCCGTCCACCTGCACTGCCGCATTGGTCCAGCCACAGGTCAGTTGTTCTCTTCCTGATCGGCCAGGGACGAACGCCCCTGACTTACAGCGAGACATGGTCCCCCCGAGGCCTTACCCCCAGGCCGGCCTGGACTCCCCCCCGCTGAACAGTCAGAAGTGAACCGGGACGCCGGCGGCGAGTTCAGGACGACGACGTCGCTTCTTCGCGTTGCACCGTGCGGGCCTGCAGCCCCTTCTCGCTCTCGACGAGTTCGTACGCCACCGTCTCGCCGTCACGCAGCGAGCGGAAGCCGTCGCCCTCGATCTGGCTGTAGTGGACGAACACGTCCTGTCCCGTCGGTCCGAGAATGAAGCCGTAGCCCTTCTTGGGATCGAACCACTTGACCCGTCCGTGCATCGGCATGTCCTGCTCCTCTCACTATATGAGGCTGAAAAGACCGGGAGATGCTGGCCTTCAGGCTGCCCTGCGATCAGCAGCAACAGAAATCGTTCACGCGCACTCAATGAGCGACCGCTGTTGGAGCAAGGCCGCAAAGCGGCCCCTCGGTCCAACACGTAGCCCAGTGACGCCCCACCATTGACATGCTCAGGCGTCACCCCCCCAAGCCTGCCCGGACGGGTAGCACGTCTACCCGTCCGGTCCAGACCTGACATATTTGCCCAGTATACTTACTTGTTTTCCGATTCGGAAGTGTTTTCTGACTCTTCGGTCAGGGCCGCGCGACGGGAAAGCTTGACCCGGCCCTGCTCGTCGACGTTGATGACCTTGACCCGAACGGTCTCGCCCATCTTCACCACGTCCTCCACCTTCTTGACGTAGCCGTCGGCGAGTTCGGAGATGTGGCAGAGGCCGTCCTCGCCGGGGATCACCTCGATGAAGGCGCCGAAGTCCTTGATCGACGTCACCTTACCCGAGTAGATCTGACCGACCTTGACCTCCGCGCCGATCTTCTCGATCTCCTCGATGGCCCGCTCGGCCTTGCCGGCCCCCACCGCGGAGCAGTAGATCGTGCCGTCTTCCTCGATCTCGATCTTCGCCCCGGTCAGCTCCTCGAGAGCGCGGATGTTCTTGCCGCCCGGGCCGATGATCTTGCCGATCTTGTCCGGGTTAATCTTCGTCTGCAGAATCCGCGGCGCGTAGTCGCTGATCGTCTCGCGGGCGCTCGGCAGCGTCTTCTCCATGATCTCGATGATCTCAACCCGGCCCTTGCGGGCGTGCTTGAACGCCTCGCGGACCTGGCCCATCGTCAGACCGCGGATCTTGAGGTCGAGCTGGATCGCCGTGATCCCCTCGCGGGTGCCCGTGACCTTGAAGTCCATGTCGCCGAAGTGGTCTTCCTCGCCCTGGATGTCGAGCAGGTAGACGTCCTCCTGGCCTTCCTCGTCGGCCTGGATCAGACCGACCGAGATGCCGCCGACGTGCGAGGAGATCGGCACGCCCGCGTCCGCCAGCGCCATCGAGCCGCCGCACGCCGACGCCATCGACGAGCTGCCGTTGGACTCGAGAATGTCGCTGACCAGCCGCACCGTGTAGGGGAACTTGTCCACCGGGGGCAGCACGGCCGTCAGGGCCCGCTCCGCCAGCTTGCCGTGACCCACGTCACGCCGGCTCGGGCCGGTGATCCGCTTCGCCTCGCCCACGCTGAACGGCGGGAAGTTGTAGTGCAGATAGAACTTCTCGGCGTACTCCTCGCCCAGGCCGTCGACGATCTGCTCGTCCTTGCCCGTGCCCAGCGTCGTCGTCACCAGCGCCTGCGTCTCACCGCGGGTGAACAGCGCCGAACCGTGCACGCGGGGCAGCACGCCCGCCTCGGCCGAGATCGAACGCAGCTCGTCCATCTTTCGGCCGTCCGTCCGGCTGCCGGCCCGGATGATCTCGCGGGTCAGCTTCTCTTCCAGGTCGTGAATCGCCAGCTTCGCTTCCTTCCGCCGGGCCTGCCACTGGCGCACCTCGGCGTAGGTCGCGGCCTGCCCCGGCTCGGGCAGGTTCTCCTCGAGGAAGCTCTTCTTCGCCTCCGCGACGGCCTCCTGCCGATCCAGCTTGCTGCCCTCGGCCGTCTTCGCGGCCCGAAGCGGCTCGGTGAGCTGGTCGTTGACCAGCTCGACGATTTCGTCGCTGGGAAGCTGAAGGTCGGCGACCTTCTCCTTGCCCGCCCTGGACACCAGCTCCTGAATGATGCCGACGACCTGCTTGACCTGCTCCCAGCCGAACTCGACGGCCTCGGCCATCTCGTCCTCGGGCACGACCTGCGAGCCGACCTCGATCATGTTCAGCCCGTCCTCGTGGCCGCAGAGCAGCATGTCGAGGTCGGAGAACTCGGCCTGGGCGGCCGTGGGCATGACCACCAGCTCGCCGTCCACCCGGCCGATGCGGACGTTGCCCACCGGACCCTGGAACGGAATCGAGCTGATCGACAGCGCCGCCGACGCGGCGATGCCCGCCAGCACGTCCGGCTCGTTCTGGCCGTCGGCGGCGAGGACCCACGTCTGGATCTGCACCTCGTCCATGTACCCCTTGGGGAACAGCGGCCGAATCGGCCGATCGATGTTCCGCATGGTGAGGATTTCCTTCTGGTTGGGCGCGCCTTCCCGCTTGCGGAAGCCGCCGGGGAACTTGCCCGCCGCCGGCATCTTCTCGCGGTAGTCCACGGTCAGCGGGAAGAAGTCGATGCCCTCGCGCGGCTTGGCGCGGACGGCCGTGCCCAGCACGACGGTTTCGCCGTACTGAACCATGACGGCCCCGTCGGCCTGCCTGGCGACCTTGCCGGTCTCGATGCTGAGGGTGCGACCGCCCAGTTCCAGTTCAACGCGATGAATTGTCATGTGCATTCCTCGAAAGGGTCCGGCGGATGACGCCCCGACGGCTGGACCAGAGTGGCCGGGGGTCCGGCTCGCCCCTTCCGGGCCTGCAGAAGACAGGTGACTGGCAGCACGGGCAACCTCCTCGCGCGCGAGCGCAGAAGGTCGCCGGTGCGGCGAGTCTGCTGCCGTCTGCATCCGCCCCGAACACGTGCCGGGGAACAGGACGAGTCGGCGAAAGTGATTGATGTCAGACTACTTGCGCAGCCCGAGGCGTGCGATCAGGTTCTGATACGCCTCGCGATCCGTACGGGCCAGGTAACGCAGCAGCCGGGTGCGGCGGGAAACCATCTGCAGCAGACCGCGACGCGAGGCGAAGTCGTGCCGATGCGTCCGCAGATGCTCGGTCAGCGCCCGAATACGCTCGGTCAGCACCGCGACCTGGACCTCGGGCGAGCCCGAGTCCTTCTCGTCGCGGCCGTAGTCCTTGATCAGTTCGGTCTTCTTCTCAGCAGTAATCGTCATCGCGGCTTCTCGCTACCGGCCTTGCGGCACCTGGTACGTAGGAATTTCCAATTTCCGAATTGAGCAGTATAGACCATGCCCCCACCCTTGGCAACCGCCGGCCCCGCCCGGCCGGCGTCGAAGTCCATCCCTGCCGGGCTTGCCTCGCATAGGCGATTGAGGTTATAATGCTCGACTCGACTTGCAACAAGGACTCTGCGGGCCCCGTGCCCGTGCCAACCGCTCAATCGTGCGAGGTGCTCAGATGGCTCATAAGAAGGGACAGGGCTCGACCAAGAACACGCGTGACTCGAACCCGCAGTACCGCGGGGTCAAGCTCTACGGCGGACAGCAGGCCAAGGCCGGCTCGATCATCATCCGTCAGTGCGGCACGAAGTTCAAGCCCGGCTACCAGGTCGGCATGGGCACCGACAACACCCTCTTCGCCCTGACCGACGGCGTCGTCGAGTTCCAGGGCCGAAAGGTTCACGTCCGCTCGGCATAAGCCGCCGCGGCCGCACGATCCACCGAATCGCACACGCAGCGGACGCCCCGGCGTCCGCTGTTTTTGCGCGCCTGGCCAGCGACGCGGCCCGGGAAATGGTGTCGGATACCGTTTCCCTGGTTCGGCCGGCACCGACGCCTACTCCTTCCGCGGCCGCCCCGGCCCGCGCAGCGTCGAGCCAAGCCCGAAGCGGGCGATCATCTGCTTCGTCCACGCCTCCCCGCCGTACGGCCGTCCCCGCTGCGCCGCCCGGCGAAGCGCATCGAGCTCCGCCTCGGAGAGCGGCGTGTTGACCGTCCGCAGCCACTGCTTGGGTCGGCCGCTACCGTCGCTCGCAACCGCCCCCCCATCCGTCGGCCAGGGCGCGAGCGCCAGCGGCGGATCCTCGTCGCTCCCCGCAGCACCACCCTGCCGCCAGCGGGCGAGGCTCGACCACGGCCACGCCTCGGCCCGCTCGACGAGCGCCGCCCGGGCGGCGTTGCGCTCGACGTAGCGGCAGACGCTCAGCAGGTGCTCGCCGGTCTCGATGAGGAAGGCCTTGTAGCGGCCCTGGTAAAGCGGCCCCTCGCCGACGCTCTGGTGGGCGACGCGGTAGCGCTGGGTGTGGGTGAGGGTGAGCCACTTCATGAAGGGGGCGAGCGCTCCGTCGCGGCTCGTGCGCACGACGAGGTGCCAGTGGTTGCCCATCAGGCAGTAGGCGAGCAGCTCGACGCCCCCGGCCGAGCGAACCAGGGCCCCAGCGAGCACCCGCTCGTAGGCGGCGAAGTCGGCGTCTTTGCGGAAGATCGCCCGCCGGCCCACCGAGCGGTTGAGCACGTGGTAAGCGTAACCGGCAACGTCAACGCGATTGGGTCGTCCCATGGAGGCGCAGCCTAGCCCGAAGCAGCCGGCGAGTCAAGAAACGGTATCCGACACCGTTTCTGCTCCCGACACCGTTTCTGCTCCCGA
>JBKHFW010000060.1:0-18287 GCA_046540025.1 Phycisphaeraceae bacterium
AATGGAGCCGGGGGGATTCGAACCCCCGTCCCGAGACAGTCAGTTTGCAGCTTCTACATACATAGTCGCTTCTTTGATCTCAGCGAAGCAGCGGCCAGCGACAGCCTCCGCTTCGCCCAGCCCGAGTGAAGTTTAACCCGCAGACGCTCAGGCGTCGTCCTTGGGCGAGTCTGCTGATTTGTCGCCATCAAGCGGCCGCAGACGAGCAGCTTGATGACGCGGCTGCATTTTACGCAGCCATGCGGACCGGCGCGAAGCCGATCCGACCAGCGATATCATCGTTGGCATTTGTAGTGTTGCACGTGGTTTAACGAGGCCAACGTGCACCTCGGCATGCCACTGCAAACCTTCCCTGTCCGGTCGATACCGTTCGGCCCCATTTGTCAAAGATCGCGCCTTATTCTAACCGCACCCTTATTACGCGTCGAGCCCCCGCCAGTTCGACTTTCAGCCGATTTTCCCGCCCGAAAGCGGCGCAGAAAGACAGGCGCCCCGCCCAAACCGGCGAGGCGCCCGCTCGCAAGGAAAGGTCGACCGTTACCGCGGCCGACGTCGAATGAGCATCATTCCGCCCAGCCCCAGCAGCACCAGGCTCGTCGGCTCGGGCACCACCGACAGCGTGCCGGCCGTGTAGAGCTCGCTGGTGTCCCAGTTCAGCCCCTGGGCCAGGGTCGGCAGGTTCACCGCGCCGAACTGGCCGGTCAGGCTGCCGCCGAAGTCGAACACGTCGAACACGTCCCCCATGTCCGGCGCGAAGCCGTCGTAGAGCACGACGTCCAGTGCCGGGTCGTCCAGGGTCACGTCGCCGGTGTAGATGATCTTGTCGTGCTCGTCGCCGGGCGTCGTGCCGCCGAGCTCGAGCAGGATGCTGGAGATCGAGTGGTAGGTCACGTCGTTGCCGATCTCGCTGATGCCGGGGCTCGATCCGGGGCTGAAGTTGCCGAGGAACTCGATCGCCCCGTCGCCGGCGAACGCGCCGCTGCCGCTGACGTCGCCCATCAGCACAGCCGTCGCACCGTCGAGCACGAGCATGGTGCCTTCGTTGTCGAGATTGCCGAAGAAGGAGGTCGTGCTCCCGCCGCCGAGGGCGATGCGGCCGTCCGCCGTGTTGTTCACCGTGCCGTACACTTCGCTGGTGCCGGCAGAGAGCGCGAGCTGGCCGTGGTTGGTCAGCCCGCCGTCGAAGCGGAGGCTGGCGTCGCTGCCGCCGATGGCGCCGCCGGCCTCGTTGACCGCCGCCCCGCCGATCTTGAGCGTGCCGCCGACGACGCTGATCTCGCCGTCGCTGGTGAGGTCGCGGGTGAAGTCGATCCGCCCGCCGGCCGCGGCGATGGCGGCGCTGTTCGTGTTGTCGCTGCCGGTGAAGACCAGCCGCTGGCCCGCCCCGGCCCGGACCTCGCCGTCCGCCGCCGTCAGCGCGGCACTCACCCGGCCGCTGCCGAGCAGCAGGCCGCCGCTGTTCAGTGTGAGCGTGTTCGCATCCACCCGGGCGGTCGTGCCGGCGAGCTGGATCTCGCCCTGGTTGTACAGGTTCTGGCCGCTGTGGAAGCTGCCGCCGTCCTCGACCAGCAGCAGTCCGTCGGACGCAACGCGGGCGTCCTCGGCCGACTCGATCCGCTGGTCGGCGGCGAGCCGGACAGTCGCGCCCAGCACCTGGCCGGAGCCGATCTGCAGGCTGGTGTTTCTGTCGGTGAACCGCATCGTGCCCGTGCGGAAGTCGACGAGCTCGCCGCCCTGGAACTCCTCGACGGAGAAGGTGCCGCCGTCGACGATCAGCGGCGCCACGAGGCTCGCGCTGTCAGCGAACGCCAGCGTCCGCCCGACGCCGAGGCGATGCGCCGAGCCGATCGTGCGATCCAGCAGACGATCGTCGGCGATGAGATCGCGCTCGCGGATCTCCAGTTCCCCGGTCGTGAACGTGAATTCCGCGCCGGGCTCGGCGAAATCGAGCCGCCAGACCGACAGTCGGCCGCGATCGACGGTGAGCGAGCCGCCGCCGTAGAGCAGCACCTCGCCCATCTCGGCCGAGGCGCCGTGGCGGACGGTGGCCGTGCCCGTGCCGCCGGGGTCGCCGTTGGAGCCGGAGATGCCCCCGAGGGCGACGGAGCTGGAGTGGAAGCTCGAGTCTTCGCCCTCGACGAGCAGGTTGCCTTGGGCACCGTCATCGCTGCCCAGGTCGACGCTGCGGGCGTTGGCGGTGCCGCCGTTGCGGACGACCAGTTCGCCGGACGAGCCGCTGCCCAGCCCGAGGCTGAGGCGGGTGTTGTAGTCTTCGTAGCTGGTGAAGGTTGCGTCGTTGCCGCTGACGAGGACTCGGCCGACGGAGTTGTTGCTCCAGCCGACGACGGCGCCTTCGCTGACGACGCTGCTTCCGCTGTGGACGTTGAGCGTGCCCTGGCCGGCGCTGCCGACGGTGAGGTCGTCCTCGTTGTCCCAGGTGGCGTCATCGAGGTTGACCTCGCCGCTGGTCCCCGAGCCTCGGCCGATCACGCCGTTGTGGCCGACGAGGCTGCCGTTGCGCACGCTCAGGATGGCGGGGTCGTCGTCGCTGTTGCCCACGAGGACGGAGGCGTCGTCCCACCGGCCGGTGGAGGTGAGCGTGTAGGTGCCGCCGCGCAGGTCGAGGTCGACGTCGAGCGTGTCGCCGGTGGTGGCGGTGGCGTCGACGCGGAGCTGGTGATTGCTCAGCGCCCCGTTGTCGGGGAAGTTGACGTCGTAGCTCCAGCCGTACTGGTGGGCGGTGCCGAAGTGGGCGACGTCGCCGCTGCCGGGGGTGGCGGCGTCCCAGTTGGCGTCGTCGTTGAAGCTGCCATCGGTCGGCGAGCTCCACTGCATGGTGGCAGCGGTCGCGTTCGTCGCCGGCAGGGCCAGCGCGGCCGCGGCGAGCAGCCCCGCGGCCGAGGTGCGGGTAAACAGTGCAGGCATCTTTCTCTCCTCCAGAGCAAACAGGTGCGCCTGCCTCCGGCCGCGTGCGGGCCCACCGCCCGCCCCGCACGAAAAGCGGGCCGACGCATGCCGGACAGGCAAAGGATTCTTTGACTCGTTCCATTATGCGCGCCAGCCCGGCCCGTGCAAGAATGATTCGACTTTTCGCCCCCGGCGTCCCGCCCCGAGCCGGGGCAGAGCGCGGGGTATCACGCCTCCCCCCACGCGGACCACGGAACAGCATGAAGCGGCCGAAAACCTGCCGCTCCGGCACACGCCCCGCTTCGCGCATGAAAAAACCGCCGCTCCCTGTCGGCCCGGCACACGCCGGATCGGCAGAAGGCGGCGGATGAAATACGGCTTCGCCCCCCCCAAAGACCCCCGGCTTATTCGCCGGCGCTGCCCGCCTCGCCCGGGCGCTGGTTGAGCTGGTTGTTCAGCACCAGCATGGCGCCGGTGTCGCCCTCCGCCATCTTCACCAGGCCGAGAATCTCGTCGACCGAGCTCTCCTCTTCCACCTGCTCGTCGAGGAACCACTTGAGGTGGCTCTGCGTCGCGTAGTCCTTCAACTCGGTGGCGAGGGTGTACAGATCGTAGATTGCCGCCGTGTTCGCCTGCTCCATCTTCAGCGCCGTCTCGAACACATCGGCCGCGCTGCTGTAGCTCGCCCGCGGCTCTTCGATGCCCGGCAGATGCACCCGGCCACCGCGGTCGAGCAGGTAGCGGTACAGCCGCATCGCGTGCTGGAGCTCCTCCTGGTGCTGCTGCTCCATCCAGTGCGCGAAGCCGGCGAGGTTCTCCTCCTCGAAATACGCAGCCATCGCCAGGTAGTTGTACGCGGCGACGAATTCGTGGTTGATCTGGCGGTTCACCGCCTCCTCGATGCGGGATTCGATCATGCTTGCCTCCTTCTCCGCGGAAATGCCGATGGTTATTTTCCCTTACCACAGTTTACCAGATCGCCCCTGCCGGGGGCGTGAGCGGGGTGGGGTGCCGCCTGCCGGGCGGGTCCGAGAAAATCGCCACCGGAAAGCGGTTGGAACCCGCAGGCACAGTGGCAAACAATAAGCCGGGTGGACTTGAACGGTTCAGGTAATCTGGGAAAAGCCGGGCCGTTGCGTGGGGGCGGCGAGGCTGCTTAGGCAGTGGAGAATGGATCATGGCACCGCAAGATGGTACTGCACGGACGCGACTCTGCCGGGTGCTGATTGTCGACGACCATCCCATCATCCGCCGGGGGCTCGGCCGAGTCATCGACGAACAGGCGGATCTCGAACTCTGTGGCGAAGCCGACTGTCCCGAAGACGCGCTGAGCTGCATCTCGGACCTTCGGCCGGACGTCATCGTCGCCGACCTCTCCTTCGAGGGGCTCGATGGCATCGAGCTGATCAAGGACCTCAAGGTCCGCCACCCCCGGCTCCCGATCCTCGTGCTCTCGATGCACGACGAGACCTTCTACGCCCAGCGGGTCCTCAAAGCCGGGGCGATGGGCTACCTCATGAAGCAGGAGCCTGTCGAACAGATCCTCGACGGCATCCGCTCGGTTCGCCGGGGGCACATCTATCTCAGCGATCAGATGGCCCAGGTGCTGCTGTCGCAGGTGAGCGGCTCGCCCGCCCGGCGCGAGCACGCCAGCGCCCAAACCCTGACCGACCGCGAGTTGGAGGTGCTCCGCCTCATCGGCGAAGGCCGCGCCACCCGCGAGATCGCCCAGAGCCTGCACCTGAGCATCAAAACGGTGGAAACCCACCGCGAGAACATCAAGCACAAGCTCCAGCTCCAGAACGCGACCCAGCTCGTCCAGTACGCCGTCCGCTTCTCCCTCGACGGCACCTGACCCCCTCCATCGGGGCCAGCCCTACCCGTTACCTGCGAAGTTTCCGGGCCTTACAAGAGGGACCTTCTGGATTGTGAATCTTGTTATAGGACTCATACTGGAGCTCCACTCGGTAAAGGAATGCCGCCGGGTGCGAACGACCCCGTTTCCGCGAAGGAGCGCGTCATGGTGCGAACCAGCCAGAAGCCCGACCAGGCCCGGGAACTCCGACTTCGGCGTTGTCTGTCCGACCTCGGCAAAGCCCGCCGGCAACTGCCCGACCTCGAGCCCGAGGAGCAGCAGCAGGCCGAGACGCTCGAAGAAAACGACGTCCGCCAGTGGCTTGTCGACCGGGTTCGCCAGCAGATCGAAAACGACCAGTACGACGAGGACGCCAGGCTCGACGCCATCCTCGACCGAGTCGCCGACGACCTCGGCGTCGAGCTGACCGAGGACCAGCCCACCAGGGTGCCTCAGAAGAAATAACACCGCCCGAATCATCCGCGGGAGAACGAGGCAGACCCCGCCCCCATTCCCCCGGCCCCGACTCAGGCCCCACGAAACAACCCCCGACCGCCGCCAAGGCAGCCGGGGGTTGTCTTATGCGCCCCTGAAAACGCTCCCGCACGCGATCATGCCACCGTGATCGCGTCGTCGAGGTACACGTCCTGAATCGTGTTCAGGAGCTCCACGCCGTCCTCCATCGGACGCTGGAACGCCTTTCGGCCCGAGATCAGGCCCATCCCCCCAGCCCGCTTGTTGACCACCGCGGTCCGGACCGCCTCGGCGAAGTCGGCCTTGCCCGACGCCCCGCCCGAGTTGATCAGCGGCGCACGCCCCATGTAGCAGTTCGCGAGCTGATAGCGGCAGAGCTCGATCGGGTGATCGCCCGGCGTCAGCTCGCTGTACACCTTCTCGTGCGTCTTGCCGAACTGGATCGCGTTGAAGCCGCCGTTGTTCTCCGCCAGCTTCTGCTTGATGATGTCCGCCTCGATCGTCACGCCGAGGTGGTTCGCCTGACCCGTCAGGTCGGCCGAGGCGTGATAGTCCTTGCCATCCTTCTTGAAGCCACTGTTGCGCAGGTAGCACCACAAAATGGTCACCATGCCCAGCTCGTGCGCCCGCTGGAACGCGGCCGAGATCTCCTGGATCTGCCGATCGCTCTCCTCGCTCCCGAAATAGATCGTCGCCCCGACGGCCGCGGCCCCCATCTCAAACGCCTGCTCCACGCTCCCGAAAAGAATCTGATCATACGTGTTGGGATAGGTCAGCAGCTCGTTATGGTTGAGCTTGACCACGAACGGAATCTTGTGCGCCCACTTCCGCGAGCACGCCCCGAGCACGCCCAGCGTGCTGGCGACGGCGTTGCAGCCGCCTTCGACGGCGAGCTTGATGATGTTCTCGGGGTCGAAATAGATCGGGTTCGGCGCGAAGCTCGCCCCGGCGGTGTGCTCGATGCCCTGGTCCACCGGCAGAATCGAGACGTACCCCGTCCCGCCGAGTCGGCCGTGGTTGAGAATCGCCTGATAATTCCGCAGCACCTGAGGCGAGCGGTCCATCTGCGCCACGACGCGATCGACGAAGTCCGGCCCCGGCAGGTGCAGCGTCTTCTTGTCGAACCCCTTCGCCTGGTAGCTGAGCAGTTCGTCGCCCTCGCTGCCGAGCAGTTCCCTGATGCGGTCGGTCACCTGAGCCATCTGGCTCCTCCTTCCTTCTGAATCCATGCGGGTAAGGCGGCGCCCCGCCTGCCGGGGGCGCGCTCGGCCGGATTCTAGCGCCGCGGGCGGCCCGCAAACAGCCTCCGTCAAACTTCGCATTCCAAGCCGCGGCAAGCACCGCGCCCCCGCGGGTGCGCCCGCCCCACCTCTGGCGACGCCCGCACCTTTGCCTTATAACACCGCCATGAGCAACGCCTCCCCCAGCATCACCGCCCCGGCCGGCTTCTACGCGGCCGGCGTCGCCTGCGGCATCAAGCCCTCGGGCAAGACCGACCTCGCGCTGATCGTCGCCGATCGCCCCTGCTCCGCGGCCGGCGTCTTCACGCGCAGCCGAACCACCGCCGCCCCGGTCGCCATCAACCGCCAGCACCTGCGCGGCGGCCGCGCTCAGGCCATCATCGTCAACGCCGGCAACGCCAACGCCTCCACCGGCAGACAGGGCGAGCGCGACGCCATGCAGATGTGCCAGCTCGCCGCCGAACACCTCCAACGCGCCGCCGTGCCCGAGCTCGCATCGCTGACGCTGCGCCCGCGCGACGTGCTCGTCTCCTCCACCGGCATCATCGGTCGGCCCATGCCCATGGACCGCGTCGCCGAGGGGGCGAAAGAACTCCCCCGCCACCTCGCCCGCGGCAAGGACGCCGACGACGCCGCCGCCCATGCCATCATCACGACCGATCTCGTGACCAAGGGCGCCGTCCGCCGCTTCAAACAGGGCGGCAAGCAGATCACCCTCGGCGGAATCTGCAAGGGCTCGGGCATGATCGCCCCCAACATGGCGACCATGCTCGCCTTCGTCACCACCGACGCCGCGATCAGCCCCAGGCTGCTCCGCGAGGCCCTGCGCGACGCCGCGACCGCCAGCTTCAACCGCATCAGCGTCGACCAGCACACCAGCCCGTCGGACATGATCCTCGTCCTCGCCAGCGGCGCGGCCGAGGCTCCGGAGATCGCCCCCGGCTCGGACGACGAAGCGACCTTCCGCGAGAAGCTCACCGACCTCTGCCGCGACCTCGCCTACCAGGTGGTCAAGGACGGCGAAGGCGCGACGAAGGTCTTCCGCGTCCAGGTCGCCGAGGCGAGGGACGAACGCGAGGCGGACAAGATCGCCAAAGCGATCGTCGACTCCCCGCTGGTCAAGACCGCCGTGCATGGCGAAGACCCCAACTGGGGCCGAATCACCACCGCCGCCGGCTACAGCGGCGCCATGGTCGATCCCGAAACCATGTCGCTCCACATCGGCGGCAAGCGCGGCGTCTGCGTCTACAAGGCCGGCGTCCCCACGAAGCTCACCGCGAAGCAGCAGGCCCGCGTCGAGAAGGTCATGCAGCAGAAAGAACTCACCTTCCGCCTCACCCTCGGCCGGGGCGATGCGGAGGTCGAATGGCTCGGCTGCGACCTCTCGCGGCAGTACATCACCATCAACGCGGATTACACGACCTGAGGCCCGGGGGCGGGGGCGGGCGACCCGGACGCGGCGGCGTCTGACGATCCGCCATCCCCTTTTCCTACAGCCCGGGCGGCATCTCCTCGCGCTGCTGGGCCGGCGTCGGGTACGCCCGCTCGGGCAGCGTCGGCTCGCCACCGTGCGGCGGCGGCGCGGCCTCGGCTCTCTCGCCAGGGCGCTTCCCCTTCGGCCGAGCGAGCAGCAGCAGCCCCGCGCCCAGCCCCGCGGCCGCCGCGAGCACGCCCAGCGCGCTCATCGGGTGCATCACCGCCTCGCTGTACGCGCTGTCGGGCTGCGACCAGTGCGGGTAGCCGCCGCGCTCGCCGCCGTCCTCGCGAGCCTCGTAGAGGTTGTCCCGCCTCGCTTCGGGGTAGTCCTTCCGCTCGGCCTGCTGCTGGTCGATCATGGTCCGCTCGAAGAGGCGGTCGGTCGTGCGCGGGGCCCAGTGGCCCATCGCCGCCAGCGCCCGGCCGGCGAGGCCGACGAACATGTCCCGCTTCTCGTGGGTGGCGCAGTAGAGGATCGCCCGCGCCACCGCCCGCGGCGAATAGCTCGGCGGCGGGTTGTGCACTTCCTTCTCGAGGTAGCTGCGGGCGTGGTCCTCGTAGTAGCTGTGGATGCTCGCCGGCTTGATCAGCGTCACCGAGATCGGCCAGCCCGCTTCCTCCAGTTCCATGCGCAGGGCGTCGGTGAAGCCCTTCACCGCATGCTTCGACGCCGAGTAGGGCCCCTGCAGCGGGAAGGCGACCTCAGAGAGCACCGAGCCGATGTTGACGATCGCCCCGCCCTTCTTCTGAAGGTGCTCCGCCGCGACGCGCGAGCCGTAGACCAGGCCCCAGTAGTTGGTGTCGAACAGGCGGCGCTGGTCTTCGACCGGCACCTCCATGATTCGGCCGTAGATGGTCACCCCGGCGTTGTTCACCCAGGTGTCGAAGCCGCCGTAGCGCTTCTGGGCCACCTCGGCGATGCCCCGGACCTCGTCCTCGATGCCGATGTCAGCCGCGACCCAGGTCGCCTCGCCGCCCTGCTGGCGGATGGCGTCGGTCGCCTCGCGCAGGGCCGACTCGTTCCGCGCCGCCAGGACGACGTTCGCCCCGTGGTTGGCTGCGAGGCGGGCAGTGGCCAGGCCGATGCCGCTCGAGGCGCCCGTGATGACGATCGTCTGCTCGTGCAGCGGTTTGAACTCGAGTTTCATGGCGGTGACTCCGGGAGGCAGACGGAAGCGGCCGACCCGCTGCCTGCGACGCGGGCGCGGACGACCGCCGATTTCCATCCAACCCTAGGCCCCGAGCCGCCCCGCTTCGCCCGCGGTGTGCCGGACCTGACCAAAAAGGCGCCTGCCCCGACCCGCGCGTGAGCATCGCCCCGCCAGCCCCGCTCAGCCCGGGCCTGATGCGCAGCCACCGCCGCCGCCCGACAGGCGCAACCGCTTGCCATCACATGGGTTGAAGAGCCCCCGCCCCCTCGCCGTGGCCTTTTTCCGTCTGCCTCACCCCCCGCCGCCGAGCGCCGCGATGCGCTCGCGGTGGGAGCCGATCTCGTTGATGCGGATGCCGAAGTTCTCGCCCACCTTCACCGCCGCCCCCGTGCCGACGGGCTTGTTGTTGACCAGCAGCGCCAGCTCCCGGTCGGCCGACTTGTCGAGCTCGAGGATGGCCCCCGGCCCGAGCGAGAGGACGTCGTCCAGCGACAGCTTCCGCCGACCGATCTCCACGATCACCGGCACTTTCAGCTTCAAAATGGTCTTGAGCTCGGTGGCCATATCCGTCTTATCGGTCAGTCGCCCCCCGCCACATCAATCGGCCCGGCGAGTCGGCCCCGCCGGCTTCGCGAAAGCGGGCAACTGCGGTAACATACCGTTTTCACCCGCTCTTAGGCGAGGCTGCCGTTGCCCGAACTCTCCGCGCCGATCGATCGCCCAGCCCTGGCCCAGCCGCCGGCCCTGCGCTGGCTGCCCCGCGCCGCCCGCTGGACGCTGGCCGTCTACTGGCCCGCGCTCATCGTCGCCACCCACTGGCCGCGGATTTCCGTCGACACCGGCCTGCCGGAGGTCATCAGCGTCGACAAGCTGGCGCATGGCGTCGCCTTCGCCATCCTCACCGCGCTGCTCATCCTCGCCCGGCCGCTGGCCAGCCGGATCGGCCGCGCCCGCGCCGCCCTGCTCGCCGTCGCCGTCGCCCTCGCCTATGGCGTTCTCGAGGAGCTCACCCAGCCTCTCGTCGGCCGAACGCTCGACCCGGTCGACCTGCTCGCCGACCTCGCGGGCATCCTCGGCGCCTACCTCGCCCTCGCGCCGAGACGCCGCGGGCCGTGGACACCCGCCGCCTACACCGCCCGCGGTGCGCTGCTGCTCTTCGCCCCGCCGCTGCTCGTCCTCACCCTGCTGCCGCGCGGCAACGTGGTGATCCCGCAGATCATCCACCACATCACCGACCCGCACGCCACGACCGACCTTCGGCTGCACTTCTACCTCAGCCTGGCGCTGACCTGGCTGCTCGCCCTCGCCGCCCCCGCCGGCCTCAGGCGCCCGCGACTCGGCGCCCTCGTCACCTGCGCGGCCATGATCGGCAGCGCCCCGGTGATCGAGCTCATCCAGGACGCGACCGGCCGGGCCGCCTCCCCGGCCGACGTGTTCGCCCACGAAAAAGGCGTGCTCGCCGCGATGGTCGGCTGGAGCCTGCTCGTCGCCGCAGCCGCAATCTTCCGCCGACCCGCCCCCGCCCTCGCCGGCGACGCCGAGGAACCGGCCGGGCCCGCCGGGACCGATCCGCCGCGCAGCGGGTCCCGCTTCGTGGGCCACGCCCTCGTCGTCGGCAGCCTGACGCTGCTCTCGCGGTTCACCGGGCTGGGGCGGGACATGGTCCTCGCCGCGGCGTTCGGCGCGAGCGCCATCACCGACGCCTTCTTCCTCGGCTTTCTCGTGCCCAACCTCTTCCGCCGACTGTTCGGCGAAGGGGCGCTCGCGGCCAGCTTCATCCCCCAGTACGCCGCCGCCCTCAAGGAAGACCGCCAGCTCGCCGCCCGCTTTGCCGGGCTCTGCCTGGCGCTGCTCACCTGCCTGCTCGCCGTGCTCACCCTCGTCGGCGAAGGGCTGCTGGCAGGCATGCTCTCGGCCGGCGGGTGGAGCCCCGCGACCGAACTCGCCCTGCGGCTGACGATGATCATGCTGCCCTACATGCCGCTGGTCTGCCTGGTGGCGCTGTTCGGTGCGGTTCTCCAGGTGCACGGCCGATTCGCCCCGGCCGCGGCCGCGCCCATCCTGCTCAACATGGTCATCGTCGCCTTCGCGAGTTGGGGCGCCTGGGGCGGCGGCGCCGAGCTGCTCGCGGGGGCGGGGCCGCTCGAGGACATCGCCCGCCAGCGGTGGACGGCCGAGCTGATCGCCTGGGGCGTCCTGCTGGCCGGCACGCTGCAACTGGTCTGGCAGGTCCTCGCGGCGAGGCAGGTGACGACGATCCGCATCGCCATGGCCGGCACGCGCGAGCGGATGCACGCCATGATCCGCACGATGGGCCCGATGCTCATCGGCCTGGCGGTGTTCCAGATCAACGCCTTCCTCGACAGCCTGATCGCCTTCGGCCTGGCGGGGCGGGGCGGGGCGACGCACTTCACGCTTTTCGGACAGGCGATTGACTACCCCATGGAAAGCGGGGCCGTGGGCGTGCTCCAGTGGGCCCAGCGGCTGTACCAGTTCCCGCTGGGCGTGTTCGGCATTGCGGTGGCGACGGCGATCTTCCCCGCCCTCTCCTCCGCCGCCGCGGATTCGGACGAGCATGGCCCCGAGCCGTTCCGCCGCATTTTGCGCCAGGGCCTGCGGCTGACGCTGTTCATCGGCCTGCCGGCGAGCGTCGGGCTGATCCTGCTTCGCCTGCCCCTCACGCGGATCATGTTCGAGCGCGGCGAGTTCACGCCGGCAGACTCGCTCCGCGTCGCCAGCATCCTCGCCGGCTACGCGGCGAGCGTCTGGGCCTACTCGATGATGCACGTGGCGACCCGCGCCTTCTACGCCCGCCACGACGCCAGGACCCCGCTGCGCGTGAGCCTGATCGCGGTGGCGGTGAACCTGACGCTCAACATGACGCTGATCTGGAAGCTCGGCGCGGCCGGCCTCGCCTGGTCCACCGCCATCAGCGGCAGCCTGCAGGCCGTCCTGCTCACCCTCGCTTTGCGAAAGCGAGGCGACCGCCCCGTCGACGCGAGCGTCTGGCAAAGCTGGACCCGCACCGCCGGCCTGACCGCCGCCATGGCCCTGCCGCTGGGCATCGCCATGGCGATGCTGAACCCGGCCGAGCTGTCCCAACCCGTCCTGGTCGGCGTCCTCGCCGGCGGCGTCGCAATCGGCGGCACGATCTTCCTCGGCGGCGCCTGGCTGCTCGGCGCGGAAGAGCTGAGGTGGCTGAAGAGAAGAGGCTAGAGGCTAGCGCGGATCGTATCGTCCAAGCCGGGGCAGAGCGCCAGCGCCGCCCCGGGTATCGGTGCGTCCTTTTCAGAGGGTCTCGGGTCTCGGGAATCGTATCTCCCAAGCCGTGGCAAGCGCAGCGCTGCCGCGGATCGGAGCAACCGAGTCGCATTCGCCCTGGGCGCAGCCCTCGGGTGGGACCCGTTCGCGCTCCGGGAAAACGAGCACTCCGCGGCCCTACCCGGGGCGGCGCTGCGCTCTGCCCCGGCTTGGGGGTCCTGAGTCCGCAAGCGCTAACTCCCTCTAACTCCCCTTAACTCCCTCTAACCACTGCCTCAGTTCCCGCCCCCGCCCCCGGCCAGCTACAATAGAAACTCCTATGCCGCGTCTGCCGCGAATCACGCCGATCCTGCTCGTGGCGCTCTGCGCCGTGGTGGGGTACCTGCTCGTCACCATGCCGGGCGAGATGTTCGACCAGTATCAGCGCGCCGCCGAGCGCGGGCCGCTGTGGGGGGCGGGGTATCTCGCCATCGTCGGCCTCGGCCTCGCCCTGCTGCTGGGCTCGATCGGCTGGATCCTCTGGAACCTCTGGCGGAACACCCGCGCCACGCGCAAACGAAAACAGCGCGACCGCAAGTCCGCCCGCGAGATGTCAGCCGGCGAAAAGCGCAGCGCCATCGACGAGCACCTCCAGGAGGCCCGCGAGATCGCCGCCGGGGCGGAGCAGGACCCGCAGGTGCAGGCCGTGATCGAAGAAAACCTCAGCGAGCTGGAAACCCGGCTCGAGGAGCAGACGCTGCGCATCGTCGCCTTCGGCACGATCTCCAGCGGCAAGAGCAGCATCCTCAACGCCCTCGTCGGCCGGGACGTCTTCGCCACCGACGTCCGCGGCGGCACGACGCTCACCAGCCACGACCTGCCCTGGCCGGGGCGGGACCAGATCATGCTCGTCGACACGCCCGGGCTGGGCGAAGTGGAAGGTGGCGAGCACACCCGCCTCGCCCGCACCGCCGCCCGCGAGGCCGACCTCGTCCTGCTCGTGCTCGATGGCCCGGTGAAGGACTTTGAGCACCGCACGCTCAAGGCGCTCGCGGAGATGGACAAGCGCATCCTCGTCTGCCTCAACAAGGGCGACTGGTACGCCCCGGAAGACCTCGAGAAGCTGCTCGCCCAGATCCGCAAACAGGTCGCCCCCGACGTGCCGAAGCAGGACGTGCTGGCCGTGCAGGCCCGCCCGGCCGAGCGGGTGCGCGTCCGCGTCCTGCCCGACGGCACGGAGCAGGAGGAGACCCAGGAGGCCCCTGCCGACATCGAGCCGCTGGCGAAGCGGATGATCGAGGTGACGAAAAAAGAGGGCAAGGAGCTGCTGCTGGCCAACCTGCTGCTCCAGTCGCGCGGGCTGGTGTCGGGCGCCCGCGAGCAGGTGCAGGCGATGCTCGACGCCCAGGCGCGCAAGACGATCGACCGCTACACCTGGCGGGCCGGGGGCGCGGCCGCGATCAGCCCCCTGCCGGCCGTGGACATCGCCGCCGGGCTGGGCGTGGCGGGGGTGATGGTGGTCGAGCTCGCGCGGGTCTACCGCCAGCCGATCGACTTCGAGGGGGCGAAGGAGATCGTCGAGACGCTGCTGCGCAACCTCGCCGCGAGCCTGGGCGTGCAGGCGGTGACGCCCTTCGCGGCGAGCCTGCTGGCCAGCTCGCTCAAGGCGGTGCCGGGCATCGGCACGGTCGGCGGAGGGGTCCTGCAGGGGCTCAGCCAGGCGCTGATCACCCGCTGGGTCGGCCGGGTGATGATGGTCTATTTCCGCAACCACATGAACGCCCCGGGCGGTTCGCTGTCCGACCTCGCCCGGCGGGAGTGGGACCAGCTCACCTCCCGCTCGGAGCTGGTCAACCTCGCCCGCACCGGCCTCAAGCGGCTGGGCCGGGAATCCTGACGCCGGTGATCGCGTATGCCTGAATCCGACCGCCATTACGAAGACGCCCTCGCCGCCCTGCAGAAGACGCTGGCGGACTTCGACGCCGCCCAGCCGAAGGAGCGCGAAGCGCTCGCGCGCGAGCTCGCCGAGCTGCGGGCGATGGACGAGAAGCTCACCCGCGGCCGAGTCGACATTGCCGTGTTCGGCGAGATCTCCACGGGCAAAAGCGCCCTGATCAACGCCCTTGCCGGGCGGAAGGTCGCCGAGGTGGGCGTCGAGGGCGGCGTCACCCGCCAGACCCGCCGCGCCGGCTGGGAGCCCGACACCTACACCCTGGCCGGCTATGCCGACTCGCGCATCGACCTCATCGACACGCCCGGGCTCAACGAGGTCGCCGGCGACACCCGCGAAACGATGGCCCGCGAGCAGGCCCGCCGGGCGGACATCGTCCTCTTTGTCACCGATTCGGACCTCAACGACCTGGAGATGGCGACGCTCCGCGAGCTCGCCGACGCCGGCAAGCCGATCATCCTCGTGCTCAACAAGGCTGACCTCTACGGCCGGGACCAGCGCAATCGCCTGCTCGAGGTGCTGAAGGGCCGCGTGCGCGGGCTGATCGGCCCGGAAAACGTCGTGCCCGGCTCGGCCGACCCGATGGAGCGCGACTACCTCATCGAGGCCCCCGACGGCAGCACCCGCGAGGAGAAGCGCAAGCCCGGGCCCGACGTCGAGGACCTCGAGATCCGCATCCTCGAGATGCTCGAACAGCGCGGCAAGGCGCTCATGGCGCTCAACGGGTCGCTGTTCGCCTCCGACGTCTCCGACCGGCTGCGGGCGGTGAAGGTGCAGATGCGCGACCGCTCGGCCAACAAGCTGATCTACCACTTCGCCGCCCTCAAGGGCGCTGCCGTCGCGTTCAACCCCGTCCCCCTCGCCGACGTGGCGGGCGGCTTCGCGTCCGACGCGGCCATGGTCGTGGCGCTCGGGCACGTCTACGGCGAAAAGATGTCGATGCGCAACGCGGGCGGCCTCGCTCTGCGCATCGCCCGCAGCGTCGGCTGGGTGGCGCTCGCCGAGTGGGTCACCCACGCCGCGTCCAACCTCGTCAAGACCGCCACCGTCGGGGCCGGCGTGGTCATCACCGCCCTGCCCCAGGGCATCGCGGCGGCCTACGGCAGCTGGCTCGTCGGCCAGGGAGCGAAGTACTACTTCGAGCACGGCTGCGGCTGGGCGGGCGAGAGCCCCAAGAAGGTGGTCCGCCGGCTGATGCGCTCGGCCGACAACCGCACGCTGGTCCGCGAGCTGCGCGACGAGATCCTCACCCGCCTCCGCCTCAAACGTGACGAGACCGCCGAACAGGCCGCCGAGGCAGTCTCCGAACAGGTCGAGCACCTGGCGGAGGAGGGGGATGAGGCTAGAGGCTAGAGGCTGGAGCCTGGAGGCGCTGACGCTCCGAAACGCCCCCAGGCCGGGGCAGAGCCCGGGGGCCCTGACTCCTCTAACTCCCCGTCACGCCCGCTCTCTCCTTCACTACTTTCCGATCGGGCTCGGCGGATTCTTGATGTTCCGCCCGCCCGCGGCGTAGGGGCTGCCCGCGCTCGGGGCCACGTACCGCACGCTGTTGGCGATCACCTTCTTCACGTTCTGGTCGTAGTAGATCGCGTGCGTCTCGTGGCCGGGGCGGAAGTAGAACACCTGCCCCTTGCCCCGCCGCCAGCAGCAGCCCGATCGGCACACCTCGCCGCCTTCGAACCAGCTCACGAACACCAGCTCGTCCGGCTGGGGAATGTCGAAATGCTCGCCGTACATCTCCGTCGGCTTGAGCTCGAAATACTCCGGCAGGCCGTCCGCGATCGGGTGGCCCGGGTTGACGCACCAGATGCGCTCGAGCTCCTCCGCCTCGCGCCAGCGCAGGCCGCAGTCCGTGCCCATCAGCCTGCGGAACACCTTCGCGTGGTGCCCGCTGTGCAGCACCACCAGCCCGGCCCCTTCCAGCACGCGCTTCTGCACCCGCTCGACGATCCGGTCCTCCACCTTGTCGTGCGCCGCATGACCCCACCAGAGAAAAACGTCGGTCGAGTCGACCACCGACTGGCTCAGCCCGTGCTCGGGCTCCTCCAGCGTGGCGGTGCGCACCTCGACGCGGCCGCCGAGCAGCTCCTCCAGCCCCGCCTTCAGGGCCATGTGCATCCCCTCGGGATACAGCTCGCGGACGGTCTCGTTCGTCTTCTCGTGGACGTATTCGTGCCAGACGGTGACGCGGATGGGTCGATCAGCCATGGGAATCCCTTCGCAAGTTGCAGTTTGCTCACGCCCCCAGGCGGCGCTTCTTTTGTAGCCGCTGGCCCCCGCGGTGACAAGCGCCCGCAAAGCGTTCGGCGGCCCGGGGGCCGGGCTCTATAATCGAAGGCCATGATCTCCCGTTCCACGCTGCCGATGATGCGGACCCTCGCGCTGCTGACGCTGGTCATCAGCTTCCTCGGACTGCCCCTTGCCGCCCAGGAGCCCCAGCCTCCCGCGGAAAGCCCCGCCGAGCAGGCCGAGCCCGCCGAGCCAGCCCGGGCGAGCGAACAGCCCGCGGCCGCCCTGCCCAGCGGGGCCGACGTCGCAGTCATCCCCGTCCGGGGGGAGATCGGCGGCTTCACCCTCACCAGCATCCAGCGCCGCGTCGACCGGGCAATCCAAAGCGGCGCCTCGCTCATCGTCTTCGAGATCCGCACGCCCGGCGGCGTGCTCACCGACGCGCTGGACATCGCCAAGTACATCAAGTCCCTCCCGGTGCCCACGGCCGCGTGGATCGACGACTACGCCTTCTCGGCAGGGATTCTCATCGCCTCGGCGGCGGACGAGATCATCATGGAGCCCAACTCGACGACCGGCGACGCCGCGCCCATTCTCCCGGGCCAGGAGGTCGCCCCCACCGAGCGGGCGAAGGTCCTCTCGCCCCTGCTCGCCGAGTTCGCCGACAACGCCTCCGCCAACGGCTACCCCTACCCCGCCCTGCACGCGATGGCGGTGCTGGGCGTCGAGGTCTACCTCATCGAGGACCCCGCCACGGGCGAGCGAACGGTGGTCAACCAGGCCGACTACGCCGTCATGGTCGAAGGCGAGTCGCTGGACGACGTCGCCGAGCGCATCCGCGACCGCCGCCAGCAGAGCCCCGCCGACATCGCCGTGCCCGGCCTCGAACAGGCGACGCCCGAGTCCCGCGGCCAGTGGGAGCGGGTCGCCCCGGTGCACGACGGCACGACGCTGCTCACGCTGAGCCCGACGAAGGCGAAAGCCATCGGCCTCAGCTCGGCGACGATCGCCACGGAAGCAGACCTGCAAAAGTATTTCGGCGCCAGTTCGATCACCCGCGTCGCGCCGACCTGGTCCGAGCGGCTCGCCGGCCTGCTCAGCAGGCCGCTGGTGCGGGGGCTGCTGCTGGTGATCGCCCTGGTGGCGGGGTATCTCGAGCTGCAATCGCCGGGGCTGGGCGTGCCCGGCACGGTGGCGGTCGTGGCGGTGGCGCTCCTGTTCGGCGCGCCGTATGTGGCGGGCGTCGCGGAGATCTGGCACATCCTGCTCTTCTTCGCCGGGCTGGCGATGCTGATCCTCGAGCTGCTGTTCCTGCCCGGGTTCGGGCTGCTCGGGATCGCCGGCGTCGTCACCATGTTCGCCGGCATCCTGCTCGCCGGCATCGGCTCGCTGAACCAGCCGGCCGACGTGCTCTGGGACAACGTGCTGGAGAGCTCGGTCTACCTTTTCACCGGACTGCTGCTGGGCTTTTTCGGCATCGCCCTGCTCACGCGGTACGTCGGCTCGCTGCCGATTCTGAACCGCCTGGTGCTGGAGAACCCGCCCACCGCGGAAGAGCAGCTCGCCATGGCCGGCGGCACGCCGCCCGAGCCGGTCGTCCGCCCCGGCAGCGAGGGCCGGGTCACCACCGGCCTGCGCCCGTCGGGCCGGGCCGAGTTCGACGACCACGAACTCGACGTGCTCAGCTACGGCCAGTGGATCGAGCCGGGCCGACGGGTCCGCGTCACCGAGGTGCAGGGCAACCGCATCTTCGTCGAGCCGGT
>JBKHFW010000061.1:0-18067 GCA_046540025.1 Phycisphaeraceae bacterium
CCGCCGACGACTCGAAGACCGCTTCGGCGACCTGCCCATGCAGATCGTCGTCGGCCCGGTCTGCCGCCCCGGCTGGCTGGTCGAAATCGAAGGCGTCGCCATCGCCGACGCCGACCGCCCCGACCTCCCGGCCTTCTGAAGCGCCAGTCGACCTGCCCCCTGATCGAAGGATGCCACACAGCACGCCGAAGGATGCCGTGCGCCGGGGCCGAATGCGCTGACCCACCGATCACGCCACCCGGTCCGCCCCGCGGGCGCACTGCCGCACGCGCTCGATCAGCTCGTCCGGCGGCGTCGCCTTGCTCAGGTAGTCCGCCGCGCCGGCCGAACGCATCGCCGCCGCCTTTTCCGACTGCTCGTACATCGACAAGCCGATCACCTGCGTCGCCGGCAGCTCCTGGCGAATCCGCCGCGTCGCCTCCACCCCGCCCACCCCGGGGAGGCTGACGTCCATCAGCACCACGTCCGGCCGAAGCTGGCGGGCCTGCTCGACCGCCCCCTCGCTGTCTTCCGCCACCCCGACCGGCTCGATGTCCGGATGCCGCGACATCAGCTCCACCAGCCCGTCCCGGACCGCCTCGTGGTCGTCCACCACCATCACGCGAACCGAAGGCAGCCCCGCCTCCTCCGCCGACTCCGGCTCAGCCTGCGGTTCATGCTCCGTCCCGGCCGCCTCTTCCGCGGCCTCCGTCACCTCTTCCCGCTCGGGCTCAGCCGACCCTTCCGGGGCCAGCAGCGTGATCCTCGTCCCCTTGCCGGGTGCCGCGTCCACGTCCATGCGTCCTCCCTTGACTTCCAGCCGTTCGCGCACGCTCATCAATCCGAAACCGGTCCCCCGTCCGTCCCGCCTCGAGTCGGCCGGCTGGAAGCCCTGGCCGGCGTCCTCCACGACGACGCGCAGCCGGCCGCCCGCCTCGCGCGACAGCGTCAGCCACGCCTCCTTCGTGCCCGAGTGCTTCGCCACGTTGAACAGAAGCTCCCGCACACTCTGAAACAGCAGCACCCGCACGTCCTGGTCCGCCGGCTCCGCCGACGGGTCGAGGTCGGTGTGCACGATCAGGCCGTACTTCTCCCGCTCCCAGCCCGCCAGCCACTCCAGCGCCGCCGGCAGCCCCGCGTCGTACAGCACCGACGGGCTCAGCTCCACCGTCAGCGAACGCGACGCCTCGATCGACTCCTCCAGCAGCTTCTTGACCGGATCGAGCAGCGGCTGACGATCCGAATCGAGCTGGCCGTGCAGGCTCGTCACGTTCATCTTCGCCGCCACGAGCATCTGCTGCAGATGGTCGTGCAGGAGCTGCGCCAGCCGCCGCCGCTCCTGCTCCTCCGCCTCGGTGAGCTGCACCGTCAGCGCCTGGAGCTGCTTCGCCCGGTGCTCGGCCTCCGCAGCCCGCTGCGCCACCTTCTCCTCCAGCGTCTCGTTGAGCGCCCGAAGCTCCTGCTCCGCCCGCTTGCGCACCGTGATGTCGCGCATGATGCCGGTGAAGATCCGCCGACCGCTCACGAACGTCTCCCCCACCGCCAGGTCCAGCGGAAACCGCGCCCCGTCCTTGCGCAGCCCCACGACCTCCCGGCCGCGCCCGATGATCCGCGCCTCGTTCGTGTCCAGATACCGCCTGATGTACTGATCGTGCAGGCTGCGGTGCGGCTCGGGCATGAGCATGCTCACGTTCCGCCCGATCATCTCCTCGGGCGCGTAGCCGAACAGCCGCTGCGTCGCCGGGTTGACCGACTCGATGATCCCCCGCTCATCGATGGTGACGATGCTGTCCACCGTCGCGTCCATCACCGCCTGAAGCCGGGCCGTCGCCTCCTCCCGCGCCCGCTCGGCCATCCGCCGGGCGGTGATGTCCTCGATCACCCCGACCACGTAGTCCGCCTCTCCCGACGGCCCCCGCACCGCCGCGATGCGCAGGCTCGCCCACATCACCGAACCGCCCTTGCGGATGTACCGCTTCTCCAGGCTGTAGTGGTCGATCTCCCCCGCCACCAGCCGTCGGGCCTGCTCGAGATCCGTGGCCAGGTCTTCCGGATGAGTGATGTCCTGGAACGTCTTCGCCAGCAGCTCCTCGCGCGGGTAGCCCAGCATCTCACACATCCGCGGGTTCGCCTCCAGCCAGCGCCCGTCGAGCCCGACCACGGCCACCCCCGCCGCGGCGTTCTCAAAGATCACCCGATCCCCGCCCTCCGGCACCGGCCGGGCCGGCCTGCCGCACAGCGGCGCCAGCCGCGACACCGCATCGCCCGCACCAGCCAGCACGACCGCCGCCTCCGGAGCAACCTCGCGCAACTGCCCCGCCAGCTCGCCGACCTCCGCCACGCCCGGCCCCAGCAGCAGCGCACGAAACACCGCTCCGCCGCGCAGCGCGGCCAGCAGCGGCTCACGCGCGTCAAAGAATTCAATTCGAACCGTCGGCCCGATCTGCTGCTCCAGGCGCAGAGCGTCTGCAGCTTCGAAACCGACCACCGCAACAGACCCCATGGACGACACCTCTACTCGAAGAATGCGAACGCGAAGCCGCCGCCTTCTCCTCCTCGCCGGCACGGCCGAAACGGTCGGCCTGCTCCCGTCGCCGCCTGGCGACGCGCCGCCCCTCCTGCCAACGGGCCTGCACTCACATGAATAGCAACCAATCCTAGGCTCCGCGGCCCCGCAAATCGCCGCCGCGCGTCCGATAACTGCGATACCGCCGCCTCAACCGCTTCCCGCACCCCGGCCCGACACCGTACCAGTACGCCGGGCCCGCCGGAAGTCCAGCGCATCACCCACCCGAGTCTCCCTCGGATGCCGGCGACCCCGCCCCAGACCCAGGCCGCCCACCAGCCTGTCCAGCACCCCGCGAATCCGCCGGAGCCAGTTCACGCCGGGCCAGCCCTGCCCCCGACCCCGTCGGCAGATCGCCTCGAACACCGCCCCCGGCTCCGCCGCCACCGGCACCTCCCGCGCCTCAGTCAACACCTCATGAAAAAAGCCCAGGCGCCGAAACACCTGGGCCCTCCTCATCCGATTGTCATCCCCGGGGCCTCAGCCCTCGCGCACCTTTTTCAGCCGGGCGTCGCCGCAGCAGTTGATGTACTCGAGGTTCTTCTCGATCAGCCCGATGCGCTGCTGGACGCAGTCGTAGCTGCGCAGCGCGTCCTCGGGCGTGTTCTTGACGTAATCGAGCATCTGCTCGACGCTCGTCCTCGCCACGTGGCAGCGCGTGTCGCTCGAGGCGTAGTACATCAGGATCGTCCCGTCGTCCTGCCCCACCCAGCCGTTGGAGAAGGTCACGTTGGACACGTCGCCCACGCGCTCCGCGCCCTGCGGCCCCAGCAGGTGCCCGCCGGGCCGGGCGATCACCTTCCACGGCTCGTCCAGGTCCGCGAGGAAGGCGTAGAGCACGTACCGCATCCCCGCCGCCGTGTCACGCACGCCGTGGGCGAGGTGCAGCCAGCCCTCGCCGGTCTTGATCGGCGACGGCCCCATGCCGTTCTTGCCTTCCTTGATCGTGTGGTACACCCGCGGGTCGATCACCGTCTCTTCGCCGATGACCGGGTGGGTCATATCCTCCAGCGTCGCCCAGCCAATGCCCGGGCCCGAGCCGGTCGCGGCGAAGTCGTTCAGCGGCCGGGTGTAAAGCGCATACTTGCCGTCCACGAACTCGGGATGCAGCGTCACGTTGCGCTGCTGCGGGCTCTCGCTCACCAGGTCGGGCAGCCGCTCCCAGTTGACCAGGTCCTTCGTCCGCGCCAGCCCCGCCGAGGCGATCGCCGAGGAAAGATCCCCCTCCGGCGCTTCGGGGTCCAGCCGCTCGGCACAGAACAGGCCGTAAATCCACCCGTCCTCGTGCTTGACCAGCCGCAGGTCGTACACGTTCGTCGCCGGGTCGTCCGTCTCGGGCATGACGATCGGCTTCTCCCAGAAGCGGAAGCCGTCGATGCCGTTCTCGCTCTCCGCGATCGCGAAGAAGCTCTTGCGGTCCACCCCCTCCACGCGCACGGCCAGCAGAATCTTGCCGTCCCACTCGATCGCGCCGGGGTTGAACGCCGCGTTCACGCCCAGCCGCTCGAGCAGCAGCGGGTTGCGCTGCGGGTCGAGGTCGTACCGCCAGTAAAGCGGGGTGTGGTCGGCCGTCACGACCGGGTACTCGAACCGCTCGAACACGCCGTTGTTCCACGACGGGTCGACCGGGTTCTCGCGCTGGATCAGCTCTTCGTGCGCCGCCATGATCTGCGTGAGACGCCGCTCGTACGTCTCGCTCGACTGGCAGCAGCACTTCGCGTGGGCATCGGTGGTCATGTCAAATCTCCGGCGGAAAGCAGTTGCAGGCTCGATTGAAGCCGGGATTGTACCAAGCCCCCCCCACCCCCGCTACGGACGCAGCCGGTGCAGCGACAGCGCCCGGTGACCAGCCTTCTCCCCCGCCGGCCACGCCAACTCCTGGCCGATGATCGCCTCGGGCATCCCCTCGCGGACCATCATGGGCAGATGCGTCGGGCGGAAGAGGATCTCCAGCGCCTGCCGACGAGCGACTCGAAAACCACCTCGCCCGCACCTTCCTCGCCGTCGCCCGCACCCGCGGCGCCTACTGACGCCGGTCGCTCGGCCGACGGAGCTGGTCGCGCAGCCAGTCGTGGATCAGGTCCACCACCTCGTCGCCCCACTGGTCCAGCCCGTGGTTGGCATACTCGTGCAGCAGAAGCTCCTTGGGCTCGCGGGCGATCTCGAACCCGAACTCCGAGCAGTGGATCGGCATCGTCTGATCCGCCTTGCCGTGCAGCAGCAGAATCGAACACCTCGGCCCAAGCTCCCGCGCCGGCTCGATGCCGTAGCTCTGCGTGGCGATCGTCACCACCGTCCGCACCCGCTCGGACAGCGACGCCGCCTGCACGACCGCCGCCCCGCCCAGCGACCAGCCCACCAGCCCGACCTTCCGAATCCCCTCGCGCTCGAGAAACGCCACCCCCGCCAGCACGTCCAGCGTCGCCTCGAGCAGCGCCGTCGAATGCCGGTACGCCACCCGCAAGCCGCTGATGCCTTCCTGCTGAAACCGGCTGCACAGCCGGGGATACAACCCGCCCCGCACCGGCGTGTCGAAGCCCCCGCCCACCCCGCCGACGTAAATCACCGCCTCGCTCGCCGGCGCCGCGGGATAGTACCGGCTCTCGATCGTGCCCCGGCTGGTCCGAAGTGTCAGCGGATCATACCCCGCGTCCGTCCGGGACCCGCGGTCGACCCCCTCGAGCTTCATCTCCAAAGTCTCGGCCACTTCCCGCTCGGCTCTTCGGTGACGGTGCGACATCGTCGCCCCCTTTCCGGACCCGCCGACGCCCGGCTTCCGCCCCGCCTCCCGCATGACATCGTCCGGGAGTGGGTCCGCTCGAATCATAGGCCCCCTCCCGCCCGGCGCGCTCCGTCCCAGCGCAGGGATCCATCGGAATCGCGCAACACGGCCGCCACGGCGCCCCCATGAAAAAAAGCCCCGCACGAACGGCGGGGCCCGGGGTTCTTTCGCTCGCTCGCCCGCGGCTCAGGCGATCTGCGTCGGCGTCGCCTGCGGAAAGCTCACTTCGAGCCAGATCGTGTCCTCGGCCACCTCGAACCGCCCGCCCCGCATCGCCGGGGGGATCAGCAGCGTGTCGCCGGCCGCGAGGTCGGTGTCGCCGCCCTCGCTGGTGATCTTCGCCTCACCCTGGAGCACCATCCACAGCACCGGCTGGTCGTAAGCCACCTCCTGCGCGTGCCCGGCCGAGGCCTCGACCTTGTCGATGCGGAAATAGTCGCAGCTCACCAGGCGGAACAGCGTCGTCGAGTTGCTGCGCAGCATCGCCAGCTTCTCGTTGTCCTGCGTCCGCGCCGGGCCGAAGTGCATCGACGCCATCGCCTGATCAACGTGCAGCTCGCGCCCCGTCCGACCCCAGTCGTACACGCGGAAGGTCGTGTCGCTGGGCGTCTGCACCTCCGCCACCAGCACGCCCGCCCCCAGCGCGTGGCACGTGCCGCTGGGCAGATAATGGCAGTCGCCCGCGTGCACCGGCACCTTGATCATCAGCGGCTCGACCTCGTTTTTCTCGATCGCCTCGCGGAACTGCTCCGGCGTCACGCCCTCCTCGATGCCCTTGTAGATCACCGCGCCCGGCTCGGCGTCGATGATGTACCACGCCTCGCTCTTGAGAAACGCGTCATCATGAGCCTCGGCGTACTCGGGCCTGGGGTGCACCTGCACGGAGAGGTTCTGCCGCGCATCGAGAAACTTGAGCAGCAGCGGAAACTCGCCGAACGCGTTGGGCTGGAGATCGCCCAGCAGCAGCGGGCCGAACCGCTCCATCAGCTCGTGCAGGGTCCGCCCGGCCAGCGGCCCGTTGGCGATCTTCGACCGCTCCGCCCCGCCTCCGCCGCCCGACGCGGACGTCTGCCCGAGGTCGGCCAGCTCCCAGGACTCGCCGATCTTCGTCTCGGCGTCGCCCGGCAGCGACCGCCCGAGGCGCTCGAGCGTGCGGCCGCCCCACACCTTCTCCTTGTAGATCGGCTCGAACTTCAGCGGATACAACCGGACATCTTCCACGTGGGCCATGATTCGTCTCTCCGTCTGCAACTCCGGGCGGCAGGCCCCGCCCGACCGCCTCATGATAGCGGGTTTGAGATAACGGGCCGAGTGGCCAGGCGGCGCAGTGGCCCGGCGGTCAAGTGGCCGAGTGGCCGGGGGGGAGCCGCATGGCGTCCCGCACGGCTTGCAAGCAAGCCGTGCCACCCCGGGACAGGGAATTCGCGTGGCGCCGCCATCACTCGGCCACTTGGCCACTCGGCCACTCGGCCACCAGACCATTCAAAAAGCCCCGGCCCGGACGCTCCCTCCACGTCCGGGCCGGGGCCGGTTGGCTGAGTCAGGCGTTTCGCCGCCGTTCACGGCCGCGCAACGTCCGCATTTTACTGAAGATGCCGCGACGCTCAAGCCGCGTGGGAAGTCCGGGCGTCTTTACACCCGCGCCCGCCATCTTGCCGATAACATGCCTGCCGTGCTCTTGAATCCGCGCGCCATCCTCGCCGCCGCCGTCGCCGCCCTGCCGGGCTGGATCTTCCTGATCGCCGGCACGGCCATCGTCGCCGCGGCCCTGCTCATGCCGCCCTGGCTCGAGGCGCAGCACCTGCGCTGGCGCAAAGCGGTCATGCAGAGCCAGTACGAACAGCTCGAGCAGCAGCAGCAGCGCTACGCCGAGTTCCACCAGGCCCTGCTCGACCGCGAGCCGCTGGTGCTCGAACGCCTCGCCATCACCCAGCTCGGCCTCAAGCCCGAGGGCAAGCAGCCGCTCGCCCTCAACGGCCCGCTCGACCCCGCCACCATCGAGGCCTGGCTCGAACGCCCCCTGCCCCGCGTCGGCGTCGACCTGCCCCCGCCCCGCCAGGCCCGCACGCGACTGGTCCGCCTCACCACCGGACGATTCCGCCCCCTGCTCATCGTCGCCGGCCTCGCCTTCGCCCTCGGCGGCATCTGGATGCGCAGCGAACCCGACCGGGGCCACGCGCAATCCCCTGCCTCGGGTGGCACGGCCAGCGAAGGCGACAAGGCTGCCCGCTGAGCCCCGTTTCCCCGCGCATAAAAAAACCGCGGCCCACGCGGCCGCGGCGGTAGGTCACAGTCTGCCTCACAGGCTGCCGCTACGACACCCCGCCGGCGTGGCGGTCGCCGTTGCGGCGGGCCGTGTAGTGCTCGTAGTTGGCGTAAATCAGCCCGCCCACCACGACGAGGCACCCCAGCCCCGCTCCCAGCGCGAGCGCCAGGTGGCTGACCGCCCCGGCAGCGCCGTACTGCCGCGTGGCGAAGATCGCCAGGGCGAACAGCACCAGCACGGCTGCGGCGACGACCGGCATCGGTGTTCTGACTGCCTTCATCGAAGCCTCCAAGCCATCCCATTCTAGGGGGGAAACCAGCAGAGAACCATCATCTTCCCGGCCAGTCGCCCGAACATCCGGATTTTTCCGCCCCGCCACCCGTCCCGGCCGATTCTGGCCTCGCGGCGGTTGCCCTCTTCCGCCCTCGCGCCCATACTCAGGGCATGAAACTCGGTGTCATCAGCGATACGCACGATCGGCTGCCCACGTTCGCGCGGGCGTTGGAACGATTCCAGGAGAACCAGGTCGAGGCGATCTTCCACGCCGGCGACCTCGTCGCCCCCTTCGCAGCCAAACTGATCGCGAAGGACCAGATCGACGTGCCCGTCTACTGCATCTACGGCAACAACGACGGCGAACGCGCGGGCCTCAAAAAAGTCCTGCCGCAGATCCAGGACGGCCCGCTCAGCGTCAGACTGGGCGGGCGACGCATCGTCATGCACCACGCCCTCGACTGGCTGAGCCAGACCGACATCGCCCCCGCCGATATCGTCATCTCCGGCCACAACCATGAGGTGTCCAGCCGGATCATCGACGAAAAGCTCTACCTCAACCCCGGCGAATGCTGCGGCTGGCTCACCGGCCGATGCACCGCCGCCATCCTCCACGTCGAAAACCTCCAGACCGAGATCCTCGACATCCCGGCGGATTGACCGGGGCGTGACCGGGGAGTGAACCACGAAGGCGCGAAGAAGACACGAGGGGCACGAAGAAGAGAAGAAGAGAAAAAGAAGAAGCCACGGATGAACACAGATAAACACAGATAAAGAAAGAAAATAGAAAAGAAGAAGGTGATGGTGCGGGGCAGAGCCCACCTTTTCAGGAACACCCGGCCCCTCTGCTCTTCCCATCTGTGTTCATCTGTGCTCATCTGTGGCTTCTTCTTCTCTTCTTCCCCCTCGCCCCCCTCTTCTTCGTGACCCTTCGTGCCGTCTTCGCGCCTTCGTGGCCAATCCGATGAAGGCGCCTTGGTGGTTTCCCTTCCCCGTTGAGCGCCCCGCCCCCGGCTGCTAACCTCTGGGCTTTCCCAAACCGCAACCACAGGGAGCTAAGCCCATGGGTCTGATGGATGGTAAACGGGGCATCGTCTTCGGCATCGCCAACGATCGCAGCTATGCCTGGTACATCACCAAGTGCCTGCTCGAGCAGGGCGCCGAGTGCGCGTTCACCCACCTGCCCGACCCCAAGGGCAAGATGGAGCGCCGCCTCCGCTCGGCCGTCAGGGAACTGGGCGTCGAAGACCCCTGGGTCACGCCCTGCGACGCCAGCAGGGACGAAGACCTCGACGCCGTGTTCGAAAAGCTCGAGCAGGACTTCGGCAAGATCGACTTCGTCGTCCACTCGATCGCCTTCGCCGACCGCAAGTTCCTCGAGATCGGCAACTTCCACACCACCAGCCGCGAGGCCTGGACCCAGGCGCTCGACATCAGCGCCTACACCCTCGTCGCCATGGCCCAGCGGGCACAGAAGATCATGCCCGACGGCGGGGCCATGATCGGCATGAGCTACTACGGCGGCGAAAAGGTCATCCCCGGCTACAACGTCATGGGCATCGCCAAGGCCGCCCTCGAACACTCCGCCCGCTACCTCGCCGCCGAGCTGGGCGAGAAGAACATCCGCGTCAACACCATCTCCGGCGGACCCCTGCGAACCCTCGCCGCCTCGGCGGTGGGCGGGATCTCCGAAATGTTCGAGCACCAGGAACGCAAGGCCCCGCTCAAGCGCAATATCGAGGGCGAAGAAGTCGGCAACACCGCCGTCTACCTCCTCAGCGACCTCAGCTCCGGCGTCACCGGCGAAAACATCCACGTCGACGCCGGCTTCAGCATCGTGGGACTCTGAGGGGATAACCACCAAGGCACCAGGGGCACCAGGGCCGGAAAAGACAACGAGTTCACCACGAAGACGCGAAGAAGACGCGAAGAGCACGAAGAAGAAAGCTTTTTCAGCCACAGATAGACACAGATAAACACAGATAAGAAAAGAATTAAGAGAAGGAAGAGGTCAGAAGAAGCGTAACCTGAGCGATCTGCTCAAACGCTTCCCCCTCCTTCTTTTCTCTGCTCCCTTCTTTTTCTTCATCTGTGCCCATCTGTGCCCATCTGTGGCTTTTTTAATCCCTCTCTCTTCTTCTCTCCCCTTCCTCTTCTCTTCTTCGCGCCCTTCGCGCCTTCTTCGCGTCTTCGTGGTTAATCTGAGTCGCCCTTGGTGCCCTGGTGGTTCAACACCTGCCGGGCCGTCTCCCGGACCAGCTCCGGCTCGTTCTCATCCGCGGCGAGCTGCTCGATTCGCTCGCGCAGGGCCGGGCGGTCGTGCTCGCGAAGCCAGTTCCCCGCCGAGATCAGGGCGTTGCGCTTGAGCATGTCCAGCTTCACCCGCTTGAGCGCCGAGCGGACGAACGCCGCCTGCCGATCCTCTGCCGACCAGCCCAGCACCTCCAGCAGGTCCATCCCCTCCGCGAACTCCGGGCGAGGCCGATGCTTCAGCGGCACCGCGGGCTGGCGATCCTTCCGGTTATGCGGGCACACCTCCTGACACACGTCGCAGCCGGCGATCCACGCGCCCATCGGCGCGTGCAGCTCGGGATCGATCAGGCTGCGGTGCTCCAGGGTCAGATAGCTGATGCACTTGCGCGCGTCCACCCGGTACGGCGAGATCGCGTCCGTCGGGCACGCGTCGATGCAGCGGGTGCAGCTCCCGCAGTGGTCGGCCGGGGGCGCCGTTCGACCGGGCCAGCCTGCCTCCTCCGACGATTCCAGCTCGGCCGTGGTGAAAATCAGCCCCAGCAGCATCCACGAGCCGTGCCGGGGGTGAATCAGCAGCGTGTGCTTGCCCGTCCAGCCCAGCCCGGCCCGCTCGGCGTGCTCGCGCTCGAGCGCCGGGGCCGTGTCCACCGTCACCTTGAAAGCCGCCCCCGGCAGGGCCGCACGCAGGCCATCCGCCAACCCGAACAGCCGCTTTTTCATCACCTTGTGGTAATCGCCCCCCCACGCATACCGCGCCACCCGGCCCAGCGGCACGGGAGTGGCCGAGTCGCCCCGTGGCCCAGTGGCCCAGTGCGCGGCTTCGCCGCCCGGCTCTTCCCCCACTCGGGCACTCGACCACTCGGCCACGCAGCCACGCTCGTAAAAGTCCGCCACCGCAATCACCGACCGCGCCCCTGCAAGCAGCTCGCCGGGGTCGAGGCGGACCTCCAGGTTCCGCTCGAGATAGTCCATTTCCCCCTGGCACCCCGCCGCCAGCCAGCGGCGCACGGCGTCACCATGCTCGCTCGGGCGGGCCGGGGCGATGCCGACGAGGCCGAAGCCCATCTCCTCGCCGAGCTGGCGGACGAGCGCCGAACCCGCGGCCGGGCTGGAGTCGGGGGCGGAACACATAAGCGGTGATTTTAGGCGCTCCCGGCGCATTGCGTTCGCAAAACGGGCGCGGCGGCCCTTCCGAGCAAGCCGGGGCAAGCGCAGCGCCGCCCCGGATCCGCCGCTGCGTCTATTCGCCGTGAGCCACCCTGCCCCGGCCCACCGCCTGCCCGACGCGGTACAATGCCCCCCCTCGCCCGCCGGGCTGCTGGTTGGCGAATGCACGTGGGGCCACTACAATCCACTTTCCTTCCAGGGCCCCCTTGAGCGAGCGATCATGCCTTACGACCTCAAGCCCATTGACGTGGACGTCGAAACGACGCCCTACCTCTCCCCCGACGAGCAGCGCGGCGACCGCTGGGTGCTCAACTTCGGCCCCCAGCACCCCGCCACCCACACCACCCTGCGCATGGTCATGGAGCTCGACGGCGAACGCGTCGTCCGCGCCACGCCCCACATCGGTTACCTGCACTCGGGCTTCGAGAAGCTCGGCGAGGCGCTGGACTACAACCAGTACGTCACCGTCTGCAGCCGAATGAACTACGTCTCGCCGATCAGCAACGACATCGCCTGGCACACGGCGGTCGAGAAGCTCTTCGACATCGACCTCACCCCCCGCTGCAAGGTCGTCCGAACCATCCTCGCCGAGCTCGGCCGAATCCAGGACCACCTGCTCTGCCTCGGCACGGCAGCGCTCGACCTCGGGGCCTTCACCGCGTTCATCTACGGCTTCAACGAACGCGAACGCATCTACGACATCATGGACTACATCTCGGGCCAGCGGTTCCACCCCGACTACACCCGCGTCGGCGGCACGATGCAGGAACTGCCCGATGAAGAGACCTTCAAGACCCTGGTCAAGAACTTCATCCGCGGCCCGCTGCCCGGGGCGATCGCCGACCTCGAGGGCCTGCTCAACCGCAACCGCATCTTCCGCAACCGCACGGAAGGCATCGGGGTGATCAGCCGGGAAGAGGCCATCGCCTGGTCGCTCTCGGGCCCCGTCGCCCGCGCCTCGGGCGTCAAGCGCGACGTCCGCAAGGACGAGCCCTACCTCTGCTACGCCGACAACTGGGACGGCCAGGGCGCCGAGGCCGTCCAGTTCAAGGTGCCCATCGCCACCACCGGCGACGTGTACGGGCGATTCCTCGTCCGCCTCGAAGAGGTCAAGCAGGCCGTCTCGATCATCGAGCAGCTCATCGACGACATCCCCGAAGGCCCGATGAACATCTATCCCGACGCCAAGGCGGGCAAGCCGGACAAGTCGCTGGTCTACGGCAGCATCGAGGGGCTGATCCAGCATTTCGAGCTGATCATGACCAACCGCGGCTGGGAGGCCCCCGTCGCCGAGACCTACGCCGCGAACGAGACCGCCAACGGCGAGCTGGGCTACTTCGTCGTCAGCGACGGCGGCCCGAGGCCGTGGCGGGTCCGCACCCGGCCGCCGAGCTTCATCCACTTTCAGGCGTTCCCCAAGATGCTGGAGGGACACCTGATCGCCGACGCCGTCGCCGTGCTGGGCAGTCTGAACATCATCGCGGCGGAACTGGATCGCTGAGCCGGTCATCCGCCGCACCTCCTGATTGTGACCCCCCGGAGCCGCTCCGGACGCTGGACGAAACGAATCATGGGTTGGATCACCAAAAACTCCGCCGGCATGCAGATCGACCGCCGGGACGAGCCTTACCTCGACGACGAGCTCAAGGCGAAGCTCGAGGCCGAGATCATGCCCCGCTACCCCGAGCGGAAAGCCGCGACGCTGCCCGTGCTCCACGCGCTGCAGGAAAAGCACGGCTGGCTGCCCTGCCAGGCGATCGAGGAGGCCGCGGCCTTCGTGGACGCCACCGCCGCCGAGACGCTCGACACCGCGACCTTCTACGAGGAGTTCTGGCTCCAGCCCAAGGGCAAATACGTCATCTGGATCTGTCAGTCCATCGCCTGCGAAGTCTGCGGCGAAACGACGCTGACCCAGGCGATCAAGGACAAGCTCGGCATCGGCGTCGGCGAAACGACCGAGGACGGCAAGTTCACCCTGATGAAGGTCGAATGCCTCGGCTCCTGCGGCACGGCCCCGGTGGCCCTGGTCAACGAAAAGCTCCACGAGAACCTCACCCCCGAAAGCCTGGGCGAGATTCTCGACGCGCTCGAATAGACGCCCGGCAAAGCCCCTGACCCGCGGGAGCGCAAGATGGGCTGGTTCCAGAAGTTCTGCCGAGAGGCCGGGGAAATCGCCGGCCTGCTGGTCAAGCCGGTGAACCGCTCGCCCGGCAAGCAGGAAGTGAGCCGGAAGGTCGAGGAAAAGAAGGTCAGCGAGAAGATGATCCTCAGGCGGACCACGATCGAGGAAATCGAGCTCCGCAGGGATGAGGACAAGGGCGACGAGAGCAAGTGACCTTCAAGCCCGCAGATGAGCCGCCCCGGCGCTTCGACGGGATCGGAAATGCCCCATCGGGGAGGGAGACGAACGATGGATTGGACCGAGATTCTGACCGTGATCGTCTGGCCCCTCCTCGGCCTGTTCCTGCTGTTCGCCATCGTCGGCCAGCTCACGCGGATTGCCAACGCCCTGGGAAAGCCACGGGACAAGGAGTGATCCGCAGCTTTTGGAAGAGGATGACCTGATCTTTTGGGGGTCGCGCCGCGATGATCGAACTGAACGATGGAATCCGGTTTCTGCAACGTACGATCGAGATCGGGATTTACATTGCGCCCCTGGTCATCATCATCATGCTGCGGACCATGGTCAGTCAGTGGCGAGCCATGAACAGCCAATTGATGCGGATCGCGAACATTCTCGAAAAGCAGCAGTCCCCCGCCCCGCCGGCGGCTGAAGATCGACAGGAAGTGTGAGATGGCACTGAATCAGCCCGTTCTGCTCAAGCGCATTCCCACCCCGCCCTGGGGCGACATCGCCGACCGCAAGCTGGTGACGTACGACGCGTACGTCCGCACGGGCGGGTATGTGTCGCTCGACAAGGCCCTGGAAATGGAGCCCAGGGAAGTCGTCGACCTCGTCAAGGCCGCGGAGCTGCGCGGCCGGGGCGGCGCGGGCTTCCCGGCCGGCATGAAGTGGAGCTTCCTCCCGCCCGAGGACGGCGACCGGCGCTACCTCGCCATCAACTGCGACGAGTCCGAGCCGGGCACCTTCAAGGACCGCGTGCTGGTCGACTTCGACCCGCACCTCATCATCGAGGGCATCGTCATCACGATGCACGCCTGCCGGCTCGACACCGCCTACTTCTACATCCGCGGGGAATACCACCACCAGCGCGACGTCTTCGAGGCCGCCATCCGCGAGGCGTACGACCACGGCATCCTCGGCGAAAACGCGAAGCTGGGGCAGATCAACGGCCGGTGGCCCGAACTGCACCTGCACCGCGGTGCCGGGGCCTACATCTGCGGCGAAGAGACCGGCCTGCTCAACTCCCTCGAGGGCAAGCGCGGCTGGCCCCGCATCAAGCCGCCGTTCCCCGCCGTCGCCGGCGCGTTCGGCAGGCCCACCGTCATCAACAACGTCGAAACCCTCGCCTACCTCCCCGCCATCCTCGAAAACGGGCCCGAGTGGTTCCAGAGCCTGGGCAAGGGCCGACCCGACGGCGCCCCGCCCAACGTGCCCGCCAGCTTCGGGACCAAGCTCTTCGGCGTCGCCGGCCACGTCGAACGCCCCGGCGTGTACGAGGAACACCTGGGCATCAAGCTCTCGACGCTCATCGAGGAATACTGCGGCGGGATGCGCGGCGGCAAGCAGTTCAAGGGCGCCATCCCCGGCGGCGTCTCCATGGGTATCCTCGGCCCGGACCAGTACGACGCCGAGCTCGACTTCGACATCGGCAAGAAGTACGCCTGCCTCGGCCTGGGCACGGCGGGCGTGGTCGTGTTCGACGAAGACACCGACATGGTCGCCGTCGCCCGCAACATCGCCCGCTTCTTCGCCCACGAGTCCTGCGGCCAGTGCACGCCCTGCCGCGAGGGCACGAACTGGATGTACCAGATCCTCCAGCGCATCGAGGCCGGGGGCGGCACGACCCGCGACCTCGACCTGCTGCTCGAGCTCTCCGGCTCGATGGGCGCCATGCCCGGCACGACGATCTGCGGCCTCGCCGACGGCGCCAACTGGGCCGTACGCACGATTCTGAACAAGTTCTGGGACGAGTTCGCAGCCCGCGTCAGCCCCGCCGAGGGCGTCAGCCTCGCCGTGCTGGGGCAGTGATGGCCTAAGGTCTGGAGGCTGGAGGCTGAGGCCTCGGGTCTCGGAAACGGTATTCGCCAAGCCGGGGCAAGCGCATCGCCGCCCCGGGTATCGCGGCACCGGCTCGGACAGATCCCACGCAAGCCCGTCAATGGGCGCCGCTTGTTTGTGGAATCCCGAGTCCGCGAGCCGGACCCACCACGCTAACTCCCCCCTCTTCTCGATTCCGCCGCCGCATCGCGCTAGTTTTCCCTGAACGCCCAGTGAGGGGAGAACCCGTGTCCGGCCTGCCCGATTTCATCGTGACCGTCGCCGAGTGGTGCGCCGCAGCGCTCGAACTCATGGGCATCGGCGTCATCGCGACCATGGCCGTGTACGTCCTGCTGCTGGCAGCGGTGAAGATCGTGCGCGGCGAGATCGGCAAGGGTCTTTTCCGGGAAACCCGGCACCGCCTCGCCTACGGCATCCTGCTGGGGCTGGAGTTCCTCGTCGCCGCCGACATCATCCACACCGTCGCCGTCAATCTCACCTTCACCAGCGTGGGCGTGCTGGCGATCGTCGTGCTTATCCGGACCTTCCTCAGCTTCACGCTCGAGATGGAGATCGCCGGCAGGTGGCCCTGGCAGAATAAGCAGGAGGCCAGCGGCTGATCCGCCCCGCCGGGGCACGTCTGCTATGCTTGGCACCATGAGTCTCCGATTCGCCCGAGTTCGGGCCCTGCTCGAGCAGGGCATCGCTGACGGCCGGCATCCCGGGGCGCAGGTCTACGTCTCCCAGCGCGGCGAAACGCTGGCCAGCTTCGCCGTCGGCCTCGCCCGGCCGGGCGAGCACCTGCCCATGAACCGCGACACGCTCGTGCCCTGGTTCAGCGCGGGCAAGCCGCTGACCGCCATCGGCATCGCCCAGCAGTGGGAGCAGGGCCAGCTCGACCTCGACGCCCCCGTCGCCGAGACCATTCCCGAGTTCGCCCAGCGAGGCAAGGAAAACATCACCGTCCGCCACCTGCTCACCCACACCGGCGGGATCCGCTCGGCCCCCTACCGCTATCCGCAGGACGACTGGAAGACGATCATCCAGGCCATCTGCGCTGCCGGGCCCGAGCCGCGATGGGAGCCGGGCGAAAAGGCGGGCTACCACATCGCCACGAGCTGGTTCATCCTCGGCGAAATCATTCGGCGGCTCACCGGACAGGGCATCTGCCAATACCTGCGGAAACACATCTTCGAGCCCATCGGCATGACCGACTCCTGGGTCGGCATGTCCCACGAACAGTACGAAGCGTACGAGGGCCGAATCGCCGTCATGCTCAAGACCGACCGCGTGCCGCCTCAGCCGCAGGAGTGGCACGAGGAAGCGTCGATGACCCACTGCAACCCCGGCGCCGCCGCCCACGGCCCGGCGTGGCAGCTCGGCAGGTTCTACGAAATGCTCCTCGCCGGCGGCGAATGGGAAGGCCAGCGGATCGTCACACCCGAAACGGTGGACGAGTTCACCCGCAGGCACCGCGAGTCGATGTACGACCACACCTTCAAGCACGTCATGGACTGGGGCCTGGGGTTCATCATCGACTCCAAGCGCCACGGCGAGCCAGCCCCCTACGGCTACGGCCCGCACGCCTCGGAAAACACCTTCGGCCACGGCGGCAACCAGGCCTCCATCGGCATGGCCGACCCGGACCACGACCTCGTCGTCGCCATCGTCTGCACCGGCATGCCCGGGCAGAGGAAGCACCAGCAGCGCATGGAGTCCCTGCTCGCCGCGGTGTACGAGGAGCTGGGGATTGCGGGGTGAACCGCTTGAACCACGAAGACGCGAAGGGGCAGGGAGAGAAGGAGTTAGAAGGAGTTAAGGGAGGTTAGAGGAGTTAGCAAGCGTGAGGGGAGAGTCGAGACCCGTCAAGCCGGGGCAGAGCCCAGCGCCGCCCCGGGTATGGGGCCGAACTTTTCAGAGACTACCCGGGGCGGCGCTGGCGCTCTGCCCCGGCTTGGGATGTACGATTCCAAAGCCCCTGGCCCCTGGCCCCCAGTCCCTAGCCTCTAAGCCCTAACCCGAACCCTGCCAGCACTTTGTCCCACTTCCCCTGCGCCTTGAGCAGGTGCTCGACGGCCTCGCGGACGGCGCCCTGGCCGCCTCGGCGGGTGGTGACGAGGTCGGCAGCGTCGCGGATCTCGGGCGAGCCGTCGGCCACGGTGATCTTGAAGCCGACCTGCCGCATGACCGGCCAGTCCTGGAGGTCGTCGCCCATGTAGGCGATCTGCTCGCGCGGGATGGCCGTATGCTCGAGCAGCATCTCGAAGCCGGCCGCCTTGTCCTTCATCCCCTGGATGAACAGCTCGACGCCGAGCTCGCGCATGCGCAGGGCGACCGCCTGCGAGGAGCGGGCGGTGAGGATGGCGACGTCGATGCCGTGCCGCTGGGCGAGCTTGATCGCCAGGCCGTCGCGGACGTGGAAGCGCTTCGTCTCGACGCCCCGGTTGTCCAGGCGGATCGTGCCGTCGGTCATGATGCCGTCGACGTCGAGGACGAGCAGGCGGATTTGCGTGAGGTCGGCCATGGGTTCTGGTGCGGTGGGTTTTTCTGATTGACCTGGCGGAGATCCGCGGCAGCGCGGCGCTTGCCGCGGCTTGCGGGCAACTCCGCTAACTCCCT
>JBKHFW010000062.1:0-17471 GCA_046540025.1 Phycisphaeraceae bacterium
CCCCAATGAAAAAGCCGATCCCGGCTCAGAGGCCAGAATCGGCGATTTTCGTGAAGGCCGCGGTGGGATTCGAACCCACGACGGGCAAAGCCCAACGGATTTGCAATCCGTCCCCTTGGTCCGCTCGGGCACGCGGCCGATTGGCCAGCCAATATAGCGACTCACGCCGGTTCTGACCAGTACCGCCCCCCCACCAGGAACAGCACCGGCCGGCAAAACCGCCTGCTCCCATTTTACGGACCTCAACCGCGCCGGGTTTGCCCGTCACGACGAGTTTTCCCGCTCATCCAACGTGCGGCCAAGGTCGGGGTCGCTCTCGAGCGCGCGTTGCCGACCCAGATCGGGGGTGAAAATCAGCACCAGCACCGCGGACAGGCCCGCGGCGGCGGTCATCGCCCAGATCAGCGTCGGCTGCGGATCCCGCCCCACCGTCAGCAGGGCGAAGTTCATCGTGAAATGCATCACGATCGCCAGCGGCAGAACCTGTCGGCCACCGAGGTAGACCCAGCTGATCAGCACGCACGCCGAGACGAGGAGCAGGAAAAACGGCTCATAGCCGAACCCGGGCGGCAGGGCGATCCGCTCGACGCCGGGCACGAAGAAGGCGGGCAGATGCCAGGCCGCCCAGATCACGCCCAGCACGACGGCCGCGACTCGGCCGGACATGTGGCGGATCATCCGCGGCAGGGCGAAGCCGCGCCAGCCCAACTCCTCGCCCAGCGGGCCGTCCGCCATCCCCGCGCCGAGGAACACGAAGAACGCCGTCACCGAGTCCGGCCCCCACCGGCCGAGGTCCACCGTCTCGAACGGCTTGACCATCACCATCGCCAGGATCTGCACGACCAGCGGCCCGAAGATCGCCAGCAGCCACCAGATCCAGCCCGCCCGCCAGCGGAGCAGTCGGCGAAGCAGCCGTTTGAGCTGGTCCCACCCGCCGAGGTGCCACGACAGGCCGATCGACGTCAGCGTCGGTGCCCAGACCCCGAGGATGAGCAGGACGTAGCCGCCGATGCCCACGTTCACGTCCACGTCCTCGGTCGGGCCGGGCGTGCGCGACAGGCCCTGGAGGTGGCCTTCGCCGGGGCTGGGGGCGGGAAGCTGGAACACGTTCAGCACGTGCAGCAGCCAGGCGGTCAGCGCCACGCTCCAGGTGATGGCGAAGGTGATGACGAAAAACCAGATCAGCGGGTGCTTGCGGATCATGGCGGTGGTCGATGTAGAAGGTTCCCGGCTCTCTGTCTCGCCCGCCAGGGCGCGTCAGACGTCTCCGCCGCAATCATAGGCGGCCAGGCGGGTGACGCAGACTTTTCGTTAGCCCGGCCGCCCGCTACATCCGCATCCGCCGCGTGTAGACCAGCCATTCGACCAGCAGCACCGCCAGTGCCGCCCAGGCCAGCCAGGGCCAGATCTCCCGCCGCACCGGCTCGGCCCGGGCGCTGCCGGCCTGCGAGCCGCCGGCGGGGATGTCGATCTGCTCCGCCACGCGCAGGTCGGTTTCCAGCGGGCTTGCCACGTTCACCGCGAGTCGATCCAGCGGCTCGGCCGGGTCGCCTGCCTCGGCCTCATACAGCCCCGCCCGCCGCAGCGGCCCCAGCACCGCCTGGCCCAGCCGGGGCTGCGCTTCGAGCGCCGCCGGGCCGAGGTAGCGCACGGGCGCTTCGCTGGTCACCGGCACCTCGGCGACCTCACCCGCCTGCCACGCCAGCCCCGCCTGCTCGCCCAGGCTCGATCGGCCGAGCATCTGCACGCTGTTGGCGATGAACACCGGGAAGCTCACCTGCATCGGCCAGTTGGTCTGCTGCACGTCGAAGCTCGCCACGACGTGGCGCGTGCCGTCCACGCTTACGCTCGCCAGCAGCGGCCCGCTCTGCCCGCTCGCCAGCACGGTCGCACCGCGCGGCAGGACCAGTCGGCCGGGCGAGGCGAGCCGCACGTCGTCCAGCGACACGTGACGCAGCAGCGGATGGTTCCGCCGCCAGTCCAGCACCGGCTGCGCCCCCTCGGCGGCCGGCTCGCGCAGCGCCAGGTCCGCCACCGGGGGCGCGGCCGCGAACGACAGGCTGCTCACGGGCGGCACGGCCTGCGGCGCGTAGCCGTCGAACACGACGAGGTCCCAGCCGGCCTGGTCGCCTTCGCCGCGGATACGCCGGGGCGAAAGTGCCTCGTACTCGGCCGGGCTCATGACGGTCAGCTCCTTCACGCCGGCGCTGCGCAGCCCGCGGGAGAGGAAGCTGTCCGCCCGGCCCACCAGCAGCACCCGCTGCCGCCTCGCCGGGGCGACGATCAGCCGGGCTTCATCGTCCGCGGGCAGGGCGTCGTCTGTGTCGAGCTCCCCCTCGACCAGCGCCGATCCCGCCAGCGTCAGCTCGAACGTCACCCGCTCTTCGCCCGGCCCGCCGGTCGCGGCGCGGGGGAGGCGCAGCGGCTGCACCTGCGTCAGCTCGCCGTCCACGCGCAGGTTGAGCGCCGTTTCCGCCGGGGCGGGGCCGGCGTTGTGCACCCGGGCGAAGACCTGTACCCGCTCGGGCTGGTCGTAGCTCCGCCGGGCCGCGAAGGCGACGATACCCACGTTGGCGGGCTGTTCGCTGCCGATGGGCAGGTAGCGGATCTCCGCCCGGGGCAGGGCGGGCAGCTCCTCGCGCTCGACTGCCACCCTGCCGTCGCTGATGACATACACCAGCAGCGACTGCTCCTCGCCCGCCTGCTGACGGGCGTAGGGCTCGAGCAGGTCGAGCGCCCCGGCGAGTCGGCCGGGCTGATCGGTTCGGCCCACCTGCTCCACCGCCCGGCGGAGGCGAGGCCAGTCCCGGCTCATGCGCTGGGCGACGGTGGCCTCGTCGGCAAAGCTGACGAGCATCGCCCCGCCCGCCTCGCCGTTGGCTGCGAGCTGGTCGATCAGCCGCATCGCCGCATCCTTCGCCGCCTCCAGGCGGGTGGGGCGGACGTCCGTGGCGTTCATCGACGCCGAGTGGTCCAGCACGATCGCCACCCGCTGCCCGGGTGCCGCGGCTTGCTGCACGCTCGGCCGGGCCATCGCCAGCAGCAGGCAGGCGAGGATGAGCAGTTGCAGCAGAAGCAGCAGGTTCCGCCTCAGCTTCTGGAACGGCGAGTTCACCTGCAGGTCGTGGATGCTCTTGCGCCACAGCAGCGTCGAGGGCACCGGCACCTCCCGCCGACGGAGCTTGAGAAAGTACAGCGCCACCAGCAGCGGTACCGCAACCGCAGCAGCGACAATGGCCGTGATGGGAGAGAGAAAGGTCATGGTTCGTTCAGGGCCCGGGGCCCGGGGCTCAGGGGGCAGGCTCTGTCCTGGCTGTTTCCCCTGGCCCAAGGCTCTACTTCAGCAGCCCCCGTTCACGAAGGTACTTGAGAACCACCGTCTCGAACGGCACGCTTGTTTCGCTCATGAGGTAGCTGATCCCCCGCCGCACGCACTGCTGGCGGACGTGCTGGCACCAGGCTTCGAGGTTCGCCCGGTAGCGCCGGATCAGCTCGGGCGTGATGGTCACCTCGGCGACGTCCGCGTCCTCCACGTCGCGCAGTCGCAGGTCGCCCTCCAGCCGGGCCTGCCGCGGGTCCATCTCCTGCGGCGAAAGCAGTTGCACGGCGTACACGTCCTGCCGGTCATCCGCAAGGTAGCGAAGCGACTGGGAGAGATCACCCTTGTCGAAAAAATCGCTGATCAGGATAATCATCCCCGGCGAACGCTGGAGCAGCGACAGCCGCTTGCATACTTCCGTCAGGTCCCCGCCCGCCTCCGCCGGCGCGGGCCGCTGGGAGGCGAGAAAGTCCAGCATCCGCGGCAGGGGGCGCCGGCCGCGCTGGGAGGGAAGCTGGTCGCGAATGCCGCTGGCGAAAGTATACAGACTCACGCGGTTGTAGTTCACCAGCCCGATGTATCCCAGGGCCGCCGCGAGCTGTCTGGCGTAGAGAAGCTTGTTCGGGTCGCCGTAGTCCATGCTGGCGCTGACGTCGACGGCGACGGTGACCAGCAGGTCCTCCTCTTCGAGGAAGAGGCGCAGGAACAGCTTGTTCAGCCGGGCGTAGAGGTTCCAGTCGAGAAAGCGCAGGTCGTCGCCCGCGACGTAGTTGCGGTAGTCCGCGAACTCGACGCTGCGCCCCTTGCGCTTGCTCCGCCGCTCGCCCTGCATGCGCCCGGCCAGGATCTTGCGGGACAGCACGTCCAGCCGATCGAGCTGATGCATGAACTCGGGGGAGAGAAGCTCGCGTTTTGTGTCCGTCTCAGCCATGGGGAAGAAAACCAGAGAGACACAGAGGTACGGAGATGAAAAAAGGGAGAGAAGCGCAGAGAAGGTGAGGGGAGGCTCCTGCCTCACTCACCAAAGCCCGCACATGAGCCGTCCGCGGCCCTTCTGCGGGGGCGCCCCTGGTCCTAGGTTCTCATCCCTCCTTCCACCTTCAAAGTATCGCGAATCTCGTTGAGCACCATGTCCGGCGTAACGCCCTCGGCCTGGCCCTCGAAGTTGAGCAGGATGCGGTGACGCATCGCCGGCAGCAGCACCCTGCCAATGTCCTCCACGCTCACGTTCGCCCGGCCGTCGAGCAGCGCCTGCACCTTGCCGCCCAGCACCAGCGACTGTGCCGCGCGGGGCGAGCCGCCGATGCGCACGAACTGCCGGGTCATCGGGCTCGCATACGCCCCGTCCGGATGCGTCGCCAGCACGCAGCGGATCGCGTAGTCCTGCACGTGCGGGGCGATCACCACCTGCCGCACCAGCTTCTGATAGGAGAGAATCGCCTCCCCGTCCAGCACCGGCTCGATCGTCGGCTCCACCGCCCGCGTCGTGCGGTTGAGGATCTCGTGCATCTCCTCCCGGCTGGAGTAGCCGACGTCCAGCTTGTAGAAAAACCGGTCGAGCTGCGCCTCGGGTAACGGGTAGGTCCCCTCCTGCTCGATCGGGTTCTGCGTCGCCAGCACGAAGAACGGCCGACTCATCGCGTGCGTCGTGCCGCCCACGGTGACGCTGCGCTCCTGCATCGCCTCGAGCATGGCCGACTGCGTCTTGGGTGTTGCCCGGTTGATCTCGTCGGCGAGGACGATCTGCGCGAACACCGGCCCGCGCTGAAACTGAAACTCCCGCCGCGACTGCCCGTCCTCGCCCCGGCTTTCCACCACGACCGTCGTGCCCGTGATGTCGGCCGGCATCAGGTCGGGCGTGAACTGAATGCGGCTGAACTCCAGCCGAAGCGCCTGGCTCAGCGAGCGGATCAGCAGCGTCTTGCCCAGCCCCGGCACGCCTTCGAGCAGCGCGTGCCCGCCCACGAACAGGCAGGTCAGCACGCCGCCGACCACCTCGTCGTGGCCCACGATCACCCGGCCGACCTGTTCGCGCACCGCCTCATAGTCCCGCCGAAACGCCTCGGCCTGACCGGCAACCTGCTGCTGGATATCCTGCTCGCTCATCATTATCTCCTTCGGCCGCTTCGCCGACTGTCTACTTCCTACTTCTGCTCTTCCTGGTCGTATCGCTGCCTCGCCCGCTGCCTCGCGGCGAGCAGCCGGCTGGTCGTCCTGTCTTCCTGCTCCGGCTCGCCGTCCCCCTCGGCCCCGGCGGGCGTCTGCTGCGCCGTTTCGCGCGGGGCGGGCTCCTTCGCGGCTCCGCCGAGCTGGGCGCTGAGGTCGCTGCTCGCCTTCGTCTCGGGCTCGGCTTCGAACCGCTGCTTCCGCCTCGCCTCGCTCTGCTGACGTGTCTCGTCCCGCGTCCGTCGCAGCGCGGCGAGCGTCTGCGCCTCGGCCCGCTCACCCTCTCTACCAAAGCCGAGCTGCTCGCGCAGCTTCCGCCGCACCGCCGCCGCGTCCCAGGCGATCCGCCGACACGCCACGTCCAGCAGCAGCAGGGGGATGATCAGCCACAGCAGCACCGGCCACAGCGGCCGCGCGCTCCACGACACGATCGGCTGATCGCGGTCGAACAGCCCCGCCTGCTCGGGCAGGTCCGGGCTCAGGACCCGTCCGCCGGTGATCTCGGCCACCTGCTCGAGCAGCGCCTCGCTCGACGCGAGCCGCCTGAGCTCCTCGCCGGGCGAGCGGCTCGCCGCGGCGAAGGCGCTCGTGCGCTCGCCGCCTTCGCCCTCGAGCACCAGGTTGGCCACGTAGCTGCCGGTCTCCGCCGCGGGGGCGCTGCCTTCGTAGAGGCCCGGGGCGGTCTGCTCGAGCTCCACCTCCCGCGCCTCGCCGTCCGGGCCCAGCACCGCGCCGTGCACCCGCCGGGCGGCGTCGCCTTCTTCGCCGCCGCCCGTGTCGAGGCGCATGACGATCCGATCGCTCTGGATCTCGGCGAAGAGGTCCACCCCGCGCCCCTCGCTCGGCCGGGCGATCAGGCGCATCGTCCGCGCCCAGAAGTCGGCGTAGCCGCCCCAGCCCAGCCAGGGCGCCGCCCAGCGGTTGGTCGCGTCCGAGGTGAACGCCGCCGACCGCCCCAGCCCGACCTGCCAGTGCGCGAACACCGGCCGATCGTCGGGGCCCACCAGCGGCAGGAACACCCGCGGATCCCGCTTCCGCTCGGTCAACACGAACCCATCCAGAGGCGGCACGTCCCCCACGCCCGACAGCACGGGCGAGCCCGTCCGCCGCCGCTCGGGCACGAACCGCTCCTCGCGCACCAGGTTCTGGCGGATCGTCCGCGCTTCCTTGATGAAGACCTGCGGCAGATTCTGCGGGTCCTGGATCGGGTGATACCGCCCGTCGCCCAGCCCCGCCAGCCTCGCGAGAAGCTGCCGGTCGTGACTGTCGCCCACCCCTACGGTCGACAGGCTGATGCCCGAGATCGCCATGTCCCGCACCAGCTCGTGATAGCTGCCGCCCATCGGCTCGGTGCTCTCCCCGTCGCTCAGCAGCACCACGTGACGGACCGCCGCGTCCTGCATCTCCAGGCCCTGAAGCTGCTTCCGCGCGAGGTTCAGCCCGGCGTAGATGTTCGTCCCGCCGCCGGACTGGATCGAGTAGATCCGCTTCGCCACCTCCCGCGGGTTGTCAGCCGGCTGAATCTCCACCACCACGCCGGCGCTGGAGTCGAACGCGATCACCCCGATCAGGTCCCTGGGAAACAGCGTGTTCAGCGCCAGCACCGCCGACTCCGCCGCCAGTTCGAGCTGCGTCCTGCCCGTCGCGCCGACCCCCTGGCCCATCGAGCCCGAGCGGTCGATCACCAGCACCAGCGCCCCGCTGGGCAGCACTGCCTTGTCGGGAATCTCGCAGTTCACCGGCAGAATCCGGTCCACCCGCGTGTTCGTCCATCCGCCCGCGCCGAAGCTGTTCGGCCCGCCGATCATGGCGAATCCGCCGCCCAACTCGTGCACGTACTCCGCCAGCATCGCCTGCTGCGGCGGGCTCACCGCCTCGGCGGGCACGTCCTGCAGCACCACGGCGTCATACCGCTGGAGGTCCCCCAGCTCGCTCGGCAGCCCGGCTGGGGGCACCACCTCCAGCTCGATCCCGCGCCGCCTGAGCGAGTCGGGCAGCACCTGCCCGCTCTCGCCGCCCACGCCGTCCACCACCAGCACCCGGCCCTTGCCCGACACGAGCGTCACCGCCCGCGCTTCGTTGTTCGTCGCCAGCGAATCGCCGCCCGCCGGCTCGAAGATCGCCCGGTATCGGCTGAGTCCCCGCCGCGGCAGCTCGAGCTGCACCGTCTCCACCAGCGCCCACCGCCCGGCCGCGGCCTCGGCATCGCTCTGCCGGGTCCAGTCCCGCGTGCTCACCGCCAGCCCCCGTGCCGGGCCGGGGTCGAGATCCACCGGCTGACCGTCCTGGAGAAGCTGGAGCCGGCCCGCCATCGGCTCGGTCGCCCGCAGCACGATCCGCACTGCGGCGCTCTGCCCCTCGCTCGCCTGCACCGGGGCGTGCACGGCCTCGACCATCACCTCCCGCTGCGCTTCGTAGCTCAAAGGCAGCACGTCCACCCGCACCCCCGCGGCCGAGGCCTCCCGCGCCGCCGCCAGCACCCGCTCCGTCGAGCCCTGCGTGTCGTTGCCGTCGCTCGCCAGCAGCAGCCGCGCGCCGCTCTCGGGCGGAAACATCGCCAGCGCCAGCCGAATCGCCCCGCCAATGTCCGTGCCGTCCGCCAGCGGGGCCGCGCCCGACTCGGCCGACGCCGCTTCCACGCCCTCGCCCGGCAGCGCTTCGACCCGCGGGCGACCGTCGAAGTCGATCCGCCCCAGCCGATCGCTCGGCCGCTGATCCTCGCTCGCCCGGGTCAGCCACGACGTCAGCCACGTCTCCAGCCGCCTCGGCTCGCCGGTCTCCGCCTCGGCCGGCGGCTCGTAAAACTGCCGCACCGACTGCGACCCATCCAGCACCGCCACCACCGTCAACTGCTCGTGCCGCCACACCGCCACCGGCCCGGCCAGCATCAGCGCCAGGCCCGCCAGCAGCGCCACGCGCAGACCGACCGCCAGCCGCCGACGCAGGGGCGAAAGCGCCTTGAGGCAACGCCGCCCCCACTCCGCCGCCGGGATCGCCAGCAGCAGGAGCCAGAGCAGTTCAGGATGGTCGAAATGGAAATTCAAAAACCCGGTCAGCCTCCCGCGTGCTCATTCCTGGGACCCCGGCCGCTCGGAATCATCGGGCAGCTGCTCGAAGTACCGCCGCACCGACTCATGATATCGCTGCGGCACCCGGTCCTCGCTGATCGCCCGCTCCGCCGCATCGCGGGCGCTCCCCGCGTCGGGGGTGAAGGTGGTGCCCGCCTCGCCCCCCTCGGCCCCGCCTTGCTGCTCCCACCAGGCACTGATCCGCCCCGGCTCGTCACGCACGTCCCGCTCGCCCCGGGCGCCGACCTCGCCGGGCTGACGCTCGGGACCCAGCATCGAACCGCCCGGGCCTCGCCCCGCCTGCCGCTGACTGCTGCCGGGGGAGGGGGGCGGCGTGGTCCGCCCGGCCTGCCGCATCGCTTCGCGCAGCCGCTCGTTCGCCTGGCCCGTCCGCTGCACCTCGCGCTCGAGCTGCTCCATCTCGGACAGGTCCCGCTGCGCCTGCCGGGCGCCGTCACCGAAGCCCTCCTGCCCGCCCGGCTGCGGCTCGCTGCCGAGCGACCGCGCCATCCGCCGCAGCGATTCGGACAACCCCTGCCTGCCCGGCTGCTGTCCGCCGGGCTGCTGGCCACCCGAGTTCCGCTGCGCCTGCTGTCCCGGTTGCTGTCCGGGCTGCTGGTCGGCAGGCTGCCGCTGGGCCTGCTGCTGTTCCGCCTGTTGACCCGACTGCTGCTGTGGCTGGGCCTGCTGTTGACCGCCCGGCTGGGGCTGCTGGCCCGGCTGCTGGCCGGGCTGCTCCCCGGTGGGCGACTGCTCCGCCTGTTGCTGCCGACCCTGTTGCCCCTGCTGTCCGGATGGCTCGCCCGGCTGGGGCTCCTCGCCCGGCTCCCGCTGCGCCTGCTGCTGGTCCGGCGTCGACTGCGGCTCGCGATCCGACTCCGCCTGACGCTCGCCATCCGCCTGCCGGTCGCCTGCCGCGTCCCGGTCGGGCTGCTGGCCCGGCGTGTCCGGCGTCGGCTCGCGGTCGGACGCCATCGGGGGCGGCGCCTGCTGCTCGCTCGGCCCCGCGTCCGCCAGTTGCTGCTCGCTCGGCCCCGCCGTCCGGGCCGCCTGGTCGAGCTGCTCGGCCATCTGATCGAGCTGCCGGCCGAACGCCTGTTTCTGGGCCGGCGTCAGCTCGCTCGCCTCCACCTGCTCGGTCAGCCGCTCGACCTCCTGCCGGGCCTCGCCGAAGTCGCCCCGGCGAAGCGCCTCGGCAAACCGGTCCGCCGGGCCGCCGGGCTCGGGCTCGACCCGGCTCATCGTGCTCTGCACCGTCTGAAGCTCCTGCTCCTTCTCCTCCCGCTCCGCTTCAAGGTCCCGCCTCAGCCGATCCAGCTCGCGAAGCGACTCGCCCTCGGACAGGTCCCGCTGCGCCAGCGACTCGAGCTCCTCGAGCAGGGCGGCACGGTCGCCCGCTTCCTCCTCAGCCGCCGCCTCCGGCCGCTCGCGAAGCACCTGCGCCGCCTCGGTGACCGTCTGCTTCGCCTGCTGCGCCTGCTCCGCCCGGGCCTGCTGCCGCTGCCGCGTCGCCGCCTGGCCGAGCAGATCCATCTCCGGCAGCCACCACAGCCCGGCCGCGAGCGCCACCATCGGCACCATCCACGCCCAGCTCCGCGTCAGACGCACCCGCACCGCCTCCGACGCCTTCCGGCCGGCAGCGGATCGGCGAGCGTCCTCCATCACCGCCGCCGCCATCGGCTCGTCGGCATGCTGCCTCGCCCACACGGCCGAGCCAATGCGGTCCTTGAGCCCCAGTCGGCGGTCCAGCAGCTCGGCCGCGGCTTCTTCGCTCGGCCGGCGCATCCACGCCACGATCACCGCCGCGACCACCACCACACCCGCCACCACGCCCCAGGGCCACACCGGCAGCTCGGCCGCCAGCAGCAGCCGATCGGTGAGGATCACCACTGCCGCCACCCCCGCGGCCGCGGCGCCGAGGCGGCCGAGCCAGCGCAGAACACCCCCGGCGAACTGCCGCCGCCTCGTCCGGCGAATAAGCTGAATGATTGGATCCATCATGCGCGCCTCACGATCAGAACGTTCTCCATGATAGGATCGTTTCACCTCGCTCCCCACGGCCGGGGCCAAGTTTTCCTCGCTTCCTGCCTCCCCCCTCTGGCTGCGGGAGGCGGAAGAACTTATCGTATGATCAAAGCAAAACCGCTTTTTCCGGAGAAGAAAGGAAGCCCTTCATGTTCCGAACCATCCGTCCGCTGGCTGCGCTGATGATCCTGGTCGCCCTGGTGGCCGCCGCCGGTTGCGCCGCGTCCGCCGACAAGCAGAAGTTCTCCAGCACCGCCCATAATCCCAGGCGGGTCGCCGTGGTCGACACCGTCACCGGGGAGGAGATCTGGGCGATGCGCATCCCCATCGACCACTACCTCAAGCTCTGGTTCGACGTCGAGGGCGATCCCGCCGGCGTCTACATCAGCGGCCTGCCCGCCGACTCGTTCGAGTGGAAGCTCTACGCCCTCGACGGCCTGATGCCCGAGAAGATCGGCGGCACCTCCGACTTCGTCGCCAGCGATACCATTGAACTGCGCGGCCGACCCGTCCGCATCGAGCAGGACCTGCTCGACCGCGAGGAAGCCCCGGCCCCGGACTTCACGCTCGAAGAGCTCATGGACGTCGAGACCCCGGACACCGAGGAAGCCGATCAGCCCGAGCGGCCCGCCTCCGAGGCCGCCGAGCAGTCGCAGGACGAGGCCCGGACGTCCCAGCAGGCCGAAGAGCCCGCCCAGGAGCAGACCGGCGAAGAAGCCGCCGAGCAGCAGCAGTAAGCCCCAACAGGCAAATCGCGCCAAAGAGGCCGGAGCAGCCAGCCTGCTCCGGCCCTTTTTCATAATTCCGGTCTGCACGGCCTCAGTTGCTCACCCCCCGGCAAAGCCGGGGGCTAACACGGATGTGGGGCCGGTACCACTCGGCCACTTCTCAGTACCCCGCCGCCTCCACCCGCCACTGGGCGATCCGCTGCTCCGGCACCTTCGGCAGCAGGGCCTGGAGTTCCACCCGCTGGTTGGCCGGCACGCCGTCGCGGTACACGCCGCGCCACCGCGCCACCGGCCGACCGTCGTGGCCCACCGCCACGACCTGCAGCACGACCCGCTGCATCGGCCGGGGCAGGCGGTTGAACATCAGCACCCGCAGCCGATACCCCTGGCGGATCGTCCGGGGCAGGGGGGCTTCGCGAACCTCCTGCACCTCCAGCCGAACCCCGCCCTCCAGTCGGCGGTCCACCTCCAGCTCCGCCCGGACCTCGAAAGCCGCCTCCGCCAGCCCGGGCGGCAGCGGCACCAGCCGGCGCTGCGGCGTCCGCGAACTCAGCAGCGTCACCGGCAACTCGCGCCACGCCAGCGCCCGCCCGTCCGACGAAACCAGCGTCAACCGAACGCGACCCGACTCGATCAGGTCCACGCTGCCCGAGGCGATCCGTACCGCCAGCTCGGCCGCGCCGCGCCGCCCGACCCGCCGACGCGCCGCCCGCACGGCAACGTCCGATGCCTCCACCAGCGCTTCCCCCGGCGGCGGGCCGGGCCGCCAGACGCCCGAATCCAGCCGCTCGGCCCGAACCAGCGGCAGCGACAGCGCTTCCGCCGAGCTGAGCCCGTCTCCGCAGATGCTCGCCCCCGCGCTGTTCGCCGCCAGCACCGCCAGTGCGGCCAGCACGACCGCCACCGCCACTCCGGCCAGCAGGAGATACCACTTTCTCGCCGGGTGCCTCTCCGCACGTCGATCGTGCGGCGGAGCCGCCTGCTTCCGTTTCGCCGCCGTCGGCGGGCCAGTGGGTTTGGCTGGACGCTGCCCCTGCTTCTTTTCCGGGGCCGGGGGACCCGCTTCGCGGCGCATGATGTCCGACAGACCCGAGAGACCCAGTGCCCGCCCGGCCTCCTCGCAGCGCTCGCGGCCGGTCGGGGCCGCCTCGTCAGCCGGCGCATTCGTCCCGGCCGGGTCGGCTGCGCCCGCCTTGCCCCGGCGGCGCACCTGCTGCGCACCGATCGCGTAGCGATGGCCGCAATACTGACAGTCAACCACCGCGCCGAGCCGCACGAAAGGCGACTCCGTCCTGCGGCCGCAGCTTGGGCAGATCACCTCATACACCGGCAGACTCCTCGTCCGCTCCCTCCGGCGTCGGTCCGTGACTGCTCGACCGGCGCGGAAGATCTTCCGCACCAGAATGATACGCGCCCCCGCGCCTGCTCTCGCCCTCCGTGCCGCCGCGTGTCCCCGCGGTCGGCGATCAGTCGTCGAAACCCGAGAAGTGGGCGTCCTGAATCGGCACGACCACCTCCAGAATGTCCCGCAGCACCCCGCCCGGCGAGCCGAGCGAATCGACGTTGACCACCAGTTCGCTGGGGTAATAGTCCAGCACCGGCTGGGTCTCCTCCTCGAACACCCGCCACCGCCGGCGGATCACCTTCTCGTCGGCGTCGTCGAAGCGGTTCTCCTTCAGCGCCCGTCGGCGAAGACGCTCGAACATCGCCTCCTCGTCGTCGCAGTGCAGGTTGATCACCTTGAGCACCTCGAGGTGCTGCTCGAGCAGCTTCGCCTGCTCCAGCGTCCGCGGGATGCCGTCGAGCACCATCAGGTCGGTGCGCGGCTTGTAATTGCCGATCGTGGCGTGGGCCCGGATGTTCTCGGCCCACATCTGCACGGTCACGCCGTCCGGCACGAGCTCGCCACGGGAGGAATACTCGTAGAAGACCCGCCCGAGCGGACTGTGAATGTCGATCGAGCGGAAAACGTCGCCGCAGGCGAAGTGGTAGAAGCCGGGGATGTCACCCAGAATCCGCCCCTGCGTGCCCTTGCCTGCGCCGGGGGCGCCGAAGAGAAGGACGGTCTTGTACAGCCCCTGGCCCGCGGCCGAAACGTCGGCGGACAGGTCGGTCTGCAGGGTCGACTGGGACATCGGCGCGTGCTCCTGGCAAAAAAAGTGCTGCCCGGACGCTGTCGGGCGGGCTCCCGGGGCATTGGGGGGAATTCCGGGGAGCCGGAATCCTGGGATACTGTAAATGCAGTATCCTAGCAGTTTCAGAAGGTTTCTGCGCTTCACCGGGCCGGGGGCGGCGCGGCGGACGCCCGCTGACGGGATGGCCGGGCCCACCCTTGAAATGCGAAGGAGGGGCTCCTATCATCATTTAAACGATGTTGAGTCTAACTCGCAAATCTGATTACGCGCTCGTCGCCCTGGTCTATCTCGGCCACCGCTGGCACCAGCCGGCCGGGCCGTCGAGCGCGCGATCGATCGCCGAGACCTTCGACATGCCCCTGCCGCTGCTGATGAACGTGCTTAAGGAGCTCGCCTCCAGCGGACTCGTCCGCTCCACCCGCGGCGCCACCGGCGGCTACGAGCTCGGCCGGGACCCGCGCAAGATCGAGCTGCGGCAGGTCCTCCACGCCGTCGAAGGCGGCGACGAGCCCGCCCCGGGCGACACCGGCTGCTGGCAGGTGCTCGCCCGGCTGCACGACCGCATCGACCGACTGCTCGAGCAGATGAGCCTTCAGGACCTGCTCGACGAAACCGATTACGAGCCCGGCCAGCCGCTCGTCCGCCTGACCACGCCCGCCCCGAGCGGAGCCGACTGATCGCTGGCCTCACGATCGGCCGGCTGCTATCGTGCCTTGACGTTGCGTACACACGACACCACGGAGACCACCACCATGGCCATCCATCTGACCGAGACCGCAGCCCGTGAAATCAAGAACATCGTCGACCAGCAGGAGCTCGACGCCGAGAACATCCGTCTCCGCGTCGGCGTCAAGGGCGGCGGCTGCTCCGGGTTCAGCTATCTGCTCGACCTGACCGAAAATCAGCGGGACAACGACGAAACCTTCCAGGAGCAGGGCGTCCACATCGTCTGCGACCCCAAGAGCTATCTCTACCTCAACGGCACCACCATCGACTTCAAGGACGAGGTGATGGGCCGGGGCTTCGTCTTCAACAACCCCAACGCGACCACCACCTGCGGCTGCGGCAGCTCCTTCAGCGCCTGAGCCGCCAGGTCCCAGACACGACTTCACAGTCGTGGCCAGTGCAGACAGGCCCATCCTTCGGGGTGGGCCTGTTCTTTTGGGCAACCTCGAGGGGCTTCCCCGTTCCCACGCCCCAAGCCGCGGCAAGCGCCGTGCTGCCGCGGATCCGCTTCCGCGTCCGTGTGCTGCGAATCGCACCATACCCGGGGCGGCGCGGCGCTCTGCCCCGGCTTGCAGCGCGGGAGCCGCGTTCCCATCTGGCATTCGCCATCCTCCATTATCATGTTCCCATGCCGAACGCTTCCCCCTACGTCTCCCGCGGCGGACTCAAGCTCGAGGCCGCGCTCGACGCATTCGATTTCGACCCCGCCGGGCTCACCTGCGCCGACCTCGGCTGCTCGGTGGGCGGGTTCACCGACTGCCTGCTCCAGCGCGGCGCCGCCCACGTCTTCGCCGTGGACACCGCCTACGGTCAGCTCGCGTGGAAGCTCCGCCAGGACGAGCGCGTCACCGTGCTCGAACGCACCAACGCCATCCACTTCGACCCGCGAAGCAAAATCGAGCACTTCCCCGGCTGCCAGCTCGTCGTGCTCGATCTCGGCTGGACGACCCAGAACAAGGCGCTCCCCGTCGCCCGCAAGTGGCTCCCCGAAGGGGCCGGGCACGTGATCAGCCTCATCAAGCCCCACTACGAGAGCGGCGGCAAGGCCATGCGCGGCGGACGCAAGGGCGTACTCCCCGACGACGAGGCCGAGGCGATCCTCCGCCGCATCCTGGGCGAGCTGCCCGACCTCGGCGCTACCGTGCTCGGCCACGTCGAGTCGCCCATCCGAGGCGGCAAGGGCGGCAACGTCGAATACCTGGCGCTGCTGAAGTTCTGAATTCGGCTGCGGCCAACTGCAAGCTTCGCTCTTGAATCCGGCGCCCCAGGCGCCCAGACTTGCCCGTATGGCCGACTTGCGACTGTTCATCGCGGCGACATCCCCGCCCGTCGAGGGGGTGCGGGCGTGCCTGAACGAGCTCGAGAAGCTGCGGCCGCTGGTTTCCCCGGTCGCGCCCGAGCAGTTTCACGCCACGCTGCGCTTTCTGGGCGACACGCCCGAAGAGCGGGTGCCCGAACTGAGCGGGGCGCTCGAGGCCGCGGCCGAGCGGGCGGGGGTGGAGCCTTTCGAGCTGCACCTGGCCCGGGTGGGCTGTTTCCCCGAGCGCGGTCGCCGGCCGCCTCGGGTGATCTGGGCGGCGCCGGCCGATCCGCAGCCGCTGATCGCGCTCGCGGAGGCGGTGAGCGAGGAACTGGCGATGCTCGATCCGCCGATTCCGCCCGACCAGCGCGGCTATTCGCCGCACCTGACGCTCGCGCGGGTGAAGGTGGGGAGCCGCCGACCGCGCCGGCGCAAGCGTCGTCAGCCGCGATATCAGCGGGACCGGAACCCCGAGGCGGGCGTGGATCGGGTGCGCGCGTTTCTCGAGGCGCACGCCGAGGCCGATCTCGGCCGGGTGCGGGTGGAGGCGATCGGCCTTTACGCCAGCGAGTTGACTCCGCAGGGTGCCGTGCACCGCCTGGTCCACGGCATTGCGATGCCGACGGGGGAGCCGGGCTGACCGGAAGGAGGCTGCCGTGGACCATGACGAGGCTGCCCGCGTGTTCGGCTTTTCGCCCTGGACGGCCAGCCCCACGGCCCGGGCGTGGGGGGTGATCGACCGCGGCCCGCGCCGCGGCTATCTCGCCGTCTTCACCGACGACCGGCGCGTCGACCCGCACGCCACCGCCAAGCCCAACTTCGTCGATGCCGACCTCGGCGGCGAGCCGTACCGCGAAGGCAGCGGCTATACGTACATTTTTTCGCCGGTGGGGGGAGTGAAAGGCTAGGGGCTGGAGGCCAGGGGCAGGCTCTCGCTGCGGGTGTCGAGGAGGGACCTCTTGCGTCGGCTTCGCGGCTTTTCTACCGTTTCGCCATGGCTGAGATCGTCACGCCGGAGCAGATTGATCGCGCCGCCGCCGTGTTGCGCACGGGTGGGCTGGTCGCCTTTCCCACCGAAACCGTCTACGGCCTTGGCGCCAACGCCCTCGACGCCGAGGCGGTGGCCGGCATCTTCGAGGCGAAGGGTCGGCCGACCTTCGACCCGCTGATCGTCCACGTCACCGATGCCGGGGAGGCGGCGGAGCTGGTGGCGTCGTTTCCGCCGCTGGCCGAGGAGCTGGCGAGGCGGTTCTGGCCCGGGCCGCTGACGATGGTGCTGCCCAAGAAGCCGATCGTGCCCGATCTCGTCACGGCCGGCCTGTCCACGGTTGCGGTGCGCGTGCCGGGGCACGAGCTGGCGCGGGCGCTGATCGCCCGGGCCCGCGTGCCGGTGGCGGCGCCGAGCGCCAACCGCTTCGGCGGCGTCAGCCCGACGCGGGCCGAGCACGTGGCCGAGGAGCTGTCCGGCCGAATCGACCTCATTCTCGACGGCGGGCCCTGTCGAACGGGCGTGGAGAGCACGGTCATTTCGCTCACCGGCGTCCTCCGGGACGAGCCGCCCGTGCTGCTTCGGCCGGGCGGGCTGCCGGTGGAGCAGATCGAGGAAGTGACCGGCCCGCTGGCGGCTCCGCGCACCGAGGACGCGGCCGCGGACGCCGAGGCGGGGCGGATGTCGCCGGGCATGCTCGACCGCCACTACGCGCCGCGGACGCCGATGCGGCTGGTGGATGATTTCGACGCTTCGCCGGGGGCGGGGGTGGCGCTGTTGAGCTTCCGCGAGCTCGAGCCTGCGCTGGCGGAGCGGGCCGTGGCGTGCGAGGTGCTGTCGCGCGGCGGCGATCTGCGCCAAGCGGCGGCGGCGCTGTTCGCGGCGATCCGTCGACTGGACGGGTCCGGGGCGGAGCTGATTCTCGCCCAGCGCGTGCCGGACCGCGGGCTGGGCCGGGCGATCAACGACCGCCTCCGCCGGGCGGCGGGGTCGGGGGCAGAGGTTAGAGACTAGAG
>JBKHFW010000063.1:0-16993 GCA_046540025.1 Phycisphaeraceae bacterium
GCTTCCGGACTCGGGATCCGCAAGCCGGGGCAGAGCGCAGCGCCGCCCCGGGTACCGCGGCGGTGTTCTCGTGGATTCGGGGCACGCGAGTCCCGAATCCGAAACCTGCTGAAAAGTCCGGACCTATACCCGGGGCGGCGCTGGCGCTCTGCTCCAGCTTGGATCATCGACCAGCCTCCACACCAGACGCCCCATGAACCAGTGGATCGCCGCCAATCTCGCGCAGAAGCTCCTGGCCGAGCATGGCCTGGAGAACTGGGCCTTCCGCTACAACCATCGCAAGCGGGCGATGGGGCTCTGTCGGTATGACGAGAAGCGGATCGAGCTGTCGCTGCATTTCGTCCGCCGCAACGGCGAGGCCGCGGTGCGGGACACGATCCTGCACGAGATCGCCCACGCCATCGCCGGCCCCGAGGCGGGACATGGCCCGAAGTGGCGGCGGGTGTGTCAGCAAATCGGGGCGGAGCCGACCCGCTGCGGCGAAGCGAAGATGCCGGCCGGCCGATGGCAGGCGACCTGCCCGAACTGCGGTCAGCGCTACGCGCGCCACCGGCGACCGATGCGCGGCCGAACCTACCACTGCCGACCCTGCGGCCCCACGCGGGGCAGGCTGCGCTTCGCCGCCGGCGTGCGGCGGTAACGGCGGGGCGCCCGGACCTGAAGAACGCGGATACCCGGGGCGGCGCTCGCGCTCTGCCCCGGCTTGTGGTGAGTGACAGTCAGTCCGAGCGCGGGTGCCAGGGCCTAATTCACCCTCGCATTCGGCGGGACGATCCGCGGCCAGAGGTAGGGCTCGTTCATCGCCCGGTCGTAGAGGCGGGTCCACTGCGTGGTCGTGCCGGCGAAGATCTCCTCGCGCTCGGCAGGCAGCGGAATCCAGGAGCCGGTGGCGAGCTCGGCCTCGAGCTGGCCCGGGCTCCAGCCGGCATAGCCGGTGAAGAAGCGCATCGGCCCGGCCCCTTCGCTGACGAGCTGCTCGACCTGCTCGCCGTCGGTGGAGAAGTAAAGCCCGGGCAGGACCTCCACCTGCGCCAGCTCGGGCACGGTGTGCAGCACCATCAGCGGCCCTTCGCAGGGCCCGCCGAGATGCAGCGGCTCCTCGTGTCGGCAGGGCAGCTCGCTGACGCGCAGCCACGCCTGGCGGAGGCTCGTCGGCGTCGGGCGGTTGAGCACGAGCGCCACGGCACCCTGGCCGGCGTCGTGCTCGACCATCAGCGAGACGCTGCGCTGAAAGTTCGGGTCTTCCAGCAGCGGTGAGGCGACCAGGATTTGTCCCTGTAACGAATCCATGCGGGGCGTCCTGTACGGGGGCCAGCGAATCCTTCTTCAGGATAGCGGCTGATTGCCAGTCCGTCCGGGTTTTCCCGCGTGCGTGGGCTGATTTCGGCCTGGGGGCGGATCAGTCCTCCCGGCCGCGGTAATGAACGCGGATGATCCTCGCCAGTTGCTCGGCCAGCATCGGCGCCAACGCGGCGAAGGCCTCCGCCAGCTCGGCAGCGAACGGCTCGCCCTGATCGCGGAACAGGACGATCACCGCGAGCGTTTCCGCCTCGTGCCGGCAGGGAAATCCGATCAGCTCGCAGTCGCTGAGGTAGAGCGCGTCGTCGCCCAGCGAGGCTTCCATCGCCTCGTTGTCACGCAGGTGCAGCGGGCCTTCCCCGGCGTCGATCTGCGGGACCAGCACGTCGGCGAGGTGCTGAAGCAGCAGTTGCGCCGACTCGCCCGAAATGTCGTAGCTGATGTACCCGCCCAGCGAAAACTCGCCGTACGCCGAGGGAAGGAAAATCGCCGCGTTGCTCGGCCCGGCCTTCTCCATGAGGTACTCCAGCGTCGTACGCAGGAGCTGCTCGAAGTCGAGCTCGCCGCTGATCCGCTCGGCAAACGCCCCGGAACGGACCGCCTGCTCCACCTCGTCGGCAAGCTGCTGGTACGCCGTCACCAGGTCGGTGCAGAGGATGTCCACCTGTCGGCTGACGTCCTCGCGGGCCTTGTCGAGCTTGTGACACGCCCGGCGGAGCCGGCGCACACGCTGGGTCTGGGCCCATTCGAGCTTCTGCTTCGCCAGCGCCTGACGCACCCGCTTCTGCAGCTCCCCGGCGTTGACCGGCTTGGTCAGGAAGTCGGCCGCGCCGGCCCGGATCGCCCGCAAGGCGTCGTCCAGCGTCGGATGCTTGCTGATCACCAGCGTCTGGGTGCGCCTTCGGCGGCGGGCGAGCTCGTCGGCGAGCTCCAGGCCGCAGCCGTCAGGCAGGTTGGGTTCGATCACGGCGAGGTCGATCGGCCGACGTGCCAGCCGCTCGCGAGCTTCCGCCAGCGTGCCCACCTGGGTGAGCTGCATCGGCTCGTCGCACGCCTCGAGCAGCGTTCGGCTTCGACTGGCGGGATCCACCAGCAGCACCCGGCAGGGGCGGTCGCGGCGGGACGTCTGGGCAGCGGTCTGAAGCTGGGATAAGCTTGAACGGGACACGGGCCTTCTCCTCTCGCGATGACGGCGTCTGCTGGGTGTATCGGATCATTGGCCCACGCCCTTAACCGCCATGACCCGCGAGGTCGGCAGGACCGGTAATGCTTGCCCGGCTTATCCTGCCTGGAGGGGGCAGGGTGGAAAAAATGCGCCCTTGCGCCCCTTGGGCTCGGTCGGAGGAAGGGCTTCGTGACTCCCGGATCGAGGGCGATCCGCAGCGTGGGGGCTCAGCGGCGAATCCGCGGCAGGCGACGCCCGCACCTTTCCCGTTTGCCTTTCGGTGACAGCGGAATCGATCCGCGGCGTTGGGTGGCACCCAACGAGGCAGGCGTCACGCGGCGCTACCCGGCCACCTCGCGCTGCTGCTGCTGCGTCTCGAGGATGGCGTTGATCAGCGTTTTCGTGCATCCGGCCTTGCTGAAGTAGGCGATCGCGCCGGCATCGCGCATGGCGGCGGCCATGTCCTGCTGCTCGTGCATCGACAGGCCGATCACCTGCACCTCGGGCACCTCCCGGCCGAGTCGGCGGGTGGCTTCGATGCCGGTGAGGTCGGGCAGGGTCACGTCCATCAATACGACGTCGGGGTGAAGCTCGCGGGCGAGGGCGATGCCTTCGCCGGCGGTGCTCGCCTCGCCGACGATGTCGATCTGCTTCTGCGCGGCCAGCAGCCGGGCGAGGCCCTGGCGGAGGATCTGGTGGTCGTCGACCAGCAGCACCCGGACGCACTGCCCGTTCCCGCAGCAGGGTTGGTTCGGCTTGGGGCACGGCTCGTCGGCCGCGGGCTCGTCGGCGGCGAGCGGAGCGGCCTCGCCGGGGTCCAGCGGCACGACGACGCGGATGCAGGTGCCTTCGCCCGGGGCGGTGCAGATGTCCATTCGCCCCCCGATCAGGCGCAGCCGCTCGCGGATGCTGAACAGGCCGAAGCTGCTCTGGCTGCTGCCGGGCTTCTTTCTCCCGGGCTCGAAGCCGTCGCCGTCGTCCTCGACGACCAGGCGCACCTCGCCGCCGGCGGTGCGGGTGAGGCTCACCCACGCCTGGCTGGCGCGAGCGTGCTTGACCGTGTTGAACAGCAGCTCCCGGGCCGCCTGGAACAGCAGGAAGCGCAGGTCCGAGCGTTCCGGCTCGGCCTGCCTGTCGAAGGTCGCCTCCACCGCCAGGCCGTACTCCTTCTCGTAGTGTCGGCCGAGCCATTCCAGCGCGGGGCCGAGGCCGGCGTCGTGCAGCACGGGCGGGCTGAGCTCGACGGTGAGGGAGCGCGACGCCTCGATCGACTCGCCCAGCAGTTCCTGCACCTCCTCGGCCGCATGTCGGTGGGAGGTGTCGAGCTCTTCGCCGAGCAGGCTGAGGCGCATCTTCGCCGCGACCAGCAACTGCTGGAGGTGATCGTGCAGGACCTGCGCGAGCCGCCTGCGCTCGCGCTCCTCGGTGAGGCTGAGTTCGCCGGCGAGGGCGCGGAGCTGGTCGGCCTGCTGTTCCGCCAGCGCGGTGCGTTCCGCCACCCGCTGCTCGAGCGTCGCGTTGAGGCTGCTGAGCTCCTGCTGGGTGCGCTTGAGGTCGGTGATGTCGACGTTGACCGCCACCGCGCCGGCGATCTCCCCACGGCTGTCGCGGATGGGCAGGGCGGAGTTGAGCACGATCTTCCGCTTCCCGTCAGGCGTCTCGATTTCCACCTCCTCGTCGAGCACCGTCTCGGCATGGTGCAGGGCGCGGAGCAGGCCCCACTTTCCCGGGGGAATCGGCTCGCCCGTGTCGGGGTGTCGGCCGTGGAGATTCGCCGACGCGGACTCGAGGGTGGGGTAGACCTGCCCGCCGCTCATCGCCTTGAGCGCAGGGTTCGTCTCGAGGACCCGGCCCCGGCGGTCGATGATGAGCACGCCCACAGGCAGGATGTCCAGCACCGCCTGGAGGTGGGCCTGGCTGTGGCGCAGCTCCGCCTCCGTGCGGCGGCGGGCGGTGATGTCCACGGCGACGCCGGCGAGCGTGGCCCGGCCCTCGGCGTCGTGCTCGAGGCGGATCAGGTCGCGCAGCCAGATCTCCCGGCCGTCCGCGGCGAAGATGCGATACTCGAGCACCTCGTTCCCCGGCCTGGCGGTGTCGGCGCGGTAGCGCTTCATGACCCGCTCGCGGTCGCGGGGGTGGACGATCCGCTCGAGCAGCCGGGTGGGGTTCTCCATCCACTGCTCATAGGGGTAGCCCAGCAGCCGCTCGGCCTGGCGGGAGATGAAGCGGAGCTGCCCGGTTCGCACATCCACCTGCCAGACGATGGCGTCGAGGCCCTGGATGAGCTTCTCCATCTGCCGACCGCTCGCCTCGGCCTCCTGGCGGGCGGCGAGGTCGCGCTCGCGGGCGAGCGTCCGCCGCTGGAGAAGGTGCAGCAGCAGGGTGAGCGAGAGCGTGATCGTCGCCAGCTCGAGCACCGGGGTGTTGCCGGCGTCGCCCCGGCTGATCACGCCGTAGAAGTCGGCAAAGTAGAGAATGCTCACCGCGGCGCTGATCATACCCGACGTCAGGCCGCCGAGGAACGTCGCCAGCGCGACCAGGCTCAGCAGCACCGCCGCGGGGGCGACCGGGTGGCGTGAGGCGAGGTCGAGCTGAAGCAGCAGCGCCACCGCCCCCGCCATGATCACCGGTCCGATGATGCGGCGCAGCAGGGGGTGGTGGTCGAACTGCAGGATGCGGCGGAGCACGCGCGACATCACGGGCCTCGGCAATCGGTCGGTCTGTCTGGTTCGTTCGGCGGCCGGTACAGAAATGCTCGGCTAACCCGCATCATACCAAGCGACCTGTTCGGACAAAACCGTGATCGTCACAATCGCTACGCCCGGCAGGATCGTCCCGAGGTGCGCGGCTTGGGCTCGACCTGGCGAAGTGGAGTGAATCGGGCCGCGCCACCTGCCGATAGGCAGACAGTCCGAGCTAGTCCAGGCAAGCAAGAGGAGCGTCATGCAAGCCCGAAAAGCAGCAGATCAGGGTTCGGGGCCGCCGCTCTCCGGGGAGGGGAGGCGGACGCCGGATGACTCGCAGCTTCGGGCCCGCACGCTCGAGCAGGTCGGGGGCGCGTCGGTCAACCCGGCACCGCTGCTCGAACTGTTGCGGGCGCCGGCGAACGACCCCGACGCCGTCACCGAGGCGCTCTCACGCTGCCCGGCTCTCAGCGCCCGCGTGCTGAGCGTGACCAACTCGCCCGCGTTCCGCGTGCTTCGGCCGATCGACACCGTCCGGCGGGCGGTGATTCATCTCGGGGCCGGGCGAACCCGCTCGGTGGCGCTCGCCTTCGGGCTCCGGATGCTCAGCGAGAACAGCAACGTGCCGCCCAAGATGGGCAAGGCGCTCTGGGTCGCCAGTCTGCGCAAAGCGGCGGCGGCGGAGCTGGCGTGTCAGCAGATCGACCCCGCCCAGGCCGAGCAGGGCTACTGCCGGGCGCTGATCCAGGATCTCGGGCTGCCGCTGCTGGTGGGGCTCGATCCCGACTTCTACGAACGGCTGGTGCTCACCGCGGGCCGGCAGGACTGGTCCAAGCAGGAGCGGCGCCGATTCGGCATCGACCACGCCGAGGTGGGCCACTATCTGCTCGGCCGATGGGGCGCTGCCGAGGAACTCGCCGAGACGGTGCGCGTTCACCACGTGCCGCCGACCGGCGACGACTCGCTCCGGCAGGTGCCGCTGTTCCTCTCGAGCCTGCTGCCGCACCTCAGCGAACACATGACCGGCGAGCAGGCGGACTGGATGCTCGCCCTGTACGCCAAGTTCCTCGCCCCGCACTACGCCAGCCCCGACGCGTTCATCGAGGCCGCCGCCGACGCCGCGGCCCCGCTGCACTCGGGCGGCGGCGAGGAGCCGAGCCGGGAAGAGCTCATCGTGGGCATCGCCCGCGAAGTGTCCTGCGACGTCGAGACGATGGTCCACCAGCTCTACAAACTGGAGACCTCGCTCGGCCGGCAGCGGGAGAATCTCGACTCGCTGCGCAGCCAGGCATTCACCGATCCGCTGACCCAGGTGCTCAACCGCCGCGGGTTCACCAAGCTGGCCGAGCGGCGCGTCGACGACGCGGTGCGGAAGAACCTCGGCCTGTGCTGCATGATGCTTGACCTCGACGACTTCAAGGGCATCAACGACCGGCTCGGCCACGACGCGGGCGACCTGATGCTCCGCGGCCTGGCGAAGCTGCTTCGCCGCAGCCTCGACCGCTCGGACCTGATCGGCCGACTCGGCGGCGATGAGTTCGCGGTCATGCTCGTCGGCGTCTCCCGCGAGCAGGCCAAGCAGGTGGCGACGCGGCTGCTGACCAACTGCCTCGGCACGCTGGTCAAGCTCGACGCGAAGACCCAGGTGCGCGTCCGCCTGAGCCTCGGCGCGACCTACCGTGGGCCGGACAGCGGCGAGGTCACGCTCGACCAGATCGTCCAGGCCGCCGACGCCGCGATGTACCGCCGCAAGCGCACCGGCAAGGCGGGGCTGACCTTCGAAGATTACGTTCCGTCCGACGAGACCCGCCTCGGCGACTTGAGCCCGGAGGACTCGCGGGCGGGGCAGTAGACCCTGGTGCCGGATAACCGACCATTGCCGGCGCCCTGACGGGGCGGCCTGGCGAGAAAGGTGGCGGGGAGAAAAGCAACCGGTCCGGCGCTTCGGCGCGGGGCCGGTTTCTGTTTTTCAAGCAAGGGCTGGCGCTACCCGGGGCGGCGCTGCGCTCTGCCCCGGCTTGACACCACGGTCAGAATGTCAGTTCCCCAAGCCGGGGCAGAGCGCAGCGCCGCCCCGGGTAGCGGATAGACTGATGTTTCCCAGAGCGAGGGGGGGAACTCATGCCACGTCCGGGCAAGCTGTGGCGTCACGTCATCTTCGGTACGTACGGCAGTTGGCTGCCTGGCGACCCCCGGGGCTGGCGCAGCCGAGGGCATCGGCGACATTCGTCGGGCGATTATAAAGCCCCGCCTCCATCCGGTGCGCATGCTGGCCTGTATCACCTGGCCCGTCAGCAGATGTCGCCTCCGGTTGTCCTTCCAGCCGATCTTCGCAGGACGCTGCTTTGTTCGCTGGTCCACGAACTGACGGCGGCCGACTGCCAGCCGCTGATTGTTTCCGTGAGTGGTTGCCATGTTCATCTGCTTGCCCAGTTGCCTGAACCACCTGCTGAGACACGCCAGGTGGTGGGGCTTTGCAAGAAACATGCTTCGCGGGCGGTTCGTCACCGCCTGCCCGGGAGGATCTGGGCGGTTGGGGGGCGTTATCTGCCTGTGCGTCAGGTCAGTCACCAGCAGCAGGCTTTCAGGTATATCGCTGCGCACCAACAGGAAGGGGCATGGGTGTGGTCGTTCCGGGACGGAGTGCTGAGACCCGGGTAGCGGAGACGCTACCCGGGGCGGCGCTGCGCTCTGCCCCGGCTTGGGGGGGCGGGGAAAGAAAACAGCCCGGCGCGTCTGCGCCGGGCTGGTGGGGGTGCCTGATTGAGTGTGCCTCACTTCACCGGGCCGAGGACCATCTCGTCCACGCTCTTGCCGGCAGGCATCATCGGGTAGACGTGCTCGTCCTTTTCCACGAGCGCTTCGAGCACGGCCGGGCCGTCGTGGGCGAGGAACGCTTCCATCACCTTCGGCAGGTCCGCCTTCTTCGTCACGCGGAAGCCCTTGCAGTTCATCGCTTCGGTGAGCTTCACGAAGTCGGGGTTCTTCATCTCGGTGTGGCTGTAGCGCTGCTCGTAGAACAGGTCCTGCCACTGCTTCACCATCCCCTGGAATTCGTTGTTGAGGATGATGCTTTTGGCGGCGATGCCGTACTGGGCGGCGGTGGTCATCTCCATGGCGGTCATGGAGAAGCTGCCGTCGCCGTCGATGTTGATCACCGGCTTGTCGCCCGCGGCGAGCTTGGCGCCGATGCTCGCCGGCACGCCGAAGCCCATCGTTCCCGCGCCGCCCGAGGTCACGAACTGGCGCGGGTGCTTGAACTGGTAGAACTGCGCGGCCCACATCTGGTGCTGGCCCACGCCGGTGGTGATGACCGCCTCGCCGCCGGTCTGCTGGTAGAGCTCCTCGATCACCGCCTGCGGCTTGAGGTGGAACTCGCGCTCGTCGTTCTCGTAGGCGAAGGGGTAGTCCTTCTTCCACTGCTGGATCTCGGAGATCCAGCCGCTGCGGTCGCGGCTTTCGAGCAGCGGCAGGAGCAGCTCGAGGTTCTTGCGCGCGTCGCCCTCGACGCCGATGGTCACCGGGATCGCCTTGTTGATGTTCTCCGGGGCGATGTCGAAGTGGATCAGCCCGCCCGTGCCGCTTTGCTCGGCAGCGCGGGCGGCGGCGGCGAACTTCTTCGGGTTGCCCGTCACGCGGTCGTCGAAGCGGGCGCCCACGGAGATGATCACGTCGGCATCGCGGATGGCCCAGTTGGCGTACACCGAGCCGTGCATCCCGAGCATGTGCAGCGACAGGTCGCTCGTCTCGTCCAGCGCCCCGAGGCCCTGGAGCGTCGTGGTCACGGGGATCGACGCCTTCTCGGCGCACTCGCGGAGCACCTCGGTCGCGCCGGAGAGGATGGCGCCCTGCCCGGCGTAGAACACGGGCTTGTTCGCGCCGTTGATCATGGCCGCAGCCTTCTCGATCTCGCTGGACGTGCCGGCCTCGCGGATGTGATAGCCCGGCATGTGCGGCTCGGGGCACACTGCCTGGCGGAGCACGGCCGCGGTCACGTCCTTGGGCATGTCCACGAGCACCGGGCCCGGCCGACCGCTGGTGGCGATGTGGAACGCCTCGTTGATGCGGCGGGGCAGCTCGCGCAGGTCCTTCACCAGCACGTTCCACTTCGTGCACGGGCGGGTGATGCCGGTCACGTCGGCCTCCTGGAAGGCGTCGGTGCCGATAGCGCCGGTCGCCACCTGGCCGCAGAACACGATCATGGGCGTGCCGTCCATGAGGGCGTCCTGGAGGGACGTGACGGTGTTGGTCGCCCCGGGGCCGGAGGTCACCAGCACGATGCCGGGCTTGCCGCTGATGCGGGCGTAGCCCTCGGCCATGTGGCCGGCACCCTGCTCGTGACGGGCGAGGATGAAGTTGAAGTGGGGCGACTGGTAGATCGCGTCGAAGACGGGCAGGATGGCGCCGCCGGGGTAGCCGAAGATGTGGCTGACCCCGTGCTCGCGCATCATCTCGTGGAAGATCTGCGCCCCGGTCAGGCCGGTGTATTTGTCGGTGGTTTCGCCGTGCGTGCCGGCGTGGCGGATGCTCTGAGCGTTAAGCGTTTTACGGGTAGGCATGGGACGACGGTCCTCAATGGCAGGCCGGGCCGGGAAACCCCATCGGGCCCGGGCGGTGCATCGAAATCGGTTGGCGTCAAGTCGGAGACGGACGGGTGCGGTCGGCAAAGCGGGGTAGGCGCGGGTCCTCCGCTCAGATAACGACGACGCCGACCCCGCGCAGACGGGGCAGCGACAGATCGTTCGCCGACAGCAGGAGGGGCGTGCAGTGCATATACAAGAGTATATCGGCAGGGGGAGAGGGGGGTCAACAGTGGAAATGCATGTCGGGTGAGGGATCGGATTGCGTTATCATGCCCCCATGAGCGACACACCCCTGCGTATCGGCATCATCGGCGGCTCGGGGCTCGACTTCGCGCTGGCCGGTGAGAAGGGCGACACCCGCGACGTCGACACCCCGTTCGGCAAGCCCAGCTCCCCCGTCACCCTTACCACCTGGGAAGGCGTCGAGGTGGCGATCATCCTCCGCCACGGGCCGGGCCACCTGCTCAGCCCCACCGACGTACCGTACCGGGCGAACATCTATGCCCTCAAGAGCCTGGGCGTCACGCACATCCTCGCCAGCGGGGCGTGCGGGTCGCTTCGCGAAGGCGTCGCGCCGGGCGAGCTCGTCGTCGTCGACCAGGTGATCGACAAGACCTCCCGCCGGGCGAATACGTTCTACGAGAAGGCGGCCGTGCACGTGGAGATGGCCGAGCCGTTCTGCCCGGTCATGCGCAAGTGGCTGCTGGACGCCGCCGGCCGGCTCGCGGGCGTGCGCGTGCACGACGAGGGGACCTACGTCTGCATGGAGGGCCCGGCCTTTTCCACGCGGGCGGAGTCGCACATGCACCGCCAGTGGGGCGGGGACCTCATCGGCATGACCTGCATGCCCGAGGCGAAGCTGGCGCGGGAGGCGGAGATCGCCTACGCCCTCGTCGCCATGCCCACCGACTACGACTGCTGGCGGCCCCACGAGCCGGGCAAAACCCCCCAGGCCCTGCTCGAAGAGATCCTCGGCAACCTCAAGACCGCCACGAAGGCCAACCTCGAGCTGATGAAGGCGGCGCTGGCCGACCTCACCCTGCTCCGCGAGCAGCGCAGCCCGGCCCACGACGCGCTGAAGCTGGCGATCTTCTCCGGCCGCGAGCAGATCGATCCGGGCGAGGTCGAGCGGCTGAGCGTGCTCTGGGGCCGGTACTTTGAAGCCAGGGCCTAGGTCGTATCCGAAAACCCCTTCTGGCTTCGAGCGGCTGCAGCGACGCCGCCAGCCGCCGCTTCGCTCGCTCTCGGGCCGACGAAACGGTGTTCAGATACGACCTGGGGACTGGCCCCCGGGGCCCGGGACTCGCAGGAAGCGGGGCCAGCCAATCCCGGCCGGGCCTTGAGTCGGGCCTCCGTCAGGTCGATAAGAGCGGTAGCGAAACCGTGTCTGAACGACCTGAACAACCCGATTCGGCCTCCGCGGGCGACGATCTGGAAGCCCAGCTCGACGCGCTGCTGCGCGAGGTCGAGGCAGGCGGCGCTGCCGACCCCACGCCCAGCGCCGTGAGCGACGAGGGCGACAGCGCGCCTCCGCCACCAGCCGAGCCTGATCCCGAACCCGCGTCCGAGCCGGCGGCGGAGGCTGCCGCCTCGCCCGCTGCCGAACCCGAACCGGAGTCCGAACCCGCCTCCGAGTCCGATTCCGGGCTGGACCTGCAGGGGCAGATCGATGCCCTGCTGCAGGAGGCGGAGCAGGAGCGGGAGGCCGAGGCCGCCGCGCCCGAGGCGCCCGGCGGCGAGCCGGAGCCGGAGGTGGAGGGCACGTTCGAGTCGCCCGCGGGTGCGGACGGCCAGCCCGAGGTCGAGGGAGACTTCGAGCCCGTCCCCGGGACCGAGGAGCCCGCCCCGGCCGAGCCGGCCGCGTCGGCGGAAGCGCCCGCATCAGGCGAAGACGCCGGCGGCGAGAACGAGCTGATCGGCCAGCTCGACGAGCTGCTCGCGTCCCAGGCGGACGAGGCGATGGCGGACGAGTACGACCAGGTTCCCCCGGCCGCGTCGGCGGCCGACGCGCCTTCGGACCAGGCCGAGGAGCCGCCCACGGACGAGGTGCTGGAGGTGGACCCGCTTCCGGAGGGGGTCGGGCACGGGACAGGCGAGGCGTCAGCCGGCGAGGAATCGTCCGCGAAGTTCGACGCCGATGATTTCCAGCCGCCCGAGGCGTCCGGGGATGGCGCCTCCGCTGCCGACGTGGCCCGGGAGATCGACGAGCAGCCCGAGCGCCAGCCGCCGCCGGGCCGGGATGCCGGCGAGCGCTCGGAGCCGGCGAAGGCGAAAGCGCCCGCGCGGCCGGGCGGGCGCGGTCGATCGTCTGGCCGGGCCCGACAGGTCGCGGCCGCGGCTTCCGAGGGGCTCTACCAGGTGTGTGTGACGATCAACCGCCCGCTGGATTACCTGCCGGCCGATCTGCGTCAGGCCGTCGGCTGGGCCGGCGTGGTGACGCTGCTCAACGCGGTCGCGCTGCTGGCGTACGGCATTCTTTTCTAGTGTGTGTTCCGTGCCACCCCGGCGCGGGAGGTGGCTGCGTTCAGCTCTGGGCCGAGGCGCGGAGCACGCGGAGGCTTCTGGGCAGGTTGAAGTGGACGTCCTCGTCGACGGTGTGGGATTCTTCCACCTCGCCGCCGTAGCGTTCGACCAGCTCTTCGACGATTTCCTGGACCAGGTATTCCGGCGCCGACGCGCCCGCGGTGACGAGCACGGTGTCGACGCCGTCGAGCCAGGTGTGGTCGATCTCGCTTCGGTCGTCGACCAGCCGGGCGGCGGTGCCGCTGGTTTCGCTGATCTCGGTCAGACGGACCGAGTTGGAGCTGTTTTTCGAGCCCACGACCAGTACGAGGTCGGCGATCTCGGCGAGCGCCCGGATGGCCCGCTGGCGGTTGGTCGTGGCGTAGCAGATATCGTCGCTGGGCGGCCCCTTGACGTCGGGGAACTTCTTCTGGATAGCGCTGACGATGGTGCGGGCGTCGTCCATGCTCAGCGTGGTCTGCGTGAGGTAGGCGAGCTTCGTGCCCTCGGGGAACTCGAGCGTGTCCACGTCCTCGGCCGACTCGACGATGGCGATCGCGTCCGGGGCCTCACCCACGGTGCCGACGACCTCGTCGTGTCCGGCGTGGCCGACGAGGAGGATCTTGTAGCCCTGCCTGGCGTAGCGGATCGCCTCGGTGTGCACCTTGGTCACCAGCGGACAGGTGGCGTCGATCATCGTGCAGCCGCGGTCCCTGGCGCGCTGGCGGACCTCGGGCGACACGCCGTGGGCGCTGAAGATGATGGTGTGCTCGGCCGGCACCTCGTCGATCGTGTCGACGAAGACGACGCCGTCCTTCTCGAAGCGTTCGACGACGTGGCGGTTATGGACGATCTCGTGATAGACGTACAGCGGCGCCCCGACGATCTCGAGCGCCTCCTCGACGGTCTGGATCGCCATGTTGACGCCGGCACAGAAGCCGCGCGGATTAGCCAGAATGATTCTCATGACGCTCCATGGTAGCGTCCTGCTTCGGCCGGGGCCAGAGATGAATTGGAGGAGTTGAAAGGCGAGGCGGGAGGAGAGGGAGTTACAGGGAGTCAGCTCCGGCTCTGCCGGGGGCGGCGCTGCGCTCTGCTCCGGCTTGCGGGGGCAGACGTTTTCGCCCGTTCGCCATTTCACATGCCCCCTGCCCCATTCGCTCACGCGCCGAACCGCCGCGTGGGGTTGAGCACGAGGTTGTCGTGGCCGCAGATGATGGCGTCGGCGATCTCGATCGCCTCGGCCAGGCTCTCGCGGGCCTTGTCGACGTCGCCGGTGTGGCGCAGGACGCGGCCGGCCTCGAGGTGCTCGGCGGTCGCCACGGCGTCGCCGGCAATGAGGATCGTGCTCTGGGGCTGACTCAGGATCAGCCCGCAGGTGCCCGGGGTGAAGCCGGGCAGGGGGAACAGGTCCACGTGCGGGGCGAGGCTGTCCGGGGCGTTCTCGCATTTCTTGAGCAGGGCGATCTCCCGCTCGAGCAGCTTGCGCTGCTCCTCGTCCTCGCTCTCCTGGAACTGGGCGATCAGGCCCTGGCCGATCTGCTCGCGCTCCGGCTCGTGGATCAGCCAGCGGGCGTTCGGGAACGCCGTGATCCCCCAGCGGTGGCTGGGGCGGAAGTTGGTGAGGAAGACGTCGGAGATGTCCTCGGGGCTCAGTCCGCTCCGCTCGGCGAGGCGGGCGGTGATGACCTGCGGCGGCAGGCCGGGGTCGACGAGGATGCGGCGGTCGCCGCTGCGGACGAGGGTGGTCGTCGCGTGCGGCGTGCGGGCGGGGCCCTGCTGCTGCCAGAGCTCGTGAACGCTGAGGGTGCCGATGCTGATGACGCGGTAGTCCATGGTCGCGGTCCCGGGCTGAGGGGCGGGGTCTTTCTATTCCTGCAGGTGATCGGTCCGGGTCAGCGGCAGCTTGCCGCCATGTTCGTCCTTCTTGGCGCGGAGGCGTTCGAGGACGAGTTCGGGCAGCAGGCGGTGCAGCCGGGAGATTTCGCCGGCGGCGGCGATCTGCTTGATCAGGCTGGAGCTGGCGAAGGCGTAGGCCTCGCCGGTCATCATGAAGACGGTTTCGATCTCGGCGATGGCGCGGTTGGTCAGGGCGATCTGGAACTCGAAGTTCAGGTCGGTCACGTTGCGCAGGCCGCGGAGGATGGCGGTCGCGCCGACCTCGCGGGCGAAGTCGACGGTCAGGCCGGGGAAGATCTCGGCCCGCACGTGGCTGCCGCACTCTTCGCGGAGGATCTGGTTGATCATCTCCTTGCGCTCTTCGGGGGTGAACAGCGCGCTCTTGGCGGGGTTGTGTCCGATGCCGATGATCAGTTCGTCGAACAGCAGTTGGCCGCGCCGGATGACGTCGAGGTGGCCGTTGGTGATCGGGTCGAACGTGCCGGGAAAGATGCCAATTTTCGGCTTGTCGTTCATGGCGGCGAGTATAGCAGCCGCAGCGGGAGGCAGATTTCGTCCAGCCGGCACAGACGGCCCGGAGCGGCGGGGCCGGAAGAAAAAACGGGCCGAAAGGCTGGCATCCGCGCGGGGTGAATTGGATGCTTGGGGTGCTTCCGATGAGCGGCCGCAGCGAGGGCGGTCGCTCGACGCTCCCACACTCCTGGGCGGTCAGTTCTCACGGGACTGGCCGCCCATTCCCAGCCCTGGATCGGGCCCCGGCCGGACCGCCTCCCCGGCCGGGGGCCTTTTTGCGCTCCCTCGGCCGCGGGCTCATCCTGCAATTCGGCGGCCTTCACTCGCCCGAAGCGGCCTCTTCCTGCTGGCGGCCGTGCAGCCCGGCGTGGCGGAAGATCTGGCCCTTGGCCATGTACAGCACGTCCTCGGCAATGTTCACGGCGTGGTCGGCGATCCGCTCGAGCTGACGCGACAGGCTGAGCATGTGGATCATCTGCTCCACCTCGTCCGGGTGCTGGCGGATCAGCTCGGTCACCTTCTCGTACATGCCGCGGTGAATGGCGTCGATCTCGTCGTCCAGCCGACGGATCTCCTCAGCCTGCTCGGCGTCGACGTTGACCACCGCGTCGAGGCTCTTGCGCAGCATCAGCTCGACCTTTCGGCTCATCCCCGGCAGGTCGAAGGGCACTTCCTCCACCCGGCTTTCACTGGAGAGGAAGGTCGCCTGCTCGGCAATGTTCACCGCGAGGTCGGCGATGCGCTCGAGGTCGTTGTTGATCTTCAGCACCGCCACGACGAAGCGCAGGTCGAACGCCACCGGCTGGTGGAGCGCCAGCGTGTGCAGGCACTCCTCCTCGAAGTCGATCTCGGCCTGGTCGATGCGGGCGTCGCCGTCGATGACGGCCTGGGCCTGGTCCGGGTCGCGGTTCTGCACCGCGGTGATCGCGCCGTGCAGGGCCTCCTCGGTCAGGGCGCCGATGGAGAGCAGGGCCTTCTTGAGCTGTTCGATCTGTCGCTGCAGGTGATGAGGCATGATGTCAGTCTCGGATAGTGTCGCGAACGTGCCGGCCTCCAGTGTACTCCGCCCGCGGGGGGCGATCCATGGCCGAAAGGCGGTTTCTTCCGCCCAGGCGGGGATTTACGGATTTTTCACGTTTCAGCGGCGCCCGCCGGACCGGCGCGCGGCGGTGTCGGGCGGGGTCACGTTGCAAAACGAGAAGTTTTCGCTACACTTTCCCATTCGCTTCCCAGCCAACAGGAATCAGACGATGTACGCGATCATCGAAGACAGTGGCACGCAGATCAAGGTTTCCGAGGGCGACGTCATCCGCGTCGACCAGCGCGAGCTCCCCGAGAACTCGGCTTCGCTCACCTTCGACCGTGTTCTGATGGTCGGCGGCGAGGGCGAGCCGAAGATCGGCCAGCCGGTGGTGGAAGGCGCCAAGGTGACCGCGGACATTCTCAGCGACGACGTCAGCGAGAAGACCGAGGTCATCAAGTTCAAGCGCCGCAAGAAGTACCGCCGCCGCAAGGGCCACCGCCAGCACTTCATCCAGGTGCGGGTCACCGGCATCGAGGCCTGACCTCCCGGGCGAGCCCGGCGAGACGAAACACAAAACCCAGGCGCGGCCACGTGCCTGGGTTTTCTCCTGCGCGCAGCGGACCACCCAGCGCGGCCGCATTGCGCTGCCCCTTGCCCCCGGGCTCTACTCGCCGATGATTTTCACCAGCACGCGCTTGCGGCGGCGGCCGTCGAACTCGCCGTAGAAGATCTGCTCCCACGGCCCGACGTCCAGCTTGCCGTCGGTGATGGCGACGACGACCTCCCGGCCCATGACCTGGCGCTTGAGGTGGGCGTCGGCGTTGTCCTCGCCGGTGTCGTTGTGGCGGTACTGGCTGATCGGCTCGTGCGGGGCGAGCTGCTCGAGCCACTTCTCGTAATCCTGGTGCAGGCCCGACTCGTCGTCGTTGATGAACACCGAGGCACTGATGTGCATCGCGTTGACCAGACAGAGGCCGTTCCGGACCCCGCTTTGGGCGACCTGCTCCTCGACCTCGGGCGTGATGTTGATGAACGCCCGGCGGGTGGGGACGTTGAACCAGAGCTCTTCGCGCCGATGTTTCATGGAAACCCCTCTTCGTTAGCGGCTCTCTGCGAGGATAAACCTTTGACGGGGCGGGACAACCCGGGCTTTTAAGCGGGCCGTGGGGATTCGGGCGCTTAGGGGTATACTCCAATGAGGGCGCCGTGGGGCGTAGTCCCGGGAGTCCAGCGAAAAGGAGTCCGGCATGACGCGATCCGCTCTTCGTTCGGCACTTTTCCCGAAGCGGCTCTCGCGGGCCGGGGCGCTGCGGCGGGCGGGGCG
>JBKHFW010000064.1:0-16576 GCA_046540025.1 Phycisphaeraceae bacterium
CTGGACATCGTGGTCGACACGGTGCTGGCGTGGCCGGTGAAGATTTAGGCCCGGGTCTCGGGTCTCGCAGATCGTACGCTCAAGCCGGGGCAGAGCGCAGCGCCGCCCCGGGTATCGGGCTGATCCCGAATTCCTCCCGATTCCCGATCCGGGTGGCACGGCCTGCTCTGCGGGTCAGGCCGTGCCACCCGGAGGAGACATCTTCGGCAGCCCCCTGCTCCCTGCCAAATCGGCACCTCATCTGCCACCGTAGCCCGGGCGCGACAGCCCGCCAGCCCCCGTCCGCCGCCCCAACCCCGCTGGCGGCCCCAAAAACGGCGATTTTTTGCCCGCCCTTCGACCCTCGCGCGGCATCGTGGTTGCACCTTCTCTTCCCGCCATGGTGAACGTGCGCATGACCCGATCCCGTGCCCGCTTTAACGTGCTGCTCACGGAAGATCGTGAGCGGGCGGTGGAGCATTGGACCCGGCAGTTGCCGCGGCTGCTCGAGCCCCACGGTGTGCAGGCGTTCGTCGCCCGCAGCGGACGCGAAGCGCTCGACCTCGCCTCCGAGCAGGAGATGCACGCCGCCCTGATCGACGTGCTCACCCCGCCGGACCCGGCCCGCAGCGCCAGCCAGCGCGGCCCGGGCGGGCTCTGGCTGCTCGAAGTGCTCCGCCGCATGCCCCAGCGCCCGCCGGCGGTGCTCGTCGCCAGCCAGCAGCTCACCCCGAACCAGGTGCAGCGGCTGCTCAACCAGGCGCTTCGGCTGGGGGCGTTCAGCGTGGTGGATCGGCCGATGGAGCTGGAGAACCTGCTCGCGATCATCCGCCGACTGCTCGACCGCCGCTACGCGGGCAACTGGCCGGGACCGGACCCGCATTCTGATACGAACGAGTTTGAAAACCCCGGGCTGAGGGATTCAGCCGACGAGAAGGAGAACAATCAATGAAAGTGCGACCGCTTGGAGATCGGATCCTCGTTCAGCGTGTGGAAGCCGAAACGACCACCAAGTCGGGCATCGTCCTGCCCGAGTCGGCCAAGGAAAAGCCGCAGCAGGCGAGGGTGATCGCCCTCGGCCAGGGCAAGCTGCTCGACTCGGGCGAGCGGGCCGAGTTCCAGGTCAAGGAAGGCGACACCGTCCTCCTCGGCAAGTGGGGCGGCACCGAGGTGCGCATCGGCGACGAAGACTACGTCGTGCTGGGCGAGGACGAAGTCCTGGCCGTGCTCGACTGACCCAGGGAGCGGGGCGAGAAGCACCGCAGAGCCCGCAGATGAGCCCCAAACGCTTCTGCGGCATCCGCCGGGACACCCCCGGCCCCCGAACCAGGCAAACCAACGCAAAACTGACAGGAGCGAAACCGATATGGCAGCGAAAACGATCAAGTTCGACCAGGAGGCGCGCGAGGCGATCCGCCGCGGCGTCCACAAGCTGGCCAAGGCCGTGCGCACCACCCTCGGCCCCTCCGGCCGGGTGGTGATTCTCGAGAAGAGCTTCGGCAGCCCCACCGTCACCAAGGACGGCGTGACCGTCGCCGAGGAAATCGAAATCGAGGACAGCCTCGAGAACATCGGCGCCCAGATGGTCAAGGAAGTCGCCTCCAAGGCGTCCAAGGACGCCGGCGACGGCACCACCACGGCGACCATCTACGCCGAGTCCATCTTCGCCGAGGGCCTCAAGAACATCACCGCCGGCGCCAACGCCAACCAGGTCAAGCGCGGCGTCGACAAGGCCGTCACCGCGATCACCGACGAGCTCAAAAAGATGTCCAAGAGCATCGACTCGTCCAAGGAGATCGCCCAGGTCGGCACCGTCTCCGCCAACCAGGACCCGCAGATCGGCCAGATCATCGCCGACGCTATGGACAAGGTCGGCAAGGACGGCGTCATCACCGTCGAAGAGGGCAAGAGCCTCGAAACCTACGTCGACCTCGTCGAGGGCATGCAGTTCGATAAGGGCTACCTCAGCCCCCACTTCGTGACCGACCAGGCCCGCATGGAGAGCGTGCTCGAGGACGCCTACGTGCTCGTGCATGAGAAGAAGATCTCCTCCGCCCGCGACCTGATTCCGATCCTCGGCAAGGTCGCCGAGGCGGGCAAGAGCCTGCTCATCGTCGCCGAGGACATCGACGGCGAAGCCCTCGCCACCCTCGTGGTCAACAAGCTCCGCGGCGTGCTCAAGGTCGCGGCCGTCAAGGCGCCCGGCTTCGGCGACCGCCGCAAGGCCATGCTCGAAGACCTCGCCACCCTCACCGGCGGGCGGGCGATCATGGAAGAACTCGGCATCGACCTCGAGAAGCTCGAGCTGACCGACCTCGGCCGGGCGAAGAAGGTCGTGATCGACAAGGAAAACACGACCCTCATCGAAGGCGCCGGCTCGACGCAGGACATCAAGGCCCGCATCGAGGCGATCAAGGCCCAGATGGAGTCCACCACCAGCGACTACGACCGCGAGAAGCTCCAGGAGCGCCTCGCCAAGCTCGCCGGCGGCGTGGCCCAGATCAACGTCGGCGCCGCGACCGAGTCCGAGATGAAGGAGAAGAAGGCCCGCGTCGAGGACGCCATGCACGCCTGCCGGGCGGCGGTCGAGGAGGGCATCCTCCCCGGCGGCGGCACCGCCGTGCTCCGGGCGCGGCGGGCGCTGAAGAACATCAAGGACCTCGTCGGCGACGAGAGCGTCGGCGTCGACATCATCCGCCGGGCGCTCGTCGGCCCGATCAAGCAGATCGCCGTCAACGCCGGCCACGACGGCTCGGTCGTCGCCCAGAACGTCGAAGCCCAGGACCAGGACAACTACGGCTTCAACGCCCTCACCGGCGAGTACGGCGACATGATCGAGATGGGCGTGCTCGTGCCGACCAAGGTCGAGCGCGTCGCGCTCCAGAACGCCGCGAGCATCTCCGGCCTGCTCCTGACCACGGACGCCGTCGTGTCCGAGATCAAGGAGAAGAAGAAGGAGGGCGCCGGTGCCCCGGGCATGGAGGACATGGGCTACTAAACCCGCGTCCGACTTCCCCGCCCACAGCCAAGCCCAGGCGCTTCACCGCGCCTGGGCTTTGTTTTTGCGCCGCACTGCGTGCGGTGCCGTCATGCCGCCGCCGCGCCGGCGCCGGTGACGAACCAGATGATCAGCAGGATGACAAAGATGACGATCGCGATGATCGCCGCCCATTTGGCGATGTTCGCCGACACCGCCGCCGCCCCCCGGGCGCCGACCAGCCACGCCACGATAGCGATGACCAGAAAGATCACTGCGATCCAGATCAGAAAGTCCATGTCGTCCTCCCTCGTTGGTTCCAGATACTCGCTCGCGAGGCGCCGCCGACGCCTGTCGGCAGCCTCCGAACCGTAGCCGACCGCCGAACCACCAATCCACCGCCCGAGGTAAGGATGGGGGGCCGCCCGATGCCGCGAAGGGCCGATTCCCGCATTCTGGCCGTCCGCGCCCGGGCCGGCCCCGCTGTTCCACATGGTCCGCCGCAGGTCCCACCGGCAACCGTCATCCCCGCGCGAGCCGCGCCCGCCCCCGCTAGAATGCGGCGATGGGAAGTGGTCTGGCGTATCTGAAGTCGGTCGCCGCGGAAGCGGCGCGGTCGCTGTGGGCCAACATCATCCCCGCCGGCATCCTGTGGCTGGTGGGGCTGGCGATTCTTGTCGGCTACTACCACGTCCCGCCGGTGCAGGCCGCGCTCCAGCGCGTCGCCGACGTGCGCGACCACTGGGGCGTCTGGTTCGCCCTGGTCTCCACTGCCGTCTTCGGCGGCCTGCTGCCGGGCACGATCGAGGCCCTGCTCGGCCGGGCCCGCAAGGGCTGGGTCCTCGCCGACCTCGGCTTCCTGCTGCTGCTCTGGGCCCAGAAAGGGCTGGAGGTGGACCTGTTCTACCGCTTCCAGGCCTGGCTGCTGGGCGAAGGCACCAGCCTGGCCACCGTGCTGCCCAAGGTGGCGGTCGACATGGGGATCTACGCCCCCTTCTGGGCGGTGCCCACGATGGTGCTCGCCCTGCGCTGGAAGGACGGCTATTACCGCCGACCGCGCTGGCGCGACCGCCCCGGCTGGGCGTGGTACCGCGAGCACCTCTTGCCGATCACGATCATCAACGCCTCGTTCTGGACCCCGGCCGTGCTGGTGATCTACAGCCTGCCGCTGGCGCTGCAGCTTCCGGTGCAGAACCTGCTGCTGTGTCTCTGGTCGCTGATGGTCCTGTTCATGGTCGCCCGCCCCGCCGAAGAACACCCCGCCCCCACCGCCGCCGCGGCGTGAGGTCTCGGGGCCAGGGGCCAGGGTTTCCCACAGACGCTGCGCGTCCTTCTGCGGGATATGTGTTCGCTACCGAAGCCACAAGCTCGCCGCGGCGACCCTCGGGGCGGCGCTGCGTACATGCATCGAGCGCCCATCCCCCGCCGCCGCGTCCAGCCACGCCAGCTCCGTGCCCGGCGACACGGCCGAGAAGAGCGGGCGCACCAGCACCTCGCCCTCCCCCGGCAAAGGCAGGGGGAACGATTCAAGCGCCACCCGCCCCCGCGCCGGGGCGACCACGCGCCGGCCGACCGACGCCGCGGACTCGAACTGACTCATGCCACTTCCTCACTGTCCAGACGTGCGCCGCGTCTCACGGCAGCAGCGCAGCGACCAGCAGCGCGGCGAAGCCGACCGCCACCGCCGCCCCGGCCGCGCGAATGGACCACTCGCCGATCTGCCGCTGCATCGCCACCCCGACGGCGAGCCCCACCAGGTGCAGCGACGCCGTGGACAGCAGCATCCCCGGGAAATAGCCCCAGGCGGAGGCGTCGCCCATCTCCGCGGCGTGGGCGTGGCCGTGGCAGACCGCGAACGCGGCCACGAGGAGATTGCCCCCCACCACCGGCACGCTCGGCGCGGCCGCGGCGACCAGGCCGAACACGAGCACCGACAGGCTGATGCCCCATTCCAGCGCGAGCACGCCCTCGCTGGCCCAGAACATCCCCAGCACGCCGCCCGCCGCCATCATGGCCACGAACGCCAGCGGCAGCGTCCACATCCGCTTCGGCTCCATCCGGGCCGAAAGCAGCCCCACGGTGACCATCGCCAGCAGGTGATCCAGCCCCCCCAGCGGATGGGCGAAGCCGGTACTGAAAGAACTGTGCTCGTGCCCCGCGTGGGCGAACACCGGCTGAGTCAGCGCCAAAGCGACCAGGGAAGCCAGACCCGCGGACCAGGCCAGATGGGACGTGCGTGTGAACATAGGCTTGCTCTCCAGAACCGCCGCCCATCCTACCACTCCGGCCGCCGCATTGCCGCCCCGGCCCACAGCGCTAAATGATTGACGACAACTTCTGCAGTCAGTACACTCCGAACGTTCGTCTTCCGGTCCCTTTCTCTTTACAGGGGGTTTACACCATGCTCCGCACCCTTCTCTCGACCGCATTCGTCTGCGCGCTGGCTGCGTCGGCCGTCGCCCAGACCCCGCCCGGGAACCACGTCAACAGCGATCCGCTCGGCGAGCGGGCGGGCAAGATGTACGTCAGCTTCTCCGCTGGCGCTGCCTTCCCCGAGGAGATCTCCGTCGACCGCTGGAGCTCCGTGGGCATCGACAACAGCATCGACTTCGAGACCGGCTACACCGGCAGCGCCGCCGTCGGCTTCCACGCCGACATGCTCCGCTTCGAGGCCGAGGTCGGCTACCGCAGCTCGGACATCGAAGACGTCGCCCTCCTCGGCACCGACGTGCCCGTCGGCGGCGACGTCAGCGCCCTCTCGGGCATGATCAACGGCTACTTCTGCGTCGGCCTCAACGAGCGGCTGGCCGCCTACCTCGGCGGCGGCGGGGGCATCGCCCGGGTGGACGCCGACCTCGACGGCACCCTCAGCTCGCCCATCGGTACGGTCACTTTCAACGGCAGCGACGACACCGTCGCCGCCTACCAGGTCCTCGCCGGCCTGGCCTGGGAGCTCGACCAGAGCACGACCCTCACCACCGGCTACCGCCTGTGGATGACGGGAGACCCCGAGTTCGACGACGTCGACTTCGAAGGCCTGGAGGTCCACTCGGTGGAGCTCGGCCTCCGCTTCAACTTCTGAGCCGAACCCGCCCCTCCAACAGGGCAAAGGCAGGGCGGCCCCGCATCCGCCCTGCCTTTTTCATTGGCATCCGCAGCGGCGCGGGCGAACGCCATCCTCCCCGGCAAGCCGGTTCACCGCTTGAGCCCCTTCTCGAGCTGGGCCCGCGTCCAGAAGTTGAGCAGCGGATCGCCCACCTCTTCCATCCACGCCACCAGCCGGCCGCGCAGCCGGGCCCGCTCGCCGGCGCACGCCGGGTCGGCAGCGCGGTTGACCAGCTCGCCGGGATCCTCGGCCAGGTCGTACAGCTCGTCCACGGCCGTGGGGTTCCAGACGTACTTCCACCGCGCGTCGCGCACCATCCGCTCGCTGTAAAGCCCGAACTGCGCGCCGTGGTACTGGCTGTAGATGTCCGCCCGACCGGTGTCCGCGAGCAGGCTCCGCCCCGCAAAGCTGCCCGGCGGCTCGACGCCCGCAGCCTCGAGGAAGGTCCGCGCCAGGTCGAGCTCGTGGCTGACGAAGTCGGTCCGCTTCTGCCCGGCCGACACCTTCCCGGGCCAGCGGACGATCAGCGGCACGCGGACGACGTCGTCGTACATCACATAGTGCTTGTCGATCATCCCGTGCCCGCCGCAGAGGTCGCCGTGGTCGGTCGAGTAGGCCACGAGCGTGTTCTGAGCCAGCCCCAGCCGGTCGAGCGTCTCGAGAAGCCGACCGATCTGCCGGTCCAGCAGGGTGATCTCCGCAAGGTATCGGCTGACGATCGGCGCCCAGTCCGCCCAGGTCCAGCCCTCGACCTCCCAGGTCCGCCGCTGCTGGTGCTGAATCTCCGGCTTACCCGCCAGCGTGTCGGCGAAGCTCGCCCAGGGCGGGATCCGCTCAGGCGGATACAGCCCCGCGACCGCCTCGGGCACGATGTTGGGCAAGTGCGGCTCGGATGGATCCCAGCGGATGAAAAACGGCTTGCCCCCCGCCGCCGCCGACTCGATCTGCTCGATCGTGCGCTCCGCGCCCCAGCCCAGCCGCGACTGCGCCGGCGTGACGTGCGGGTCGGTCGCGCCGACGAACCCGCCCCGCGGCGGAGGCGCCAGCCCCTGCGCCTCGCGCCAGGCGGGGTACGCCTTTTCACTGATGAACACGTCCGCCCCCTCGCGGTCGGGCGTCCCGGCCGTTTCGCCGTGGAACTTGCCCACATGCGCCTGCACGTAGCCCGCCTCGCGCAGCAGGCCCCAGAGCGTCGGCAGCTCCGGGTCGGCCGGGCGGTAGGCCTCGTAAATGTCGGGAATCCCCAGGCAGCCGTGCGTACTCGCCCACGTGCCGGTCGCCAGGCAGGCCCGGGCAGGCGAGCAGACCGGCTGGGGCGTGAAGGCGTGAGCAAAGTCGGCCCCCTCCGCGGCAAGGCGGTCGAGGTTCGGCGTCTCGAGCAGCGGGTGATCGTGACAGCCCAGGCAGTCATAGCGGTGCTGGTCGCTGTGAATGAGCAGGATGTTCGGGCGATCCATGAGCACTCTCCTTCATCGGCGATGCTACCCTTCCCGCCCAGCCGCTGCCAGCGACCCGATGCGGCGGACCAGTTCGGCCCGGCGTGGCAGGTCATCCCCCACCCCGGCAGTCAGCCCGCCTGCCCGCAGTGCGGCGACGACCTCCGCGGCAATCCCGCCGCCGAGCGCTGCCCCGAATGCGGCCACGCCCTGGGCGGCTCCGGCGACATTGCACCCGGCCCCGCGGGCGACTAACCTCCTTTTGCCCTGATTCCCCCGCGCAGAAGAGGAGTTTCCCATGGCACTTCCCATCGGCCTGCAGCTTTTCACCGTCCGCAACGAGTTGGAAACGGACCTCGTCGGCACGCTCGAGCAGCTCGCCGAGATCGGCTATACCCACGTTGAGCCTGCCGGCCTGTACGGGCGGACCGCGACGGAGCTGCGGCAGATCCTCGACGACGCCGGGCTCAAGGCCCCGGGCATCCACGTGCTGCTCGACAAGCTCCAGGAAAACCTCCCCGAGCACATCGAAACCGCGAAGACGCTCGGCTGCGAGATGCTGGTCTGCCCCTGGCTGGCGCCGGAGATGCGCAACGCCGAGGGCTTCAAGCGCCTCGCCGACCTGCTCAACCAGTTTCAGCCCGAGGTGGAGGCGGCGGGGCTCGAGCTGGTGCACCACAACCACGATTTCGAGATCGCCCCGCTCGACGGCACGACCGGCATGGACATCGTGATGGAGAACGTCAGCGACAAGGTCGGCTTCGAGCTCGACCTCTGCTGGGTCGCCAGGGCCGGGGGAGACCCGATGCATTGGGTCGAGAAGCTGGCCGGGCGCCTTCCCGCGGTGCACGTCAAGGACATGGACGCGGAGAAGAACTTCGCCGAGGTGGGCACGGGCGTGCTCGATCTCGCCAGCCTGGCGAAGGCCGCCGCCGAGCGGGGCACGCGGTACTGGATCATCGAGCAGGACAACAACTGGAAGGTGTCGCCGCTGGACTCTGCCCGCGAGAGCTACGGGAACTTCACGAAGATGATCGCCGAGTGAGAACCGGCACCTCGTTTTTCCCCGCGAGCCCGGCGCGTCGGCGGCGGGTTCGCTTTTCCCCCGGCCCCCTCCGGCTTGAAATGGACCGGGCGGGGCGCGAAACTTGCTTTGACATGACCCGATACCACGTCCACTACACCGGAAACGTCCAGGGCGTCGGCTTCCGCTACACGGCGAGCCGCATCGCCCGCCGCTACGACGTGGCCGGCTACGTCCAGAATCTGGCCGACGGCGGGGTTCGGCTGGTCGCCGAGGGCGAGCCCGCCGAGCTCGACGCCTTCCTCGAAGACATCCGCGACGCCATGGGCCGACACATCGACGAGGCGAACCTCGACAAGGCCCCCGCCACCGGCGAGTTCGGCAGCCCCGGCGACGTGGACACGTTCACCGTGCGGTACTGAAAAAACAGGCGTTAGAGGGAGTTGATCCCGCTCGCCGGCCTGCGCGGCGAGCCGCCATAGCTCACCAACCATTTCAGAACGCCAGGCCCGCGAGCAAAGCCGCTCGCAAGTGCGTATATAAGACAGGGTTGCAGCGCTACCGACAGCTTCTCCCCAGTTGTTCCCAAGCCTCGCGAACCCCTCGACAACCAGCCGGCCGGGGGGTAACTTGGGGGCAGATCGCACCCTCTAGCCTCTAGCCTCGCAAATGCCCCACGTTCCCACCAACCCGTTCGTCCACCTGCACGTGCACAGCATGTATTCGCTGCTGGACGGCGCCTGCCGAACGGGCGACCTGGTGAGCCGCGTCAAGGAGCACGACCAGCCCGCCGTGGCGCTCACCGACCACGGCTGCCTCTTCGGCGCGGTCGAGTTCTACCGCAAGGCCGTCGACGCCGGGGTCAAGCCCATCATCGGCATCGAGGGGTACATGGCCCCCGAAAGCCGGCTGACCCACGAGTCGACCGGCCCGGGCAACAAGGACGGCGGCTACCACCTGCTGCTGCTCGCCGAGAACCACCAGGGCTACCAGAACCTGCTCAAGCTCGGCTCGATCGCCTACACCGAAGGCTTCTATTACAAGCCGCGCATCGACAAGGAGGTCCTCCAGGCCCACAGCGAGGGGCTCGTGTGCACCTCCGCCTGCCTCGGCGGGGAGATCCCCTCCGCCCTGATGAAGGGCAACCGCAAGCTTGCGAAACAGATCGCCGAGACCTATCTCAAGATCTTCGGCCCCGAGCGGTTCTTCATCGAGCTCCAGAGCCACATCAAGGAGCAGCAGGAGGTCAATCCCGAGCTGATCGACCTCGCCGACCGCCTGGGCATCGGCCTGGTCGCGACCAACGACGTCCACTTCCTGCTCGAAGGCGACTACGCCCCCCACGACGCCCTGTGCTGCATCAGCACCGGCAAGCTCGTCACCGACGAGAGCCGGATGAAGTACCCGCGCGAGCTCTATCTCAAGAGCACCGAGCAGATGTACGCCGCGATGGACCACCCCAAGTGGCGCGAGGCGTGCGAAAACACCCACCGCATCGCCCAGATGTGCGAGCTGGAGATCGACTTCTCCGCCAACCACGCCCCCGTGGTCAAGCTCGTCACCGACGACGCCGTCCAGCGGGCGGCGACCGGCGAAAAGTCGCCCCACGACCAGGTGCTCGCGGTCGATTCCGAGCATCCGCCGGGCTCGACAGAGTGGTTCAAGGACTACTGCGCCCAGTTCGAGCTCCAGCCGTTCGACGAGCTGGGCGACGACACCTCGCCCGACGAGCTCAAACAGCGCTGCGACGAGACGCTGCGCCTGCTCACCGAAGCCGGGGCGGTGTGGCGCTACGGGCCCGACGGCATCACCGACGAGATCCGCGCCCGCATGGAGCGGGAGCTCAAGGTCCTCGCCGACAAGAGCATCTCCGCCTACTTCCTGATCTGCTGGGACTTCGTCAACGAGGCCCGTCGGCGGGACATCCCCTGCAACGCCCGCGGCTCGGGCGTGGGGACCATGGTCGGCTACTGCCTGGGCCTCTCCAACGCCTGCCCGGTCGAGTACGGCCTGCTCTTCGAGCGCTTCACCGACCCGGACCGCTCGGAATACCCCGATATCGATATCGACATCTGCCAGGACGGTCGGCAGGAGATCATCGAGTACGTCCGGCAGAAGTACGGGCACGTCGCCCAGATCATCACCTTCAACGTCCTCAAGGCCAAGGCCGCCATCCGCGACGTCGGCCGCGTGCTCGGCCTGCCGCTGCCCGACGTGGACAAGGTCTGCAAACTCGTCGGCGACGGGCTGGGCGTCACCCTCGACCAGGCGCTCGAGCAGGAGCCGGAGCTCAAAAAGCTCTATGACGAGTCGCCCCAGCATCGGCAGGTGATCGACACGGCGAAGCGGCTCGAGGGCCTCGCCCGCCACGCCGGCGTCCACGCCGCGGGCGTCATCGTCGCCACCCAGCCGCTGGACAACATCGTCCCGCTTTACAAACCGCCGGGCACGGAGCAGCTCGTCACCCAGTGGGACGGGCCGACCTGCGAGTCGATCGGCCTGCTCAAGATGGACTTCCTGGGCCTGCGCACGCTCTCGATCATCGAGCGCGCCAAGGCCCTGGTCCGCCAGACCCTGCGCCCCGACGTCATCCGCCGCTCGGTCTACGGCCAGGACAAGGCGCACGACGAGTCCCTGCCCGACCCACTGGACCTCGAACGGCTCGGGTACGACGACCAGAACGTGCTCGACCTCTTCCGGCGCGGCGAGACGGCGGGCGTGTTCCAGTTCGAGTCGGGCGGCATGCGCAACCTGCTCATGTCGATGAAGCCCGACCGCCTCGAAGACCTCATCGCCGCCAACGCGCTCTATCGGCCGGGCCCGATGGAGCTGATCCCCAACTACAACAACCGCAAGCACGGCCGGGAGGCGGTGCCCAAGATCCACCCCATCGTGGACAACCTGACCGAAGAGACCTACGGGATCATGGTCTATCAGGAGCAGGTGATGCAGGTCATCAACCAGCTCGGCGGCATCCCGCTGCGTCAGGCGTACACGATCATCAAGGCCATCTCCAAAAAGAAGGAGAAGGTCATCAACGCCGCCCGCGCCGACTTCATCGAAGGCGCCGCCACCCAGCACCAGGTCGACAAGAAGGTCGCCGAGGATTTGTTCGACCTGATCCTCAAGTTCGCCGGCTACGGCTTCAACAAGAGCCACTCGACCGGCTACGCGATCGTCGCCTACCAGACGGCCTACCTCAAGACCTACTTCCCCATTCAGTACATGGCCGCCCTGCTCACCTACGAGTCGGTGAGCACCGAAAAGGTGGTCGAGTACATCGACGAGTGCAAACGCGTCCGCCGACCGTCCGGCGAGCGCGGCATCGAGGTCCGACCGCCCGACATCAACCTCTCGGACATCGGCTTCACCGTCGTTTTCGAGCCCGGCGAAACCCGCACGCCCGACCGCGGACACATCCGCTTCGGGCTCTCGGCCGTCAAGGGCGTCGGCGAAAAAGCCATCCGCGCCATGATCGAGGAGCGCGAGAAAAACGGCCCCTTCGCCAACCTCTACGACTTCTGCGAACGCGTCCCGCTGGGCACGGTCAACCGCTCGACCATCGAGGCGCTGATCAAGTGCGGCGCGTTCGACGAGCTGCACGGCATCGACCACCGCCCGAACATGATCGTTGCGCTCGACAGCGCCATCCAGTCCGGGCACCAGGTCGCCAGGGACCGCACGAGCGGGCAGATGAACTTCTTCGGCACGTTCACCGAGGCCGAGCCCGAACCCGAACCCGAAGAAAAGGCCGCGCCCGGCGGGCAGGTCACCCTCCCCTCGGCCGAGCCGTGGTCCACCCACGAACTGCTCAAGCACGAAAAGGACGTGCTGGGCTTCTACGTCTCCAGCCACCCGCTCGACGAGCACACCCAGGCCATGGATCGCTTCACCAGTTGCACCGTCAGCGAGGTCCGCGGCCTCGCCGCCGACGTCAACGTCACCCTCGGCGGCATGCTCACCCGCGTCCGCGGCGTCGTCACCAAGAAGCGCGGCGACAAGATGGCGATGCTCACCATCGAGGACAAGACCGGCCCGATCGACGCGGTCATCTTCCCCAAGGCCTACGCCGTCGCCGCGCCGCTGCTCGAAACCGACCGCATCGTCTTCCTCCAGGGCAAGGTCGACCGCCGCCGCGAGGAGCCGAGCATCGTGGTCGACCGCGTCATCCCCGTCGAACTCGCCCCGGAAGAGCTGACGCGGACGGTCAGGATCGTCCTCCACGACCCCAGCCCGCCCGAAAAGGACACGGTCTTCAACGGCGAGTTCGACCAGCTTCGCGAATACCTCCGCCAGGCGTCGCGCGCCGCCGACGGCAAGGCCGCCGACGTCGTGCTCGAACTGCACCAGGGCCGGTACGCCGTCACCCTGCGCCTGAGCAGCCGGGTCGCGGTCGATCAGCACCTCGAATCGAGCATCCGCACCATCCTCGGCCGCGGCGCGGGCCGGGTCCGCTGCGACCTGCTCGGCCCCGCCAAGCTCAACCCCCAGCGCGACCAGACCCTCCAGCACGACGGCAGCGCCGCCACGGGCGAGCTCACCTTCGCCATGCACGACGACGGCGGCCAGTCGATCGACCGGTACTGATTCGGGGGAGAGGCTAGGGGCTAGAGGCGCGGGCATCGTACATCTCAAGCCGGGGCAGAGCGCCAGCGCCGCCCCGGGTATGGGTCCGGACTTTTCACCGGGTCCAGGCTGCCGCGGATCGCGGCACCTGAGTCGCATTCGCATCGCCCCGGACCTGCAACAACGCCGCCGCCCTGCCCGGGGCGGCGCTGCGCTCTGCCCCGGCTTGAACGTTGCCCCGTCACCCCCGCGAGCAGCTCGCCCCCGGCAGAACCGGGGCCGATTCCCTGTAACTCCTGTAAGTCCCTCTAACTCCGCTCCCCCCCCCGGGTCATCCCAGATATCGCCCGTCCCGCCGTGGATTCGCCGGTTTCGCGCCCCCTAGGATGCGGCGGTCTTTTGTCACACCACGGAGAAAAGGAGGCCATCCATGGCTGTTGCCAAGACGATTGAAATCAGTTCCTCGAGCCGCGAGAGCTTTGAAGACGCGATCAAGCAGGGCATCGCCCGGGCATCCAGGACGATCGACGACGTCAAGGACGCCTGGGTCAAGGAGCAGAAGGTCATCGTCGAGAACAACCAGGTCGCCGAGTACCGCGTGCACATGATGGTCACGTTCCTGCTGCACGACTGATCGGCAGACCGTCGATTGTCCCGGTCGCCGCGCGTCCGGGGCCGAACCGATGCCGGGCCGGGCGGCCGGGGTTTTCAGGGCCCCGCCCCGTCGGGCCCGGCATGTTCCCATTCGGGGCCGGCGCCGCAGCGCTCGCTCCTGCTGGCGAGTCGTGCTAAAGTCACGGGGCCATGTTCCTGCCCATTCGCACCGATCGCCGGCTGAAGCGTACGCCGTGGCTGAACTACAGCCTCATCGCGATCAACGTGCTCATCTTCCTGCTCACCCGGCAGCAGATCGAGGCGTCCCAGCGCCTGGTCGCCATGGGCGGGGGCGGCTCGTTCGGGCAGCTCGTGGACATGTTCCCCGTGCTGGGCTACTACCTCCACCCGGCCGGGCCGCGGGTGCTGCAGTTCATCAGCTACCAGTTCCTGCACGCGAGCTGGGCGCACCTGCTGGGCAACATGCTCTTCCTCTACGTCTTCGGCAACGGCGTGGAGGACCGGCTGGGCAAGGTGGGCTACCTCTTCTTCTACCTCGCCGGCGGCGTCTTCGCCGGGCTGGGGCATGTTTCGGTGGCGGCGCAGCCCGTGCTGGGCGCCAGCGGCTCCGTCGCCGCGGTGACCGGGGCGTTCCTGGCCCTGTTCCCGCTGTCCAACGTCACGATCGTCTACTGGTTCATCATCATCGGGGCGTTCGAGATCCCCAGCATCCTGCTGATCCTCTTCCGGGTCGGCCAGGACGTCGTGTTCCAGTTCCTCGGCATCGGCGACGTCGCCTATCTCGCCCACATCGCCGGCTATCTTTACGGTTTCCTGATCGGCTTCGGGCTGCTGTCGATCCGCTTCCTGCCGCGCGAGCCGTACGACATGCTTTCGCTGATCGAGCGGCGGAAGCGCCGGACCGAGTTCCGCCGCATGACCCGCCGGGGCCACAGCCCCTGGGAATATGCCGGGCCCGGCGAGTCGGGCGGGGACACGCCGGAGATCGACGAGACCCAGCGGCTGCGGATGGAACAGCGGGCCCAGATCGGCCGATCGCTCTCGGCGCAGAACCTGCCCGAGGCGGCGAAAAAGTACCGGGCCCTGCTTCAGCAGGACGCCTCGCAGGTGATGGGCCAGCAGGCGCAGCTCGACATCGCCAACCAGCTCATGAGCGAGGGCAGCTACGACGCCGCCGCCCACGCCTACGAGCTCTTCCTCCGCCACTACGGCAGCTATCCGCACCGCGAGCAGGTGGAGCTCATCCTCGGGCTGATCTACGCCCGCTACCTCGCCCGCCCCGACCGCGCCCGGGAGCTGCTCGAGACGGCGAAGCGGCAGCTCACCGGCAGCGACCGCGAGCTCGCCGAGAAGGTGCTCGCGGAGCTGGGGTGAGTTGGAATCCGCCGGCCTCCGGCCTCCAGCCTCCAGGCTCCAGGCTCCAGCTCTCATCCGCCCTTTTTGTCCTCTGTGGCGGTTTACCCTAAAATACCCGCCTGACCTGAGCGGCCCCCACGCGGGCCCGAATCCCCGAACTGGAGCGAGAACATGGAATCCAGCACTCCCCTTCTGCGCGGCAACGCCGTGATCGGCCAGTCCGGCGGCCCGACGGCGGTGATCAACCAGTCGCTGGTCGGCGTCATCGAGGGCCTTCGCGGCCAGGCCGGCATCGAGAAGATCCTCGGCGCCCGTCACGCCGTGGCCGGCATCGTCAAGAACGACTTCATCGAGCTGCAGGACGTCCCGCAGGACAAGCTCGACCGCATCGCGGCCAGCCCCTCCTCCGCCCTGGGCTCCAGCCGCGACAAGCCGGACGAGGCCTACTGCAAGAAGATCTTCGAGGTCTTCGAGAAGAACAACGTCCGCTACTTCTTCTACATCGGCGGCAACGATTCCTCCGACACCTGCCGCATCGTCAACGAGCTCGCCCGCAAGAACGACTACGAGCTGCGGGCCTTCCACGTGCCCAAGACGATCGACAACGACCTCGTGCTCAACGACCACACCCCCGGCTTCGGCTCGGCGGCGAAGTTCGTCGCCCAGGCGTTCATGGGTGACAACCTCGACAACAAGGCCCTGCCCGGCGTGAAGATCAACGTCATCATGGGCCGCCACGCCGGCTTCCTCACCGCCGCGTCCATGCTCGCCCGCCAGCAGCCCGGCGACGGCCCGCACCTGATCTACGTGCCCGAGGCCGCCTTCGACGTCGAGCAGTTCAAGAAGGACGTCTCGGCCACCCTCGACAAGCTCGGCCGATGCGTCATCGCCGTCTCCGAGGGCATCCACGACGCCGAGGGCACCCCGATCGCCACCAAGCTGGCCGAGAACGTCGAGACCGACGCCCACGGCAACGTCCAGCTCTCGGGCACCGGCGCCCTGGGCGATCACCTGTCCCAGGCCCTCAAGGACCACCTCGGCAAGGGCGCCCGCGTCCGCGCCGACACGTTCGGCTACCTCCAGCGGTCCTTCGCCGGCGTGGTCAGCGAAACCGACGCCCACGAGGCCCGCATGTCCGGCCGAAAGGCGGCCGAGGTCGCCCTGCTCGGCAACCTCGACGGCTCGATCGCCATCCAGCGCGTCAGCGACGAGCCCTACCAGGTCGACTACAAGCTGGTCAAGCTGATCGACATCGCCGCCAAGACCCAGACGCTGGATCCCAAGTACATCAAGAACGGCAACGACATCGACGAGAGCTTCCGCAAGTACATCTCGCCGATCGTCGGCGAACTGCCCGTCGTCGAGCAGTTCTAACGCCGAAAACAAACCTACCCTCCCCCCTCCCGCTCCGGCTGGTTTCGACTGGCCGGAGCGTTTTTTTGCGCACGGAGCCAACCACGAAGGCGATCAGTCCTCGATCTCCGGGGCCTGGAAGGCGATGCGGTCCTGCTCGAGGA
>JBKHFW010000065.1:0-16060 GCA_046540025.1 Phycisphaeraceae bacterium
CCCCTCCCGCCGCTTTTTTGCGCGCTCAGTCCGTGCGTCCGCCCCTCACAGACACCGCATGTACGCCACCAGCGCTTCCTTCTCCTCCTTCGTCAGGTCGGTCTGCAGCACCAGGTTGAAGAACTCCACCGTATCCTCCAGCGTCATCAGCCTTCCGTCATGATGATAAGGCGGCGAGTCCTTGATGCCTCGCAGGGTGAAGGTCTTGATCGGCCCGTCCGGGCGGGCGTACTGGTCGCTCACCGTCTCGGGCTCGTAGAACCGCTCCAGCCGAAGGTCGTGCATCTGCTGGTCCATGAACGCCATCGCCGGCACGTGGCACTCGGCGCATCGGCCCTTGCCCATGAAGATCCGCTCGCCCATCAGTTCCTGCTCGGTCGCCTTCTCCGGGATCAGCCGGTTTGCCGCGTCCAGCTTCGGGGTCGGCGGGAAGTCGAAGAGGTTCTGCATCTGGGCCATCATCGCCACCTGCGACGCGCGATCGGGCAGGTTCACGCCCTTTTTCGCGGCGATCACGTGGTCGCCGTCGAAGTACGCCGTACGCTGCTCGAACTCGGTGAAGTCCTCCACACTGCGCAGCGACCGCTTGCTGCCGTGGATCTGCTGGTTGTACATCCCCCGCAGGCTCACCGTGTCCAGGCGGTGCCGCGCCGTTTGCGGCCGGGTGTCCGGGTCGAGGTGGAACGCCGCGTTCGTGTGGCCGTTGACGTGGCAGTCCAGGCAGGTCACGCCCAGGCTCGGCTCGGCCACCTTGCGGTCCTCGGTCGCGTTGAACTGCTGCTGCGGGAACGGTGTGAGCAGCAGCCGGAGCCCCTCCATCTGCACCGGCGTGACTTTGCCGTGCATCAGTTCATAGTAGTTGTCGATCGACAGCACCTTGCCCTGCGAGACGTCCCCCAGCTCCGGCCGACTGGTCAGGAAGATCGGCGGCGGGAACTCGGGCGTCATGTGGTCCGGCAGATCGAAGGCGATGTCGAACCGCTCGAGATCGCGATCCTCCAGCTCCGCCATCGCGTCGATCTGATCCTGCGGAAACACCTGCCCGCCAACCGGGTGCCTCGCGTGCGGCAGCGGGCGGAAGCCCTGCGGGAACAGATCCTGCTCCTTGATCTCCGCAGGCGTCATCTCACTGAGCTGCTCCCACGTCACCCCCTCGGGCAGCTTGACGCGCACGCCCTGCTGCACCGGCTTGCGGCCGGCTGACATCATGACCTCCGACGGGTCATCGCGCAGGTCGTAGCGGCTCTCGAGCAGCTTCTGCTGGCGCTCCTGGTACTGCGCCTTCGTCTCCTGGTCGTGACGCCTGATCTCGTCGAAGCTCTTTTCGATGACCACGGGCATGTAGGTCTGGTCGGGCAGCTCCTCCGGCGAAGGCGTCCCCTCCTGCCCCTGCAGGACGGTCAGCGCGGCCCCGCTCAGCAGAAACAGCGCAATCAGCGGCAGAATGGACAGCTTCCTGCGACAGAACATGGCTTCTCCCCTTTTGAAGTGCGGGCCCCCCGGGAGGCAACCCTCAGGACCTTCCTGTCCTCTGACCTTAGCGCCGGCCCCGCCCCGGGGCGAGGCTGGAATTGCAGCGCCTGCGGCTGAAAGTACGGGAGCTACGCCACCTCCCGCCCCCGCTCGAACGAAACCCCCACGTACAACACCTCATCACCGCCCATGCACAGGAACCGCAGCACCCGCGACCCGCCGCAAGGGGACGCTCGACGGTAAAAGCAGCTGGTTGCGGGGAACCCCACCCCTCCGTATTTTCCCGCATCCGCACAATACCGCAGCCCCGGCGTGCCCACGCCCGGAGCTTGCGGGCCGCCACGCCGCCCACCGCACCACCTCAGCAGGATTCGCCTCAAACTACGAAAGGGACTGTGCTTACCTCGAAGGCCAATCTGCCCGGGACCGACGGGACGCGCCTTTGTCTACCGACTCACGCCGCGAGTCCCCCCCCCGGCAGCGAAGCCGCCCTGACAAGAGCGCAAAATAAACGGGTAGAGTCTTGACTGGGTAGCCTGCTATGATAGGTTGAGTTGTCGGATGATGCGGACTGGTGGGGCGAGACAGCTCTGCACGCCCGGCCAAGTCGAGGGGAGTCGTGGAGGGGGATCCGTTCTCGGGGGTCTTTTCTTTCTATCGCCTCGATCAGGATTGTCCTGCGGTGAGCAGAACCCGTGGCCCCGCGCCGCCGGTTCACGTGATCCGCGTCTTCCGGGAGCGGCCTCAGGCAAGCCGCCCGCGGGGTTTCCTGCTCTTCCGCAACTGTATGGGAGCGACGCACGTCCCGGCCTGCCAGGCGAGGCTGGTCAAAGAAAGGGGGATGTCAAGGCGAACGATGAATCGATGGTGGACACCCAGTTCGTGATTCATTCAGTGTTGACATTAGGGGAAACCTGAAACGAGGAAACCCCAACTTTTGGAGAGGGAAGGAGAATCCCAGATGATGAAACGGCTCTTTTCCGTTGCGGCAGTGCTCGCTGCCTGCATCGGGCTCGGAAATGCTGCACAGGCAGCCAGCGTCGTGATCGACTCCGCCGGCGGCGCGGTCCAGATCCGATCCAAGGACATGGCGGCAGACGTGTTTGGCGGGTTTACGAACCCGGTTTTCAATACCGACGTGCTCGCCAGCATTCACGACGACATCGACACGTACGGCGCGGCCGACATCACCACCGACAACATGATCACTGTCGTGGCCCTGGAAACGTCGCACGGACTGACTCTGGTCAACCTCGTGGACCAGCAGCTGAACTCGGCCGATCGGCCGACCTTCAGCACCCACGATGCGGAGATCGGCTTCCAGAGCAGTGCCAACTACTCGGCCGTCGGCTGGATCAACGACGAGGGCGGTGACATCGAGGAGGACCGCGATGAAACCAGCGAGGCACTGGACAACCGCACCTTCACCGGCCTCTTCACCTGGCAGAGCGAAGGCTACGGCGATGGCTTCGCCTGGTCCAACCTCGCGACGGACGACTTCATCGAAACGACGTTCCGAGATCCGTCATCGCTCTTCAGTGAGATCCAGTTCCTCTCGTGGGACGGCCAGCAGTGGTCGACGGCTGGCTCCAAGGACCGCAGTGGCGAGATCCTCGGCTACAACGCCACTGTCGCCCCGACCCCCGCGGCGTTCGCTGCCGGCCTGCCGGCGCTCGCGCTGCTGGGCCTCGGCTACGGCCTCCGCCGTCGCCGCCAGGCCTAAGGCTCGACGCATCGGATCAACCTGATCAGACGGAAGGGTGCTCGCATCCTTCCGTCTTTTTGCGCGCTCTACGCCGCCCGGCTGCCGCCGCCCCCCTGCCCCTTCTCTTCTTCATTCCGCCCTGCCTCTTCCTGCTCCCGCTCCACCAGCCACCCTGGCTTCGCCCCTTCCGCCTCACCGGCCACGCCCGCCAGCAGCGCGTTCGCCAGGGCCTCGCCATGCTCCAGCGGCAGCGTAAACGCTCGCGGCCCGTTGCGGTGGGAGTCGGGATACCACAGCCCCCGCAGGTGGTGCCTGATCCAGTAGCGGAAGCGCAGGTGCTCCCGCCCGGCGTGCTGCCGGCGGTGAACCACGATGCAGCGCCCCTCGCCCACCGGGATGGCTGCGATGAAGGTGTCGATGGTTTCCGTCGGGTTCGGCTTCTTCTCATTCATGCTTGTGTTCCCACAGGTGTCCCCCCTACCCCACGCCACGTGCCCGATTTTCCCGCTCACCCCCGCCTCAGCGGGCCAGGTGGGGCAGGTGCCAGGTGCCACGTCTCGCCCAGCAGCCCCGCGCCGGTGCCTCCCGTGTCCGGCAGGATCGGTCGCCAAAAACTGCTGAAACCCCAAGTTTTTTCGCGGACTGCCATACCTCCTGTAGATGCCCCCGCCCGCTTCCCCCGACTACCCCCGGGGCCCCCCCCCTCAACGGCTGCTGTCGCCCCGGCACTGCGGCGCACTGGCCAGCCGGTGCTGGCGGGGGCACGCCGGGGCAGCGGCACAGGCCGAGCTGGGCCGGGAGCGCCCCTGCCGTCTGCATCCCGCCCCACGCGCCGCCCGTCGCCAGGAGCCGCCGCCCGGCTCTTGACCCGGCACGACGCCACCCCCAGCGATACCTGACTTCAGCCTAACGGGGATGTGTGTCATGACACGCGAAGATCCGAAAAAAGCCCGGTGAGGCGAAGATTACGAGCCCGAGCAGTCCAACCTCGAGAAGCAGCCGGACAACTGGGTGCCCGGCAGCGAGAAGATGACCGACGCCCCGGCGTCCTGCCTCAAGACGCTCAGCGAAGCCGTTCGACCCCGACCTGACCAAGGCCGAGGCGGTCGAGCGAAGCGGAGCGGCGCGGCATGGGACGCCAGGGGAGCCGGATTCGGCAATTGATCTGCAAAATTGGATATCTGAACCTTGACGTCCAGTTAGGCTCGAGCTAGGCTGTTGCCCAGGTCAACGGGACCTCCGCATACGGATGTCCTGAAGGCGCCTGCCGCCGGCGGATTGGTCACCGCACGGCTGACCGACGGCCGGGACGCCGGTCCGGAAGACCGGGCGCCCGCCCTGCGGGACGATCCCGCAGGCCAGCGAAACCGACACACACGGGCCGCCGACCGCAGCCGAAATGCTCGAAACCGCTTTTTCACCACCATCCCAAGCAGGGAGACACACCATGACCACGATTTCCACCCAGACCACCGTCGGCGAGCTCGTCGCCCAGCGTCCCGCCCGCTCGCGCGTCTTCGAAAAGCTCGGCATCGACTACTGCTGCGGCGGCAGGAAGCCGCTCGCCGAGGTGTGTGAGAAGAAGGGCCTCGACCCGCAGACCGTCCTCACCATGCTCGAGGCGATCGACGCGGCCGGCGACGGCGAAGAGGTGGACGCCGCGAACATGGGCCTCGCCGAGCTGTGCGACCACATCGTCGCCACCCATCACGCCTACCTCCGCGAGGAGCTGCCCCGCCTCGACTTCATGACCCACAAGGTCTCCAGCGTGCACGGCGACCGCGAGCCGCGGCTGCACGAGCTGCGCGACGCGTTCGTCGCCTTTCAGGAGGAGGTGACCAGCCACCTGATGAAGGAAGAGCAGATCCTCTTCCCCATCATCAAGCAGCTCGAGCTGGGCGACGCCGGCGCGGCCGGGCACTGCGGCTCGATCGCCAACCCGATCGCCCAGATGGAGCACGAGCACGACAACGCCGGGGTCGGCCTGGAGACGATGCGCCGCGTCACCGACGACTTCACGCCGCCCGAATGGGCGTGCAACACGTTCCGGGCCCTGTACGATGCGCTCGCCCAGCTCGAGCCGGACATGCACCGGCACATCCACAAGGAAAACAACGTCCTCTTCCCCCGAGCCCAGGAGCTCGAACAGCAGCAGACCGCTGCGGCCGGTTGAGGCAGGCCCGTGGACAGCCGGGTCTGACGCTCCAAGCCCGCAGGAGAGGGTCGCCTCCCCTGCGGGTTTTCTTTGCGCGGCGGGGCTCGGGGCTGACGACGCATGAAAAGCCCCCTCGTCCCGGCGGGAACGAGGGGGCTGGTGCTGCGATCGCGTCAGCGGGCGACGCGGATCAGTTGGTGTAGTCGAGCAGGTAGTACGGCGTCTTGTCCTGGGCGCCGTCGATCTCGATCACGCCGTCGCGGATGACCCGCTTCTCGCCCGTGCGCTGGCCGTCGTGGTCCAGCAGCGTCAGCACCGCCGTGCCGGGGCGGTCGAGGGTGATCCGCGCCTTGACCGGCTCCATGACGATGGGGCTGCGGCCCTTTTCGAGGAGTTTGGTGTAGTCCTCGTTGTAGGTCTGCCCCGTATTGCGGGCGCGGGCGACGGCGACGATCAGGAGCTTGTCCGAATCGGCGATCGTGCCCTCGGGCTCGCGGGCGGTGACGTACACGGCGCTGAACCGGCTCTCCGGCTCGATCGTGACGCCCGAGAGCGAGCTGCGTTCGCCGCCCGAGAAGCCGACCACGCCCTTGGTGGCCGGGGTGTCCATGGCGAAGAACCCGCCCACCGAGCCGTCCGCCTGCGTCCAGCGGAGCTGATCGGTCGCGGAGGTCAGCGTCTGGCCCGACTGGTAGGACGAGAGGTCGAACTCGGGGGTTTTCTTGTATTCGTCGGTGAAGTCGATCACGCAGCGGGCGACGGCGAGCGCCTCGGCAGGGACCTTGTCCGAGTCGAGCGACTTGACGTCGAACTGCTGCTCGAGCTGGTCACGGAAGTCGAGCTTGCCCTCGATCAGCGAGGGGACGTGCACGTAGCGCGGGGCCACGACCGAGGACTCGCGGACGTCGCCGCGGAGCACCTGGCGGGAGACCGCCGGCATGACGCCGAGAATCTGCGGCGAGGTGACTTCCCAGCTCTGGTCGCCGAGCCGGTCGGTGTAGCCGCCGTCGTCGCCGTTCTCGAACATGTAGGAGACGTCCCAGCCCTGGAGGCCCATGCCGTAAGCGCCGAGGATGGCGGGGCCTTCCGCGCCCCACTGGCTCGGCCAGACGTGGATCCACTCGGAGAACATGAACGGGCGGTCCGCCACCTGCTGCATGCCGGTGCTCAGCAGGCCCGAGCCGGCATTGGCGAGCATGGAGGCGTTGTTGTTGTTGCCCTTGCGGCCGCCGCCGAAGTAGTTGTGGCGGTCGATCACGCCGATGCGGGCGTCGGAGTGCAGGTTGTAGTAGTGGCTGAAGTTATCGCCGGCCTGCCAGTTGGAGGCGACGATGGGGCCTTCCCACCCGGCCTCGGCGACCTGGTTGACGAAGCGGTCGTAGAAGTCGTTCTGCAGTTCGTAGAGGAAGCGCATCGTGTCGAACATGCGCGGGCGCAGGTACTGGTGCTCCGGGTTCTCCAGGGTGCCGGGGCTGTAGTACCACGGGTTGCCGAAGGGGACGATGTTGTTTTTGTCGAGGTGTTCGCCGGTGAAGTGTTCGCTCTCGCTGGCGAAGGCGTCCAGGGCCTTTTCGCCCCAGGCTTCGACGAGCTTTTCGTGGCTGCCGTACTTGTCACGGAGCCAGTCGCTGAAGAGTTTGCCGGCCTGCTTGCGGACGACCTCGCTGCCCTGGAGCACGCGGGACGTGCCGTACCAGAGGACGCTGTCCTCGTTGATGATCTCGATGCAGGCGATGGCGGGATCGTCGACGTACTTCATTTCGGTGTAGGGGTTCTCGTGCCCGAGGATGTTGAGCATCTGGTCGATGGCGACCTGCTGGATCTCGGGGAAGAAGTAGGCCCCGCCGTAGGGCACGCGGGGAAAAGCCTTTTTCCCGCCCTCGCTGAGCTCGTCGTAGTAGGCGGGATGGTATTTGCGTTCGTCGGGTCCGAGGCGGACGCCGAAGGAGGGGCTGAGCTTGACGTACTGGCCGTGCTTTTTGAGCTGGGCGACGTAGTAGTCCATCCTGTCGAGCTTGTCGGGGACGAAGTGGACGAAGCTGTCCTCGCGGGTGATGCCGCGCCAGCCCGGGCCGTTGGCATACTTGTGCAGGCGGACGGTGTTGAAGCCGAACTTGGCGTAGAAGGCGGCCCGCTGCTCGGCGAGGCTCTTTTCGGGGGCGCAGGCCATGTAGCTGTTGTTGAGGCCCCAGAGCTTGACGGGTTCGCCGTCGATGAGGAGCTGGTCGCCGTCCATGACGGGCCGGCCGAACTTGCCTGCCGGGCGGTGGAGCCATGCCTGCATGCCGATTTCACCCGGGGCGGGCGTATCGGTCGGGCGGAAGACGTACCAGTCGTCGCCGGGCTTCTGCTGAGCCTGGGCCGGGCCGGTCAGGGCGAAGACGGAAAGTAGAACTGCCGCACAGAGCATCGAGGGGAGGAAGCGTGACATCGCGACTCCTGTTGAAAAGGTCTGCCGATTCAGCGGACGGCGTCCCCCGGACCGGGGCCGGGCGACTCGGCGCGGCGACACACCGTCCCGCGAGGCGGGAGGTCCGCGTCGAGTCGCCTGGAGGGGCCAGTTTAACAAGAGTCGCCGACCGCGCCGCAATCGGGCGAGGAATCAGCAGAAGATGTCACGATTGCGCAAGGAGGTGCGTCTCACCGGGGCCGGCACACATGTCGCCTCGTTCAGTGCCTGCATCCCCGGCCCGCCCTTCGGGTCGGGCCGTGCCACCCGGAGGGGGCGGGGCGGCCGCAGCCCTACCGCTCCTCGGGCAGGTCCTCGGGGTCGGGGGTCTTGACGTCGCGGGCGAGGCCGAGGAACTGGAGCAGGCGGATGGTCCACCAGGTGGGGTCGAGCTCGAACCAGCGCAGGCCGTGCGCGGCCGAGCGGGGGTGGGCGTGGTGGTTGTTGTGCCAGCCTTCGCCGAAGCTGAAGATGGCGACCCACCAGAGGTTGGTCGAGTGTTCGCCGGTGTGGGGGTAGTTCTGGTAGCCCCATGTGTGGCTGGCGGAGTTGACGAACCAGGTGGCGTGGAAGACGAGCACGGTGCGCAGTGCGACGCCCCAGACGACCCAGGAGAGCCCGAGCGTCCAGCCGCCGATCGCCCAGCCGGCCGCGAAGAGCCCGCCGGCGAGGAGCACCTGTGGCAGCCAGAACAGGCGGTCGATCCAGCGCATGACCGGATCGCGCAGGAGGTCCTTCGCCGCGTCCCGGCCGCTAACGCCGCCGACGTGGCGGTAGAGCATCCAGAGCATGTGGGCCCAGGTGAACCCGTGCTGGGGGCTGTGCGGGTCGTGCTCGGTGTCGGAGTGTTTGTGGTGCAGGCGGTGCATGCCCACCCACTCGGTCGGCCGACCCTGGAGGGCAAGGCAGCCGCAGATGGTGAGCAGGTACTCCAGCCAGCGCGGCACGCGGTAGGAGCGGTGGGTGAGCAGGCGGTGGAAGCAGAGCCCGATGCCCAGGCCGGTCGTGACCCAGAAGAGCACGAGCATCAGCACCAGCCCCGACCAGGAGAACGTCGCCGGCCAGAAGACCAGCCCGGCGAGCAGGTGGATGCCGATCATGAAGGACACGATCGGCCAGTTGAGCTGGCTGAGTCCCTCCTCGCGGACGGAGCGGAACAGGACGGGGCCGGTGGAAGCGGAACGGGACGACATGGGCGACGGACTCCGGTAAAGATCCAACGAAGAACACCTGTCTTCATAGGAATCATTCTAGCAGGATGTCCAGTCCCGTACGCGGGCAGGGCGCATTTCGAGATTGCAAGGCCGTGTACCGCCCCGGCAGCGGGGGGGGGGCAACCGTTTTCTGGGGGGAGAATCAGGGTTGCCCTCAGAGCGTCCGCGCGACCTCGACGCCGAGCCGCTGGCCGACGTTGGCCTCCTCGTCCACCACGGCCTGGGCGCCGGCGATGCGCAGGGCGCCGACGTAGACGTGGTACCGCGCCCGGGCGATCACCGGCAGGCCGGGGTTCATGGCCCGGACGTGCTCGATAATGGCGATGGCACTGCGGTGGTCCGGCAGCGTGACCACGACCGCCCGGGCGTCACCCAGCCGGGCGTGCTTGAGCACCTCCCAGTTCGCGGCGTCGCCCAGGAAGGCCTCGTAACCCTGCTTGCGGGCGCTGCCGACCGTGCGCGGGTTGAGGTCGATGATCGTCATCGGCGGCGTCTGCTCGCTGGCGTGCAGCGATTCGGCGACCGCCTGCCCCGCCGGGCCGAAGCCGACGATGACCACCTGCCCCGAGGCCGGTTCCTCGCCCTGCCTTCGAAGCGGCACGCTCAGGCCCCGCCGGCGTCTGGGCCGGATGAGCCGCTCGGTCCACGCGCCGATGAAGTCGGCGTAGCGGATGAGATAAGGCGTGATGAACAGCGAGCCGATGGTCACGCTCACGATCAGGGCGAAGGTCGACTCCCCGATGACCTCGCGGCCCCACGCAGCGGTGGCGAGCACGAAGGAGAACTCGCCCACCTGCGCCAGCGTCACCCCCGCCGCAAGCGCCTGGCGATGGACCGTAGCCATCAGCCGGGTGAGCAGGTAGATGATCGCCGCCTTGCCCACGACGACCGCCGCGAGGCAGGCGAGCACCCAGTGCAGGTGGCTGGCGATCCACGCCGGCTCCGCCAGCATGCCGATGGCGGAGAAGAACAGCGTCACGAACAGCGTCTTGAGCGGGCCGAGGTCGGCGCGGATGGACATCGCCAGCGGCGAGCCGCCCAGCACGACGCCGGCCACGAACGCCCCCAGCGCCGGCGAAAGGCCCGCGGCGTGGGCCGCCCAGGTGGCGCCCGTGCCGGTGACGATGGCGAAGAGGATGGGCATCTCCCGGTTGTTGAAGAGCGCCGGGTGGCGGATCATCCAGGGCAGCACATAGCGGGCGAGCACGACGAACACCCCCACCAGGGCCGCGCCGAAGAGCACGTCGATGCCGAGTTCCCCGAAGATCTGCCCCACCGTGCCCTCACCGGCGAGGCCTTCGATCAGCAGCACCAGGGGCACGACGGCGATGTCCTGCACCAGCAGCACGCCCAGGGCGGTTCGGCCGAACACGGCGTCGATGTCGCCTCGCGCCTGAAGCGTCCGCAGAACGACCGCCGTGCTGGAAAGCGCCACCATCGCCCCCACCGCGACGGAACTGGAAAGCGGCAGCCAGATCAGCGCCACGCCCCCCGCCACCACCGCGGTCAGGCCGATCTGGGCCGTCCCCAGCACCAGCGCCCGCAGTCCCATGCGGCGGAGCTGGCTCCAGCTGAACTCCAGCCCGATGGTCAGCAGCAGCAGCGCCACGCCCAGCTCGGCCAGCGTGCTCACCGCCTCCTCGTGGCGGACCAGCCCCAGGGCCTGCGGCCCCAGCAGCGCCCCGGCCAGCAGATAGCCGACGATCGCACTCTGACGCAGGTACTCGAACAGCGCCCCGAGCACCATCGCCCCGGTGAGCAGGATCAGCACGTCCAGCAGGTAGGCCCAGAACGACAGCGACTCGGCAGAAACCGGCGCCGCGCCGAGAACGGTTGTCAAAAAACCGGTCAGCATGGCTGCTTTATACACGAGCCACGCCGAATCGTCCTGCCTTCACCGGCCACGATCCGGCCAATCCCCGCTCTTTTCCTGCCACCCGGCCGGCAACTTAAAAGTACGTCGGGTCTTTTTTGCGGCTCCGCGGTGGGCCGGGACAGGGGAGTGAATGTCCGAACATGGCGCGCCGCAGCGGCGTAAGCAGGGTTCAGGCGAACGGAATCGAGGGGCGTCATCATGGGGGTCGCACCTCCGCCAAACCCCGCTGAACAAGGGCTCAACGCGGTTCAGTGCCGTTGAGGGCGAGTTGCAAATCAGCCAATGCGTTGAAGTTGGAGCATCCGTTCGGTATCATACGAACAAGTCCTTTATTGGAATCGCAACAGGCAACTCTCTGAGAGGGAGCCCGCGCGGACTCCCCGCGCTGTGATTCGAGACTTCGCAACGAGGTGACGCTTTTGTTCAATCAGCAGCAGCAGGACATCGCAGAGAAGCTGTTTCCCCAGGCCCTTGCCCGCCACTGGTACGACTGGAAGTGGCAGCTCAAGCACTCGATTCGCAGCGTCGAGCAGTTTGAGAAGCTCTCCGGGATTCAGTTCCCGGCCGAGGCGCGGAAGGAGATCATGGAGACGGTCGAGAAGTTCCCGCTCTCGATCACGCCTTACTACTTCTCGCTGATCGACTTCGACAACTACGAGAACGACCCGATCTATCGGCAGGCGTTCCCGTCGCCGTCGGAGCTCAAGATCGGCCGGTACGACATGGCCGACCCGCTGCACGAGGACGAGGACTCGCCCGCGCCGGGCCTGACCCACCGCTACCCGGACCGCGTGCTGTTCACCGTGTCGAACACCTGCAGCATGTACTGCCGGCACTGCACCCGGAAGCGCAAGGTGGGCGACGTCGACTCGATTCCGGACCGCGAGCAGATGATGGCCGGCATCGAGTACATCCGAAACACCCCGGAAGTGCGCGACGTGCTGCTCTCGGGCGGCGATCCGCTGCTGCTGCCCGACGAGAAGCTGGACTGGCTGCTGACGGAGATCGAGTCGATCGAGCACGTCGAGGTGGTGCGCATCGGCACCCGCGTGCCGGTGGTGATGCCTTACCGGATCACCGACGAGCTGTGCGAGATGCTCAAGAAGCATCATCCGCTGTGGGTGAACACGCACTTCAACCATCCGCGCGAGTTCACCGCCTCGTCCCGCCGGGCGCTGGCGAAGCTGGCGGACGCGGGCATCCCGCTGGGCAACCAGACGGTGCTGCTGGCGGGCGTGAACGACTGCCCCCGGATCATGAAGAGCCTGGTGCACAAGCTGGTCGCCAACCGCGTTCGGCCGTACTACATCTATCAGTGCGACCTCTCCGAGGGCCTGACGCACTTCCGCACGCCGGTGGGCAAGGGCATCGAAATCATCGAGCAGCTTCAGGGCCACACCTCCGGCTTCGCCGTGCCGACCTACGTGATCGACGCGCCGGGCGGCGGCGGCAAGATTCCGGTCATGCCCAACTACCTGATTTCGTGGTCGACCAACCGGGTCGTGCTGCGGAACTACGAGGGCATCATCACGACCTACCACGAGCCGGACTCCTACGAGCCCTACTTCTGCGACCGCAACTGCGAGCAGTGCCACCTTCAGCTCCCGGTCGAGGATGCGTCCGAGCACCGCGAGGAAGGCGTGGCGCAGCTCATGTGCGACGCCGACGAGGTGTGGTCGATGGTCCCCGCGGACAACGTCCGCATGCAGCGGCGTGAGGAAGGCGAGGACGCCGAAGAGAGCGAGAAGGAGACGGTGTGATGAAGACCTGGATGAAAACGGCCGCGGCGGCGCTGATTGCCACCGCGGGCCTGTCGGCGGGTCTTGCCGGCTGCTCGGAGGCCAATCAGCCGGACACGTTCGACGTCGCGCTGACCGGGCAGTACCCGCCTTTCAGCTTTTATGACGACCAGGGCGAGCTGGTCGGGTTCGACGTCGACGTCGCGAACGCCATCGGCGAAGACCTGGGGCAGGAGGTCAACTTCGTCGCCACGCCCTGGAGCGGCATCGTGGCCGGCCTCCAGGCCGGCCGGTACGACGCGATTATCGGCTCGATGGCGGTCACACCCGAACGCGCAGAGGCGGTGGACTTCTCCGAGCCGTACTACCTCTCGGGCGCGCAGCTCTTCGTTCACGAACGCTACGCCGAGGAGATCGAGAGCATCGAGGACGTTGGCGACCGCTCGCTCGGCGTCGTGGTCGGCGAGACGTATCAGCGGCACCTCGAGGAGAACTACCCGCAGATCGACGTGCGTGGCTACGAAGGCACGCCGTTGATCTTCGCCGACGTGAAAAACGACCGGCTGGCCGGCTTCGTGACCGACCGCCTCGTCGGGCTCTATCAGATCCAGTCGGCGGACGAGCCGTTCGTGCCGGCTGGCGACATGCTCTACACGGAGCAGATGGCCATTCCCGTCGCGCCCGGCAGCGAGGAACTGCTGACCCGGATCAACGCGGCGCTCGAGCAGATGAAGCAGAGCGGCGAGTTGGCGCAGATTCACGAGACGTGGTTCGGCACGCCGGGCGAACTGGGCGAGGCTCCCGCAGAAAGCGACGCCGACGAGGCTGACGCCACCGGCTGATCGCCCCGAACAGCGTCGGCCGCTCTGCCGTAAGCAGTTGCAGCGGCGGAGGAAATCTCCAGAATCAGTTGAAGGGGATGGTCCAAATGGGGCCATCCTCTTGTTTTTGGATCGCCTGCCCCGGACCAGCCGGAGGAGCAGCCTTGACTCAGACCCAGTCCCCCACGGCCACGAGCTCGAAAGAACCCGCCACGCCCGGCGGGCCGCGCCGCCGCTGGCGGCAAGCGCTCATCGTGGCGGGCGCCGTCACCGCGGCGCTCGTGGTGCTGGGGCTGCTGCTGGCGGGCGTGATGGACGCCGAGCAGTTCAAGGCGGAGTGGTTTCGGCTGAGCCAGTTGTTCAAGGGTTTCCTCGTCACACTCGAAGCGGCGGGGCTGTCGCTGCTGATCGGCTTTGCGCTGGCGATTCCTGCCGGGGCGATCCTGCACCGCGGGGCGAATCCGGCGGGCAGCGAAGGCGTCGGCCGGGTGCTGAACTGGGCGGTCTACAGCGTCGTGCGGAGCTTCGTGGACTTCATCCGCGGCACGCCGGCACTCGTGCAGCTTCTGTTCGTGCACAACGGCTTGCCGCATCTGATCGAGATCAATCCGTCGCCGATGTTTTCTGCGGTGCTGACGCTGTCGATCAACTCGATGGCCTACATGGCGGAGGTCGTGCGAAGCGGGCTGATGAGCGTCGATCCCGGGCAGAAGATCGCCGGGCGGGCGCTGGGGCTGAGCAAGCTGCAGGTGTTCCGCCTGATCGTCTGGCCGCAGGCGTTCCGGATCGCCATTCCGCCGCTGATGAACTCGATCGTCGCGCTGACCAAGGACACGGCCCTGATCTCGATCATCACGGTGCCGGAGGTGGTGTTCGAGGCGAAGAAGATTATCGCCACGACCTACCAGCCGATCAAGTACTACTTCATCGTCGCGGTCATGTTCTTCGTCGTCACCTTCCCGCTGATGAAGATGGCGGGCTACCTCGAACGGCGCATCCGCGAGAAGGGCTTCGCCCATGATTAAAGTCGAAGGCGTCAGCTTCTGGTATCCCGACGGGACGCAGGCGCTCGAGAACATCGACGTCGAGTTCCCGCCCGGCACGATCTCGGCCGTGCTGGGCGAGAGCGGCTCGGGCAAGACGACCATGCTCATGGCGCTGGGCCAGTTCCTGCGCCCGCAGCAGGGGAAGGTCACCTACGACGGCGTGGACATCTTCGAGATGCCCGAGAAGGCGTTCCGCCAGAAGCTGGGGATCGTGTTTCAGAAGCTGTACCTGTTTCCGCACCTCTCGGTGATCGACAACATGACCCTCGCCTGCCGACACGTGCGGGGCATGAAGCGGAAGGACGCCGAGCGCGACGCGCGGGAGATGCTCGAGCGGCTGGCGATCTCCGAGCTCGCGGACAGCTACCCGAACCAGATCAGCGGCGGCCAGGCGCAGCGGGCGGCGATCGCCCGCGGGCTGATGCTGCGCCCCGAGTACATGCTGCTCGACGAGCCGACCAGCGCGCTCGACGCCAACACGACCGAGGGGTTCAGCAACTGGCTCATCGAGCTTCAGGGCCAGACCAATTTCATCATCGTGACCCACGACATTCTCTTCGCCCGCCAGACCGCCAGCCAGGGGGTCTACCTCTCCAACGGTCAGGTGCTCGACTGCGGCAGCGTCGAGAATATCATTGCCCACGTGCAACAGGGCGAGCTGGTCGAGGCCGGGGAATGAACCCCCGCCTCCCGCCGCCTTCAATCACCCCACGCAGAGGATTCCGTTTTGACCGACACGCCCACGACCGGTTGTGACACCGTGACGCAGTTCGGCGAGAGCCTCATCCAGCATGGCGAGCTCAACGACCGCATCTACCTGATGAAGCTCGCCCCGCAGGACGCGGCCGAGATGCCCGAAAAGCTCCGCGAGATGGCGAAGGCGGAGGGCTACTCCAAGGTTTTCGCCAAGGTGCCCGGCCCCTGCCGCGGCGGGTTCGAGAAGGCGGGCTACCAGATCGAGGCGCTCGTGCCCGGCTTCTACCGCGGCGAGGAGGACGGGGCGTTTCTCGGGCTCTACCTCGATCTCGAGCGGCAGAAGGACCCCCACGCCGAGCAGGCGGAGAAGGCGCTGAAGATCGCCCGGGAAAAGGCGAACGAGCGCAGCGGCCCCACCGCCCTGGCCGAGGGCTTCACCCTCCGCGAATGCCGCCCGGAGGACGCCGAGGCGATGGCGAAGCTGTACGCCACGGTGTTCAAGACCTACCCGTTCCCGATCGATCAGCCCAGCTTTCTCAAGCAGAACATGGCCGAGGACGTGATCTACTTCGGCATCTGGGAAGGCGAGCGGCTGGTGGCGCTGTCGTCGGCGGAGATGGACCCCAAGGCCGGCAACGCCGAGATGACCGACTTCGCTACGCTGCCCGAGTTTCGCGGCGCGGGGCACGCCTCGGCCCTGCTGACGATGATGCACCAGCGGATGGCGGAGCTGGGCATCGCCACGGCGTACACGATCGCCCGGGCGGTGTCGGTGGGCATGAACGTCACCTTCGCCCGCGCCGGCTACCGCTATGCGGGTCGGCTGATCAACAACACGCAGATCTCCGGCGGCTTCGAGAGCATGAACGTGTGGTATCACCCGCTG
>JBKHFW010000066.1:0-15331 GCA_046540025.1 Phycisphaeraceae bacterium
GAGTTCCAGAACTGGACGGCGGCCCGGCGGGCGTGGGACAGTCGGGCGCAGCGGTGAAGCGCATCCGCTGCCGATGGCGGCCCGGCCGGGGGGCGACGACGCGGGTGGAGCTTGGGGGCTGACTCGGCGGACAGGAGGTGAGGATGCTGGCGGAAGCGATCGCGCCGCTCGCGCAGTTCGGGGTGGCGGGGCTGATGGGGGCGTTGTGGGTATGGGAGCGGCGGCTCTCGCAGAAGCGCGAGACGCAGCTCGACGCGGCACACGGCAGCCTGCTGCGGCAGCGGCAGGAGCTGCGGGTGCTGGTGAAGCTGGTGCGGCGGAACACGCAGGCGATGCAGCGGTTCGACGACACGCAGAAGCAACTCAAGGAGCTGCTGGAAAGGATGAGCGATGAGCGGAAAAGGCAGGCGGCGTAGGTGGATCGGGCTGACGGGGCTGGCGATGGGCCTGGTGGTGTGGGCGGGCGGATGCGCGTCGCCGCCGTCGGCGCTGCCGCTGCTGGAGGTGGCCCGGCAGACGATGCGCGAGGAGGCGGACCGGCTCGAGGCGGAGATCGAGCGGGATCGGCAGTGGACGCACCAGGTTCGGCAGCAGCTCGAGCAGGCCTACGAAGCGGACCTGGCCGAGCGGGAGGATCTCGGCCCGGACTGGGTGAGTGAGGCGACGGCGGTGTACGCCGCGGCGCGCGAGGCGATGGTGCGACATGAGGTGAAGCTCGAGCAGGAGCGGCGGGCCCGCGCGGCCAATCTGCGCGACGCGGCGGAGGCGAATCGGCGGGCGACCGAACTGCTCCAGCAGCAGGACGAGCTCGTCCGCCAACTCGCCGGCACGGATGGCTGGGCGCTGCTCGAGCAACTGCGCGAGCGACCCAGCGGGAAACAGTGAGCGCAAAGGGAGGTGGCGATGCGGCAGAAGATGTTGCGGGACCTGGTGCAGCAGCGAGTCGGCAGGCGGTGGCTGGCGTGGGCGCAGGCCCACCCGCACCTCGCGGAGGTGATCGACCGCACCCGGCTGGTCGAGGCGACGGTCGCCCGGCTGAGCGGCGACGAGGAGCTGCGCTCGGCGCTGGAGCGGGCGAACCTGGACGAGGCGCAGCTCGCCGCGGCGGCGAGGCTGCTGGAGAAGGCGGAGTCGGCGGTGGACCGGGTGCTCGGCACCTGATGGCCGGCGGAAAAGGAGCACAGATGAAGCGCAAGCGGTGGACGAGTCGGAAGTTTCTGATGGCCCTGGGCACGCAGGTCGCGGCAGTCGCGGTGCTGCTCTGGCCCGGGCAGGAGGCGGCGATCGTCGAGGCGACGCGGGCGGTCGTGTCGCTGGTGGTGATCGGCCTGACGGCAATGGGCTATATCGCGGCCGAGGCGGCGGTGGACAAGGCTCGCCCGGCAGCCGGGGAGCAGTAGCCGGGAGTAACCACGGACCTGGCCATTCAGCCCGCGGAGCGCTCAACCGGCGCTTCGCGGGCTTTTTCGCAGGTGAAAACGCTTGCCGCCGACCGGCCGCCGATTTAAGCTCGGATCATGAACGGACATGACTGGCGAAGCTGGCGCATCGGCGTGGCAACCCTGCTGCTGGTGGGGCTCGTGGTCGGCGGGGGGTGCCGGTTCAAGGGGGAGCCTGCCGGGGCGGACAGCCTGGCCGCGGCGGGCGCCTGGCAACCGCGCCCGGTGGCGATGCGGATCTACCCCTCCACGCGGTTCGCGAGCGAAGAAGGACAGCACCTGCTCGAGGCCCGGCTGGAGTTCTCCGACGAAATGGGCGACTCGATCAAGGCGGCCGGCCGACTGAGCTTCGGGCTCTACGCCGCCGCCCCCGCCGGCGGTGCGCTGGGCAGAGAGCTCTACCGCTGGCAGGTGGATCTCTTGACCCTCGAAGACCAGCAGCAGCACTTCGACCCCGTCACGCGGACCTACCTCTTCCGTCTCAAGCTCGATCGGCCGATTGCGACGACGCAGCCGACCACGTTGCGCGTCAGCTTCACCCCGGCCGGCAATCAGCCCCGCCTGAGCGAGTCCGCCGCCGTGCCGTGGGAGTAGTCAGCCGGTCAGCCCCAGCGCTCCGCGCACCTCGGCGATGATCGCCTTCGCCTGCTCGGCGTCGCGCGCCTCGGCAATCAGCCGAACGATCGGCTCGGTGTTGCTCGGGCGGACGTGGACCCACCGGTCGGCCCAGTCCACGCGGACGCCGTCCTGCGTGTCGATCCGCTGATCGGCGAACGCCTCGGTCATCTTCGGCCCGAGCTGGGCGATCAGCGCCTCGCTCGCCGGCACCTTTTCCTTCACGATCGCATAAGCGGGGATCTCCCCCGCAATCACGCTCAGCGGCTGCTTGCGCTTCGCCAGCATTTCCAGCAGAATTGCGATGCCCACCAGGCTGTCGCGCACCAGGCCGACCTCGGGCCAGATCACGCCGCCGTTGCCTTCCCCGCCGATCGCCGCGCCGTCCGCCTTCATCGCCGCAGCCACGTTCGCCTCGCCCACCGGCGTGCGCACCACCTCGGCCCCGACGGCCCCGGCAATGTCGTCGAGCATTCGGCTGGTCGAAAGGTTCGCCACCGCCTTCTGCCCGCCGCTCAGCACGTGTTTCGCGCACAGCGCGAGGGTGTACTCCTCGCCGATGTACCGCCCTCGCTCGTCCACGACGGCCAGCCGGTCGGCGTCGGGGTCTTGGGCGAAGCCGATCGCCGCCGCGTGGCGCGGCACCTCGTCCGAGAGGCTGACGAGGTTCTCCGCCGTCGGCTCCGGCTCGTGGGGGAACTGCCCCGTCGGCTCGCCGTGCAGGTGCACCAGCTCGACGCCGAGCTCGTCCAGCAGGGCCCGCGTCTCCTCGCCGCCGGCGCCGCAGACGCTGTCGAGGACGATCTTCAGCTTCGCCTCGCGGATCGCCGCCACGTCGAGGTGGCGCAGGATGCGGTCGCGGTGGATGCGGGGCAGTTCCTCGCTGCGCTCGATTTCCTGCATCGCGTGAACGTCGGTCCAGTCGATGTCGCTTTCGCGGAAGCGGCGGATGATCTCGTTCGCTTCGTCAGCGGGGGGGGCGACGCCGTCGCTGCGCAGCGCCTTGAGGCCGTTCCAGATGATCGGGTTGTGGCTCGCCGTGACGACCATTCCGCCGTCGCCGCCGAGCTCGTCCACCATGATCGCCACGCCCGGCGTCGTCGCGATGCCGATGCGCGTCACCCGGCAGCCCACGGCCAGCAGGCCCGCCACCGCGGCGGACTCGATCATCTCGCCCGACGGCCGCGAGTCCCGGCCGATCACGACGTGCGGGGCGGTGTCGCCCGCAAGCTTCATCTTGAGCCACGAACCGAACGCCGCGGCATACCGGCTCGCCACGTCCGGGGTGAGCGACCCGCCGATGACGCCGCGAACACCGCTGATACTGAGCATCAGGGGACTGGGGCTGGGCATGAACCTCTCCTGATCGTTCGCCTTGAAAACCGGCCGACATCCTACCGCACCCCCGCCACGCCGTCAGGCGTACCACGCCCCCAGCGTCTCGACATCCACCTCCTCGAGCGAGCCCACCACCCGCTCGGCGTCGTACAGCGCCTCGGCCGGCCCGGTGCTCGCCACCCCCAGCGTCCGCAGCCCCGCCGACTTCGCCGAGGCGATCCCCGCCGCGGTGTCCTCGATCGCCAGGCACTCGGCGAAGCCGAGCCCCGCGTGCCGCTCGGCCAGTCGCTCCGCCGCGATGCGGTAGCTCGCCGGGTCCGGCTTGCTGCGCTCGACGTCGTCGGCGGTGACGATCGTCTCGAACAGATCCATTCGGCCGAGGCCCTCGAGGATCAGCTCGATGTCCCGCCGCGTCGCGCCGCTGGAGATCGCCACCGGCATGCGCGCAGCCGCGGCGTCCACCAGCTCCATCGCGCCGGGCATCGCCGCGGCCCCACCGCCGACCAGCCGCTCGAACGCCACCTGCTTCAGCCGGCACAGCTCGGCAACCCGCTCGCTGCGGTCGCGCGGGCCGGCCCCGCCCTCCGCGTGCGTCAGCAGGTACGCCAGCGCGTCGCGGTCGTCGAAGCCGATGAGGTGGCGCAGGTACCACGCATAGTCGAAGTCGGTCCCCAGCTCGCTGCGCGCGACGTCGCGAAACGCCTCGTAGTGCAGCGGCTCGGAGTCCGCCAGCACACCGTCAAAATCGAAAACGATCGCCTTGAGCATGGCCGCGAGTTTAGACGCCCGCCCGCCCGCGGGCAACGCGGGCCCGAAGCGCCCGGCCGGGCAGCCGACTGTGTACCTTCGTCCGATAAGAGATTCTTTTTCTGCGATTGGATCGTGCGGAGCGAAACAGTCGAAAGAGTCCTGACGCGCCTTTTTCCTGTCGTAGGGGTTAACCGGGTCCTGTCGCTGGCCGATGTCTACTGTGCCGGGCGAGTGCAAAGCTCGCCCCGGGAGGAGCACAGGAGAAAGGACTAGCGACCCCATGCCCAGGCAAAAAGATATCCTGACCACCGGTGAGGTAGCCAAAATCTGTAACGTCGCCCCGCGAACCGTCAGTAAATGGTTCGACTCGGGGCAGCTTCGCGGCTACCGCATCCCCGGATCGAAGGACCGACGGATCCCCGTCAGCTCGCTCATCCGATTCATGAAAGCGCACCAGATCCCGCTCGACGGCCTGCAGTCGGGACAGACCCGCGTGCTGCTGGTCGACGAGGCGAGCTCGACCCTCGACGTGCTGACCAAGCTGCTCAGCGAACAGGCCGACTACGACGTCCACGTCGCCCACAGCGCCTTCGCCGCCGGCGTGGATTGCGAGAAGTTCCGCCCCCACGTCATGATGCTCGACCTGCACCTCGGCGACGTATCGGGTGAGGACGTCCTCCGTCTCGTCCGCGAGACCGACGACCTCCAGCTCACCCGCATCATCGCCATGAGTGGCAAGCTTACCGACGGACAGGCGCAGCACCTGATGCAGAAGGGCTTCGACGGATACCTCCGCAAACCCTTCCACGTTCGGCAGGCCATCGAGGCCGTGGAGGAAGCCAACGCCCTGGTCTACTGACCAGGCGGACACAACCAGCCACCGTTGCATCCGAGGCAGGGCGGCCGCGCGCCGCCCTGTCTCCTTTCCGTGCGCAGGTGCCGGCATCGACGTCCGCCGCCGCCGACAGCAGCATACGCCGGCTCGCCCGCGTCGCATCTCTCCCTCTTGAGAGACAGGCACTTCCCACTCTCTACCTGACCTCCAGGTACTGCACGCTGAACCGTCGGCCCGGGTCTGTCCATACCTTCCCCACCCGGAACCCCTCCGCCAGCTCGGCAAAGGCATCGGGCGTGTACTTGTACGAGCACTCCGTCCGGATCGACTCGCCCGGACGGAAGGAGAAACTCTCTCCCCCCAGCGTCGCCACCTGCGCCCGTGTGCAGACGAGGTGCATCTCCATTCGGCTGGCGCGGTCGTTCCACACCGCCCGATGCTCGAAGCCGTCCACCTCGAACCGGGCCCCCAGCTCGCGGTTCAGCCGATCGAGCAGATTCAGGTTGAACGCCGCCGTCACCCCGGCACGGTCGTTGTACGCGGCGAGAAGCGTCGCCTCGTCCTTGCGCAGGTCCACGCCGATCAGCATCGCCCCGCCCGGCCCGGCCAGCTCCGCCATCCGCCGCAGAAACGCCCGCGCCTCCACCGGGTGCAGGTTCCCGATCGTCGAGCCCGGAAAGTAGACCACCCGCCTCGCCACAGGCCGGCTGCACGCCGGCAGCTCCATCGGCTCGGCATAGTCCGCGCACACCGGAAGAATCTCCATCTCGGGATGCGCCGCGCTAAGCTCCCTCGCCGTCGCCCAGAGCTGCTCGCGAGCAATGTCGATCGGCACATACCCGCTCGGCCGATCCAGCCCGCCCAGCAGTATCCGCGTCTTGCGTCCGTCGCCCGACCCGGGCTCCACCACCAGGCACGACGGGCCCAGCCGCTCCGCGATCTCACCCAGATTCGCCTCGAGAATCCCCAGCTCCGTCCGCGTCGGGTAATACTCGGGCAGATCGCAGATCCGCTCGAACAGCTCCGCACCCCGCTCGTCATACAGAAACTTGCAGGGCAGTTCCCGCGGCCGGCGCCGAAGCCCCGCCACACACTCGCGCAGCAGATCGTCCGAATCGGGGGACAGATCCCGCGCCACCAGCCCCTCGTCACAGCTTGACATCGTCGCCCCCTCGGCTCATCGCTTACCTCCCCGTCCGACACGCCTGTTCCTTCGCCGCCCCGCCCATGCTGCGGGAAGCACCCTCTCGCGCGAGGCTCGAACAACTCTAGACGCGCCGCCCGCCAATTCCACAACCGACCCCGCCCCGGCCTTGCTGACCCCGCGCAGGCGCCTATGCTTGGTAGACACCACAGGAGAAGGAGCCCCGCCATGACCAACATCCCCCGCAACCTCGGCGTTCAGAGCTTCTGCTTCCGCCACTTCAAGGACAACGAAAAAGTCGCGAAAATGGTCCGCGACCTCGGCGTCGCCGCCATCGAGCTCTGCGCCGTCCACGCCGACTTCGACAAGCCCTCCAGCTTCGACGATGTCATCAGAATCTACCGCGACCAGGGCATCCAGATCGTCAGCATCGGCGTCCAGAACTTCCGCGGCAGCGACCACGAAATGCACTGGTTCGACTTCGCCGGACGCGCCGGGGCCAAATACATCTCCGCCAACTTCCAGCCCGATACCTGGCACCGCATCCTCCCCCAGATCCAGCAGGCCTGCGACTCCTACGGCATCCGACTCGGCATCCACAACCACGGCGGATCCCACTGGCTCGGCAACAGCCAGATGCTCCGCTACATCCTCAGCGAGCTGCCCAGCGAAATCGGCCTCTGCCTCGACACCGCCTGGTGCCTCGACGCCGGTGAAGATGCAAGCAAATGGCTCGACGAGTTCAGCCACCGCGTCTACGGCCTGCACATCAAGGACTTCATCTTCCACCGAAACCGAAAACCCGAGGACGTCGTCGTCGGCACCGGCAACCTCGACCTGCCCGCCCTGCTCGCAAAATGCGAGGACATCGGCTTCGGCGGATACGCCGTCCTCGAATACGAAGGCGACCCAAACGACCCCGTCCCCGCCCTGAAAGAGTGCGTCCAGCAGGTCCGCGCCGCGGCCGAGTGACGCAACCCGCCGCCCCCCGGGCCCCGGGAACCGGGCACCCGGCTGAAAACCCCGACCCCAAAGCCGCGGCCGGCGCAGCGCTGCCGCGGATCTCCGCCCTCGAAGCCGGAAAGGGGGGGGCAGATACGACCTGCCCCCTCCCTACCCCACAATCATTCCAACTCGACTTGGCACCTGCCGCCGCGCCCGCTATCCTTGCAGACTCGAGGAAAACCCCAGAGCCGAACCCGCCAGCACGCGCGGCAAATCGACCGAGGATACCCCTTTATGGCCACCCAAGGCACCATCACGCAGGTCATCGGATCCACCTTTGACGCCGAGTTTCCGGAAGCACACCTGCCCGAGATCTACAACGCCCTCCACGTCCAGCTCACGCGCGACGGCGAAACGCACACCCTCGTCGGCGAGGTCCAGCAGCACCTCGGCGGCGGACAGGTCCGCGCCGTCGCACTCGGCTCCACCGACGGCGTCACACGCGGGATGCCCGTCACCGACACCGGCGACTCCGTCACCGTCCCCGTCGGCGAGGCCGTGCTCGGCCGAGTCTTCAACCTCCTCGGCGAACCCGTCGACAAACGCGGCGACGTCAACGCCGAAAAACGACTCCCCATCCACCGCGAACCACCCGAATTCGTCGACCTCAACCCCAAAACGCAGATCCTCGAAACCGGCATCAAGGTCATTGACCTGCTCTGCCCCTTCGTCCGAGGCGGCAAAATCGGCATGTTCGGCGGGGCCGGCGTCGGCAAAACCGTCGTCATCCAGGAAATGATCGCACGCATCGCCCGGGAGCACGGCGGCTACTCCGTCTTCGCCGGCGTCGGCGAGCGAACCCGCGAAGGCAACGACCTCTGGCTCGAAATGGGCGAGGCCACCTTCACCGACTCCGAAGGCAACGAGGCACGCGTCCTCGATCGCGTCGCCATGGTCTTCGGCCAAATGAACGAGCCGCCCGGCGCCCGACTCCGCGTCGCCCTCTCCGGACTCACCATGTGCGAAGAGTTCCGCGACTCGTCCGGCAAGGAAACCCTGCTTTTCATCGACAACATCTTCCGTTTCACCCAGGCCGGCGCCGAAGTCTCCGCACTGCTCGGCCGAATGCCCTCCGCCGTGGGCTATCAGCCCACCCTCGGCACCGAAATGGGCGAACTCCAGGAACGCATCACCTCCACCGACCGCGGCGCCATCACCTCGCTGCAGGCCGTCTACGTCCCCGCCGACGACCTCACCGACCCCGCGCCCGCCACGACCTTCGCCCACCTCGACGCCTTCGTCGTGCTCTCCCGCGGCATCTCGGAAAAGGGCATCTATCCCGCCGTCGACCCGCTGGGCTCGACCAGCCGAATCCTCGACCCCAACATCATCAGCCAGGAACACTACCAGGTCGCCCGCGAGGTGCAGTCCATCCTCCAGCGATACAAGAGCCTCCAGGACATCATCGCCATCCTCGGCGTCGAGGAACTCTCCGAAGAAGACAAGCTCGTCGTCGGCCGGGCCCGGAAAATCGAACGCTTCCTCAGCCAGCCCTTCTTCGTCGCCGAGGTCTTCACCGGCTTCCCCGGCATCTACACCCCGCTCGAGGACACCATCGACAGCTTCCGACGGCTCGTCGATGGCGAGGCCGACGACCTCCCCGAGTCCGCCTTCATGTACGTCGGCACCCTGGACGACGCCCGCAAGAAGGCCGAAAAAATGGCCACCGAAGCCGCCTAAGCTCCGGCTCACACGCCTTCCCGAAAAACCCGCGGCCACCCGCCGCGGGTTTCTTCATGCGTCCCGAGGTCCGGGATCCGGGACCCGGGACGGCGCTGGCGCTCTGCTCCGGCCTGGGGGCATGGCATCTCTGCCCATTCGCCATCTCACCTCACCCGCACGCCGATCTTCCCCGTCGTATGCCCCGTCTCCTGCTGCCGATGAGCGTCGGCGAGGTCGGCGAGGTCGAACACGTGGCTCACGTGCGGGCCGAGCCTGCCCGCCTCGACGTACTCCGTCACCGTCTGCAGCGTCTCGCCCTGCACCCACGGCCGCGTGCCGTGCAGGACCGACGCGCCCATGAACTCCACCGCCACGATCGCATCCTTCTGAAGCAGCTTCTGAAGCGGGGCATCGCTCGGCGGCGGGAGAATCGTCGCCAGTCGGCCGTGCACGGCCAGGCAATCCAGCGACTGGGTGAACACCTCGCCGCCCACCGTGTCCAGGACCACCGGGCAGCCCTGCCCGCCGGTCTCCTCCTGCACCCGCTGAACGACGTCCTCATCCCGGTAGTTGATCACCACGTCCGCGCCGCACTGCCTGCACAGCTCGATCGACTCGTCCCGGCTGGCGGTCGCGATCACCCGGCAATCATCGAGCCTGGCGAGCTGAATCGCGATGTGCCCGACGCCGCCTCCGCCGCCCTGGATCAGGATCGTCTCCCCGCGGTGCAGGCGCGCCTTCTGGTGCAGCGCCTCCCAGGCGGTAATCGTCACCAGCGGCAGCGCAGCGCTTTCGACGTGGCTGAGATTCTCCGGCCGAGTCGCCGCGGTGCGGGCGTCCACCGCGACCAGCTCCGCGTTCGCGCCGGGCCTGGCGAGGTTGGGCGACGCGTACACCTCGTCGCCCACCTCGATCCCCTCGACCCGCTCGCCCACCGCCCGGACGACCCCGGACACGTCGAAGCCGAGGATCAGCGGCGGCCGGGGACCGTTGCCCATCATGCCCTGGCGGATCTTCGTGTCCACGGGATTGACGGCCGAGGCGTGCACTTCGATCAGCACGTCCTGCCTGCCGAGTTCCGGCTCGTCGACCTCCGCCATCTCGAGCACCTCGGGGCCGCCGAGCTGTTTCGCCACCATCGCCTTCATGGCTGCCTCCTTCACTGCGATCGTCGCAACCCATTCTAGACGCCCGCGCCGCCGCTTCATCGGTCAAGCCCGAATCGTTTCCCCGGCTCGCCCGGCCGGGAAAATTCGCCGATCCGCGAGGACAAATCCACAAATTCTTCTAAGATAGGGGCGAACAGCGGAGCCCGGGGTCCTGTGTGGGTGTGCTCCGCTCGAGCCGACACCTCAGAGGAGGGGCCGAATCGATGGACGATGTTGTCTGGCTGTCGCGGGTGCAGTTCGCCCTGACGATCATGTTCCACTACCTCTTCCCGCCGCTGACGATCGGGATGGGCGTCGTGCTGGTCTATCTCGAGGCGATGTACCTCATCCGCAAGGAGGACATCTACGAGACCGCCGCCAAGTTCTGGACGAAAATCTTCGCCCTCAACTTCGCGCTCGGCGTGGCGACGGGCATCGTCATGGAGTTCCAGTTCGGCACGAACTGGGCCGCCTACTCCCGCTTCGTGGGCGACGTGTTCGGCAGCGCGCTGGCCGCGGAGGGCATCTTCGCCTTCTTCCTCGAGTCCGGCTTCCTCGCCGTGCTCGTGTTCGGCTGGGACCGCGTGAGCCCGAAGTTCCACTTCTTCGCCACCCTCATGGTCGCCCTGGGCAGCATCTTCTCCGCCGTCTGGATCATCGTCGCCAACTCCTGGCAGCAGACCCCGGCCGGCCACGAGCTGGTCCAGCACACCATCGCCGGGGAAACCTACCTCCGCGCCCAGATGGTCAGCTTCAGCGAGGTCCTGTTCAACCCCTCCACCATCCAGCGGCTGGTGCACACCCTGATCGGGGCGTTCATCCTCGGGGCGTTCTTCATCATGAGCATCTCGGCGTACTACCTGCTCAAACGCCGACACGAGGAGTTCGCCCGCCGATCCTTCACCGGGGCGCTCGTCCTCGCCGCCGTCGCCAGCCTCGGCGCCCTCGTCTCGGGCGATACCAACTCCCGCATGGTCGGCCACCACCAGCCCGCCAAACTCGCCGCTTTCGAGGGCCACTTCGAGACCGGCCCGGCGAGCCTGAGCATCATCGGCCTGCCCGACACCGAAACCGGCGAAATGAAGTGGGACCTCGCCGTCCCCGGCCTGCTGAGCTTCTTCATGCACGGCGACTTCTCCACCCCCGTCGCCGGACTCGATCAGTTCCCCCAGGAACAGTGGCCGCCCGTGCTGGTCAGCTTCGCGAGCTATCACATCATGGTCGCCCTGGGCATGTATTTCATCTTCATCACCCTGCTGGCGCTCTTCTTCCGGGTGCGCCAGACGCTGTTCCAGAAGCGCTGGCTGCTGTGGATCTTCGTCTTCAGCGTCGTCGGGCCGTTCATCGCCAACGAGATCGGCTGGGTCGCCGCGGAAGTGGGCCGCCAGCCCTGGTCGGTGTATCCGGAGGTGAACTGGTCCGCCGACGGCACGGCCGTGAGCTACGACACCAGCACCGGCCTGCTCACCGCCGACGCGGCAAGCACGAACCTCTCGCCGGGGCAGGTGATCGGCTCGATCACCATGTTCTCGCTGATCTATCTGCTGCTGCTGGGAATCTGGCTGTTCGTGCTCAACCACAAGATCCAGGCCGGGCCCGAGCCGGTCCGCCTGCCCGACCGAACCACGCCCCGGGGCTTCCGCGAGGCCACCACCGGCCGAACGACGCACCATGAATCCATGACCGAGGCCAAGGAAGCAGACCAGGAAAACGAGCCGCGCTGAGCGGCCCGCCCGGCTCCCGTTCGCATCGAGCTTCGCCCGAGAGAGCACCCATGAGCTTTGAAACCCTCTGCACACTCTGGTTCGTCATCCTCGCCTTCTTCCTCGCAGGATACGCCATCCTCGACGGATTCGACCTCGGCGTGGGAATCCTGCACCCGTTTCTCGCCCGGTCCGACCACGAGCGGCGGATCTTCGTCAACGCCATCGGACCCATCTGGGACGGCAACGAAGTCTGGCTGATCGTCTACGGCGGCGCCCTGTTCGCCGCGTTCCCCGTCGCCTACGCCGCCATCTTCTCCGGCTTCTACAACGCGTTCATGATCGTCCTGTTCGCGCTGATCTTCCGCGCCGTCAGCCTCGAGTTCCGCGGCAAGCTGCAGTCGCCGTTCTGGCGGCGGGTGTGGGACGGCGGATTCTTCCTGGGCAGCTTTCTCGCCGCGCTCGTGTTCGGCGTCGCCATCGGCAACGGGATGCGCGGCGTGGAGATCCTGCCCGGCGGCTCGCTCGGCGCGACCTTCCTCGACCTGCTCAACCCCTACGCCATCACCGTCGGCCTGCTGACCATCGCCATGTTCGCCATGCACGGCGCCATCTTCCTCTACCTCAAGACCCCCAAAGGCGAACTGCACGACCGCCTGCGCGAGTGGATGTGGCACACCTGGGGGCTGTTCCTCGTGCTCTACGTGCTGACGACCATCTTCACCCTCGTGGCCGTGCCCCGCGCAACCGCCGGGCTCGCCGCCGCCGCCGAGGCCGGGCGGTTCCCCTGGGCCGGGCTGATCGTCGTGGTCAACGTCCTGGCGATCGCCAACATCCCCCGGGCCATCTACCACGGTCGGCCCGGCCAGGCGTTCCTCTCGAGCTGCCTCAACATCGCCGCCCTCGTGGGGCTGTTCAGCATCGCGCTCTACCCCCACCTCGTGCCCAGCCTGACCGACCCGGACGGCGGGCTGACCATCTTCAACACCGCCTCGGGCGAGAACACGCTCTGGGTGATGACCTTCGTCGCCGGCATCGGCACGCCCCTGGTGCTCGCCTACACCGCGATCGTCTACTGGACCTTCCGCGGCCGAGTGGAACTGACGGAGCACAGCTATTGAGTGGGAGGGGGGAGTTCGAGGAGTTACAGGGATTTAGAGGAGTTAGAAGGAGTTAATCCTTCGAACTCAGCACCCCCAAGCCGGGGCAGAGCGCAGCGCCGCCCCGGGTATCGCGGCGGCGTTCTTGCTGTTCCGGGGCGCAAACGGATCCCCCAGAAGGGCGGCGCCCATCTGGGGCTTGGGTAAGGGCGCTTCAGAACGGGAAATGACGCTGCAGGACCATTCATGACAAGCCCACAGAAGGACGCGAAGCGTCCTTCTGTGGGATCGCGCCTAAACCCTAGGCCCCAGACCCTGGCCCCTCTCCCCTCACCACACCTTCTGCTCCTGATTCGCCAACGCCCGGCCCAGCCGGTAAACTCGGTGCCTCCAGACCTCGTCCGGAGCTGCGTGATGACCGAACCGCGCATCGGCGCCCAGATGTTCACCCTTCGCGAGTTCTGCCAGGCCCCGGCAGACATCGCGAAGACCTTTGCGCGCCTGCGGAAGATCGGTTTCACGGCCGTGCAGCCCTCCGCGGCCGGGTTCAACGACATCCCGGCCGAGGAACTGAAAAAACTGCTCGACGACCACGGCCTGATCTGCGCGGCAACGCATCGGCCGCTCGACGAAATCCGCGACGTCGAACGCGTCGCCGACTACCACAAAACGCTCGGCTGCGAGTTCACCGCCATCGGCGGGTTCGGGTTCGGCGGCAAGCCGCGGGCGGAGTGGGAGGCGTTCGCCCGCGAATACAGCCTGCTCGGCCAGCAGTGCGATCGAAGGGGCCTGCGGCTGGGCTACCACCACCACAGCCACGAACTCGCCCCGTTCGCCGAAGACCCGGCGGAAATCGACCCGCTGGAAAACCCGATGTGGCTGCTCGCCCGGCAGCTCGACGAGAGCGTCTGGTTCGAAATCGACACCTACTGGATCGCCCACGGCGGGGCGGACCCCGCCGCCTGGCTGCGCCGGCTCAAGGGCCGGGCGCCCGCGATCCACGTCAAGGACATGACCGTCACCGCCGACCGCGAGCACAAGATGTGCGAGGTCGGCCGGGGCAACCTGAACTGGCCCGCCATCCTCGCCGCAGCGAAGGACGCGGGCGTGAAGTGGTACCTCATCGAACGGGATCGGGGCGATCTCGACCCGTTCGACAGCCTGCAGATCAGCCTGGAGAACCTGCAGCAAATGCTGGCCGAGTAGGCCGCCAGCGCTTCCGGGACCAGCTTGAAGCCCGCGCCGCCGACGCGTTCCCGGCGGCGGAGCGGGGCGGACAAGACGGGAAGCGGGAAAAAAGGAGCCGGAGCGCCAGTTGCAAAGCGGCGGCGGGTGTGTGAAAATGACTGTCTTTCCCCTTGGGGCCGCGCTGTCGGCCCGGGGAGAGCTGACCACCTGGAAAGCCGTCGAAAGGACCAAAATGGCGATTCGGATCAAGGCCCGTGGGAATGAATCGGCCGAGCAGATGCTCCGCCGCTTCAAGAAGCTGTGTGAGAAGGAAGGTCTGACCAAGGACATCAAGAAGCGCGCCTTCTTCGAGAAGCCCAGCGAACGCAAGCAGCGTGCCCTCCGCAAGGCGCAGAAGCGCCGGGCGCAGGCCTCTGTGAGCCGCCGCGGCCGCTGAGTCGCCCCTCCCGCGGGGGACGTCAGGCCGGCTGGCTGGGCGCAAGCCGCCTTGACGCCTCCTTTTCGCCTCCGCAATCCCGCTCCGCTTCCCGGCTGATAGAGATGACGCATCCGGGCCCGAGTGCCCGGATGCCTGTTCGTTCGTCAGCGATTCGTCGGGAGCGTGCGCTGCCTGTGCGCCCGTTCCCGGTCGGGTCCATTTGACCCTCATAAGGTGAAGGAGACTCCCGCCATGGCTGTCCCGGCTTTCCTCGCATCCCTCTCGCCCCTGCTCGCGCAGGCCCCGGGGATCGGCAACCTCCCCGCTGCCTACTGGCTCGCGCCCGTCGGCGGCATCGCCGCCCTCGTCATGGCCTTCGTGTTCTACCAGAGCATCATGAAGGCCTCCGAGGGCGAAGACGCGATGGTCCGCATCGCCCAGGCCGTCCGCGACGGCGCGTACGCCTACCTGCGTCGGCAGTACCGCGTCGTGGCCCTCGTGTTCGTGCTGCTCGTCGCTATCCTGCTGCTGCTCGGCTTCGCCCTGCGCCTGCAGCCGGTGCTCTCCGCCCTCGGCGTGCCCATCGCCGGCCTGCTCTCGGGCCTCTGCGGCTTCTTCGGCATGAAAACTGCCACCAACGCCAGCGCCCGCACGGCCCACGCCGCCAAGCAGAGCCTCAACGACGGCCTCCGCGTCGCCTTCCGCGCCGGCGCCGTCATGGGCCTCTGCGTCACCGGCTTCGCACTGGTGGATATCAGCATCTGGTTCGGCGTGCTGACCCAGATCTTCCCCGAGCAGTTCACCAACGGCCTGACCGAAATCACCACCATCACCCTCAGCTTCGCCATGGGGGCGTCGCTGCAGGCCCTGTTCGCCCGCGTCGGCGGCGGCATCTACACCAAGGCCGCCGACGTCGGCGCCGACCTCGTCGGCAAGGTCGAGGCCGGCATCCCCGAGGACGACGCCCGCAACCCCGCCACCATCGC
>JBKHFW010000067.1:0-14864 GCA_046540025.1 Phycisphaeraceae bacterium
AGCCGCCCCAGCGTGGCGTCCGCGACAAGCTGCCACTCGGCCCGCTCGCCGCCGCCGGGGTCAAAGCCCTCGTGCTGATTGCCCGGCCCGAACCACAGCAGCACCACCGCCACCGCGGCCATCACCGAGCTCAGCAGCAGCGAACGACCGCCCGTCGGATGCCCCCACCGATCAATCGGCGGCTGGGGCACGATCTTCATCCTGCCTCTGCGCTTGCGCTTCGCCATCACGACATCCCCCGCGGCCGACAGAGCCGCCAAAGAAACGAACGGAGGCGAATGGGAATCGAACCCACCCGGGACTAGCTAAAGCCCCGCACTGGTTTTGAAGACCAGGGGCGCCACCAGGTCGCCTGTCACCTCCCAACGCCTGCCAATTCTAACCCGGAACAACAGACATGCACATCCCTTTTTCGGAAATTTTAGCAGCACACCCCGCCGTCCGCCGCACTCGACTGATACCGCGTCAGACCCGCCTCGTAGAACATCTTCACCGGCGCCCCGCCCATCGAAATGGCGCACCAGGCCGCCTCGTCCAGTTCCGCCTGGCTGATGCCCATCTTCCGCGCCCTGGCGATGTGCGCTTCCAGGCACGGCTCGCAGCGCGACAGCAGCACGAGGGCAAAATGGATCAGTTCCTTGCCCTTCGCGTCGATCGCCCCCGCCTGACCGGCCGCGCGCATCAGCCCGCCGAACGCCCGCCGGGCCTCGCTCACCGCGTCGCCCTGGGACGCCGGCTCGCCGAACACGTCCGCGCAGCAGCCCGGCTCGTGGCTCGACCCCGGTTGCTCCGCCGGCTCGGCCGGAATGTCGAATGGGTCGGCCTCCGTTTCGGCAGGCAGGTCCACCGTCTTCTCCCCCGCCTCGCGCACCAGGTGAATCCGCCCGTCCGACTTGCCCGACACCCGCCCGATCACCCAGCCGTGGTCGCCGCGCGCTTCCAGCGCCGCCAGCAGCGCCGCCAGCCGATCCTCGGGCACGGCAATCAGCAGCCCGCCCGACGTCTGCGCGTCGAAGCCCAGGTGCAGCCGGGCCGGGTCCACGCCGTCGTCCACCGCGATGTCGCTGCCGACGTACTCGCTGTTGCGCTCCACCGCCCCGGGGATGACGTTCTGATCGAGCAGCCCCAGCACGCCGTCGAACGCCGGCAGCGCATCGGCGTACACCTCGGCCGTCACGTTCGAGTGCCGCGCCATGCTGACGAGGTGCCCGAAGAGCCCGAAGCCGGTCACGTCGGTCGCGGCGGTCGCGCCGACCTCGCCGAGCGCCTCGGCCGGCCCCCGGTTGAGCTGCGCCATCGCCGCCTGGGCCTGCTCCATCCCCACCTCGTGGGTCCGCCCGATCTGGTGGGCGAAGCTCAGCACCCCCGTACCCAGCGGCTTGGTCAGGACCAGCACGTCGCCCACCTGCGCCCGCTCGTGCGACGCCTGCTTCTCGGGGTCGATCGTGCCCGTGATCGCGAAGCCGAGCTTGATCTGTTCGTCCTTGACGCTGTGCCCGCCGATCAGCGCCACCCCCGCCTCGGCCAGCGCCTCCATCGCCCCGGCCATCATCTCGTACATCACCTGGCCGCTCAGCGTCTCGCTCGGAAACGCCAGCACGCTCACCGCCGTCCGCGGCGCCCCGCCCATCGCGTAGATGTCCGACACGCAGTTCACCGCGCAGATTCGACCGAACTGCCGCGGGTCGTCCACGCAGGGCGTCATCACGTCCACCGTCTGCACCAGGCAGACGCCCTCGGCAATCTGGTACAGCCCCGCGTCGTCCGACGCCGGCAGACCGCTGATCACCGCCGGGTCGTTCACCTCGGGCAACCGGCTCAGCACCGCCTCGAGATCGCCCGGCGCAATCTTGCTCGCGCAGCCGGCGTTCTTGACCATCTCGGTCAGCTTCACCTGGCTCAGGTCGATCGGGTCCGGCCGCTCGCCCGCACAAGGACACAGCCCGTGATCCGTGAACACGTCGCACGGGCAAGGCCGACGCGGCTCGCAGATGCAGTGCCCCAGCTCACGCGACCGCTTCATCACCTTCCGGCGCTTCTCGTAATCAATCGTCGGCATCGCGGCGTTCCCTTTCTGCTTCGGCCGGGTCACCCCGGAATTCGCCGGGGCGACCTCGGCCGATGCCGCGATGCCCCGGACTCACTCGATGTCAATCTCGGTCTCTTCAATCTCGATCTCGAACGGCCCCGTCTCGTAGTCGGCCGTCACGACGTACGTCCCGCTCAGTTCCTCAGGCACGCGCCATGCGTGCGTACAGGTGCCGCCTCACCCATACTCGAACTTGCCGGTGTAGACCTCGTTGCCGTCACCGTCGAGCACCTTGAGCGTCGGCGCATCGGGCTGCCCGTCGGCGAGCTGGATGTGGCCGATCTTCGCCCCGTTCACGTCGCGATACTGGAAGTCGAACGCCAGTTGTCGCCCATTCTGCTGCTTCTCCACGACCACCTTGCCCGTGATCGGGCTGCCGAACGCGACTTCCGTGCGCCCGCCGGGCTCGACCACGTAGCGGCGGTCGCCCGCATCGCTGGAGTACATCATCGCCTGCAGATGGCCGCCCTGCTTCGCGTGACGCCGGTACTCCAGCACCACGTAATCGTCCGCCGGCACCGCCTCTTCCGCCACCGAGGTGCCGTCGAGGTGCACGATGTGCTCGCGCCCCACCAGCGTCACCTGCCACCGCGGGTAATGCACCGCGACCCGCCCGACCTCGACGTCCGCCGGCTCCGCCGCGAGACGCCCGTCCGCCAGGCTCAGGCGGTACCACTGCTCGCCCACCTGCACCGGCTGGCCCCAGAACGCCTTCGCCGACGGTTGGCCCGCCGCGTCCGGCCCCGGATACACCAGCACCGTGTCGCCCCGGCCGAGGTGGCACAGCGACCCGTCGTCGCGGATGTGCAGCTCCGGCCCGTCACCGAGCTCGAGATTGCTGTCGCCGTCGACCACCACCACCCGGCGAGGCTCACCGGCAAAGTCCACCACCGCCTCCCCGGCCGACGTCAGGCTCACGCTCGTGTGGCGGTACGAGCCGCCGTTGTAAACCATGTAGAAACCCTGCACCTGCACCGGCCGGGTCTGCCCGTCGCGGGTCACCTCGATCTGCCCCTCGAACTGCGAGCTGAACCCGCCGCTCTGCGAATGCACCTGAAGCGGCAGGGCCGGGGCATCCTCGAAGTTGCCCTCGCCGCTGAAGTCGAACCGGACCACCTCGGGCCACTCCGCATCCGCGCTCTTCGCGTCGATGGCGATCAACATCCCGCCATCCAGCTTGCCGACCGCCGCCTTCTCGCTCACCAGCCCCGGCGCGTCCGAGTCGAGCGTGAAGGCGTCCTGGCTGGCGCCGGCCCGGCCCTGCCGCATCGGCTGCACCGTCGTCGGCTCGTCGAGCCATTGCAACTCGCCGCCCGACGCGGATCCCTGCCCCAGGCTCACCCCCGCCGACCCGAGGCAAAGCCCCAGCGCCAGCAGAAAGCCGCCTGCCTTCATTCCATCTGTCACGCGAAATCTTCCTTCCCCGGCCACGCGGCCGATTTGCAATGTCCCCACCCCACCCCGAAAACACAGCACGGGCCGCGGCAGCACGCCCCCAGAGCATACCGCGCGGCCCGCGCCTTTAGAAGACTATTCGATCTCGATTTCCGTCGGCTCCGTCCTCACTTCCCACGGCTCAGCCGAGTAGTTCAGGGTGATCGTGTGCGTCCCGCTCAGTTCCTCAGGCACTCGCCACGAGTGCGAACAGGTCCCGCCTCACCCATACTCGAACTGACCCGAGTAAACCGTCTGCCCCTCGGCATCGGCCACCTCGAACCGCGGCGCGGCCGGACGCTGCCGACCGGGCAGCATCGGCGGATCCACGTCCGCCCCGTTCACGTCCGTCACCGCCAGCGTCAGATTCAGGCGGTCAGCGCCCCACTTCTCGCTCTTCACCGTCACCGTCAGCGGCTCGCCCAGCCCAACCTGCGTCGCCTCGCCCGGATTCACCGCGTACTGCGTCGTCCCCGGATTGACGTTCCAGCCGTGCGCCGCAATCTGCCCGCGATGCCCGGCCACCGGCTCCCCGGCAGACAGCTCGTACTGGAGCACCGAGTATTCGTCCGCCGGCACCTCCTGCTCGCTGCCGTCCTGGCTGCGCAGCACCATGATGTGCTCCCGGCCGACCAGCACCAGCTCCCACTCGGGGTAGTCCACTTCCACCGTGCCCAGCTTCAGCTCCACCGGCTCGGCCGACACCGTCCGCGACGCTTCGTCCAGCGACAGGTCGTACCACCGGCCGCCGACCTGCACCGGCTGGCCCCAGTAGCCTTTCACGACCGCCTGGCCCAGGTCCTGCGGGTCCGGGTAGACCAGCACCGTGTCGCCCCGCGTCATGTGACGCAGCGACCCGTCGGGATGGTCCTCGCGCTGCGGAACCGTGGTGACGTCCAGATCGTTGTCGCCGTCGAGCAGCACGACCTGATGCGGCTCGCCGCCGATCTCGACCGTCGCCCCCGCCGCCGAGCGCAGCCCCAGCCGCAGGTAGTGCTCGTCGTTCACCAGGTAGTAGTACCCGCTGACCCGCACCGTCTGCGTCTGCCCGTCCCGCGGCACCTCGACGTTTCCCTCGAACCGGGCCACGAACCCGCGGTTGTGCTTGTTCAGCCGAAGCGGCAGCGACGGCGCGTCCGCGAAGTTGCCCTCGCCGGTGAAGTCGAAACGGATCACCTCGGGCCACTCGGCCTCCGGACTGTCCGCGTCGATGGCCATCACGAACCGGTCGCGCACGCGAACGAGCGTCGCCTTCGCCGCCACCAGCCCGGGCTCACCCGACGCCGTCTCGTACCGCGCCTCGTCATCCTCGCGGATCCAGTCCGCCCGCAGCGGCTCCACGCCGCCCGGCGTCTGGGTCATCCAGCGGAGCTGTCCGTCTGCCGATGCCTCCGTCTGCGCCCGGCCGGCCCCGGCGGCTCCCAGCGTGAGCCCCGCGGCCAGCAGGCATCTGAGTAACCTGTCCTGCCTTTTCATGTCGCTCCTTCCTCACGCCCGTCTCGCTGACGACCAACGGAAACGCACCGCGCGCCTCCGCCGCCGCAGCCGACGGAGCGCTCTCAGGTTTCCGGAATCTCTGCCTCGCCCGGCAACTCGGGTACTTGCCCTAAGTACCACCCGCCGCCGACTCAGCGGTACGCGAACCGGCCCCGCAGCCGCCCCGCCATCTCTCCACGTCGCATCACGCTCCCCCTTTCGCCTGGCGCCGCCCCCTGTGAATGACGGCGGCGTCGGCCGATTGTTTCACTCAGCCAGGCGCCTGCGCCTGCACCATCGCCCCCGGCGTCCGCTTGCTCGCGTGCCGCACCGTCAGCCGAACGCGGTCGAAATAGTCCAAGAGCGGCACCGCGTACTTTCGGCTCACCCCCAGCCGGTCGCGGAACTCGGTCGTCATGAAGCTGTCCTGCTCGGCGAAAAGCTGCCGCACCACGGCCGCCGCCCGGTCCACCGCCGCGGGATGCATCATCGTCTGCGTCTGCGGATCCAGAAGCAACAGCTCCCCACGCTCCGCGAGCAGCCCCAGCAGCCTCTCCACCCGGTCGCGCGGCTCACCCAGCCCTTCCGCCAGCTCCTCTGCGCGAGGCGGCGCCAGACCGCCCGCCCCCACCCGCTCGAGAAGCTGCTCGCACACCCGATGCTCCCGGTTGGAAAGCTGCGGCGCGTGCTCCGCGCTCGCAATCACCCGGCCGGGCCGCTGCACCTTCCCCAACTCTTCCATCCGCTCGCACACCGCGCCGAACAGCTCCCGGCTCACCTCCAGGCGCTGCCGCATCGGCTCCGGGTCCGTCCCCGCCCGCTGCGGGTGCGCCTCGTGAAATGCCGCCAGCATCCCCACCAGCCGCTCGCCGATCCGCTCGAGCGCCCGCCGGTGCACCACCTGCCCGTCGGGCAGACGCACCAGCTCGCCCGACGCCTCCAGCTTCGCCGCCACCGGCCCGATCTGCCCGGGCCGCAGGTTCGCCTGCCAGGCCCACGCCTCGAGCGTCCACGCCCCCGCCGCCTGTTCCAGCACCAGCTCGGCCCACCTGTCGGGATCGCCCAGCGCCTCCGCCCGCGCCCGCAGACGCGCCAGCACCGACTCGCGCCGGCGACGATACCGCTTCTCCGCCGGCTCCAGCACCCGGCCGCCGCCCACCGTGCTCAGCCGCCCGTCCGCGCCGGGCAGATTCGCCCGCACGATAAACCGCTCCCCCGCCACCAGCGGCAGCGGCTGCGACAGCCGAAGCTGCGCCAGCCCGCTCGTCCCCGGCTCGAGCAGGTCCGCCTCCAGCAGCGACACCTTCGCCTGCACGTGGGCCGTGCCGACGTGCACGTGCACCGCCAGGTTGTGCGGCAGCGGCCGAGCCGCCCCCGGCAGCAGCGCCAGCTCCACCGCGGGAATCCCGTGCGGCTCGCAACTCCCCGGCTCACACACCAGGTTCCCCCGCGCCATCACCTCGGGGCTCATGTCCGACACGTTCGCCGCGACGCACTCGCCACAGCGCCCGACCTCCTCGTCCCGGCCGTACACCTCCAGCCGCCGCACCCGCCCCGTGTCTCCGCCGGGCCACACCTGCAGCCGGTCCCCCACGCGCACCTGCCCCGCCGCGGGAATCCCCGACGCCACCGCGCCGAACCCGTGCACCCGGAACGACCGCTCCAGCCACATCCGCAGCGGCCCGTCCACCCGCCTCGGCTCGCACGCGGCAACCACCTTGTCCAGCTCGGCGTAAAACTCGGCAAACCCCTCGCCGGTGATGTTCGACACCGGGCAGATCGGCACGTCCTCGAGAAACGTCCCCGCCAGCGCGTCGCGCACGTCCATCGCCGCCAGCTCGCGCAGCGAGTCGTCCACGAGGTCGATCTTCGTCAGCGCCACGATCCCGCTGCGCACGCCCATCAGCGTGAGAATGTCCAGGTGCTCGCGCGTCTGCGGCATCACCGCGTCGTCCGCCGCGACGACCAGCATCACCACGTCCACCCCCTGCGCCCCCGCCGCCATGTTGCGGATGAAATCGACGTGCCCCGGCACGTCCACGATGCCGACGATCCGCTCGTCGCTCATCCGGCAGGGCGCGAAGCCCAGCTCGATCGTCAGCCCCCGCTGCTGCTCCGCCGCCAGCCGGTCCGTCGCGCACCCCGTCAGCAGCTTCACCAGCGCCGTCTTGCCGTGATCGACGTGCCCGGCCGTGCCCAGCATGACGTTCTTGCGCCCCCCGCTCATGCCAGCACCCTTCCCACCGCCTCGGCGACGGCAGCGATCTCCCGCTCCTGCACCGTGCGCAGGTCAAACAGCACCCGCTCGCGCTCCACCCGCGCGAATACCCCCGCCTCGTCCGTGCGCAGCCGCCGCGCCAGCTCGCCCGCCTTCACGCCCGGGCTCGACAGCTCCACCAGCACCGTCGCCAGCTCGTGCATGGGCAGCGACCCGCTGCCGAGATACCCCGCGCCTTCCACGACGCGCAGCTCGGCCGCGCCGCTGCCGCACGCCCGCTCGATCGCCCGCACCAGCGCTTCCGCCCGCTCGCGCAGCTCCGCCAGGCCCGCCGAGAGCATCCGGTACAGCGGATGCGCCCGGCAAAGCAGCTTCTCGTCGCGGAACATCCCCAGCGTCCGCTCCAGCGCCAGCAGACACCCCTTGTCCACCCGCATCGCCCGCGCCAGCGGATGCTTGCGGCAGCGGTCGATCAACGCCTTCTTCCCCACGAGAATCCCCCCCTGCCCCGCGCCGATCAGCTTGTCCGCACTGAACAGCACCACGTCCGCCCCCGCCGCGATTGACGCCTGCACCGTCGGCTCGTGAGGCAAACCGAATCGGCTGAGATCCACCAGCGCCCCCGCACCGAGGTCGTCGATCACCGCCACCCCCCGCTCGCGCCCCAGCGCGACCAGGTCGTCCAATCCCACCTCGCCGGTGAAGCCCATCACGCGGAAGTTGCTCGGGTGCACGCGCATCATCGCCGCGGTCTCTTCGCCGATCGCGCCGGCGTAGTCGCGCAGGTGCGTGCGGTTGGTCGTGCCCACCTCGGCGAGCCGCGCGCCGCTGAGCTCCATCACGTCGGGCAGCCGGAACGCCCCGCCGATCTCGATGAGCTGCCCGCGCGAGACGATCACCTCCCGCCCCGCCGCCAGCGCCGCGAGCACCAGCATCGTCGCCGCGGCATTGTTGTTCACCACCGTCGCCGCCTCGGCCCCGGTCAGCTCGCACAAGAGCGGCTCGACGATCCTGTCCCGATTCCGCCGCTGCCCCGTCTCCGGATCGATCGCCAGCGTGCAGTAGCCCTTCATCGGGCCGTCCATCTCGTCCACGACCGGCTCCGCCAGCACAGCTCGGCCGAGCCCGGTGTGCAGGATGATCCCCGTCGCGTTGATCGCGGACCGCAGCCGCGGCCGAACCGCTTCCTCCAGCTTCCGCCCCGCCCGCTCCAGCACGTACGCCTCGCCGACGTGCTGCACCCCGCACCGGGCGTCGCCCGAAAGAATCTGCTGCCGCAGCTCGTCCACCGCCGACCGCAGCGACCGCACCACCACCGGCCGAGGGTGCGCCGTCAGCCACCGCGCCACCGCGTCCGTCCGCAGAAGATCGTCAATCGAAGGCAACTGCCGAAGCAGCTCCGTCTGGGCAGGCAGGGCCATGCGTCACTCCATACTGAACCGCGCCCGGCTCACCGCGACCGGACCATCACGCAGCTTACGCGGCCTCGCTGCCACACACAATCCTTCCGCCGGACCAGGCGCAACCGCCAGCCGACACCCGGCTTGCGCCGCGGCACCGCCCCCGGTCGCACGCCGCGACCCCAGCCGCCGACCCGCCTCACGGCCCGGCCAATCCGAGCGCTTCCCGGGCCTTGCCCGCCCAGGTCGTCTCCGGGTATTCCTCGACCACCTGCGCCAGCGCATCGCGTTCGAGGTCGCGCCGGCCCGATTTGCCATACAGCCTCGCCTTCTTGTACGCGCTCGCCGCGTCCCGCTCCTGGCGGTACGCCGACACCTGCTGCATGAACGCTTCCGAACCCTGCAGACGCCCCAGCAGCTCCGCCGCCTTGCCCCCCGACGACGTCTCCGGATAGTGCGTCGTGATCCGCTCCAGCCGGCCCAGCAGGTTCAACTGCTCCTTCGGCTCGAGCATCTGCGCCAGATCCACCTCGGTGAGCACTTCCACCTCGGCGACCTCGCCCGCCGACTCGCCCGGCCCGCAGTCCGCCGCGTCAGTCGACGCCGGCTCCTCGGGCTCCTCCGGCTCCCCAAGCAGATCGCCGAACATCGAGTTGCGCGAGGCTTCCTTCTTCTTCTCCTGCTTCTGCTTCTCCGCACTGACCGAGAGCTTGAACTGCTCCTCCGACCCGGCAAGCATCTTGTCCACCTGCTGGTAAAGCTGGCCGGCCGCGAGCTCCTGACGCGCCGCCACGGCCCGGGGATTCTTCGCCAGCGCCCGCACCCGCTCCCGGGCCGTCTTCGCCACCGGCAGCTTGCGCATCATGATCACGTCGCGGTACGCTTCCGCCGCCTCGAGAAACTCCCCGTCATCGACCATGGCGTCGATCTCCGACACCCGGCCGACCACGGCCTCGTTGAGCCGCGTCCCCACTTCCTGGACCCGCTGCGCGAGATCCTTCTCCTGGCCGGTCAGTCTCCTCGCCACGCTCACCAGGCTGCGGTAGGCGCGCAGATACTGCTCCTGCTCGATCATCGCCAGAACCTGATCCAGCGTCTGCTCGCACCATCGGCGGGCGGCTTCACTCATCGGCTGCGGCTTGGGCGCCCCACCTCGGGACGGTCGCGACGGAGCACGCATGCTCGATCGCGAAGGACCGCCGCCTCACCCCGCAGCGCAGTGCTGCACCGGCCAGGTCGAAGCCGCCATCAGAGTCAACATCGCCAGCACCACCGTCAGTTTTCGTCCCGGTCTCATCGGACTCCTCCCGGAAAAAGAAATGGGCCTTCCGGACCAGGCGTATACACCCGCCCCCGAACGAGAGCCTTCTGCTAAAGTCTTCTCATCCTTCGCCGCGAATGGCAACCTGCCTGGGGGCAGAATCCCCGTCGACATGCACCGCGTCGAGCGGCTGCCGCCCGCCGCCCTCGATCAGCGTATCCACCGTCGCCCGCGCCAGGTGCGCCTCGGCCAGCGAAATCGCCTCGTCCATGCACGCGTGCAGCGAGCACAGCTCCTTGCGATGCTTCCGCCGCGCCAGCGGGCACACCTGGATCCGACGCACCGGGTCCACCGCGTTCACCACGTCCAGCAGAGTCAGCTCTGCCGGCGGCCGCGACAGCGTAAACCCCCCGTGCGGCCCGCGCTGGGCATGCACCAGCCCCGCCCGGCTCAGCGCCTGGAGCACCTTCGCGAGGTAGCTGGGCGGCACCTGCGTCGCCCGCGCCACCTGCTGATTGGTCAGGGGCATCTCGCGATGGCTGGCCAGCCAGACCACGGCCCGCAGTGCATATTCCGCCGACTGCGAGAACAAAGACCCACCCCTTGCTGACGCCTCAGCAGCTTAGAAAAGACAAAAAGACCCTCAAATCTAATCTATGACCGCTGCTGCCCCCCGTCAAGAAAATTCCGGCGAATCCCGGATATCACACCCCGGCTCGGCCGAACAGGATCAACGGGCCCATTCCGCCTTTGTTCGATGAAAGGCCAATCCCCCGACCGCGAACCCGGTCGGCCGGACCAACTGCTCAAAGCCAGCGTTCGCTCGTGGAGCATTCGCCCCCCGGGCCCGCGCGAGGCCCCCCCAGCCCCAGCCACGTCGCCTGCGGGCTCACGCGCGCCTGCGCCTTCGACTACGCCCAGCCCCCCGCGAACGGCTCGCCTCGGCCTGACCCCACCCCGCCCGCGCAGACTCAACGCCCACGGCAAGCCCCGAAAGGTCTTCCCGTGGGCGTTGTCATGATGCAGGGCTCGAGTTCAAGAGCCCGGCAGCCGGAAAATCGCACCCCCAAGCCGTGGCAAGCGCAGCGCCGCCGCGGATCAGGCAACTGAGTCGCCGCCCCTCAGCCCCTGACGCTTCGCCTTCCCCTCCCCCTGCCCGCGATGGCCGTGCGTCTCCGCGGAGCTTGGCACGCGCTCCACCTGGAGGGGGAAGTTCAGCACGAAGGTCGTGCCCTCCTCGGGTTCGGACTCGACGTCGATCCGCCCGCCGTGCTCGTCGACGATCTTCTTGGTCACCACCAGCCCGAGCCCCGTGCCGCGCATGCCCTTGGTCGAGTGGAACGGCTCGAACAGGTGCTGCCGGGTCGACCCGCTCATGCCCTCGCCGTTGTCCGAGACGATCACGCGGACGTACTCGTAGTCGCCGCTCACCTCGGTCCGCAGGCTCACCACGCCCGACTCGGGCTCGACGGCGTCGAGCGCGTTGTTGAGCAGGTTCAGCACCGCCTGGTGCACCCCGCCGGGGTCCACCGGCACGGGCGGCAGGTCCGGCGCGAAGTCGGTGATCAGCGCCACCTTCTTCGCCTCGTACTGCTGCTGCACCAGCGCCGCCACCTCGCCGAGCAGGTGGCCGAGGTTGACCATCTCCACGTCGGGCTGGCGCTGCTTGGAGAAGGCGAGCATGTTCATCGTCAGCTCGTAGATGCGGTCGAGGTTGCGGGCGACGATGTCCCAGCCGCCGCGCACCACCTTCAGGCTTTCCTTGCGCAGGCCCAGCTCCACCACGTCCGCTCCGCCGCGCATCCCCTGGAGGATGTTCTTGACCGAGTGCGACAGCGACGCCACCGTCTGCCCCACCGCGGCGAGCCGCTCGGCCGCCAGCCGGGCCTCGTACTGCCGCGCGTTCGCCAGCGCCAGGCCCGTCTGCACGCCGATCGCCGTCAGCAGCGTGAGCTGATCCTCCGTGTAGGTGTAGTTGGCGATCTGGCTGTCGAGGTGGATCACCCCGTAGAGCTTGTCCTTGAACTTGATCGGCACGCAGATCACCGAGCGGATGCCGTACGCCTGCACGCTGTCGCCCGTCGCGAAGCGCTGGTCGTTCATCGCGTTCGAGCTGAGCACCCCCACGCCCTTGCGCATGACGTAGTTCACGATCGTTCGGCTGACCGTGATCTGCGCCTCCCGGCTCTTCGGATTCGCCCGGTGCCGCACCACGGCCGGCGACTGCTTCTCCTCCACGCTCTCCTGCAGCAGAATGAACCCGCGATCGGCGCGGAAATACTCGAAGGTGAGGTCCATCACCTTCTCCAGCAGCTTCTGCGTGTCCGTGATCGAGCCGATCAGCGCCGTCAGCTCGTAAATCACCTTGAGCTGAAACGCCGCCGCCTGGTTCGGCTCGGGCACCGCCATGATGATCGAATCATCATTGCTCGCCACCGTCCGCTCGACGTGCACGTCGATCTCGCCCTTCCTCGCCAGGTGCAGCGGGTTGTGGCGACGCGCTCCCGCGAGGTGGTCCTCGCCGAACACCATCAGCGTCATCCCCACACGCACCTGGTCGCCCGGCCGAAGCTGACGCCGATCACGCACACGCACGCCGTTGATGTACGTCCCGTTCGACGAACCCAGATCACGAATGATCCACCGCCCGTCGTCCGGCGTCAGCTCAGCGTGGCGGCGGGAAATCGTCTGATCCGTCAGCGGCAGCGATTCACTCGACCGACCGATCATCTGCGGCTCGTAGTCCGGCAGCTCGAACCGCCGGCCCTTGTCCGGCCCCTGAAGCACAGTCAGAATCAGCACGCGATGCGACTCCCAGGCGCCCTCGAACGGCACCAGATAAAAATAGTGGCGAGTTTGCGAAAGTATCGATTATAGCCAACTTTACCGCCAGCGCTCCACCCCGGCTCGCCCCGCCTGACCGCCCGGCAGGACTTCTCCAATTTCACCCGCGACACAGCCCACCTGCCAAGTTATCCTTTAGAAGCACCCCTTGTTCGACCTTCTCCAATCCCGGGAGGATTCTTTCCATGCCGTCCAGCCCCTTCCGCTCGCCCCGCCCGACGCTGGCGTGGCTGATGACCGCCCTGCTCGCCCTCACCGCCCCCGTCGCCGCCGCCGAGCAGACCGCGACCGCCCAAGAAGCCCAGCCCGAAACTCGGGCGGACGCCGACGTGCAGGCCGAGCAGCCGACGAGGGTCGGCTGGCTCAAGCTCTCCGGCCCGCTCCGCGACGCGCCCGCCCCCTACGACTGGGTCAGCGAGGCCGATCTCGACCCCTCGCTCACCGATGTCCTCGGCCAGCTCGAGCACGTCGCCGCGGGCGACCACTACGCCGGCCTGGTCATCTACTTCGACCAGCCGGAGCTGAGCCTGTCGCAGATCGAAACCCTCGCCCGCGGCATCCGCAACGTCCGCGAGGCGGGGCGGACCGTCCTCGCCTTCGCCGAGGCGTACGACCTGCGCACCTACCTGCTCGCCAGCGAGGCCGACCGCGTCCTGCTCCAGCACAAGGGGCTCATCCACTTGAGCGGCCTGAGCGTCGAGGAGCTCTACCTCGCCGGCCTGCTCGAAAAAGTCGGTGCCCAGGCCGACCTCGTCCAGATCGGCCAGTTCAAGGGCGCCAACGAGCAGTACACCCGCACCGGGCCCAGCGAGGCGTGGAACCAGAACATCAGCGGCCTGCTCGACAACCTCTACGACCAGATCGTCTCCCGCATCGGCGAAAACCGCGACCTCGCCCGCGACGAGGTCGAATCCCTCATGGCCGACTGCTGGGTCCTCTCCGACCAGGAGCTCGCCGAGCGCGGCCTCGTCGACCACCTCGTCAGCCGGGACCTCAAGAGCGCGACCGAAGAGGTCTACGCCGAAACCTTCTTCTGGGACGACAAGATGGGCTATCAGCCCCGCTCCGCCTCCATGCCCAGCAACCCCTTCGCCCTGGTGAGCATGCTCATGGAAGGCTCGGGCGAAAAGCCGCTCACCCGCAGCACCAGCATCGCCGTCATCCACGCCTGCGGGCACATCCACTCCGGCGAGTCCAGCCGGGGCGAAGGCCTCATAACCAGCCAGTCCATCGGCAGCCGAACCATGCTCGAGAACCTCGCCCAGGTGCGCGATGACGACAACGTCCGCGGCGTCATCATCCGCCTCGACTCGCCCGGCGGCTCGGCGCTCGCCAGCGAGGTCATCTGGCAGGCCGTGCGCGAGGTCGCCGAGACAAAACCCGTCTTCGCCAGCGTCAGCAACATGGCCGCCAGCGGCGGATACTACATCGTCTGCGCCAGCGACCAGGTCTACGTCTCGCCCCGCTCCATCGTCGGCTCCATCGGTGTCGTGGGCGGCAAGATCGTGCTCGGCGGGCTTTACGACAAGCTCGGCGTCGACGTCCACCGCCGCAGCCGCGGCCCCGCCGCCGACATGTTCAACAGCGTCGAACCCTTCAACCAGCAGCAGCGCACCAGGATCCGACAGGCCATGCAGCGGATCTACGAGCAGTTCACCGACCGCGTCCAGCGCGGCCGGGGCGACCGCGTCAGCGACATCAGCGCCGTCGCCCGGGGCCGGCTCTTCACCGGACAGCAGGCCGTGGCCAACGGCCTCGCCGACGAGCTCGGCAGCCTCGACGACGCGTTGGCCCGGCTCGCCGGCGACCTCGAGCTCAGCGAAGGCGAATACGACGTCGTCCACCTCCCCCAGCCGATGAGCCTGGGCGAGTTCCTCTCGTCGATGTTCGAGGCCAGCAGCCCCACCATCGATGCCGACCTGCGCCTGCTCGACCGCCTCGGGCGAACCGCACTGGGCGACGCCGGCTGGCAGCAGACCCGACAGGTCCTCAGCGGCCTCATGCTCCTCCAGCACGAGCCCGCCCTGACCGTCATGCCCCAGCCGCTCATCGTGCGGTGAGAGGAACCAGCAGCGACAGAGCGTGATACGGATGACGATGGACGCTCGTGCGTGACCCACTCGCTGTGGCAGAGGCCCTGGA
>JBKHFW010000068.1:0-14538 GCA_046540025.1 Phycisphaeraceae bacterium
CGTTTGCGCGCCGGTTCCATAAGAACGCCGCGGCGATACCCGGGGCGGCGCTGCGCTCTGCCCCGGCTTGGGGGTTTTGAGTTCAGAAGCGCTAACTCCCTCGAACTTCCCTTAACTCCTCTTCCCGCCACATCTCACGCAAACGCAAAAGAGCCCCACCCTTGCGGATGGGGCTCTTTGAGATATCGGTCCCGGGTTCCGGCGGGGCTCAGCCCTTGTTCCAGAACTTGCTGCCGTAGATGGCGGTCTCGCCCAGTTCCTCGCCGATGCGGATGAGCTGGTTGTACTTGGCGTTGCGGTCGCTGCGGGCCGGGGCGCCGGTCTTGATCTGGCCGCAGTTGGTCGCCACGGCGAGGTCGGCGATGGTGGCATCCTCGGTTTCGCCCGAGCGGTGGCTCATGACGGCGGAGTAGCCGTTGCGCATCGCGAGGTCGACCGCCTGGAAGGTCTCGGTCAGCGTGCCGATCTGGTTGACCTTCACGAGGATCGAGTTGGCGGTGTCGCTGATGATGCCCTTCTCGAGGAACCTGGGGTTGGTGACGAAGAGGTCGTCGCCGACGAGCTGGACCTTGTCGCCCAGCTTGGCGGTGAGCTTCTTCCAGCCGTCCCAGTCGTTCTCGGCGAGGCCGTCCTCGATGGAGCGGATGGGGTACTTGCTGCACCAGTCGGCCCAGTAGTCGGCCATTTCCTCGCTGGAGAAGACCTTCTCGGGGTTGCTCTTGAAGAAGACGTAGCCGCCCTTCTGCTCGTCCCACATTTCGCTGGTGGCGGGGTCGAGGGCGACGAAGACCTGCTCGCCGAAGGTGTAGCCGGCGGCGTCGACGGCCTCGGCGATGACCTTGAGCGCGTCCTCGTTGTCCTTGAGGTCGGGGGCGAAGCCGCCCTCGTCGCCGACGGCGGTGGAGAGGCCGCGCTTGTTGAGCACGCCCTTGAGGCTGTGGTAGATCTCCACGCCGCAGCGGAGCGCGTCGTCGAAGTTGTCGAAGCCCCAGGGCTGGATCATGAACTCCTGGAAGTCGACGTTGTTGTCGGCGTGCTCGCCGCCGTTGAGGATGTTCATCATCGGCACGGGCAGCGTACGGGCGCCGGCACCGCCGAGGTAGCGGTACAGCGGCAGGCCGCAGGCGTCGGCGGCGGCGCGGGCGACGGCCATCGAGACGCCGAGGATGGCGTTGGCGCCGAGCTTGCTCTTGGTGCTCGTGCCGTCGAGCTCGATCATCGCGGTGTCGACGGCGATCTGGTCGCGGGCGTCGAAGCCGACGATCTCGGGGGCGATCTCGTCATTGACGTTGGCGACGGCCTTTTCGACGCTCTTGCCGACGTACTTCTTCTTGTCGCCGTCACGGAGTTCGACGGCCTCGTTCTCGCCGGTGCTGGCGCCGCTGGGCACGAGCGCCCGGCCCATCGAGCCGTCGCCGAGATGGACTTCCACCTCGACGGTGGGGTTGCCGCGGGAATCGAGGACCTGTCGGCCGTGGACGATTTCGATATCGAAGCTCATGCGTAGCTCTCCCTCATGATTCGCTGTGGATGCAGTTCGGGTGGGTGACCGGATTCGGTCGGGCGAAGTGTAGCAGATTCCCGTGAGCGAACCAATTCAGAGCAAAGGGTCCGCGATGGGGAGCCCCGGCTCACACCACCGGCAGCGGAGGCAGGGCGTCGATGAACTTCCTGCCGTAGCGCCGGGTCACGATCCGGCTGTCGAGGACGACGACGCTGCCGCGGTCCTGGCGGGAGCGGATGAGCCGGCCGAAGCCCTGCTTGAACTTCAGAATCGCCTCGGGCAGGGAGTATTCCATGAAGGGGTTGCCGCCGCGGGCGCGGATCCGCTCCATCCGCGCCTCGACCAGCGGGCGGTCGGGCACGGCGAACGGCAACCGCGTGATGATGACGTTGCGCAGGGCGTCGCCTCGCACGTCCACGCCCTGCCAGAAGCTGTCGGTGCCCAGCAGGACGCTGCGCGGGTTTTCACGGAAGCGTTCGAGCAGCTCGCTGCGCTGGCCGGACTCGCCCTGGACGAGCATGGGCATGTCGCGCTCGCGCAGGTGGGTGCGAAGCCAGCGGGCCATCTGCCCGAGCAGCTTGTGGCTGGTAAAAAGGACGAACGTGCCGCCGCCCGTGCGGTCGATGTGGCTCAGCACGGCCGGGCCGAGGCGGTCCTGGAAATCGGACTCGTTCGGGGCGGGCATGGATCGATCGACGATGAGTTGGGCCTGCTCCTGATAGTCGAACGGCGAGCCGAGCTGGAGGGTGTCGGCCTCCTCGCAGCCGAGGCGGTCCTTGACGTGGTCGAAGGCCCGGGCGCTGCCCTCTTCGCCGGTGGCGAGCGTGGCGGAGGTGAGCACGACGCCCAGCGGCTGGCTGGTCGGGCCGGTCGCTTCGAACAGGCGCTGGCGCAGCAGCGGGCCGACGTCGATGGGCGAGCAGGCGAGTTCGACCTTCCGCGTTCGGCCGGCCTGGCTGACGTCGAGCCAGTAGACGCTTTCCTCCAGCGACTGGTCGATCAGCGCCTTGAGTCCCGCGGCCGCGGCCTGGCATCGGCCGACGTAGCCGAGCAGCTCGTAGCGGTCGGCTTCTTCCTCGCACTTTTCGCGGAGCCTGCCGAGCAGGATGCCGAGGTCGCCCAATGGTTCGGTGAGGCGATTTTCGACGATGTGGGCGTCGTCGATGCGTCCGTTGGGCCTCCCGCGGGTCTGCTGGTATTGCACCAGCTCGTCGAACTGCCCGTGGGCGGCGGCCTCGACCTTGTCCACCTGGTCGAGGCAGCGGTGCAGCAGCTCGTCGTCGGTCTTTTCGAGCCCGGCCAGGAAGCCGCGGTGGGTGCGCGGGTTGAACAGCGAGCTGAGCAGGAAGCGGACCTGGGACTCGGTGACCGAGACGCCGAAATGGTCGCTGGCGACGTCCTCGACCATGTGGGCCTCGTCGAGGATGACGTGGTCGTAAGGCGGGAGAAAGCCGACGCCCTCGCTGCGCAGGGCGAGGTCGGAGAAGAACAGCGCGTGGTTGACCACGAGCAGGTCGGCGTTCTCCATGCGTCGGCGGGCGGCCTGGTAGAAGCACTTGTGGTAGGTCGGGCAGCGCCGACCCATGCAGTTGCCCGAGTCGGACTGTACCTTCTCCCACACGGCCGGGAGGGTGTGGGGGTAGTCGAGCTGGGGCAGGTCGGCGAGCGAGCCGTCGGTGGTGTGGTAGGCCCAGTCCTCGAGCTGGTGCAGCGTGTTGAGGATGGCGTTTTCGGAGAAGAGGTCGCCCTGCTTGCGCGACGCCTGCATGAGCCGGCGAAGCGAGAGGTAGTTGCCCCGGCCCTTGACCAGCACGGCGGAGAACTCCTCGGGCAGTACGGCCTGAAGCAGGGGGATGTCCCGGCTGACGATCTGCTCCTGCAGGGCGATCGTGTGGGTGGAGACGACGACGCGGGAGCGCGGCGTGTTCTCGCCGGCGGCCTCGCGGGCGCGGGCGACCCGCTCGAGGGCCGGGACGAGGTAGGCGAAGCTCTTGCCGACGCCCGTGCCGGCCTCGACGAGGAGCTTGCCGCCCTCGGCGAGGGACGCGCGGACGGCGCGGGTCATCTCCTCCTGCTCGGGCCGACGTTCGTAGCCTTCGCCGAGCCGGCGGGCGATGGGGCCGCCGGGGCCGAGAATGTGCAGCGGGTCGAAGCTCATGGGGGCAAACTCGCGAGAGCGACCATTTTACGAACATTCGCCGCGGGGAGTGCGCAAATCGGTGCGGGGGATGGGATTTCGGGGGAGGGGGGAGGGGGGAGGGGGAAGGCATCGAGGCATCAAGCCACCGAGCCACCAAGGGGGGGGGGGGAGGTGAGCTGTCACCCCGCACACAGCAGCCTGAACGGCATGTTGGGTTGTGTGGCGCCGCTGGCCCCTCCGGCATCCCCGAGGCCTCGCGGCTCGGTGGCTTGGTCGCTCGGTGGCTTTCTCCCCCTTAGGCAAAACCGGTGCGTGGCGTCTAAACTAAGGCTTCATGGCTGACCGGCACGCCTGGCTCGGGAAGTGGATCGAGTCGCCGCCTGTGCGCGCGCTGGCGGAGGCGCTGTCGTCTGCGCCGGCCGGGGGGCCGCGGGTGGTGGCGCAGGGGAGTCGGGGCTCGAGCACGCATCTGCTGGCCGGGGCGGTGGCGGTGCGTACGGGTCGGCCGGTGCTGCTGACGGTGGCGCACCTGGACGAGGCGGACGACGCGATCGACGATCTCGAGCTGTTTCGCGAGGCGGGGCATGAGCTGACGTTCGAGCGGTTCGGCGCGATGGAGGTGCTGCCCGGCGAGTCGGCGGTGAGCCTGGAGCTGCTGGCGGAGCGGCTGGGCGTGGTCGAGCGGGTGCTGGCGGGCGATGCGCCGCAGGTGATCGTGGCGCCGGTGCAGGCGCTGATGCAGGCCGTGCCGAAGGAGGCGGCGCTCAAGCGGTTCTCGCGGCACCTGCGCGAGGGGGACGAGGCGCCGCCGGGCGGGCTGATGGCGTGGCTGGCCGAGACGGGGTATCAGCGGCAGGATGCGATCGACCAGCCCGGCGACTTCGCGGTGCGCGGGGGCATTCTGGACATCTACCCCCCTGCCGGGAGCACGACGGCGCGTGGCGGCAGGCGCGAGCCGATCGGCCCGGTTCGGCTGGACTTCTTCGGCGACGAGCTCGACACGATCAACCGCATCGATCCCGACACGCTGGGCTCGAAGGAGCGGCTGGAGAGCGTGCAGCTCGTCGGCGCGAGCCCGGATCAGGTGCAGGCCGACGAGGACACGACCAACCTGCTCCAGCTCCTGCCGCACGACGCGGCCGTGGTTCTGCACGAGGTGCTGGAGCTGTCCGAGCAGGCGCGGGGGTATTTCGAGCGGCTGACCAATCCGCGGGGGATCTACCCGCCCCAGGCGCTGTTCAAGCAGATGCAGCAGCTCGCCTATGCGGAGGTGAACCAGTACTCCGGCCGAGGCGAGAGGGGGCAGCGCATCGAGCTGCCGGTGGGCCAGCTCCCCGCCTTCGACACCGACGCGGGCAAGGCGGTGGCCGAGCTGGGCGAGCTTGCGACCCGGGACGAGCAGCGGGTGGTCGTGCTCTGCCAGAAGTCGGCCGAGCGGGATCGGCTGAAGGAACTGCTGGCCGAGCACGCGCCGGATGCGGCGGACGAGGTGGAGCTGGAGGTCGGTTACCTGCATCGCGGGTTTACGTGGAACGGCAAGGGAAGTGGCCGCGCGGCCACTGTCTACCTCCCCCACCACGAGCTGTTTCACCGTTACGACGCGCGGCGGCGCGTGCGGCGGGTGGCGGCGGCGGGATCGACGCCGGGGACGGAGGCCTTTCTCGACCTCGGCGTGGGCGATTACGTCGTGCACGTCGACCACGGCATCGCCCGGTTTGCGGGGCTCAGGACGATCCGCCGGGAGGGTGTACCAGAAGAGTATCTCACCCTCGAGTTCGCGGATCGTGCCAGGCTGCACGTGCCGGCGACGCAGATCGAACTGATCCAGAAGTACATCGGCGGCTTCGAAGGCCGGCCGCCGCTGTCTACTTTGGGCGGCAAGCGGTGGGACAGACAGAAGGACCAGGTGCGCGAGGCGGTCAAGGACATGGCCGCGGAGCTGCTGCGCGTGCAGGCGGCGCGGGAGACCCAGCCGGGCATTCGATACCCGGCCGACACGGCGTGGCAGCGGGAGTTCGAGGCGGAATTTCCCTACGAAGAGACCGACGACCAGCTCGCCGCGATCGCCGCGATCAAGAAGGACATGAGCCTCGACCGCCCCATGGACCGGCTGATCTGCGGGGACGTCGGCTTCGGCAAGACCGAGGTGGCGATGCGGGCGGCGTTCAAGGCGGTCGAGTACGGCAAACAGGTGGCGGTGCTCGTGCCCACGACCGTCCTCGCCGAGCAGCACGAACGCACCTTCCGCTCGCGCATGGCGGACTATCCCTTCCGCATCGAAAGCCTCTCGCGTCTCAAGACCGGCAGCGAGACGGCGATGATTCTCGGGGCGCTCGCGGAGGGGAAGGTCGACGTCGTCATCGGCACGCACCGGCTGCTCTCCAGGGACATGAAGTTCGCCGACCTCGGGCTGGTGATCGTTGACGAGGAGCAGCGGTTCGGCGTGGAACACAAGCAGAAGCTGCTCGAGTTCCGCCTGACCGCGGACGTGCTGACGCTGACGGCGACGCCGATCCCGCGGACGCTTCACATGGCGATGATCGGCCTGCGCGACATCAGCTCGCTGAGCACACCGCCGGTCGATCGCCGGGCGATCGTGACCGAGGTGATCCCCTTCGAGAAGCAGCGCATCAAGCAGGCGCTGGTGCGCGAGCTGTCGCGCGAGGGGCAGGTGTTTTTCGTGCACAACCGGGTGCACAACATCAAGAGCATCGCCGCGCAGGTGCAGGAGCTGGTGCCGGACGCGCGGATCGTCGTCGGCCACGGACAGATGGGCGCCCGCGAGCTCGAGCGGGTGATGCTCAAGTTCATCCGCCGGGAGGCGGACATCCTGGTGAGCACGACGATCATCGAAAGCGGCATCGACATTCCCACCGCGAACACGATGTTCATCAACAAGGCGGACCACTTCGGCCTCGCCGAGCTGCACCAGCTTCGCGGCCGGGTGGGAAGGTACAAACACCGGGCGTATTGTTATCTACTTTTGCCGCCCGACCGGCCGCTGACGGAGGTGTCGGCGAAGCGGCTGCGTGCGATCGAACAGTACTCGATGCTGGGGGCGGGGTTCAAGATCGCGATGCGGGACCTGGAGATCCGCGGCGCGGGCAACCTGCTCGGCGCCCAGCAGAGCGGGCACATCGCGACGGTGGGCTACGAGATGTACTGCCTGCTGCTCGAGCAGGAGACAAAGAAGCTGCGCCACGAGCCGATCATCGAGCCAGCCAAGACGCACCTCGAACTGCCGGCCGTGGGGGCATTGCCGCGGGGATACATCCCGGCCGACAAGTATCGCATGGAGGCGTACCGCAGGCTTAGCCGGGCGTCGACGCTGGCGGAGTACGAGCAGGTGGCGAAGGACCTCGAGGACGCCTACGGCGAGCCGCCCGCGCCGGCGAAGGTGCTGCTGGACCTCACGGAGATCCGCATCGCCGCGAGCACGCTGGGCGTGGAAACCTTGAAGCTGGAGGGGCCGGACCTGATCTTCCGCGTGCGGAAGGCGGCGAAGCTGGACGGAGCGCTCAAGGACGCCCCGGGCCGGGTGAGTGTGATCGACCCGGAGACGATCTACTATCGCCCGCCGAGCGCATACCTCGAGCCGGTGAGTACGCTATTGGCGGTGCTGCGCAAGCTGCTGGTTCGGCCTGTGCGGGAGCGCGAGCAGGCGACGTCGGGGACGGAGCCGGACGAGACGTGAGTGCGGCCTCGGCATGGTCGCCCGGTTTGCCGCGCCCCGGATTGTGGTGAACCTCGAGGAGCGTCTCGGAAGCGGGGCAGACAAAAGCGCGGCGACGGCCCGGGCCGCCGCCGCGCTTGAAATCGGCAGACTCACAGGCCGCGGACGATCCGCTGGAGGCTGCGGGCGTGACCCGCTTCGTCGGCGGCGATTTCCTCGAGCTTCATCTGCAGCTCGACGAAACCGAGTTCCTCCGCCATCGCGGCATGCTTCATGTAGCTCTCGACGTCCTGCTGCTCGATCTGGATATCGAGTTCAAGCATGGCCTTGATGCCCTCGGGCTTCTCGAACGGCTTGGGCGTCGTCGTCGGCTCGCCCCCGAGGTCGACGATCACGTCGCTGAGGAAACGGGCGTGGCCGGTCTCGTCCTCGATCTCGTGCTCGAACATGGCCCGCAGCCCGGCGCCGGCAGGGCCGAAGCACTTGCTGGCCTGGTAGTTGTAACGAATGATTGTGCCGAGTTCACCGGCGAGGTCCTCGTTGAGGGCGTCGATCAACTGCTCTTTGGTCATCAAAAGCTCCCTTCTGGTAATGGAATCACGGGCGGTCAGAAGTCAAACGCTCTCCTGCCGCCCCGCTTTTGCCGACGGGATTGAAGACGAATCGTCCGCTTGCCGCGACAACGCACTGGCAGGTATACAGCAGAATCCGGCTCGATTCAACACAGGAGAGTCTTCTGTGCAGCAGCGAGGGCGGTCGATTACCCGTCGGAGAGCCCCCTTCGCCGCATGCCGGCCTGGTCATCCGCCAACCGGCCCCGCCGCCTGGAACGCTTCGTGGAATTCGACCGCGCCCTGCGGGTCGCGGCCGGTGAAGGTGACGGCGACGAAGACCTCGGGCGGCACGCCTTTGTGGGTGCAGCCCGGGAGAGGGCGGAAGCCGAAGCGATGGTAGCAAGGGTGTTTCTGCCGGGTTCCCTACTTTTCATCGTATACCTTGCCGAACGCATACCACCAGCCGGTGACGGGCGACTTTCGGTAGTGGACCGTGCGCGGCCGATCGCGGAAGCGATAGCTCGCCACCCCCTTCTCGTGGCTGAGGATCTCCCGGATGGCCCGGGTGAGCTGGGGGTCGTCCTCCTCGAGCGGGCGCACGAAGATGGTGTGCGGGTCCTTGTGCAAGCCGACGATCGGCACTTCGTTGAGCGTGTAGAACACGTGATCGGACGACAGACCCATCTCGTCCTTGATCCGCTCGCTCAGGCGGTCGAGGTAGACCGACGCGCCGAGCACGCCCACGACCTCGCCGGCTTCGCCGATCACCGGCACGGCGACGATGGCGGTGCTCTTGCCGGTCGCCCGGCTGACCACGAGGTCGCCGAGGACGCTCTGGCCCTCCAGCACGCGCGGGAAGTAGTCGCGGTCGGCGAGGTTGGCCTCGGCCCGGCCGGCGTCGAGCGTCCAGTAGCTGCCGTCGGGCAGCGCGAACCAGTAGAGGGCGCTTGCGTTCACCTCGGCTGCGCTGGCCAGCGGCTCGCGCACCTGCTCCCACGCGGCTGAGCGGACCGGATCGGTCGCAGCGAGGATGGCATACGTGTCCGCGATCTTCTGGAGGTGGCCGTCGGCGAGCGACATGAGCGACTGCAGCGCGACCTCCCCGTCGACGGTGACGGTGGCGGGTGGCCCGGCGTTCTGCTCGGCCTGCTCGGCCTGCTGCAGCCCGGTGCTGAGAGCCAGGAGCAGCACCACGGCCGGGGCGGCCGCGAATCCGCCGAGATATCGCAAGGTGGTTTTCGCGAAAGTCGACATGGGGCCTCCTTTTCGCTGCGGCTCGGCGAGCCGGGGCGGGATTCCGCAACCGGCGCGGGCGACCTGACGACGCGGCGTTTCCGTGAGCGGCGGCCGGCTAGAGCCTGGGATGCTAGTCGGTCGGCGGAGCGCCCCCCACCGCCGGTTTCTGCTGATCCCACCGGTTTCGCCTGCAGCCCGGCGCCGGTCCGGAGGTGGGGGATTCACCGGGCCGAGCTGGCCGGGCGGGCGAAGGGCGGCGGCCTTGCTGCGCACATCGTAGGCGTTTTGAGTGCCAGTGCGCGCTCTCTGTGCAGGCCAATGCGTCCCAGCTTATTTCCTCAACGTTTTTCGCTTTTTCCTGAATCGCCCTTTCCGGGGTCCTCAGCCGCGATTTTGCTCCGCCTGCCTCCTATCGCGGGCCACGGCCGCCCCGCCTGCCGCCTCTTCTGGCACTGCCGTTGCCAGAGAGTCTGGTGTGCCCGCCACCCGGGCACGGCTTGAAAGCAGGCCACCCGCGACGGTCGCGGGTCTCGGGGCGGACAGGCCCCAGTCGGGCATGTCCGCTTTTCAGGCCGGTCCGCCGCCCGGCAACGGGCCCGGCGGCGAGAAGGACCGGCCAAGGCTGGATCGGAGAAGGATCGTTGAGGAGTCGCAAAATGAGACGAACCATCGCACGTATCGGAGTCCTGTTGCCCGCGGTGGCCGCTGTGGGGGCGGCAAGCTGGGCGCAGGCGCAGGAGTCGGCCGCCGCGGCCGGGCCCGAGGTCGTCGAGGCCGCCGGCCCGGCGATCTCTGCCGCGGACGCCGTGTTCACCACCCACAACCTCTGGATCATGCTGGCGGGCTGCCTGGTGTTCATCATGCACCTCGGCTTCGCCACGCTGGAGTCCGGGCTGACCCGGGCGAAGAACACGGTCAACATCCTGTTCAAGAACACGATGGTCGTCTGCATCGGGCTGCTGATGTACGGCCTGGCGGGGTTTGCGCTGATGTACCCCGGCTTCGCGGACGGGACCGGCTACGAGGTCTTCGGCTTCGGCGGCTGGGGCATCACCCGGGCCGGGCCCGAGTTCATGAGCGCCGAGTATGCCGACTACACCTGGTACACCGACTTCTTCTTCCAGGCCATGTTCGCCGCGACCGCCGCGACGATCGTCTCCGGCGCCGTCGCCGAGCGGGTGAAGCTGGCGGGCTTCCTGGTGTTCACGCTGTTCTTCGTGGGGCTGGTCTACCCGGTCATCGGCTCGTGGCAGTGGGGCATGGGGTGGCTGTACGACCTGGGCTTCTACGACTTCGCCGGCTCGACCCTGGTGCACAGCGTGGGCGGCTGGGGCGCCCTGATGGGGGCGATGATCCTCGGCCCGCGCCTGGGCAAGTACGGCCGGGACGGCGCGACCAACGCCATCCCCGGGCACAACATGACCCTCGCCGCGATCGGCGTGTTCCTGCTCTGGTTCGGCTGGTTCGGCTTCAACGGCGGCTCCGTGCTCTCCGCCGACCCGGCAGGCGTGTCGCTCGTGCTGGTGACCACCTCGATGGCGGCGGCGGCGGGCGGACTCGTCGCGGCAATGGTGAGCTGGAGCTTCGGCGGCAAGCCGGACATCACCATGGCGCTCAACGGCATCCTCGCCGGCCTGGTGGGCATCACCGCCGGGGCGGACCAGATGGCGGTATGGGAGTCGGTCGCGATCGGCGGCATCGCCGGGGCGCTGGTGTACTTCTCGGTGATCTTCGTCGACAGCATCCTCAAGGTCGACGACCCGGTCGGCGCGGTGAGCGTGCACCTGGTCTGCGGCATCTGGGGCACCCTGGCGGTGGGCCTCTTCGGCGCCAGGGCGGGCCTCTCGCAGCTCGGCGTGCAGGCGATCGGCGTGCTCGGGGCCGGGGCGATGGCCGCCGGCGGGGCCGCCGTGATCCTCTACGCCGTGAAGTGGACGCTGGGCCTGCGGGTCAGCGAGATCGAGGAAATCGAGGGTCTGGACCTGGGCGAGCACGACATGGCCGCCTACCCCGACTTCCAGCAGACCTACATCAAGAGCTACCACGCCCGGGAGATCTGAGCCCGGTGCCCGGAGCAGCCGGCGGCGCGGATGGCGACCCGCGGGCTCGTGCAGGCCGAGCCCCGCCATCCGGCGCCTGCCGGGTTTTCAGACACCGCAACCACGAACACACCCCCGGCCATGCCGGGGCATGAACAAGGAAGTCAGCCATGCAGATGATCGAAGCCGTGATCAAACCCTCCTCGCTGGAGGACGTGAAGAACCGCCTCGCGAGCCTCGGGATCCTCGGATGCACCGCGATGGAGTGCAAGGGGTTCGGCAGGCAGAAGGGACACACCGAACGATACCGCGGCAGGCGGATGGACGTGGGTTTCGTGCCCAAGGTGCTCCTGAAGATCGCCGTCCGCGAAGAGGACCTGGACAAGGCCATCGACGCCGTGACCGAGTCGGCCCGGACGGACCGCGTGGGAGCGGGGAAGATTTTCGTCTACCCGATCGAGCAGGCGATCCGCATCCGCACGGGCGAGCGGGACGAGGTGGCGTTGTGAGCCAGGTCGCTGAGTTAGGTAAAAGGCCCGCGGAGGGCCATCGCCCCAAGCCCTGAAGAGGGGGGGGAAGCGTGAGCTGGAGGCCCCCACCGCACCGCGCGGTGTCCAGCCGGTCGGCGGCGCCAGATTCGGCGCCGCCGACTTTTCCCTTTCGGGGCGCTCGCGGGGTTCGCCACAGATGAATACGGATGCAGAGCGGTTGCGGGATGTCAGTGGGAGTCAGCGCTTCTGACTCTCCCCAAGCCGGCCGGGGCAGAGCGCCGCGCCGCCCCGGGTGTCGCGGCGTCCTTGGGTGAGATGACGCCGCGCCCCCTACCACGGCGGCCAGGGCTCGTCGTCCTCGCCCGGCTCGTCCTTGAGCTCGCCGGGGTTGAACCCGAAGCGTTCGAGCCAGCGGTCGACCTCCTCAGGGGGCATGTCGCCCGGGCGGCGTTTGACGGGCGGGGCCGGCTCGGGCGGGGGCGTGCTGAGACGGATGCTCAGCTCGTGAAGGAACTGCTCGCTGGTCCAGCTCGTGGCGCGCCTTCGGCGGGCGGCGCGGCGGACGGCGTGGTCGGAACTGACCACGATCAGCCGGCGCGGGGCCGAGTCGGCGTCGATGAGCTCGGCGATCAGGTCGTCGGCCGTGCGGCGGGGCCCGGAGTAGAGCAGCTCCACCTGCGGGTCGGGCGACCTGGTGAGGTCCAGCACGTGGGGCTGACCGTCGCAGACGACCTTCGCCCCTTCCTGCCGCCAGGGGGTTTTCGCGATGGCCGCGCAGAGCCCGGTCGTATCCAGGCCGGCCAGCAGCGGCGGCTTGGTCGCGTGCAGGACGTTATAGCAGTCGATGAGCAGCGGCATCGCAGCGCGGCGGGAACGGGCGCATTCCGGGTCGGCGTGACGACCGCCGACGGCCTCCGGGTTTCATCAGCATACGCCAAAGAGCCGACCGGGGCGCGGGGCGCCGCGTAGCGGCGCGTCGGGAAGTGGCCGATTTCCCGCCCCGCCGCGAGGAACCGCGCCGAATTGGGCGGCGGGCCGGGACGAGCCGCCTATGGTCTAGCGGGCCCCGGCCCGACGCGCGCCGAAGGTTGGGGCCTGCGCTTTCGCGCGTTTTCGTGAGCTCAAGGACGGGATCATCACGCCGTGCCGTTTACCACCGCCAGACAGCGCAAGCAGGCCGTGGGTCGCCTCGACGACCTGCCCGAGCCGCTGAGGCGCGTTTTTCAGCCGGGCGACGACTTCCGGGTGCTGCTCGAGCCGTCGCCTGAGGACTGGCTGGCGGTGCATGCCGAGCCGGGCCAGAGTGTCGAGCAGTATCTTCGCCGGGACGCGCGGCCGCCCACGACGAGCCGGAGCAAGCTCTACATCCAGCCGCTGGGCCGGTTCCCCGAGTGCCGCAGCCCCTCGCTGGAGCGCCTGGAGCGGTTTGCCGCCGCGTTTTTCTGCCTGCCGGTGGAGATCCTGCCCCTCGACGAAACCCCCGAGGGGCTGATTCGCTCGCGGATGCGCAACCGCACGGGCGAGCGGCAGTTGCTGACGAGCGACCTGCTGGGCCGACTCGCCGCGCGCCTGCCCTCGGACGCCCTGGCGTTGCTGGGCGTGACGATGGAGGACCTGTACCCGGACCCGAGCTGGAACTTCGTGTTCGGACAGGCCTGGCCGGCCCGGCGGGTGGGGGTGTACAGCTTCGCCCGCTACGACCCGCGTTTCAGCGGCGAGCCGGCGACGGCCCAGACGCGGCGGCGGCTGCTGCTCGAGCGCTCCTGCCGGGTGCTCGCCCACGAAGCGGGGCATCTGCTGGGGCTGGGGCACTGCATCTACTACCGCTGTCTGATGAACGGCTCGAACCACCTCGCCGAGAGCGACGCGAGGCCGCTTCACCTGTGCCCGGTGGACCTGCGCAAGCTGCACCTGGCGATCGGCTTCGACCCGGTCGAGCGGTATCGCCAGATGCTCGCGGCCGTGCGGGCGATGGGGCTGGAGGGCGAGGCCCGCTGGCTGGCGCGGCGGGTGGAGCGCGTCGCATGAGACAGGCGATGCGGTATACTGTCACGTCGGCCGGAAACTGGAACCAGACCAGTCAGGACCCCACATGGCCACCAAGCTCAGTGTCAACGTCAACAAGGTCGCCCTCCTGCGTAACAGCCGGTCGGGCGAGGTGCCCAGCCCGCTCCAGGCGGCGACGATCGCCCTCCAAGCCGGGGCGGCGGGCGTCACCGTCCACCCTCGGCCGGACGAGCGGCACATCCGCCCCTACGACGTGGACCATCTCGCCGAGCTGCTCTTGGAAGACCGCTGGGCGGATCGGGAGTTCAACATCGAGGGCAACCCCTTCGAAGGCCGGTACATGGAGCTGGTCGAGCGGGTTCGGCCCGACCAGTGCACGCTCGTGCCCGACACACCGGGGCAGTCCACCTCGGACCACGGCTGGGACATCGCCCGCGACGGAGACCGGCTGGCGCCGGTCGTGGCGAGGCTCCAGGCGCTCGGCTGCCGGGTGAGCCTGTTCATGGACCCCGACCCGGCGACGATCGCCCGGGCGGCCCAGACCGGGGCGGACCGGGTCGAGCTCTACACGGAGAGCTACGCCGTGGCCCAGGCGGCGGGCGGCAGCGAGGCGGACCGCGTGTTCGAGCAGTTCGAGGCCTCGGCCCGCCACGCGAGCGAAGCGGGGCTGGGCGTCAACGGCGGGCACGATCTGAACCTCGAAAACCTCGGCCGATTCGTGACCATCCCCGGCATCCTGGAGGTGTCGATCGGCCACGCCCTCGTCGCCGACGCCCTGTGGATGGGGCTCGCGGACACGGTGAAGGCGTACCGCGAAGTGATCGCCCGGGCCCGGTCGGCGGACTGAGGCACCTCGAGAACGTCCGCAACCCGGATTCCCCAGGCCGGGGCAGA
>JBKHFW010000069.1:0-14166 GCA_046540025.1 Phycisphaeraceae bacterium
GAACACGGCTGAGGGAAAGAAGTACCAATAAGAGCCCGCTTTCCCTTCGTGCTCCCCCCGCGGCTCACCCCCTTTTCCGGAGACCGATCATGTTCGATCCTGAGCAGCTTCCCGTGCCCGACCTCGGCTTTGTCTGCCGGGGCTGCGGCTATCCGCTGGCCGGGCTGAACCAGTGGGAATGCCCCGAGTGCGGTCGGCCGTTCACGCTGGAGGAGTTCATCCCGCGCGGCGGGTTTCCGCTGCTGATCGCAGGCGGCGAGCCGGTGCGGGCGACCGACGAGATGGTCGATCTGCTCGAGCTGTACCAGATCCCCTACATCGCGGCCGAGGACGCGCTGGAGTCGGCCCTGGGCGGGGTGAGTCTGGGCAGCTCCAGGCGCCGCCCGCCGATTGCCGTGCCGCGCGAGCAGTATCTCGAGGCGGTCGACCTCGTCCGACGACTGCGGCTGGACGAGCCCCTGCCCGACCCGCCCCTGCGGCGGTCGGAGACGGAATGGACCTGCCCCGGCTGCGGCGAGCAGAACCCGGCCAACTTCGACATCTGCTGGAACTGCGGCGAACCGGCGGATCCGGAGTGAAGCGGGATCGCGGGGGAACGCCTCGGGCGTGGCAAGCTCGGCCGGGTCGTAGCGGGCCCACAGGCCGGTCAGGGCGTCGCGGAAGGTGGGATGCCGCTCTCGGCCGACACCCCGGCGCCGGTGAGCACGACGACCGAACGGGCCGAGGCGAGGCGGGCGGAGTCGGTCATGGCGTCGGCTCCTGGAATTTGCGCCCATGGCAGCGGCTGTTTCACCACGTTCGGGATCCAATCTGTTGCGTTCCGCCCGGTCGTGGCGATAATGCGGAAACGCATTGACTTGGCAGGAGAGTGTGGCAATGAAAATCGCAGTCGCGTGCGACCACGCCGGTTTCGTCCTCAAGCAGCCGACCATCGATCTGCTCGAGCAGCTCGGGCACGAGGTCGTGGACCTCGGCGCATACCAGCACAACCCCGAGGACGATTTCACCGATTTCGCCCGCTACCTCGGCCAGGCCATCCAGCACGGCCAGGCGGAGCGGGGCGTGCTGCTCTGCGGTTCGGGCGTCGGGGCGTCCGTCGCGGCCAACAAGCTCCGCGGCATCCGCGCCGCCGTCTGCCACGACATCTACTCCGCCCACCAGGGCGTCGAGCACGACGACCTCAACGTCCTCTGCCTCGGGGCCCGCATCGTCGGCGAACAACTGGCCTTCGACCTCGTCCGCGGCTTCGTGAATGCCCGCTACCAGGGCGAAGAACGCCACCGCCGGCGCCTCGAGAAGATCGCGGCCATGGAAGAGGCGGGCTGAGCCCGCGTCAGGACCACGCCCCCAGGGTCTGCCTGGCGATCCGGCCTGCTCCCGGGTGACACCACCTGACCCCCTGGGCGGGCCATCGGGGCGGCGGTGCCTTCCTGAACCGCGGAGGCCGGCATCTCCGGCATCTGAAGCCACACGGTCTGCCCTGCGGGCCAGACCGTGCCACTCCCCGTCAGACGGGGCCAGGCCGCGGTCCCCAGCCCCCCCTTCCGTCTCGGGATCCCGACCGCCCCGATCACGGCTGAATCGACTCGCTCTCCAGTTCGTCCAGCGCCTGCTGCATCTCGGTCATCGCCAGCAACCCCATCGCCTGCGGGGCGACGGCGAGGCGGTTGTCGTACAGCGCCAGGCGAAGGCCGCCCACGCTATCCGCCGAGGTGCGGACGTAGTAGCAGCCCGGCTCGTCCATCATGAGCTGGCCGAGGAACCGCGCCGCCCGGCCGGCTGTCATCAGCCAGCCCAGTACGTCCTCGCCCTCGCGCACCGCCGACTCACGAAGCGAACCCGCCACCAACGCCAGCACCGGCGCCGTGCGCCAGTCCGGGTTCGGCGGCCCGTCCGGCAGCGACTGACCGAGCTGGAAGCCCCCCACCACGTCGGCCGGGCCCATCTCGGGCGTAGCAGTCACCTGCTGCTCAGCCAGCCCCTGGGTCACCACGGCGATCTCCGCGGCGAAGGAGTTCTCCCCCTCCAGTCCGCCGCTCCGCCGCTGAGCCAGCAGCGCCCACGGCAGCGCCGCCACGTCGGGCCGCTGCACCAGGCCGTCCCACAGCCGCTTCTGCTCCTCGACGAGCAGCTCCGCCAGGTTGTCGTCGCGGGTCTGGTCCCACCGCGAGGCGAGCGCGGCCAGAATCAGCGCCTGCGTCGCCTGGGTAACCGGCTCGGCCACCTCGGCCGAGGAGGTGCGGAAGCCCCCCTGCGAGTGACGCAGGGCAAACAGCCGCAGCGTCAACTCCTGGCGAAGGTCCTGGTACCGCCCCGCCTGGGGATGGTCCACCAGGCTCATCAGCGCCAGCGCCCCCGCGCCGGCGTTCATCTCGGGGCCGGCCTCCACCTGCCGCCGGGCGAGCGGCAGCAGCGTGTCCAGCACCCGCTCGGCGAGGGCGGAGGCGGCTTTCGGCCGACCCTGGCTGGCGAGGTATCGGCTGCGCTGGATCAGGGCGTAGCAGGCCAGGGCCGCGTCCTCGTCGCTGGCGATGTCCGGGTCGAACTGGTCGGAGGTCGGGTGGTAGGTGCCGCGCACCTGGCCGTCGGCGACGAAGCGGCGCTCGAGGTGGTCGGCGAGGCGGGAGGCGATTTCGCCGATGGTGGCCGCGCCGATCGGCCGAGGCGGGAGGATGACCTGCCCGCGCACGAGCTGCATGGTCGGCATCGCCGGCTCGGGCCGAACGACGTGCAGAACGTGGAAGCGGTGGAGCGCCGGGCCGTCGCGCCGGCCGATGCGGGCGAGCGCGTTGTGGGCGTAGCCCTGGTCGCCGAGCAACTGCGTGAGCTGGCTTCGCGGCTGAATGTTGCGCGCCAGTGCCGTGGCGGGCCAGACGACGGCCGGGCCCGCGTCGCCGGGCATGAGCAGGCCGTGATAGTCCGGCGCGAACGAGCCGAACACCGCCGCGGCCGAGCGGTTGCCGGGCAGGTAGACCTGCTCGAGGCCGTGGCCGACCTGCACGTCCACCTGCAGCGTCGCGAGCACGTCGGCGGGCTCGACCTGCGGGACCTCGGCCGGGTCGGTGCCGCTCTCGAGCGCCTGGCGGTGGGCGTCGCCCAGCCGTTTCGCCACCCGGGCGAACGCTTCGCGGGCGGCCTGCTGGAGCAGGGGCACGAGGTCGGCGGAACCTTCGAAGTCGCTGCGGACCGCCTCGCCCGCGCCGTAAGTGATGCCATCGCGGCGGAGCGTCACCCGCACGCCGACGAGATCCTCCACCGGCATGGGCAGGGCCTCGTCGCCGGCCACCTCGCCGGATGCAGCCCAGAGTTCGACGAGCTGGTGGGCGGTGCGGGCGTGCAACTCGCTCACCGGCGGCGCCGGGGCGTGCTGCGCCGGGCCCGGGGCGTCAGGCTGCGCGCGGGCCGGGCCGGCGATGGTGAGCGCCAGCGACACGCCCAGGGCGATCAGGCCCGCCCTGATGCCCCGCGGCAACGCGCGAGCTCGGCGGATGTTGCCGGAACGCCACATCCGGAACAGCCCCGTGGCGAGCGGAGTAAGGCGGGACGACCCTGCGAAAGCCGGGAGGGACGATTTCTGCATCAGTTTCGGCTCCATGCTGGAACTGGCACGGGGTTTGTTTAAGCTAAGGGTGAGGGAACACCAGGAAGGAGAGACGCGTCATGCTGACTTTGCTGCAGACTGCGGGCCTCGAGCCCACCCGCCGGAAGAAAATCCTGCTGCTGACGCTGCTCACCTTCGCCGCCTTGTGCTAAAGCCAGCGGCGTTCACAGCATACCACACATGGCGGGATGACCATACCCGCCGCCCCACCGGCCAGGACGGCTGGAGACGACGTCGCCCTATGTGGCGAAAAGAGAGCACACGAAAAGACCCGGCCAAGGGGGGGCTGGGTTTTTTTGCGCGCGCGAGGGGGCCGCGGCGCGGCGAGTGGCCGAGTGACCAGGTAGTCGGGTGCGGTGGTGGTTGGGGGCTGGACGGAGCTCGGTGGCACGGCTTGCTCTCGTCAAGCCGGGGAATCGCGTCCAACACGGCTGGCAGGCGGGCCGGCCCACCCGGAGCTGGAGTTCCCGAGCCCGCGACCAGACAAGCAGGTGTCACCCAGAGAAGATCCCCTCGCTCCCCCTGCCGCCGAATGAACAAACCCGGCCGCGTGGGCCGGGTTTGGGTGGTGCGCTCATGGTCGGCCGCGATCAGCCCTGCGCCGCCGGGCGGGGCGGGCTGAAGCGGGAACCGGCCAGCGGGATGCGGCGGTTGATCGGCGGACCGACGGGCAGCAAGGGGGCGATGAACATGGCCCCGAAGAGCACGGCCAGGTTCGCCAGCGTGAACGTCCAGCTCGGCAGGTCGAAGAAGACCAGCACGCCGGTGACCAGCAGCAGGATGATGCAGATCGGGATCAGCCCCTGCCAGGCGAGCCGCATCAACTGATCGAAGCGGAACCGCGGCAGCGTCCAGCGGATCCACATCATGATGAAGAGCAGGATCGCCACCTTGACGAAGAACACCGCCATCTTCGCCGCGACCAGGCCGATGCCGGCGATCGGGGAGGCGATGTCGGTCACCGGGCTCATTTCCTGGAAGAAGGGGATGAGGTCCCAGCCGCCGAGGAAGAGCACGCAGAAGAACGCGCACCCGGTGATCATGTGCATGTATTCGCCGAGGAAGAACAGCGCCCATTTCATGGAGCTGTACTCGGTGTGGAAGCCGCCGACGAGTTCCTGCTCGGCCTCGGCGAGGTCGAACGGAGCACGGTTGGTCTCGGCGAGGATCGTGGTGAAGAAAATGATCGCCAGCAGCGGATGGAGGAAGATCCCCCACGCCCCGCCGGCCCAGCCCGTGCCGGTCTGCATGAGGCTCATGCCGAAGGTGTCGACCGTGCCGAAGCTGAGCACGGCGATGAGCACGCACAGGCCCATGGGGATCTCGTAGCTGACCATCTGGGCCGTCGCCCGCAGGCCGCCGAGGAAGGAATACTTGTTGTTCGAGGCATAGCCGCCCAGCACGACGCCGTACACGGCGAGCGAGGACATGGCGAGAATGTAGAGCACGCCGATGTTGATCGGCGCCGCGGCGACGCGGGTGGCCTCGCCGCCGATGAGCCCGCCGCCGAGCCAGTCGGGCAGGTTAATCTCGGGAAAGGCGTAGAAGCCGCCCCAGGGGATGACCGCCCAGCCGAGCAGGGCGGGGATGACCGCCATCGCCGGGGCGAGCAGAAACAGCTTCCACTCGACGTGCGGCGGGCTGTAGTCTTCCTTGATCAGCAACTTGAGACCGTCGGCGAGCGCCTGGCCCAGGCCGAACTGCTTGCTCTTGAACGGCAGGACGCCGAAGGAGAAGTTCGTCCGGTTGGGGCCGGTCCGGTCCTGCACCCACGCCGCAACCTTCCGCTCGAGCAGAATGAGGTAGGCGCAGGCGAGCAGGATCAGGTTGGCGACCACCGTGATGGTCCAGAGACTGACGATGAACTGTGCATTCATGGCTCGCTGCCCGTCTGATGGCAATGGTGCGTCCTGCCGCCCGGACCGCTTTTGTAGCTATCCCGGCGGCGAAGGGCAAATCCGCCGCAGCCGATCTTCTTTTCCAGGCGGGTTCAGCCCGGCCCGGCCCGCTCCTCGCTGCCCGGACTGGCGAGCACGCCCTCCCGCTCCAGGCCCGCCAGGTGCGACACGACCTGGTCGAGCACCTCCAGCACCGATCGCCCGGCATCGATCTTCACGATCCGGGCATCCGTGTAAAAATCGAGCACGGGGGCAATCCGCTGCCGGTGGATTTCGATGCGGTGGCGCACCACGGCCGGGTCCGCGTCGTCCTCCCGGCCCTCGCTCTGGGCCCGCCGGCTCAGCCGGCGCATCAGCCGATCCTCGTCCTCGGCCTCGAAGAGAAACACCCGCAGCACGTTCAGCCGCTTCTCGAGCAGTTGAGCCTGCTCCCAGGTCCGCGGCATGCCGCCGACGATGAGCACGTCGTTTTCGCGGTCGAACTGCCCCGCTTCCGCCCGCCGATCGACGTGGTCGAGCCAGACGCGGACGGCGAGTTCGTCGGGCACCAGTTCCCCGCGGTCGATCGCGGCGTGGACCTCCCGGCCGAGCTCGGAGTCGGTGTCGAGCTGGCGGAACACCTCGCCGGACTCGGTGTAGGTGAACCCGGGCAGCAGGCCGACGGATCGGCCCTGGGTGCTCTTGCCGGTGCCCGGCAGGCCCAGAAACAGCAGTGCACGATAGCGGTCTGGCAAGTGGTCCCTCCCTCCTTGCGGTCGCCGAGCGGCCGCGCTGACAATGGCCCCGGTGGGACTCGAACCCACACGCCCTTGCGGGCACGGCATTTTGAATGCCGGGCGTCTGCCAATTCCGCCACGGGGCCGGCGGCCGCCGCCCGACCGGGGCCGGGCAGCGGAATGGCTGATTCTACGTGGCCGCCGTCAGCCGCTCAACACGCCCGCTCACGCCTGGGCCGACGCGGCCGCGCCGAGTTCCTCCAGCATCGCCTCGAGCATCCACGCCAGCCGCAGCGTGTCGTGGGCCGGGTGCGCCCGCAGGCTTTCCGGGTTCCGGGCGTTGCCGAAGGTCTCCATGCAGATCGTCCCCGACCAGCCGCGCTCGACCAGGTCGGCGAGGATCGCGCGGTAGTCGATCGTGTTCTCGTCCACGCTCGTCCGGAACTGCCCGGGCCGGGCCGGCTTCGCGTGCAGGTGCTGCGCCCGGCCGTGGAAGGGCATGAGCGTCTGCTCCCCGATCCCCGCACCGACGAAGTGCGTGTAGTCCAGCGTCAACTTCAGCCCCGGCACCGCCTCGAGAAGCTGCCCCAGCTCGTCGGGCTGGTCCACGATCGAGCCCCGGTGCGGCTCCACCGTGAACACCACCCCCGCATTGTTTGCCGCTTCGACCATCCGCGTCAGCAAATCGACCGAGAGGTCCCAGCTCCGCGCCGCGCCGAGCTCCTCCTGCACCACGCCGGGCACCCCCATGATGTGCTCGAAGCCGGCCACCGCCGCGAACTCGCACACCGCCTTGAACCGCTCGAGCATCGCCTCCCGCGCCGCGGGCCGCGGATCGTTCGGCTCCACGCCGCCCAGCGGCTCGACCCACAACGGGCACATGAACAGCTCCACCAGCTTCGCGTCCGCCCGCTCGGCCAGCTTGGCGACCTCCCGCCCCAGCTCGGCCGGACGCGCCGCCGCCTCGTCCGGGTGAATCTGCGCGTCCGGACCGTTCATGCCCAGGCTGATCCGCTTGAGCCCCATCGCACGCAGGCCGCGCAGGGCTTCCCCGGCGTCCCACCCCTTGAAACAGAATCCGCAGCCGCCAAGCTCGATCATCACGTGCTCCTCCGTTCGGGTCCTGCCGGTCCACTGCTCTCAAGTGTAAAGGCCCGGCCGGTCGGAATCGAACCGCCCCGCCCCGGCAGGCCTCCCATGACGAGCGGCTCCAGCGCTTCGTGCGCAGCCGATACAACCAGGCCCAGGACGCCGCCCGGGAAACCTTCTACCGCCTCATGAAGCAGGGCGGCAGCATCGCAAGCTCTCTCGCCGGCGGGCTCCACCGCAGGGCCACCCGCCTCTGCGTCGACATGATCCCCAGCGAGTCCCGCCGGCGCAAACGCGAACGACGCTGCGGCCAGTCGCAGATCGAGCTGCGACTGGCCCGCTGCTGGCAGGAGTTGTCGCCGCACCCGCCCCCGATCGCTCACGCCCCCGACGCCGAACCAGGGGCCGCGGGGGAGCGGTCGGCGTGGCGGCGGAGCACCTCGCGGTACACCTCGAGATACCCCTCCACCATGGCGTCACAGGTGAAACGTGCTTCGACGTGTCGGCGGCACGCCCGGCGGTCGATCTCACCCAGCCGGCCCACCGCCTCGGCTGCGGCATCCACGTCGTCCACGACGAAGCCTGTCTCGCCATGCACCACCACCTCGCGCACCGACCCCTTGTCGAAGCCGATCACCGGCGTCCCGCAGGCCATCGTCTCGGCCATCACCAGCCCGAACCGCTCCGGCTCCATGACCGGGTGCAGCACCGCCGCCGCCTGGCCCAGCAGCTCGTCGCGATCCTTCGGCCCCACCGGGCCGATGTAGCGGATCTGATCCTGGTCGACGAACGGCTGCACCTTCTCGCGGTGATAGTCCTCTTCCTGGATGATGCCGGCGAGAATCAGCTTCCGGCCGGCGCGGCGGGCAATCTCGATCGCCTCGGCCGTGCCCTTCTCATAACAGATCCGCCCGATCCAGACGAGATGCTCCCCGCCCGCCGGCCGGAACGTGAAGTCCTTGAGATCAATGCCGTTATAAACCGTCCCGACGTAATCGATCCTGCCGTAGCGGTCCGCGTCGCTGATCGAGACGTAATAGGTGTTCGCATTGTACTTCTCGTAGACCGGGTACAGGTTCGGCGACGAGAAGCCGTGAATCGTCGTCACCACCGGCGTGTCCACGAGCCGCGAATAGGTCAGGCTCGGATAGTCGAAGTGATTGTGGATCAGGTCGAACTCGTCCGCCCGCTCGAACACCTCGGAAATGTGCAGCAGCTTCCAGATGTCCGGGTCCAGGGCCCGGTCCTCCTCCCAGCCGCGGTCGCAGATCGCGTGCAGTCGGCCGCGAGTGATCGAGTCGCCCGTCGCGAACAGCGTCACGTCGTGACCCCGCTGCACGAGTCCCTCGGCAATGTTGCTGGCCACCTGCTCCCACGGACCGTAGGCCCGCGGCGGCGTCCGCCAGGCGATCGGTGCGAGCACCGCAATCCTCATCTCCTCGCCTCCTGCTCAAACAAAGGGCTGCAAGCCGGACACGGGCTCCCCCGAACCCGTCTGCAAAGGTTAGGAGCCGACGCCGGGCGAGTGTAGCCGGCAGGTGGGGGATTTTCCCGACGCCCCGCCCGCATCGGCCCCACCGCCGCTTCCACATTTTCCCTTGAGCGCACCGCCCCCTGCGGTTAGCCTGTATCCCGAGTTTCCTGAACTCCTTAAGGCCATACCGGCTCCCATCGGCGTCCGTGCGACGCCCCCCCCGAGTCAGGTGCGCCCTGAGCCCCTTTTTCAGAGAGGAAGTGCCTTGAAAAAGCAGATGTTGTCCCGCTGGTCGTTTGCCGCCGGCCTGGTCCTGGCTGCGACCTTCGCCGGCTCCGCCTTCGCCGCCGGGCCGAAAAACCGCATGCCCCAGGGCGGCGGCGTGATCTACCCGGCCTGGACCGGCGAATACTTCGCCAACCCCGACCTCCAGGGCGAGCCCGACTGGACCCGCTCCGACGTCCGCGTCCGCTTCGACTGGGAAGACTGGCGACCCGTCCTCGGCGTCCGGGCCGAGAGCGTCCGCGAGTTCCCCAACGACCACTTCTCCGCCCGCTGGACCGGCAAGATCATCAGCCGCTACGACGAGGACTACACCTTCAAGCTCGAAAGTGACGAGCAGGCCCGGCTGAAGATCAAGCCCGAGTCCGAAAGCGAGTGGACCACCCTCATCGACGCCTGGGATCCGCACGAGCGGCGCGTCGACGAGGCCACCATGCACCTCACCCCGGGCACGAAGTACGACGTCGTCATCGAGTACGCCGACCAGACCGGCGACGCCGTCTGCACCCTCCGCTGGGAGAGCCCCAGCACGCCCGAGGAGGTCGTCGACTACGTCTCGGGCAACAGCGTCCACTTCATGCACCCGCACGTGCTCGCGGACCTCAGCTCGTTCAGCGGCAAGGGCAAGTACACGGCGGCCAAGGGCGGCATCGAGGTCGACGAGGACGGCTGGCCGACGGAGGACTTCAGCTACTCGATGATGAACGGCTACACCCACCACGCCGGCCGGGTGCTCCTGAGCTTCCGCGGCCAGGCCGAGGTGCACATGCCCGGCACGTTCATCGTCGACGGCGAGCGCTTCGAAGGCACGCTGCCCAAGGGCAAGGGTTACGACCCCGAGACGAACCTGACGCGGGCGCAGGTGGAGATTCCGCCGGGCCCCGACGACGAGACGACCACGTCGGCGGTGGAAATGCGCGAGACCCAGCGCACGCCGGACAGCCCGGTCGGCAGCGGCGTCACGGACCTCTACGTGATGGCGTCCAGGCAGGTGAACGGCAACGAACCGCATGAGCCGGGCGAAATCATCCACCAGGAGGCCCGCGACGCGTTCCTGCCGGTGTTCAGCTTCCGCGTCCAGCGGACCGGACTCAACTCGGTCGCCAAGTGGGACGAGCGCACGGTGCCGACCTACTCCAAGATCATGGGCCAGCACTGGCGGGCCGACATGGCCTACGAAAAGCTGATCCTCGCCGCCAACGAGACCGGCCGCGACCTGCACCTGAACTACAGCGACAGCGCCGACGACGAGTTCATGCGCAAGCTGGCGCTGCTCATGAAGTACGGCTCGGACGGCAAGGAGCCCTACACCAAGCCGACGAAGAACCCCGAGTGGCCGCCGCTGAACCCCAACCTCCGGCTCTACCTCGAGCACGGCAACGAGATGGGCTGGTCCGGCATTCAGCCGCGGGAGTGGTCCAAACGCTACGACAGCGAGATCTTCCGCAACGACGACAATCCGATCTGGCAGGTGCTCAACTTCGACGGCGCCGTTCAGAATGATCGCCACTTCGGCCTGATGCGCTACCACGCCTACCGCACGGTCAAGATCAGCGACCACATGCGGGACGTCTTCGGCGACGACGCCATGGGCGAAACCGTCCGCGTCATGCTCTTCGGCCAGTACGAACGCTGGTTCCAGAACGGCCTGATGCAGTTCATCGACGACTACTACAACAATCCCGAATACGTCGACAACCCCCGCCCCGTCAGCGATTTCCTCTGGGGCACCGGGCCGGCCGTCTACTACGGCACGACCAACAACTTCATGACCAGTGACGAAGCCCGCCTTCAGGGCGGCAACTTCGAGGACTACCAGCTCCAGCCCGGCCAGGCCGAAATGAGGCCCACCGGCGGCGCGTGGCAGTTCGCGGGCAACGCCGGCGTGGTCAACAACCAGGGCGAACGCCACCTCGCGTTCGATCCGAACAGCCTCCAGGGCGACCCGTCCCACGCCATCGACGGCACCGCCGCCGTGGGCTACCAGGTCACCGTGGGTGACGAAGACCTCTACGTCTACCAGGTCGGCCGACAGGTCCACGAAGGCGAAAAGGGCCGCTCCTACGTCCTCATCACCGACCTCGAAGGCAACACGCCCATCCAGTCCAAGCACGGCGACGCCGAGCTCAACCAGGGCAAGCCCGGCGAGGTGCTCTTCTCCCCGCTCGAACACTGCGGCTGGGCGACCAGCGACTCCTCCCGCGTCGGCGTCTGGCGCCTCGAGGCCGGCAAGAGCTACCTCGTGCTCGCCAACATCCGCGGCGGAGCGACGGTCCCCGGCCCGGACACCCGCCTCGACGCCGGCCCGGGTCTGACCATCGACGGCGGCGTCCTGCTCGACGGCGAGTTTCTCGGCCGGGGCGGCGTCGACGTGGACAACCTCCAACTGGTCTCGGGCAAAGGCACCGGCTTCCCGCTGCCCACGTTCCGCTACGCGTTCCCGATTCAGGCGGCCCCGGGAATCAAGGTGGCCCCCTCCGACCCGCTGGTCGACCCGACCTGGCCGGAAGGCGGCAAGGGCAAGAGCTTCGTGCCGGAATACCACCGCTCGGGCGAGAACTTCGCCTTCATCGCCGGCAAGGGCCGGATCAGCCAGACCTTCGAAGTCGACGAGGACAGTGAGTACGCGCTCGTCTTCACCGGCAACTCGAGCCTGACCGATCCCGAGAGCCGCGACGGCGAGCTGCCGTTCGACATCTCCATCGACGGCGAGCGCGTCTGGGCCGGCCAGCGCATGGGCCTGAGCCGCAAGCCCAAGGGTGGGCTCTTCCAGTGGGGCACGCACTACCTCCCCCTCGAAGCTGGCGAGCACACGCTCACCATCGAGGCGGACGGTGACGACCCCAGCAAGATCGCCTACTTCTACGCCATGCACGTCGGCGACATCATGGACTACGCCGGCGGCGAGGACGCGTCGAACTTCCTCGGCGCCGGCGCCGCGACGGGCCAGACCGACGGCCGCTTCGCCCTGATCAGTCAGCTCACCACCGCCGAGGCGCAGCTCTGGGGCCTGGTCCCCTACGCCTACGAGGGCGGCACCAACGCCGGCGGCGACTGGGGCGGCGGGAACCTCTTCTACGCCAACCAGTTCAAGTGGGACCACCCGGTCTCCAAGGTCGCCGACAACCAGTGGGCTCACTTCTGGCACAACTACGGCGGCGCCAACGCGTTCTACTACTACCCCGGATTCGTCTACAGCCACATCCACAAGGCCGAAGAGTACATGCCCTGGGCCGCCGCCATCGACCGCGCTCACACCTGGGTGCTCGATCCGGAAGGCCCCACCGCCGCGCCGGTGACCTTCACGCCCGACCAGAAGCACTTCCAGAGCGTGCGCGCCTCGACCTGGCAGGGCTGGTACCACGCGTTCATGGATGACAACCGCTTCGCGGACGTCACCGACGCGCTCGACCAGGAAGGCATGTGGAAGGGCTTCGTCTTCCGCGCCCCCGAAACCGGCGAGTACACCGTGGCCGCCGAGACCAGCGGCGACGGAAAGCTCGAGCTGATCGTCAACGACAGCCAGGCCGTCGTCGAAAACGCGGCCGGCGGGACGACCTCGACGAAGGTCTACCTCAACGAGGGCGTCCACGCCGTCAAGGTGAAGAACGCCGGCGGCAAGTTCGACCTCGAGAAGGTCCGCGTCGAGTAAGACCGCCGACAGCCCGTTTGAAAACACACGCCCGCGCGCCGTCCGGCGCGCGGGCGTTTTCATTGGCTCGTCAGACCGATCGCCTCAGTCCCAGTTCGACGGGCCGTACAGGCTCGCCAGCACCAGCGACGCCGTTTGCCGGACCCGCTGCTCCGCCTCCACCGGGCCCGTGACGTGGACGATGATCGCCTCCGGCGTCAGCGGGATCATCACGCCGTAATCCACCACCTTCCCGCCGGGCTGCCGGGTGACCAGGCGCGTCGCGTTGACCATGTCGCCCTGCCACGGCGTGCGGAACGTCTCCGCCTCCGCACCAGGCGGCAGCGACGCCCGCCACGCCTTCCGCCGCTCGTCCGTCCAGCCGCCGCTCGGCACCACGCCGCCCAGCCGCTGGACCGCGATGCTGAGCTCCGGCAGATCGACCTCGGTCGAGACGAACGCGCACTCGAACGACGGGCCGGGCAGCGCCGCGGACCGCTTGTAGCTCGGGGGAATCTCGAACCGGCACCCCAGGCGATCCAGACGAACCTCACGCCAGTGGTCGCGGTCCGGGAGCAGCCTGGCATCGTCCGGAATCGTCCCCGGCGCGGGGATCAGCCCCACCGACTGGGCGCTGGCGGACGCCGGCCCGCGGAGAACCGCGACCCCGAGCACCACGCCGAACCCGCCCAGGATCACGCCGTTGGTGATCAGTCCCGCCACCGAGTAGCCCATCACGCCCCGCCCGCCGGGGCGGCGCGTAGCGCCCAGCGCATACACCGCCAGCCCGAACGCGGCGAGGGACACCGCCGCGATGGCGAACGGGTACACCCGCTGCAGCATCGGCGGGTACAAAGCCCGGCTCTGCCCGACGATGAAGCTCAGCGCCAGCAGCAGCAGCGGCAGGCAGAGACTCGCGCGGGCAGCGCGCACGGCAGGCGAGGTCTTCGACTTGCTCATGAATCCCCCAAGTTGGCTGGGCACACGCCACCCGGCTGGGTTGGCGCGGCGAGTCTTGCGGCGTGCCGTCGCCGGCTCCCCACTCCGCAGGCCTCGTTCCCTGCTTCGGGAAGAAACCAGCGGAAAATCAGCCACCCGAGAGAAAAACAGGCGGATCACCGCCCTCGCGGACGGGATGTAACGCTCTGTCCGTCTGTAGCTTCTGGAAAGCCGCGATCCGCCGAAATCCCGCTACCAGCGTTTGCCACACCGCGGCCCGAGATCCCGCCATCGCCCTCCAGCCCCCAGATCCGCCCATGCAACGGGGCCCGGAGGCCCACATGCGCCAAGCCGCGGCAAGCGCCGCGCTGCCGCGGATCGAGCTGACCGGACTCGCCCCGAGCCCGCAACACCCCCCCCGGCCGTACCCGGGGCGGCGCTGCGTTCTGCCCCGGCTTGGGGATCCTGACCTCTCACCGTCGCTAACGCCCTCTAACCTCTAACTCCCTTTAACTCCCCTTAACTCCCCTTAACTC
>JBKHFW010000070.1:0-13851 GCA_046540025.1 Phycisphaeraceae bacterium
GAGGACGCCGAGGAGCCCGAGCACGTGGACGTCGAGCTGTTTACGCCTCAGCCCGAGCCCGACGAGCAGCCGGCCGAGACGGAGCAGCCCCAGCCCCAGCCGCAGGTGGGTCCCGATCCGGTCGAGCCCGCGGTCCCCGAGGTCCAGACGCCGGCCATCTCCCAGGCGCTGCGCCAGGTCGAGCAGACGATGCTGCCGCTGTTCGAGATGCCCCTTACCGAGCAGCCGGTCGAGCGGATGCTCAAGGCCTATCAGCGCCTCGAGCGCCAGCCCGGCCTGCCCCGGCTGGATCAGCGGATCATCGACCGGCGCATCGCCGCGCTTCAGCGCAACCTGACCCTCGCCCGCACGCTCCGCGAGGTGCGCCAGGCCCGCGAGGTCGCCGAGCAGGAACCGGACATGCCCGAGCGGCCGGTCACGCCCGACCAGTTCGACATCGTCGGCCAGCTCCGCGCGTCCAGCGTCTATGACGGCGAGACCCTGCCCCGGCTGTTCCGCGTGGTCGACCCCGACAGCGGCCGAACGATCGCCTACGTCGAGCCCGGCGACGAAATCGACGCGGGCATGCTCGGCCAGGTCGTCGGCATCGTCGGCCAGGCCCGGCGAAACGCCGACTACGCCGCTCGCCTTATCGACGTCCGCCGCGCCGCCGTCCTGGGGGCGACCGACTGAGCGGGAACCGATTTACTGAGAGCGCCAGCAGCGCCTCTTCCCTCGTGGAAGGGGCGTTTTTTTTGGCGCGCGGCCCGCTTCTGCTGCCGCGCCGCCCGCCGCGCAGCCGGCTACCATCTCTGCGACCGATCTACAGCACCGGGGAAAAGGAGCGAGTCCATGGCCACGCCACTCACGCAGGATCAGATCGCCGAGGCGCTCGAGCAACTGCCGGGCTGGCACCACGAGGCCGGGAGCCTGAAAACGCGGGTCGAGTTCGGCAGCTTCCGCGAAGCGATCAGCTTCATCGTCCGCCTCGCCTTCCACGCCGAGGCCATGAACCACCATCCCGATCTGCACAACAGCTACAACGTGGTCGAGATCGCCCTGACCACGCACGACGCCGGCGACGAGGTGACGCTGAAGGACGTCGAGCTCGCCCGGCAGGTTCAGCAGTTCATCTGGCGGCAGCCCGAGTAGGTCGCAGCGGGTTTCAGATTCGACCCGGTTTCATGCCTGCGAATCCACGTTTTCGCGGTAGGCGCTCGGGCTCTGGCCCACCATGCGCTGGAAGGTGGCGGTGAAGTGGCCGTGGCTGGCGAAGCCGGTCGCTGCCGCGGTCTCGCCGACCGGGGTGCGCGTGGCCCGGAGCAGCCACTTGGCGACCATGAGCTGCATCCGCAGCAGGTAGTGCTTGGGGCTCAGTCCGGTGTGCCGAACGAACAGGCGGTGAAAGTGGAACGGGCTGATGCCGACGCGCTCGGCAATCTCCTGCAGGCTCGGGCCGTCCTGGTACTGGTCGGTGAGGTAGCCCACCGCGCGAGCGACGCGTTCGTCGTCGATGATCCCCAGCGGCGGCAGATCATCTCCCGACAGCGGCCGAAGCTCGAGGTGCCAGTGCGCCAGCGGCAGCGTCGCCATCGCCCGCGTGCGGCGGAAACGCACCCACACCGGCTGCCCGTCCACCTCGACCACCAGGTCGTGCGGAGCCCCGTCGCCCAGCTCGGGCCAGCGCTGGCAGATCATCGGCTGAAGCGTCGCCGCCAGCTCGGTCCACTTCTCGCCCCCGGCACGCCGAAAGTAGTGCTCGCTGCGCGGGTCCGCGTGAATCAGCCGATCGTCGTGACCCACCACCAGCCGGCCCGCCAGCGGGGCGGACACCGAGTCGAACGCAGTCTGAATCATCCGCAGCGTCAGGCTCGCCCGCATCAGGTCGTCCGTCTCGAACGGCTGGCCCGCCCGGCTCAGGGCGAAGTACCAGTGACGCAGCGGCACGCAGGCGGCGGGGCGGATCAGCACCATCACCTGTTCGCCCGCCGGTAAGGGCGGGCCGGCCGACGCGTCGGCTTCCCCGAGCTGCGGCCGGGCGCAGCCGACGTCCCGGGCCCGCTGCAGCACCGGGTCGCCCTCGTACCCTTCGTTGCACCACGCCAGCAGCCGATCGGCCTCGACACCCCGGCAGGCGAGGAAGGCGTCGGGCTGAGGTGAGTCCACCTCCAGCAGGGCCAGGACCAGGCTCGTCGCTCCGAGAGCCTCCGCCACGGCCTCCGCGAAAGTCGCCGCGTCCGTCTCCCAGGGCAACGCCGGCATGACCAGGTTGTTTTGATCCAGCAGGCCCAAGGACGTCCCTCGTCTGCAACTACCTACCAACCTACCCCGGAGCCACCCGAAAGGGTGACACAAGATCAATCCAGCCCGTGTATAGGCTACCCTATTTCTGGAGAGGTGCGCAGTCTGGGCGCTGCAATTAGCCCGGCTGGCGTCAAAAACCTCGCCGGTTATGCGGCTCGTGACAGATGGTCGGTCCTGGCAGGCGGGCGGCTGGGCCGATCAGCCGCCTTGCCACGTCCCGGCGTCGGCGGCGGGCTGCTCCACCCGCCAGCTCAGATCGCCCCCCGCGCAGTGGATGTGGGCCATGAAAAACGCGCCGCGGTAGCGCCAGAACAGCGGCCAGATGACCTCCCGGTCCGTGTCGGGAATGCTCAGCTTGCCGATCGCCTCGCGCGGGTGCCATTCGAGTCGGCCCTCGCCGAATTCCTCCCGCTCGACCGTCACCGGGTGGATGATCTCGTAGAGGAACATCAGCCAGTGCGTCTCGTCGCCGAACGCGGTCTCGGAGACGATGCCGGTCAGATGCAGGTCGGCGGGGGCGACCGTCAGACCGACCTCCTCCGCGATCTCGCGCACGGCACAGGCCGTCGGGCTCTCGCCCACGCGCTGCTCGAGCTTCCCGCCGATGGGGGAGTAAAGATGCTGGTTCGGCGGCTTGCAGCGGTGCAGCAGCAGCACCCGGCCCGCATCGTCGAACAGGTAGCACAGGACGGCGATCTTGTAAGGCAGGTCAGAAGACACGCGGGGATGGTAACAGATCGCCCGGCCAGAGGGCGGGCCCGGCCGGGCGATGAACAGGATCGTCCCGCAGCGCCTCACCAGCGGCGGGCGGCGGAATCGGATATTCGGCTGGTCAGGCCCGGCCGCAGCTCAGGAGGCCTCGCGGACGGGCGGATCGGGGAAGGCGGGCGCGTCGGGCGCTTCCTGCCAGTCCTCGGCTGCGCTGAGGTGGAGTTCCATCGCCGCCGTCTTGCGGTAGCCGAGCTTGCGGATGACCTCGAGCACCTCGGTCCAGGTCGGGTAGGGGCGGTTGTTCACCCGCTTGTAGGCGTCGATGGCCTTGATGAACAGGAACTGCTCGCGGTTCATCTCGCCTTCGTCAGCGGCCTTGACGAAGTCGCTGCGCCGGCGTCCGGGGCCGCGGCGGCGCTCCAGGCCGGTGTAAAGACGCTGGTCGAGCACGTTCTTGCGACGGTCGGGTCCGCGTTCACGCCGTTCGGAGTCGCTCTGGGGTCGTTCGCTCATCGCGGCTGCTCCCTGTCTGGGTGGCCCGCCGGGCCTTCAGGGGCAGCGGCGGACCCTAGTATTCGTCTTCCTCGTCTTCTTCGAGGAAGTCCTCTTCGTCCTCCTCGGCGAAGAAATCTTCGTCTTCGTCCTCGTCGAAGAAGTCGTCGTCCTCGAAGTCCTCATCCTCTTCTTCGTCAAAAAAGTCCTCGTCCTCCAACTCGTCTTCCTCGTCTTCGTACATCAGGGGCGGAAAAACCTCGTCCCGGTCGGGCCAGGCCGATGCTTCCCGGTACGGCAGGGACTCCGTCTGCTCAACAGCCGAGTTCATGACGCTTCACCTCCAACAGAGCTGCCTGTGCGATTTGCCTCCGCCCCCGGCGGGCACCGGGTCGGTCCATTGGCCCGGATGAGGCTGGCGGTTACACTATCGGTCGGGCGGGGTTTGTCAATGGAAATATCCACCCGCTCCGGAAGAAAAAAAGACCCGCCGCACCCGCAGAACCCGACCAGGAAACGCCGCCCGTGACGGCATCCAACTCCGACGTCCATCTTCGCTGGAACCCCACCTCCGCCCTCGCCGGCTGGCTCGTGCCCGGTCTCGGACACCTGCTGCTGGGCGAGAAGCGCCGGGGCATCATCCTCCTGGTCACCATCCTCGCGCTCTGGGTCGGCGGGCTCCTGCTCGGCGGCGTCGGCGTGATCGACCGCCAGACCCACCACTACTGGTTCTTCGGACAGGTCCTCGTCGCCCCCACGCTGCTGATCGAGATGATGCAGTTCAGCCCCGGCGTGCCCGAACTCGCCGGCGGCTACCAGCCCAGCTTCGCCCACATGCACGAGCAGGGGGTGCTCTACACCGCCCTCGCCGGGCTGCTGAACCTGCTGGCCATCCTCGACGTGCTGTACCGCGATCCGCGCGACCCGCGCTACGCCCGGCGGCGGGAGCAGTCGGCCGGAGAATCGCCATGAGCCTCACCGTGCTGATCAACCTGCTCGCCTGGGTGCCGTTTCGCGACCCGATGCCGCTGGGGCCGTACTGGCTCTGGCTGCTGCTGCCGCTGGCGCTGGGCATCTCCGTCGCCTACAAAGCGGTGCGCGTGCGCGACGTCGACCAGCTCCCCCGGCAGGCAGCGGTGATGACCACGCAGATCATCGTCTTCCTCGGCCTGATCGCCGGCGTCGTCTGGCTCGTCGCCCTCATCGGATAGGGGCGGGAAAACCCGCACCAGCTCATCATCATTTGCATCACGTCGGCCGCGCTGGCATGATCGAGGCAACCCTGTTCCCGCACTCCGAGCCGCTGAGCCCATGAAGCACCTGCTTGCCCAACTGCTGGACGGAACCCCGCTCGATGTCGAGCAGGCCATCGAGGCGTTCGACCTGATCATGACCGGCGAAGCGCCGCCCGCGCAGACCGGCGCCCTGCTCGCCCTGATCGAAACCCGCGGGCCCAGCGTCGAGGAGATCGTCGGCGCCGCCACCGTCATGCGCCGCAAGCTCCGGGCGGTGACGGTGCCCGACGGGCAGACCCTCGTCGATACCTGCGGCACGGGCGGCACGAAGTCCACCTTCTTCAACATCTCCACCGCCGCCGCCATCGTCACCGCCGCCGCGGGACGCGAACTCGGCATCGGCGTCGCCAAGCACGGCAACCGCTCGGTCACCAGCAGGTCCGGCTCGGCCCAGGTGTTCGAAGCGCTGGGCGTGAAGATCCAGGTTCAGCCCCAGACCCTCACCCGCTGCCTCGAAGACGCGGGCATCTGCTTCTGCTTCGCCCCGGCGCATCACCCGGCCATGCGCCATGCCGGGCCGGTTCGCCAGCAGCTCGGCTTCCGCACGATCTTCAACCTCGTCGGTCCGCTGACCAACCCGGCCCGGGCGAATCGGCAACTGCTCGGCGTCGCCAGCAAAGAGCTCACCGGGCAGATCGCCGAGGTGCTCGACCGCCTCCACGCCCGCCGGGCCCTCGTCGTGCACAGCGTCCTGCCCACCGGCCAGCCGCTGGGCGAGCTGACCACCCTCGCCCCCGCCGAGGTGACCGAGGTGCACGACGGCACGCTGCGCAGCTACGAGCTCGACCCGGCCTCGCTGGGCCTCAAGCCGCCCGCCGACGCCGCCGCGATCTCCATCGACGGGCCCGAGGCAAGTGCCGCGATCATCCGCGGCGTGCTCGATGGAGAGAACGGCCCCGCCCGCGACATCGTCCGCCTCAACGCCGCCGCCGCCCTGATGGCCGCCGGCGGGGCAGCGGACCTGTCCGAAGGCCTCCAGCGCGCCGCCGAGGCGATCGACTCCGGCACCGCGAAGAAGGGCCTCGAGCGCATGGCGCAGATCACGCAGGAAGACCCGACCGGGCGTGGGTAGAGGGAACAAAGGGGGGCGGGGAGTTGGCGCTTCCGGACTCCGGCCCCCCAAGCCGGGGCAGCACGCAGCGCCCGCCCCGGGTGTGGCCGCGGCGTGCTTGTGGATCGGGTCGCGCCTGCGACTCCGTGACCGGATCCGCGGCAGCGCTGCGCTTGCCGCGCCTTGGCGAATGCAAACTTCGAGACCCGGTCACATCTCCGCCGGCCGCATGTCCTTGAGGGCGGGGAACATCTCCCGGTAGCGCTCCAGCTCCGGCAGGGCGAGATCGGCGTGGATGACGCCGGGCTCGTTCCCGGCGTCGGCGAGCAGCCTGCCCCGCGGGTCGAAGATGACGCTTCGGCCGGTGTAGTGGTGGTTCGGGTCCTCGCCGCAGCGGTTGATGCCGATGACGTACGCCTGATTCTCGATCGCCCGCGCTTCGAGCAGGGTGAGCCAGTGGTCCTCGCGCACGCCGGGGAAGTTGGCGATCACCGCGAAAAGCTGCGCCCCGCGGCGGACCTGCTCGCGGAACAGCTCGGGAAAGCGCAGGTCGTAGCAGATCAGCGGCGACACCGTCCACGCCCCCCAGCGGAAGTTCACCGTCCGCTCGCCGGGGTGGTAGTGGTCCATTTCCCCGGCCACGGTCATCGGCTGCATCTTCGCATAGCGGGCGAGCTCCGCCCCCTCCGGGCTGAGCACCAGTGCTTCGTTGAAGCCTTTGCCCTGGCCCGAGCGGTTCACCACGCCGCCGATGACGAACGACTGCTGACGCGTCGCAAGCTGGGCGAGAAACGCCTCGGCAGGGCGGCCGGCGTCCTCGGCAATCTCCGCGACGTTCATCGAGTAGCCGGTGGAGAACATCTCCGGCAGCACGATCAGCGAGCCCGGCGGCACCCGCTGGTCGGCGAGCAGCTTGTTGACCTGCTCGAAGTTGGCGGGCTTGTCTTCCCAGGCAATGTCGAGTTGCAGGCCGAATACGTGCATGGCAATCCACCGGCTGAAGTCAAAAAGGCTCTGGGTCCAGTCTACCCGCCAGACCCCGCTCTCCCCAACCCCCAAGTCCGGTCAAGCGCAGCGCCGGCCGGGATCGGGGCCACCCCGCGTTCCCCGTTGTCTTTTCACGCCCACGCCCCGAGCAGCTTGCGCACGGTGACGAGCTGTCCGAGGTGGTAGGCGTTGTGGTCGGCCAGCAGCATCGCTTCGCGGGCGACGGTCTGGCCGTTGCCCCAGGGGATGGGCTCGAGCAGTTCGGTCTTCGGGGCCTTCACCAGGGCGATCATGGCCGCGAGGTCGTGGCGGAACGCGGTGACCGCACGCTCCCAGCTTTGCTCGTCGGGCGGGGCGTCGCCCTGGGGCCAGTAGTCGTCGGGCCAGTCCTGCTCCTCGTAAGCGGGATCGCGGGAGAAATCGAGGATGTCCCGCTGGCTGAGGCGCATGTGCTCGAGCAGGCGCCAGGGGGTGTGGGACTGGCCCTCGGGCCTTCGGCCGCGCCGGTCGGCCGGCAGGTCGGCGATCGCCTCCTCGAAGCCGAGGTGGGCTCCGCCGCCTTCCAGCAGCTCGACGAGGTGGCGGCGAAGCATCGCGTCCTGACTTGCCCTGGCCATGGCTGATCCTTTCTACCCGGGGCTGTCGCTGGGCCGGGCTGCTGGCCTGGTTTTAGCGCTCTTCGAGCACCTCCTCCACCGGGTGATCGAGATAGCGGGCGTACTTCGGGTCCTCAAGCGTCTCGGCGAGGGCGCGGGTGTCACGGTGCAGCCGCTGCTGCAGGGCGGGGTAGTACTGTTCGGTGTAGAAGAAGCACCGCGCGGCGTCGAGGTCCATCAGGTGCATCTGCTCGGTCTTGACGCTGGGCATCAGCAGCTGCCGACCGATGGTGAAGTTGTCCAGCGTCAGGTTGCCCCGGCTGGCGTTGAGGGTGATCGTCTGCTTGAGCAGCAGCGCCAGCTTGAGGCGGGTGATGTCCTCCCGGCTCTGGATGAGCATGGTGTGCCGCTCCCGGCCGCGTTCGTCGGGCTGGTTGAGCTGCCAGAGCAGGCGGCTCCAGGCGTCGCCGTCCGGGCAGTCCACCACGCGGGCCTCGGGCACCGGCTGGGAGAGGATGTCCGCGGCGTCGCCGCTGTCGGCCCGTCCGGTGTAGATCAGCGCCAGTGCCTTGTTCTCGCCCTGGAGCACTTTGAACGGGTCCCGGCCGGGCCGGCCGAACTGGTCGGCCGCGGCCTGGAGGCGCTCCTCGAGCGTGTCGACGCCGAAGCTGGACTGGCTCGCCTCGTCGGGCACGAAGAGGATGATGTTGTCCGTGGGCACCTGCTCGTGCAGCTCCTTGCGCTTGATCACCTCGTACATCTGGCGGTGGACGAGGATGTCCTCGCCCGGGATGCGTCCGCCGGCGAAGGCGCGGAAGGGGTACTGGTCGCCCAGGTCGTGGTTGTGGCGCAGCACCTGCCGCGCGAGGTCCTGCATTTTCCGCAGCTCGCGGTTTTCGGTGAGGAAGCTCAGGTCGAACACGTCCTCGGAGCGGATGCGGTAGGCGTCGCGGAACAGCTCGTTGCCGAAGCTGTCGAAGGCGTCCTCGTCCTTGGGCAGGTTGCGGCCGACGAGCTGGTCCTCGGGCAGGACGTAGGGGGTGAGGACGATGATCACCTCGCGCTTGAGCGAGTTGGCCCGCTTGTTGCGGAAGGCGTGCTTGATGAGGGGGAGGTCGCCGAGCAGGGGCACCTTGTCGCTTTCGATGGTGCTGTCTTTGCTGATCAGCCCGCCGATGATGAACGGTGTGTTGTTGGCGAGGCGGGCGTAGGTCTGCACGCGGCGGGTGCTGATGCGCGGCGCCCGGCCGAGCACCGTGCCGTCCTCCGTGCGGATGACCAGGTCGCCGCCGGGCACTTCCGCGGAGACGATGGCGTCGATCTGGAGGCTCACCTCGTCGGCCTCGTCGCTGATGCGGGGTCGGACGTTGAGCAGGATGCCGACGGGGATGTAGTCGAAGTCGAGCTGGACGTTGTCCCCGCCGCTGAAGCCCTTGATGCTGCGGGCGATGGGGATTTCCTCGCCCACGCGGATCGAGGCCTGTCGGCTGTCGAGGGTGAGTACGCTGGGGCGGGAAAGTACCTCGGCCTCGCCGGACTGGATGAGCGCCTCGAGCTCGATCTGCCAATGGTTGAAGGCGTCGGCGATGCTGACGCGCAGGGTGGGCGACTCGCCGCTGTCGACCGGGGGAAGCTGCCCGAGCTCGGCCTTCTCGACGTTGTCGAGGTTCTCGTGGTGTTCGAAGGGGCGGGTCAGCTCCCACTCGACGCCGAGCTTCTCCAGGCCGGTCTCGGAGATTTCCAGCACCATCGCCTCGATGAGCAACTGCTGGGCGGGCAGGTCGATGTCGCGCTGGATGCGGTTGAGCACCTCGGCGAACTGCTCGGGCCTTGCCGGGTCGTAGAAGACCAGCAGCTCCATCATCGGCGAGGCCGTGGTCGACTCAGGCAGTTCGCTGGCGGCGGCGGGGGACATGGAGACCTTGATGTTGCGTCCGCCGCCCTCGGCGGTCTGCGCCGGGCCGACCAGGTCCACCTCGTCCGGGCCGGGCACGGCCACGATGGCGGGCAGCTTCTTGACGTCCACGTTGCTCGAGGGGGCGAGGATCTGGTCCTTGCCGATCGTGTCCTTGCCCTTGTTGTACTCGACGATCTGGTAGCCCAGGCTCTTGAGGATGCCCAGGCACCGTCCGGAATTGATGTAGCTGAGCTTGATGCGCTGGCTGCGCAGCTCGCGGGGCTGGTGCTCGTAGTCGCCCGCCTGCTTGCGGGCGGCCTCGATCGCCTCGGTGGCGGCGGCGACGTCGTCGTTCGCCCGGTGCTGACTCTCCGCCAGCGTGGCGCCGTGGATCCAGACGTGCGGCGGCTGACTGGCGAAGCTGCGATAGCCCAGTTGCAGCAGCCGAACGCCCTGGGCGGATTCGCGGACGAGGTGGGTCACCTGCCGGAGCTTGCTCGGCGGGGCGGGCATGCGGGCGAACTGGCCCGGCGCGGCCTGGCGGTAGCCGCGGGTCGCCTGCAGCCGGGCGACGGCGACATCGAGCAGCTCCGCCACCTCGATCGCGCTGAGGTCGGGCTGGGCGATGAACTGCCCGGAAGAAGCGGGCTCGGCCGGCGCTGCGGGGCCGGCCTGTTCCGCCTCGGTCGCCTGCTTCTGCTGTTTCTGCTGCTGGGCCTGCTTTTCCTGCTCGGGCTGCTGCGTCTGCTGCTTGGGCTTCTCGTCCTGCGCCCAGGCGGGCTGGGCGGGGCCGGCGAGGAGGCCGGCGAGGCCGAGCAGGCCGGCGAGGATCACCGCCACCGGACCCCAGCTTCCCGAGGAGCTCAGCTCCCGGCTGCGGTGGCGCGAGCCGAAGTCGTCCTGGTCGAGTTCGTCGATCTCGAGGTCGGCGTGGTCGTGGACGTCGCTCTGATCGGCGGGGTCGACCATCTGGTCGGGCGGGCCGAGGTAGGTCAGGCGTCCGTCGTTGATCTGAAGTACCAGGTCGGCGTGCTTGAGCAGTTCCGGGCGGTGGGTAATCATCAGGGTGGTCTTGTCTTTCATGAAACGCATGATGGCCGGGACGACGCGCGCTTCGCGCGCCTCGTCGAGGCTGGAGGTGGCTTCGTCGAGAATGAGAATCTGCGGGTCCTTGAGCATGGCCCGGGTCAGGGCGATCTGCTGCTTCTGCCCGCGGGAGAGGCTGACGCCGCTTTCGCCGACGTGGGTGTCGTAGCCGTCGGGAAGTCGGCTGATGAACTCGTGGGCCCCGGTATCCTTGGCGATCGCCTCGATGCGCTGCCGCGAGGCGCTCGGGTCGGCGTAGCGGAGGTTTTCCAGCACCGAGGAGTTGAACAGGAAGCACTCCTGAAAGGCGATGCCGATCGCCTGTCGGAGGTGGCGGACGTCGATCTGGTCGAGCCGGGTGCCGTCGATCCAGATGCGCCCGCCGTCGGGGTCGTTGAACCGCGGCACGAGGCTGACGAGGGTGCTCTTGCCCGACCCGGACGGGCCGACGATGGCGCACACCTTGCCGGGCGGGATGGAGAAGGTGAGGTTTTTGAGCACGGGCGCGCCGTCATCGTAGCGGAAGTGGACGCCTTCGAAGCGGATGGCCCCGCGGATCGCGGGGGTGGCGCCGCCTTCCGCGGCCTCGCTGTCCTGGCTCGACGTGCCGAGCACCTCGAAGACGCGGTCGACGCCGGCGGCGGCCTTGGTGAGCTTGCCGAAGCCGCCCATGATCTCGGTGACGGCGGGATAGAGCATGCCGATGTAGAAGAAGAAGGCGAGGAAGGCGCCGCCGGTGAGGTGGCCCTTGACGACGTGCCAGGCGCCGAAGCCGAGCAGGAAGATCGTGCCGAGGCCGACGAGCAGGTCGGCCATCACCTTCTGGGTCACGTGATAGCGGTAGCTCTGGAGCTGGCTCTGGCGGGAGGCGTCGATGGCTTTCTGGAAGGCCTGGGTTTCGCGCTCTTCGCCGGTGAATCCCTTGACGACCTCGATGCCGAGGAACTTTTCGATCAGGTTGCCGTGGGCGGTGGCGAGGTGCTCCTGGGCGGTTCGGCTGGCGGCCTTGATCGGCCTGCGGAAGTAGTGGAACGCCGCGAGGTGCAGGGGCAGGACGATGGTGGAGGCGAGCGCGAGCTGCCAGTTCATGGCGTAGATGATGGCGACGACGCCGAGGAAGAGCAGGGCGTTCTGCAGCAGCTTGGGCAACTGGTCCTGGATGAACTGCTGGATGACGAAGCTGTCGTTCATCACCCGGCTGGAGAGCTGGCCGGGCTGGGTGCGGCGGTAGTAGTGGAGGTTCCGCTGCTGAAGGCGGTCGAACAGCCGGTTGCGCAACTGGAAGCAGACGTTCTCGCCGACGACGACGGCGGAGTACTTGCTCTGGGAATAGAGCAGGTTGCGCAGCAGATAGAGGACCAGCAGCGCGGGCAGGATCATCCACAGCAGCGACAGGTTGCCGTCGGGGTTGACGTTCTCGTCGGGAAAGACGCGCTCGAACACCATGCGGATGAGCTGCGGCATGAGCATGTTCACCGCGGTGAGGCCGATGAGCATGAGCATGACCGCGAGGAGGCGCAGCGCGTAGGGACGAATCAGCAGCGCCATCCGCAGAAGCGTGCTGTTGTCTTCCCTGGTGGACCGCTCGGGCTTGTGCTCCACTGACATCGAACCCGCCTCCCTACGCGGGCCTCCCCCGGCAGCCTCACAGTCCCCCCCAAGGGCTTCAACTTACGAGGCTAACTAAGTTTGTAGACTCCGTCCAGCATTTGCCGCCATGAAAAACCCCCCGCGGCCGACTGACAGCGGAGGGCGGGTAATCCATTGGTTTGCCAGGGCAAGTTCTTCAGGGAAGTGCGCGGGAGGCGGGGCTGCGGCGCGGACAGCGCCGCGCGGGCCGACGCGTCCGGGCAGCTACTTTGCTTTCAATTGCTCGACGTCGATGCCTTCGAGCGACAGCTTCGTCTTCCCCATCGCCCGGACGAAGGTCGGCAGGTCGCTCTGGCGCAGCTTGATCATGCGCGAGCGCTCGGCGCCGATCCGCAGGGTAAGGTTGATCATGCCGCCTTCTTCGCGGGCGATCACGGTGGCCGACCCGTCGTCGATGCGGACCTGCCCGCGGTGGTGATACTTGCAGAACAGCAGCCGCTGATCGGTGAGGACCAGCCCGGCGAGCCCGCCGTCGTGTTTGCCGAAGTCGGCGTCGTTGAAGTAGTGCCTGAAGCTCTCGCCCGCCTGAAGCCGGCACCACCCGCCCAGCCGCTGCCGACAGGTCTCGTCGAGCTGCTTCCAGGCGTCGCCGTGGCGGAGCGCGACGTCCCGGCTGAGCAGGGCGTATTCGGGGCCGCAGATGCCGTTGACCCGCATCAGCCACTCGAGCGCGAAGGTCGAGTCGGGGATGAGCACCTCGCAGGTGATCCGTCCCTCGCCGCGGTCGAAGGTCTCGCACTGGAGGTACTCGTGCGAGCGGTTCATGCAGGCGAAGTAGGGCACGGGCTGGTTGAACGGGTGGGCGATCGTCTCCAGCTCGCCGATCGCGTGCATCAGCTCCCAGTTCGAGCGATCGCCGATGGAGCGTTCCTCGTGCTTCTGCGTGAGTGTCTCGATGATGCTTCGGCCCTGCCGGGAGCGGTCGGCGAAGACCAGCGGCCGGGCCATGAGCTTGTTGCGGTCGCTCGAGCCGGTGAAGGCGCACCTCGCCGGCATGGACGAGCGAAACGCCTCGTTTCTGAGGTGCCTTGCGTCGAAGGCGAAGCGTACGCCCGCGGCGTCGCAGCTGCGCACGACCAGGTAGGGCCGATGCCGCGAGGGCTTGATCTCCTGCGGGTACTCGCCCTCCGGTGCGGGCGGGGCGCCGGGCGAGCGGGTGGAGGTCTTCGGGGTCGCCGGCGTCGCCGAGGCGGGGGTCAGGTTCGCATCCGATCTGCGCGGCGGAGCCGACGGCGCGAGATGCTGCTCCCTGTCCACCGCCCGGTGTCGGCGAAGCCGCGGACTCAGGGCCGGGCCATCCTTCGCGGACCCGGCGGCCTCTGGCTGGCTGGCTTTCTCTTTCGCCTTCGCCTCCGCCTCCGCGGCCGCCTGCTGGTGCAGCGAGCGGAGAATCTTCTGCTCCGACTCCTCGTGGCGGTGCGAAAGGACCTCGTCCACCCCCTGCCCGATCCAGAGCGAGGCGGCGTCCTCCATCAGCTCGTTCACGGAAGGGATGAGAAACTGGCGACCACAGGCGGGACATTTTGCGCGGTGGCCCGACTCCCCGGCCGGCGCACGCAAAACCGTCTGACATCCTGGACACTCGAAGACAGCTTCCATCGCGGCACTCCCCAAACATGAACCCGAGATATGAGGCGCTATCGGCGATCCGTCGCGCCAACCCCAGCTTAACGCGCGCTTTAGGTCCGGGGAAGCAAAAATGCGCGGGTTTGGACGGCAAATCGTCCAGTTGAAAAAGCCCCCGACTGACGGGCCGGGGGCTTGCGCATCACTCGATGGGGCTTGCCCGGGCTCGGATCAGCG
>JBKHFW010000071.1:0-13119 GCA_046540025.1 Phycisphaeraceae bacterium
ATAGCGAGCTCCAGACCATATATCCTCCCACCAGCCTGAGGCCTTGACAAGAACGGGCCGGAAATGGGGGCCGGAAATGGTGTCGGATACCGTTTTTTCGCCGGGCTTTCGCGACTCCCGCGTGAAACGAACACGGGGCAGAAACGGCCGATTCACCGCTTCTGCCCCGCTGCTCATCTCATCGGGGGCACGCGCCTTACTGCTCAGCCGGCTCCCAGGTCTGCCAGTTCCAGACCGGCTTGGAGAGGTCCATGTGGATGGTTTCCTTCCAGCTCGGCTGCTCATGCTTGCCGGGTTCGATCGAGAGCGGCGTCCAGTTGTCGTACTTCGCCTGGAGGTCCCGCCGCAGGTTCGGATCGAGCGGGTCCTCGGTCAGGGCGTTCCATTCGAGCAGCCGCATCTTCAGCCGCTGTTTCACGTCGGCGTACTCGGGGTCGCCGGCGAGGTTGTTCAGTTCGTGCGGGTCTTCGCGGTGGTCGTAGAGCTCTTCCTCACCCGTGCCGTACCAGATGTAGCGCCAGTCGGCCGTGCGGATCGACTTGGTGAAGTCGCCGGGCACGTTGAACGGGGTATTGCCCGGTCCGCCGTGCGCGTCCACGAACGCTTTGGGGCTCTCGTACTTGTTGTACAGGTAAGGCGGGCACACCTCGGCGAACACGGCGTCCTTGTGCTTGCCGCTCTCGCCGCGCAGCAGCGGCGCGAACGAGGTGCCCTGCACGCCGATCGGCGTCTCCACGCCGAGGAGGTCGAGGATCGTCGGCAGCATGTCGACGCCGCTGACCAGCACCTCTTCGGGGTAGGTCTGCGCCTCGATCTGGCCGGGCCAGGAATAGATGCACGGCACGTGCAGCAGGCTGTCCGCCAGCACCAGGTCCTTGAACGCCTGATTGTGCTGCCAGGAGAAGTCGCCGTGGTCGGAGGTGAAGACGACCAGCGTGTTCTCGCGCAGCCCCTGGTCCTCCAGCGTCTGGAGGATGCGGCCGGTCTGGGTGTCGATCCACGAGATCATCGCCCGGTAGATGGCGATGTACCGCTTTTTCTCCTCCTCGCTGGCCGTCTCGGCGTTCAACGCTGCATGCTTGACCGCCCAGCGGAGGGCCTTTTTCTCCAGTTCCTTCTCGCCGCCGACGGGCAGGAGATCGATCTCGTCCAGCGGGTACTTCTCGAAGTACTCCTTCAGCACGATGTGCGGCAGATGCGGGTCCTCGAAGCAGACGGTCAGGGCGAAGGGCTTCTCGCCATCCTGCTGCTCGATGAAGTCGATCGCCGCCTGGGCGCTCTGCCAGGTGCGGGTCGATTCCACCGGGCCCTCGTGCACGAAGCCCGTCCGCCACAGTTCGCTGTTGCCCAGCGGGACGTCGATCTCCTCGCGGTGCTGGTAGTAGCGTTCGATGAGCTTCTTCTCCTCGGGCGACTGCTCGTGCGAGCCGGCCTGGCTGAAGAGGTCGAAGTTCGGCATCTCCTGCGGGTCGACGATGTGGTTCTTGCCCACGTGGCCGAGCCGGTAGCCGTTCTGCTTGAGAATGCGGAAGAGGTGAATCTCCCGCCCCGCTTCGGGCAGGCTGTAGTTCTCGCGAATGCGATGGCTGTGCGGGTAGCGCCCCGTGAAGAACGACGCCCGGCTGGGCCCGCAGACGGGCGAGGTGGCGAAATAGCCGTGCATGTTCGCCCCGGACCGGGCCAGCTTGTCCAGCACCGGCGTCTTCATGTTGGAATTGCCGTTGACCGCGAGCGTGTCGAAGCGCTGCTGATCGGTCATGACCAGCACCAGGTTGGGCCGCTCGGCCTCCGGCTGCGCGTGCGCCGAGGGCGTCAGCACCGACGCCAGCACGGCAAAGAGAACCGAGCAGAAGGCCCACTTCGCCCGCGAAGCCGGGAGCCGCCGCGGAAAAGCGGGATGAGCGGAGAGCAGAGCATCTTCAAGCCGGGCCGACCCCGGCGATGCCTCGAGACGCGTGGATGAAGCCCTGGGATGCATGGCAGAATTCCGTTTCGTCACCGGGAAAGGGTCCAGATACCGCTTCTGGACGTATCAAGGCCAATATGACGGGCGAGCCCGCGGAAGTCAATGATGGAAGACGCGAATCCGCCGGCACGCGGCGTGGCGAAGCGCTGCCGGGTGAGCTTACCGGCGCAGCCGATCCGAAAAGCCCCACCGAACCTCGTATACCTTTTGCCCAGCACCTCCGCCACGATACCGCCGCTCGCATCAGTCACCTCCGGTCTGACTGACCTACTGGCAGCCACGCCCCCGCATTCGCGGAGGCCGCCACGCCACGCCATCCGCCCTCATCCCCGCCGCGGGTTGCGCCCACTCGGCGGCCGCCCACTGCGGCCCCGGCGGACCGGGCTGCCGGTGGCGCTGCTGTCGGATCGTCCCCCGCCGGTGTCGCCGGCCGGGACCGCTTCCGAGCCGCTGCGCGAGTCCCCGCTGCCGCCCTCGCCGTTCCGCGACGCCTCGTACCGCCCGAAGATCATTCGGCCGGCCGAGGTCTGGAGGGTGCTGGTCACCTCCAGGGTCACCTCTTCGCCGATGTGCGGCCGACCTTCCTCGACGACCACCATCGTGCCGTCCTCGAGGTAGCCCACGCCCTGCGAGGGGCTCTCGCCCGGCTTGATCAGGCGGACGGCCATGTGCTCGCCCGGCAGGACGACGGGGCGCATCGCCTTGGCGAGGTCGTTGAGGTTGATCACCTCCACGCCGCGCAGCTCCGCGATCTTGTTGAGGTTGTAGTCGTTGGTCATCACCCGCCCCTGCATCTGCTGGGCCAGCGAGATCAGCTTCTGGTCCACGCTCGCCCCCTCGGCGTCGGCCTCCTCGATGTGCACGTGCACCACCGGGCTCTCGCGCAGCTTCTGGAGAATGTCCAGCCCCCGCCGACCGCGCGCCCGCCGGAGTTTGTCGGAGGAGTCGGCGATCGCCTGAAGCTCGCCCAGCACGAACTTGGGCACCACCAGCGTCCCCTGCATGACCCGGGTGTCGACGATATCGGTGATCCGCCCGTCCACGATGATGCTCGTGTCCAGGATGATCGGCCGACTGCCGCGGATCTGCTTGGCGAACTCGACGTAAGGAATCACGAAGCGAAAATCGTCCTTGGTCTGCAGCACCATCGTGATGCCGATGTAGCTGGTCACCAGCCCGATGATCACCTTGACGCCCTCGAGCAGCTTGCGGACGTTCTCGCTCTCCTCGAAATAGAGCAGGCCCACCAGGTCGACCACGAACGACAAGGCGTACGCCGCGACCAGGCCGGCGATCAGCCCCAGGAACACGCCCGAGACGGCCGCGAGGCGCTTGCGTCTGGTCAGCGCGTCGACGGCGACCACCCCCGCCGCCAGGGCCATCGTCGCGACGATGCCGGTGATGATCAGCGGCCACGACGTCGCCTGCTGGTTGGCCACCGCCTCGTCGCCGGGGATGAGATAAAGCGCGGCGACCGCCGTCACGAGGACGACGAAAGCCCCTCGAAGAATGTTGAGAACCATGTTGTGCAACCCTGCTGAGTGACTCAATATAAATGGTCAGGCGAAGTATGATGCTCCATTCAGGATACGTCCGGGCAAAGCGTTCGCCAAGCCTTGCCTTTTGGGGCCGCGGACACTAGAGTTACGATTCTTCGCCGCGAGGATCGGCGGCCGGGCCCGATGCACGGGTCGGCCCGCGAACCGGGTCAGGCCTTGACCGGAGCAGCCCTAAGTGGCGTCGGCCCGGTGCCGTCGGATCCCTGGCCGTCGATCCCCGCGGCGAAACCCCCTCGAGCGCCCGTCCCGAAGGGGCCTCGAGCCGCCACCTTTGAGCTTGACGCCGCTGCCATGGCCTACACCGTCCTCGCCCGACGATACCGCTCGCAATCCTTCGACGACGTCGTGGGCCAGGAGCCCATCGCGCGGACCATCAAAAACGCCATCAGCACCGGCCGCGTCGCCCACGCCTACCTCTTCTCGGGCACCCGCGGCGTGGGCAAGACCTCGCTCGCCCGCATCTTCGCCCGGGCGCTCAACGCCCCCGACACCGTCGAGGGCGCCCCGAAACCCGACGGCCAGGAATACCCCGACCTCGACGTTCAGCAGCGCATGGCCGAAGCCATCATGCGCGGCGACGACCTCAACGTCATCGAAATCGACGGAGCCTCCAACAACAGCGTCGACCAGGCGAGGCAACTCATCGCCAACGCCGGCCTCTCCCCCACCGGGAACGCGCTGCACAAGGTCTACATCATCGACGAGGTGCACATGCTCTCGGGCGCGGCGTTCAACGCCCTGCTCAAGACCATGGAAGAGCCGCCCTCGCACGTGAAGTTCATCCTCTGCACGACCGAGCCGCACAAAGTGCCGGCCACGATCCAGTCACGCTGCCAGCGGTTCGACTTCCGCAACATCCCCACCGCCCGCATTGCCGAGCACCTCACCAGCGTGCTCGAGCGCGAAGGCATCGCCGCCGACGAACAGGTCGTCTGGCAGGTCGCCCGGCTGGGCAACGGCTCGATGCGCGACGCCCTGTCGCTGCTCGACCGCCTCATCGCCACCGGCGAAAGCCCGCTGACCTCCGAAACGCTCGAGCAGATGCTCGGCCTGCCCGCCCAGGAGCTCGTCAACCAGCTCATCGACGCCCTCGCGGCAGGCGACGTCGCCGCGTCGCTCTCCCGGACCGGCGATCTGCTCACCCGCGGCATCAGCCAGGACCAGCTCATCGAGGTGCTCATCGAGCAGCTCCGCCAGCTCATGCTCGTCGCCGCCTGCGGGGCCGACAGCGAGCTGATCGAACTCTCCGACGAGGCCCGCAAGGAGGCTGCCGAGCGGGCACAGCAGTTCGACGCGGCCGGGCTGACCTACATGATCGCCCTCTGCGACGCCCTGCAGCGGAACGTCAAAAGCAGCGCCAGCCCCCGCGCCCTGCTCGACGCGACCGTCGTCCGCCTGGCGCTCGCGGAGAAGATGGCTGACGTCTCCGCCCTGCTCTCCGGCGACGGACGGGCAGGAGCAGTAAAAAAAGCCTGACGGCCGGGCGGCCCCCTTCCCAGCGTCCGGCCGCCGCCCCCAGCCGCGAGTCCGCCCGACCGACTCCCGCCCCCGCTCCTTCACCGTCCGCGCCCCCCGGGCCGGGGCAAAGCGAAGCGCCGCCCCGGGCAGACGAGTCCGCAGGCGCCTCCGTTCCACCCCCCGCCCAGGCGCCCGCCGCCCCATCCGAACCCATCACCGACCCCAGGGCCGCGTGGAACGCCATGCTCGAGCGCGTCTCCAGTCGGCCGGCCCAGATGGCGTGGATGAAAAAGCTTCGGCTCGAGCGCATCGAAGGCGACACGGCCGTCGTCCGCCCCCTGCCGGGCCAGGAGGACGTGGCCGGCTTCGCCAGCGGCCGACTGAGCCAGCTCACCGACGCGCTCGAGCCCATTCTGGGCCAGCGCGTCCGCGTCACGCTCGAGACCGCGCCCGGCGGCGCCGCGGCGCAGGCGGAACAGTCCTCGGATGGCCGAGGCCCTTCCTCGAGTGTTCGCCGGGAGGTGCTGGGCCTGCCGCTGGTCAAGCGGGCGATGGAGGTCTTCCCCCAGGCGATGCTCGTCGACGCCCGCGAGGAGCAGCAGCCCTCCGACACGCTCCCCGCCCCGCCTGAGCCGGAGGACGAGGACGAGCCGGACGAGGACGGCTGAGCTCCGATTCGCGGCGCGATGGACCACAGAAGGCGAACCGCACAAAATGCTCAGCCCGGCATGGGAATGCGGGGCCCCCGAGTCCACGGGGGCTGCGACTGACGACTGCGGCCCCGGTTCGTCGCAAGCGCGGGCCGGGGCGACTATGATGCTTCCGCGAACCGCCAGGGTATACGGGAGTCCCGCGATGTTTGATCAGATGAAGAACCTCAGGAATCTCGCCGGCATGTTCGGCAACATGGACGAGATCCGCGAGAAGATGGCCCAGATTCAGGCCGAGCTCGCCGAGAAAAGCGTCGAGGCCGACGCCGGCGCGGGGGCCGTGCGGGTCACGGTGAATGGCAAGATGGAAGTCGTCCGCGTCGAGCTCGATCAGCCGATGATCGCCTCGCTCTCCGCCGGCGGCGACGAGACCGACAAGCAGATGATCGAGGAGCTCATCGTCTCCGCGACGAACGCGGCGCTCGAAAAGGCGCAGGAGATGGTCCGCGAGGAGATGAGCAAGGCCAGCGGCCTGAACCTGCCCGGCATGGAGAATCTCTTCGGCGGCGGCGAATGAGCGGCGCACCCCAGAAGGGCGACTCCCCATTGCCGCCTCCGACCTCTCCCTGACGCGATCGGGCCGTGTTACCGAACCCTCGCCCGCAAACGGGCCGGCGCCATGACACTGCCGGGCGGCTGCGCTGGCAACCGCCGATGAAGCTCCCAGGTCGTGGCAAGAGGTCTCCGCCGACGATCTGCCCCGGCTGCCCCCTCGGACGCCCCGGCTATCCATCCCCGGATGCTCAGACTTCCGAGCCGCCCCCCGGCCGACTCAGCGCTGATCCTGAACCATCTCGAGCGAGACCGCCATCCGCACGAGGCGGGCGAGGCTGTCGGCCTCCATCTTCTCCATCACGTGCGCCCGGTGCACCTCGACGGTCTTCGGGCTCAGGCCCAGTTCCGCGGCGATCTGCTTGTTCAGCCAGCCCTGCACGACCAGTTCCATCACCTCGCGCTCGCGCGGGGTGAGGCGCTCGATGCGCTGCATGATCGCCTGAAGATCCGCCTCCTCCTGCCGCAGCCGATGCCCCTGCTCAAGCGCTTCCTGGACCCGGTCCAGCAGGACCTGATCGTTGAACGGCTTCTCGATGAAGTCGACCGCGCCGGCCTTCATCGCCCGCACCGCCACGGGCACGTCGCCGTGGCCGGTAATGATCACCACCGGCAGGCAGAGGCCCATCTCGTTCAGACGCTGCTGCAGATCCAGCCCGCTCATCCCCGGCAGGCGCACGTCCACCAGCGCAGCGCCTGGCCGATGTCCCCCCTCCAAGGCGGCCAGGAAGTCCTGGGCCGTCGCAAACGCCCGGATCTGCAGCCCCCCCGACTCCAGGAGCCACTGCAGGGAATCCCGCACCGCCCTGTCGTCATCGATCACCGCAACCACGTCACTATTCCATCCCTCCATGCCGGCTACCCCCCACAGGCTATTGTCATCGTACATCCAGAGACTTATAAGTACTTCGCCCCATTCTAGGGGAATTAACACAGATCTTGTATCGCCTATCTTCCCTAACTTCTCGATTTGGCTGTGGGAGCTCCCGGATTTGTCCGTGCAGGATCATCTTTTTCGCATCTCGGGGAGTCTCCTGCTCCCCCTCCGGCGGGGTTACCCTGTCTGCCGTGACCGGTCGGGAATCGGGAGGGTCAGGTGCACGCAGGTGCCGCCGCCGGGCTGCAGATCCGCCCCGATGCGCCCGCCGTGCGACTCGATGATCGATCGGCTGATCGCCAGGCCCATGCCCATGCCCTTGCTCTTGGTCGAGTAGAAGGGGTGGAACATCTGCGCGAGCTGCTCCTCGCTGAGGCCCGGGCCGCGGTCGCACACCGCCAGCCGGACGCCGCGGGCGTGTCGGCTGGTGAGCAGTGTGATCGCCCGCTGCTCGCCGGGCGTCGGCTCCATGGCCTCCACGGCGTTGCGCACCAGGTTCAGCACCACCTGCTCGAGTTGCACGCTGTCGCCCAGCACGAGCGGCAGGTCCCGCGCGAGCTGCAGCCGCACCGCCACTCGCCGCTGGCGCAGGTCCGAGTCCATCAGCTCGACCACCTCGTGGACGATGTCGTTGAGCAGGATCGACGACCGTCTGGGCTCGCGCTTGCGCACGAACCGCCGCAGCCGACGGATGATCTGCCCCGCCCGCGCCGCCTGCCCGACGATGCGCTCCAGCGCGCCACTGAGTTCCTTCTCGTCCACCCGCCCCGCCCGGACGCGCCACAGGCAGCCCTGGGCGTAGTTGCTCACCGCTGCCAGTGGCTGGTTGAGCTCGTGCGCGAGCGCCGAGGCCATCTCCCCCATCGTGCTCAGTCGGCCGACGTGGGCGAGCTCCTCCTGCCGCTGCCGGGCGAGATCCTCCGCCTGCTTCTGCTCGGTGACGTCGCGCTGGATCGCCACCCAGTGCAGGATCCGCCCCCGCTCGTCGCGCAGGGCCGTGACGTGCCAGTCCACGACGTATTCGCTGCCGTCCTTGCGGTAGTTGACCGTTTCGCCCTCGAAGCTGCCGGTCTCCTCGAGCGACCGGCGCAGCCGGTCGAGCGTTGCCCGGCTGGTGCGCGGGCCCTGGAGGATGCGCGGCGTCTTGCCGATCACCTCCTCCGGGGCGTAGCCGGTCATCCGGGTGAAGCCGGCGTTGACGTAAACGATCCGCGGCCCGGGCGGGTCCAGCTCGGGCTCGGTGACCAGCACCGCCTCGTCGATCTGCTCGACCGCGAGCTGCACCAGCCGGAGCCGGCGCTCCATCGCATGCCTCGCCGTGACGTCGCGCGAGGTGAGGTGGAGCTCGTACTTCCGCTCGCCCCGGGCCCCGCGGACCATCCGCCCGCGCGTCTCGAACCAGATCCACCGCCCGTCGCGATGGCGGAAGCGGAAGCGGATCTCGATCTCCTGCCGCCGCCGGGCCCGGTGGAGCGCCGCCTCGACCCCCGGGCGGTCCTCCGCGTGCAGGAAATCGAGCGCACACTGCCCCACCAGCTCGCCCGGCTCATGGCCGGTGTAACGCTGACACGAGGGCGAAGCGTAGAGAAACCGCATCGCCAGGTCGTGCCGGCTGACCACGTCGGTCGAGTTCTCCGCGAGCAGGCGGAAGCGCTGCTCGCTCTCGCGCAGCGCCCGCTGCATCTTCCGCGTCTCGGTCACGTCGCGCGCGGCGACCAGCACCGCCTGCTCGCCGGTGGGCGAGAACGACACCAGCCGCGAGGCGAACCGGCGCTTCTCGCCGCCGATCACCGCCTCGTACTCCGCCTGCTGGAGTTCGCCCGTCGCCAGCGCCCGGTCGATCGCCCGCTGAAGCCGCTCGGCCGCGTCCGGCGCGAGCACGTCCCGCAGCGTCTGCCCCAGAAGCTCGCGCCGCGGCCGAACGAGCAGCTCGGTCTGCGAGGTGAAGATCTGCCGATACCGTCCGTCGGCGTCGAGCACGAAGATCAGGTCCGGCATCGCCGCGAGCACCGACCGCAGCCGCTCCTCGCTGTCGCGCAGCGCCTTTTCCGTGCCCCGGCGGGCGGCGATCTCGTCCTCGAGGCGCTGGTTCATCCACGACAGCTCGGCCGTCCGCTGCTGCACGCGGTACTCGAGCTCCTCTTCGGCCTGCTTGTGCGCCGTGATGTCCGTCGCCAGGGCGAACGTGCCCGCAAAGCGCCCCTCCCCGTCATGCAGCGGCGTGGCGGAGACCCGCAGCCACCGCCGCCCGGCATCCGACCCGACCAGGGGCAACTCGCAGCGGCGCTCGCCCTCGCCCACCTGGGCGGCGAAGCACCGCTGCAACTGCCCCCGCTCGTCGGGCGAGAAAAAGTCGCACACCCGCCGACCCACGATCCGCTCGGGCGGCTGCTCGAGCAGCTCGGCCATTCGGCTGTTGACGAAGGTCACCACCCCCTCGCGATCGGTCAGCCACGCCCCCTCGCTGGACGCCGAGAGCAGCCGCTGAAAGCCCGCTTCGGTCGCGGCGGCCGGCTCGCCGCCGCTGCTGCCCGCGGGCACGATCATCCAGACCGTGCCGAGCACCGCCCCCTCCTCGCCGGTCATGCGGGCGGCGGAGAGCGACGCCGCGGCCCGCCGATTCTCGCGATCAAGCAGCTCGCAGGCGTGATTCAGCACAGGCAGGCCCGCCAGCGCACGCTGGTGCAGCGAATCGAGCGCGTCGCGCTGCTCGGGCGGCGGCAGCGGGCACGGCTCGCCGATCACCTCTTCCTCACGCCAGCCAAAGAGCTTCGCCGCCAGCGGGCTCCACAACCGCACCCGCCCCTGCGGATCCAGCGCCACCACCGCCGCCGGCGAAGCGCGGAGCAACGGCTCGAGGCTGCCCAGCGGCGGCAGATCGATCGTTTCCGACTCGCCGAGCTGCGCCTCGATCTCCAGCAGCCGGGCGCGCAGCGCCAGCGCTTCGTCGATCAGCTCACGACGTTGCGCATCGGTTGGCTGAGACATCCCCGGATCTCCAGGAAATGCGACCTGAGCGCTTTCCGCTCCCGTTCCAGACCAGACGTGACGCCCCGCCCCCGGCCGCTACGCCAGCGATTCGAGGCGCGAGACGAATGCCCGCACCCGCCTCTCGTCCACCGGCTGATCGACCCGCCCCGCCCGCTTGAAGTGCGTGCCGACCAGAAATCCATTTGCCGCGGCAAAGTGCTCCACCGTCTCGGCAGTCACGCCGCTGCCGACCCACACCTCGGCCGCCCCGTCCGCAGCCAGGCAGACCGCTTCGAACTCCCCGGTGTCGGCAGCCCGGCCTGTCGCGCCGCCGGTCACGATCACCGCGTCGGCGTGGCCGCGGTGCACGAGGTCGGCGACCTCCTCCGCCAGCGGCCGCGCAACCAGCGGCGCCGCGTGCTTCACCCGCACGTCGGCGAAAATCCGCACGTCGCCCGCCCCGATCGCCCGGCGGTAGCGCAAGACCTCGGCCGCCCGCCCCGCGATGAGGCCCTGGTCGGTCACCGCCGCCGACTGAAGCACGTTCACGCGAATGAACGAGCCCCCGACCGCCTGCGCCACCGCGAGCGCCGCCTCGGCATCGTTGCGGAGCACGTTGATGCCCAGCGGCAGACCGGTCGCCTGACGCACCAGTTGCGCCAGCGCGGTCATGTGACTGACGGTTTCCGGGCCGACTCGACCGGGGTGAAAAGGCGTGTCCCCGAAATTCTCCATCATCAGCCCGTGGACCCCGCCGTCGGCGAGCGCCCGGGCGTCGTCAAGCACCTGCTGGCGGACCTTCGCGAGGTCGCCCGCGTCGCGGGGGGAGCCGGGCAGCGGCGGCAGGTGGAGCATCCCGACCACCGGCCGACGAACCGCTTCCCAAGCTGACAACCGTGGCTGCTTCATGGAAACCCCAGTCACCCCTTGAGCTACAGTCTACCCGCAGGAGGCCTCTGCGGCCACCAGCCGCGCCGGCCCAGTTGCCCTCGGCGGGCCTGCCTGCCATACTGGCCCGGGCGGCGCTGTGTGGGCGCCGCGACTCGGCCGCATTCCAGCGTCTCGGTTTTCGAGGCGGAGGGAGGCGGGGCAGCCCCTGCGGCTGCCCGGCGCGGGTGCGAATCCCGCTTCGGTCGTTTGCCCCGGCCGGCATGGTTGCATGGTGCAGCGGTCAGCCCAGCGGGTGGGGTGCCCCTACGATGTATCGACGGACGCTGACCGCTGGAGGCCGGGATGATCCCACGCCAGCCGCCGCGCAACCCCCAGATGGGTTTTCTGTATGTTCCGCCCTACCGGGTGCAGGGTATTTCCATCGCCGGCGAGCAGACGGTGATCCAGGTGCCCGAGCTCGACGTCTGCTTCGACATCGGCTCGTGCCCCAAGGCCGTGCTGCCGAGCAACTTCGTCGCCCTCTCCCACGGGCACATGGACCACTCCGCCTCGCTGGCGTACTACTTCTCCCAGCGCCACTTCCAGGGCATCGGCACGGGGAAGGTGATCTGCCACCCCGCCGTCGCCGGTGCGATCGAGAACGTGATGAACGCCTGGGTGGACCTCGAGCACCAGCGCACGCCGCACGAGATCATCCCCCTCGAGCCGGACGCCGAGATCGAGGTCAAGAACAACGTTCACCTCCGCGGCTTCGCCACCGAGCACACCGTGCCGTCGCTGGGCTACGTCGCCGTCGAGCGGCGGAGCAAGCTCAGGCCTGAGTACGCCGGGCTGCCGCAGGAGAAGCTCGTCGAGCTCAAGCAGAAGGGCGAGGGCATCACCCAGACGCTCGAGATCCCGCTGATCTGCTACACCGGCGACACGATGTGGGGCCCCCACTTCGACCGCGAGGACGTGCTGAACGCGCAGATCCTCATCACCGAGTGCACCTTCCTCGAGACCGGCCACCGCGGCCGGGCGTCCGTGGGCAAGCACCTGCACCTCGACGACATCGTCGAACTGCTCGACCGCTCGAAGGCCGAGGCGGTCATCCTCACCCACCTCTCCCGGCGGACGCACATGGGGCAGGTGCGCCAGGCGCTCGACGAGGTGATCCCCGATCGCCACCAGGAGCGTGTGCTCGTGCTGATGGACAGGCGCACGAACCGCAAGCGCTACGAGCAGCAGCTCGCCGAGGCCGAGGCGAAACAGTCCGAAGGTTCCTGACAAGCCGAGTTCCCGTCATGGCCGAGAGTTCCGATATTCCCCCGCATCCGCCCGTCGTCGGCGTGGAGGCCGAGCCGAAGACGATCCCCGCCCTCGCCGCGACCGCGGCCGGGCTGGCGAAGGCGCTGCACCTGCCCCTCGCCGACACGCTGGACGAAGGCGAGCTCGACCTGCTGCTCGCCGTCACGCCCGAACGGCTGGAGCTGCGCGTCGTCGCGGAAGACTCCGACCTCGCCGGCGGCCACCCGGTGGCGATCGACCTGGGCGAGATCGACACCCGCTCGCCGATGGGCCGAAGCCTGCGTCAGCCGCTGCTCAGGGCCGTCGGCGTGCGCAAGGGCGAGTCCGAACGTCCCCGCGTGCTCGACGCGACGGCCGGGTTCGGCGAGGACAGTTGGCTGCTGGCGTCGATGGGCTGCCCGGTGCTCGCCGTCGAGCGTGTGCCGGTGATGGCCGCGCTGCTTTGCGACGCCGTCCGCCGGGCCGCGGCCGAGGACCCCGGAGCGGCGGGTCGACTGTCGGTCATCCACGGCAACAGCATCGGCTTGCTGCGCCGACTCGCCCGGGACGAGCCGGGCGGCGATTTTCCGCCGGCGTTCGCGAAGTCCGACGTCGTCTACCTCGATCCGATGTTCCCCACCGGCCGCAAAGCCCGCGAGCGCAAGCCGATGCGCGTGCTCCGCTGGCTGGTGGGCGAGGACCCCGACGCGGGCGAGCTGCTGAGCGCCGCCCTCGCCGCGGCGACCAGGCGCGTCGTGGTCAAGCGGCCGGCCAAAGCCGATCCCCTGCCGGGCCCGGTACCGAGCGCCACCCACGAAGGCCGGGCCGTGCGGTACGACGTCTACGGGATCTCGAAGTAGGAAGTGGGCG
>JBKHFW010000072.1:0-12926 GCA_046540025.1 Phycisphaeraceae bacterium
CCGAGCCACCGAGGCGCGGGGCGGTTAACGAAAAAGCCCACAGAACCATGCAGCGCATGAGTCTGTGGGCTTTTGCCTTCTGGCTCGGTGGCTTGTGCCTCGCGCCTTCCGCCTTACGCCTTCCGCCTTACGCCTCGAACTGCGGGCGGCCGGGCTCGGGCCAGTCGAGGTGGAAGAACCGGCCCCGCGGCCGATCGGTGCGCTCGTAGGTGTGGGCGCCGAAGTAGTCGCGCTGGGCCTGAAGCAGGTTCGCCGGCAGACGCTCGCTGCGGTAGCCGTCGAAGTAGGCGAGCGCGCTCATGAACGCCGGGGCCGGCAGGCCGTGCTCTGCCGCGATGCTCACCACCTTCCGCCAGGCGGCCTGGCCGTGGTGCAGGGCGTCGCGGAAGTAGGGGTCGAGCATGAGGTTCACGAGCTGCGGGTCGCGCTGGTAGGCGTCGGTGATTTTCTGGAGGAAGCGGGCGCGGATGATGCAGCCGCCTCGCCAGATCTTCGCGATCGTGCCGAAGTCGAGGTTCCAGCCATACGCCTGCTGCGCTTCGCGCATGAGCTGGAAGCCCTGGGCGTAGGCGCAGATCTTCGAGCAGTAGAGCGCTTCGCGCACGGCGTCGACGAACTCGGCTTTGTCGCCCGAGAAGCGCTGGTCCGGACCCCTGAGGATGGTCGACGCCTCCATACGCTCTTCCTTGAGAGCCGAGAGGAAGCGGGCGAAGACCGCCTCGGCGATCGAGTTCGCCGGGATGCCCAGGTCCAGGGCGCTGCCCGAGGTCCACTTGCCCGTGCCCTTCTGGCCGGCGGTGTCGAGCACCTTGTCGACGAGGAAGCCCTCGCCCGCCGGGTCGCGCTGCTGGAGGATGTCGGCGGTGATCTCGATGAGGTAGCTCGAGAGGTCGCCGGCGTTCCAGTCGGCGAAGACCTCGCTCATCTCGCCCGCATCCATGCCGAGCAGGTTCTTCATGAGCTGATACGCTTCGCAGATCAGCTGCATGTCGATGTACTCGATGCCGTTGTGGACCATCTTGACGTAGTGGCCCGCGCCGTCCGAGCCGATCAGGGCCGTGCAGGGCTCGCCGCCCTCGACGGGCTTGCCCGGCTCGGCGTCCTCGAGGGGCCGGCCGGTGTCGGGATCGACCTTCGCGGCGATCGCCTTCCAGATCGGCTCGATCTCCTGCCACGCGCCCGCGTCGCCGCCCGGCATGAGCGACGGCCCGAAGCGGGCGCCGACCTCGCCGCCCGACACGCCCGATCCGATGAAGCGGTAGCCCTGCTCGCGCAGCTCTTTTTCGCGTCGGATGGTGGCGTTCCAGTTCGAGTTGCCGCCGTCGATGATGATGTCGCCGGTATCCAGCAGCGGGAGAAGCTGCTCGATCACGGCGTCCACGGCGTCGCGCTCGGAGGGGAGCACCGCCTTGGACTTGACCAGCAGGATTACCTTGCGCGGCCGCTTGAGGCTCTGCACGAACTCGGCGAGATCGCTGAAGCCGTGCACGCGATCGGCCGCGGGCTCGCCGGCCCGGATCTCGTCGATCCAGGCTTCCATCCTGGCGGTCGTGCGGTTGTAGACGGCGACGTCGTGGCCGTGGTCGGCGATGTTGAGCACGAGGTTCTGGCCCATCACCGCGAGGCCGATCAGCCCGATGTCCGCGACTTGCTGGGTGTCTGCCACTGCGTCTGCCTTTCTTCCTTCTCAGGTTCCGCCGCGCCCGTCAGGGCCGGCGGAGGATCCGGGTTGTCCGGAGTCCGGGGGTCAGAATTCGTTCGCCTGGATGAAGTCCTCTTCACCAGCGAGATAATTGAGGATGTTCTTCGTCGCCCGCATGGCCTGGCGCTCGACGCTCTCGAACGTTCGGCTGCCGACGTGGGGCGTGATCAGGATGTTGTCGATCTCCTGGAACGGGTGCGGGGCCTGCATCGGCTCGGTCTCGAGCACGTCGCCGCCGTAGCCGAGCAGCTTGCCGCTCTTGCACGCCTCGGCGATGGCGTTTTCGTCCACCAGCCCGCCGCGGGCGGTGTTGATGAGCATCGCGCCGTCCTTCATCGTGGCGATGGAGTCGCGGTTGATGAAGTGGCGGTTTTCCTCGCTGAGGTTCATGTGCAGGCTGATGACATCGGCCTCGCGGAGGACCTCTTCGGCCGAGTCGGCCTTTTTGACCTCGTACTCGGCGGCGAAGCTCTCGTCCCAGTAGACGTCGTAGGCGATCGCGCCCATGCCGAAGGCGCGGGCCCGCTTGACCACTTCCTTGCCGATTCGGCCCATGCCGAGGATGCCGACGGTCTTGCCGGCGAGCTCGCTGCCGGTGATGCGCGTCCACTTGCCGCCCTTGACGGCCGCGAGGTGGGACCAGAAGTGCTTGGCGATGCCGATCATGAGCCCGATCGCGTGCTCGGCGACGGTCGTGTGGTTCACGCCGGGCGTGAAGAGGACGGGGATCTTCTTTTCGGTGGCGTAGCTGACGTCGATCGAGTCGAGGCCGATGCCGTACTTGGCGATCACCTTCAGCGGCGTCTCGGCCGCGAGGGCGGCGTCGATCACTTTGGCGGTGATGGCGTCGTCGCCGTTGAGCAGTCCGTCGAAGCCGCCGTGCTGGTCGATCAGGTCGAGCAGTTCGTCCTCGGGCAGGGGCCCGCGTGCCCGGACGACCTCGTGGCCGGAGCTTTCGAGCATGTCGTGGTGTCGACCCGGGGTGTCCTGATAGCTGGTCGTGGTGAGCAAAATGCGCATGAAAGTCCCTCCAAGGGGCGGCAAAAGATGGCAGACCATCAGGGTAGCGTGCGTGGGCGTGGGTGCAAAATCGCCCGGGGGGGCGGGGAAGCGCGTGGTTGACCGTTGATCCGGCAGATCGTAGAAGAGTAGCGGGAAAAGTGGATGCCGCTCGGGGGATTTGGCCGATGTGGGTTTACAGGCGCGCCGCGAAGGGGCGGCGCGGTGGCTGACAGGGGAGAACCTCGGCAGAGGGATCGAACACGTCATGGGCTTGTCTCGCCGCGAGATGTTGCTGGCTTCGCTGGGTCTGCTGATCGGGGGCTGCACGGAGCCGCCCTCCCTCTCAAGCCGGCCTGGCGCTGCATGGCCGCAGCTCAGTGCTCCGAGCGGAGGCGGGGTCGACTACCGTCCGCCGGCCTCGCGGCCGTCGCGCGACTCGGCGTCGTCGCCGGCGGGCAGTTCGCCGCTGTCGGCCCTGGCGCGCAGCCGCTGGACGCGTCAGTCGGCCGTGCCTTCGCGGGTGAACCCGATGAACGGCGTCGGCCGCATCACCGTGCACCACGAGGGCTGGCACCCGGTCTGGTTTGACGACTACGCGAGCACGAAGAGCCGGCTGGAGACGATCCGCCAGAGCCACGTCTCGCACAAGGGGTGGGGCGACATCGGCTACCACTTCATCATCGACCGGGCCGGGCGGGTCTGGGAAGGGCGCGACCTGCGTTACCAGGGCGCCCACGTCTCGCAGAACAACGAGCACAACATCGGCATCATGTGCCTGGGCAACTTCGACAAGCAGTCGCCCAGCCCGGCCCAGCTTCGTTCGCTGGTGAACTCGCTGCGCACGCTGATGAACGCCTGCGACGTGCCGCTGAGCCGGGTCTACACCCACCAGGAACTCAAACCCACCGCCTGCCCGGGCCGGCACCTCCAGCCGCGGATGGTGGCGATCCGGCATAACGGGCACTTGGTGTAGAGCGGCGGTCCGCCGCGAAGCCCACCTGGAGATCGGCTGGTGACTGCCGCGGGCCAGCGCATTGGCATGCGGTGCCTCGTCATGGCCTAACTCGTTTCCGAATCGGCTTTTGCTTAGAATGTGCGAATGAGCGAATCTGACCTGTCCAACCAGAACGGCGCGGCCGAACGTCTTCCCGGCGAGGTCGAGCCGGAGCAGGCTCCCGAACTGGCGGAGTCGGCCGAGGCTCCCGAATCCGGGGTGTCCGCCGAGGCGGCGCAAGGCGAGCCTGAGTCGGACCATGCGGCGGCCGTCCCGGAATCTCCCGAACCCGAGAAGCCGGCGAAGCCCCAGCGGGAGCTGACCGAAACGGAGCTCGAGGAGCTGCCCCGGCAGGTGGAGGCGGCGCTGCTCACCGCCGACCGGGCGATGCCGCCGGCCAAGCTGGGCGAGGCGCTGGGGGACGTGCCGACGAAGCATCTTTCGGACGCGGTGGATCAGCTCAACGCCGTCTACGAGGAGACCGGGCGGAGCTTCCGCATCGAGAAGGTGGCGGGGGGGTGGCAGATCCTGACCCTGCCGGAGTATGCCGACGTGCTGAGCGCGCTTCGCAAGACGCGGGCGCAGAGCCGGCTCAGCCCGGCCGCGATGGAGACGCTGGCGATCGTGGCGTATCGGCAGCCCATCTTGCGGGCCGAGATCGAGGCGATCCGCGGCGTCGCCTGCGGCGAGGTGCTGCGCAGCCTGATGGACCGCCACCTCGTGCGCATTGCCGGGCGGGCCGAGGAGATCGGCCGGCCGATTCTGTACGGCACGACGAAGACTTTTCTGGAAACGTTCGGCCTGAGCAGCCTGCGCGATCTGCCCAAGGCGGAAGAGCTTCGGCCGAGGGCTGGGTGATGGTTGGGGGAATCACGAAGGCGAGACGGCGCGAAGCGGGTACGGAGTGGCCACCACAGATGAACCCAAGGGCGATCCCACAGAAGGGCTGCGCCCATCTGTGGGCTTGTTCATTGAGCTTCAGAGCACGTTCTGAAAGCCCACGGATGGACGCGAAGCGTCCTTCTGTGGGATAGGGTCCGTTCCGAGACCCGAGACCCGAGACCCAGTGAAAAGTCCGGGCCGATGCCCGGGGCGGCGCTGCGCTCTGCCCCGGCTTGGGGGAGCGGTTCGGAACTCCAGCTGGCCTCTAGCCTCTAGCACCGCGAAATCACCGCCCCCGCGACGTGGCCGCCGAAGCCGGCGGCGAAGGTGGCATGGGTGCCGGTGCGGCTGCATGGCCGGGCGGCGGGGGCGATCGGCCAGGGGGCGTCCGGCAGGGGCTGGTCAATCCACGGCATGGGCGGCAGCTTGCCGGTCTGAAGGCACAGGCACGCCAGGATGAGAGCGGACAGGCCGGCGGCGCCGAGGCCGTGGCCGATCGCGCCCTTGCAGGCATAAAGCTGGACGCCGTCTGCGCTTGCGCTCGTGTCCATCGCCCGGCGAAGGGCGGCGAGCTCGGCGGGGTCGTGGTCCGGCGTGCCGGTGGCGTGGGGGTGGAGCACGTCGATCGTCCGCCCGGCGAACAGGCGGCGGGCGAGGTGCTCGAGGGCGGGCATGTCCGGCCCGGTGCGCATCAGGTCGTACCCCTCGCTCGCGACGCCGGTGGCGCAGAGCTCGATTTCGCCGGGGGCCGGCGGCTGGTCGGCGTCGACGCGTTCGAGCAGCATCGCCCCGCCCGCTTCGGTGAGCATGAAACCCTGGCGATCGGCGTTCAGCGGGCGCTGGCGGTATCCGTCCGGCGTCGGGGTGGCGAGGACGCCGAGCCGGCGGTAGCTGTGGACGAAGCTGGGCAGCAGGGCGGCCTCGGCGGTGGCGACGAGGGCGTAGCGATCGCTGGCCGAGCGCGGGTCGAGCAGGTACTGCCGGGCGGCGTGGAGGGCGGTGAGGCTCGAGGCGCAGGCGGCGACGTGGTGCCTGGCGGGGCCGAGGCCGAGCCGCTGGCGGAGGGCGTGGGTGAGGTAGCCCTGCGGGCCGAGGGTGACCGGCAGGGGGTTGCGGATTTCGCGTCTGGCGAACCCGGCGTCGGCGGCGACGGTAAGAGCCTGCACGGCCCCCTTGCTCGTGCCGAGGAAGGCGGGCAGGTTGGCGGGGCGGACGCCGGCGGCGGTCGCGGCTTCGCGGGCGGCGCGTTCGGCGAGCTCGATGGTCGGGTCGGCGGGGCTGTGCTGGGCGACGCTCACCGCCCCCACGGCCCGGGCGAGGGCGACGGGGTCGGTTTTCTCCGGCAGCGCGGGGGCGCGGTCGGCGAGGGTTCGACCGGCGAGGAGGGCGGCGAAGGTTTCCCACGCGCTTCGGCCGAGCGGCGTGAGCAGGCCGAAGCCGCGGATGACGATGCGGCAGCGGTTGGGCTGGGGGGTGAACTCAGGCACGGGCGGGTGTTTCACCTTGGGAGGTCGCGCGGATGGTCCGTGGCCGGGCAGGGGGAAAATTGTAGCGAAAAATCATGGAAAGGGATGTCGAGCGGCCCCGGCATTGTCCGATAAAGTTCGGGTTGAACCGGGTTCATGGTCGGTTGGGGCGGTTCCGGCGCTCGGCCGGCGGGAGCCCGGGGCGCGGCCGGGAGGGGCCGCGGAGGTGGGGCGGGGGCGAAAGTCTTTGCTGGGGCCGCCCGGTCCGACTTATAATGGAAATCGATTACCGGAGTCGGCCGACCGAGGTCGGCGGCGCGGCTGCCCGGGCTGCTCGTTGTCCGGCAGGCGCGGCCTGGAGAGGCATCAGGGGAGCGGGCACATCCTGATGGCCGGCGCCTTTGCGGGGCTGCGCCGGACGGCACGAACCTGTTGAGAAGAGAAGCGGACGAGCGTCCACACCATGAGCATTGATCCACGATTTACCCAGTCCTCGGGCCACGCGAGTTTTCATGGCACCGAGCTGCTCGTGAAAGGCGCCCTCGAAACGCAGGGGGGCGTGCACCTGCTGACCGGCTATCCCGGTTCGCCGGTGGCGGGCTTCTTCGACACGCTTCAGAAGCTCGGGCCGCTGCTGCGCGAAAACGGGCAGGTGGCCAAGATGGCGAACAACGAAGCGCTCTCGGTGGCGATGGTCAACGGCGCGCAGATGGTCGGCGCCCGGGCGATCGCCTGCTTCAAGAGCGTGGGGATGCACGTCGCCAGCGACGCGATCGCCCTGGGCGTGCTCGCGGGCACGCAGGCGGACTCGGGCGGGCTGATCATCACGGGCGACGACCCCTGGTCGGACTCGACGCAGGTTCCCGCCGACTCGCGCTTTCTGGCCGAGCACCTGAGGCTGCCGATTCTCGAGCCGAGCTGTCCGCAGGAGGTAAAGGACTGGGTCGATCTCGCCTTCCAGATCGGCAAGGCGGGAAAGATCTACGTCGGCTACTGCATGACCGTCACCACGGCCGACGGGGGCGGCACGGTGGCCTGCCGGCCGAACCAGGTGCCGGAGCTGGGCGAGCACAGCAAGCGGACGCTGAGCTACGAAAAGGACATCGAGCCCCGGCTGGACGAGGCGGTGCTGCTGCCGCCGCGGACGTGGAAGCGGGAGATCGGCCTGGACGAGCGGCTGACCGCCGTCAAGCAGGCGGCGCGGGAGCTCGGGGTGAATCGCATTCTGCACCGGCCTCAGAAGGACGAGGTCGTGCCGCTGGGGCTGATCGCCTCGGGGGTGGGCTCGGCGTACCTCCAGCACGCGCTGGCGGAGATGAACCTGCTCGGGCGGATTCCGATCCTCAGGATCGGCATGCCCTGGCCGCTGGACGAGAAGCTGGTGACCGACTTCGCCCGCCAGTGCGAGCAGATCATCGTCGTCGAGGAGCGGCGGAGCTTCGTCGAGCGGCAGGTGCACGAGATCCTCGCCCCGTACAAGCAGGCGGGCGAGATCGCCACCGAGGTGTTCGGCAAGACCTTCCCGCGTGGCCACCAGGGCCTGCCCGCCACGCGGGGGCTCAACCCGTCGATGCTGATCGAACGGCTGATCCCGGTCATCAAGGACCACCCGACGCTGCCGATCGACCTGACCAACGGCAACCTGACCGCCCAGCTCGAGCGACTCCATGCGACGGCGGAGTACGAGGTGGACGTGCCGCTGCGCACGCCGACGTTCTGCCCGGGCTGCCCGCACCGCGACTCGTCGAGCGTGCTGCTGGAGCTGCGCGAGGACCTGCTCGACCCGGACTACATGCTCCGCGAGCACAAGCGCAAGCCGGTCGATCTCGTCGCGCACGGCGACACGGGCTGCTACACGATGCTCATGTTCGAGCCGACCAAGCCGCTGATGCACAACTACTCGGGCATGGGCCTGGGCGGCGGCACGGGGATGGGCGTGGACCCGTTCATCGAGAACAAGCAGCTCGTCTTCATGGGCGACGGCACGTTCTACCATTCGGGCCAGGTCGCCATCAGCCAGAGCATCTACAACGGCCAGGACATCACCTACATCATCCTGGACAACAAGACGACGGCCATGACCGGCCATCAGGGCCACGCCGGCCTCGAGCTCGACGTGACCGGCAAGGAGATGAACCCGCTGGACATCGAGCGCATCGTCCAGGGGCTCGTCCCGCGGCAGCAGAAGCGCGACGTCCGCGTCGTGCGCATCGACCCGTCCGACCGCGACCGCTACCGCAAGCTGCTCGAGCAGACGCTGCTCGAGGACGGCGTGAAGGTGGTCATCGCGGACAAGGAATGCGGGATCACGGCCCAGCGCCGCGTCCGCCGGGCCGAGCGGGCCGAGCAGCGCGAGCAGGGGTTCCTGGCGCGCAAGACGTACATGAACGTCGCCACCGAGGTGTGCGAATACTGCCTCGAGTGCACCAATCAGACCGGCTGCCCGGGGCTGAAGGTGGTGGAGACGGACTACGGCAAGAAGATTCAGACCGACTTTTCCACCTGCGTCAACGACGGCGCCTGCCAGCGGATCCACGCCTGCCCGAGCTTCGAGGAAGTGACGGTCCTGCGCAAGCAGCCCGAGCGGATGGGCGACGAGCACGTCGAACTCGGCGACCTGCCCGAGCCCCAGCGGCCCGTGCACGCCGACCAGGAGACGTGGCGATGCTACCTCGCCGGCGTGGGCGGCATGGGCATCGGCACGGCGACGAGCATTCTCGTGCTCGCCGGCCACGAGATGGGCTACCAGGTGCAGTTCCTCGACAAGAAGGGGCTGGCGATCCGCAACGGCGGCGTGTTCAGCCAGCTCGTCTATTCCCGCCGGGACGCGGAGGAGGACGAGACGAAGTCGGAGCTGCGCAATCCCAAGTTCACCACGCCGGTGATTCCCTACGGCAAGGCGGACCTGCTGCTGGGCGTGGACGTGCTGGAGGCGACGCGGGCGATCGACCCGAACCTGCCGTACCGGGTGGCGTCGCCCGAGTACACGGCGGCGGTGGTCAACACGACCAAGACCCCGACGATCATGACCCTGATGGGCCGGGAGGACTTCTCGCCCGACGACCTGGTGGACACGATCCGCAAGTACACGAACGCCGACCGCTTCGTCGCGGCGAACGTGAGCGACCTCTGCGAGCGCGTGCTGGACAACAAGCTCTACGCCAACATCATGATGCTGGGCATGGCGTTCCAGAAGGGGCTCCTGCCGCTCAAGGAGGAGGCGATCGAAAAGGCGATCCGCACGATCACCCGCGACGCGGCCGAGCGCAACCTGCGGGCGTTCCACATCGGGCGGAAGATCGCGGTTCGCCCCGACCTGTTCGTGGTCGAGGCGCAGCACGAGTTCGAAACGGCCCGGCGGACGCTGAGGCGGAAGATCAACACGCTTCGCGCCTGGTACGGCGGCAAGCGCGGCGAGCGACTCGCCCGGCAGTATCGCGTGCTGATGAACCAGACCTTCCGCGCGACCCGCGGCCTGCGCGTCGAGGACGAGCTGATGCGCGACGTGATCATCCGCGCCTACGACTGCGTCATCTGGGGCGGCATCGACTACGCCCGGCGGTACTGCGACCGCCTCGTCGAGGTGTTCCACAAGGACCACCCCGAACACGACTACCGCATCACCCGGCAGGTGGTGTGGAACCTCGCCCGGGTCATGCTGATCAAGGACGAGGTGTTCGTCGCCTCGCAGCTCACCAGCCCGGAGAAGTACAAACGCGACCGCAGGCGGTTCAACGTCAACCCCGAGCGCGGCGACAAGATGGTCTACCGCCACCACAACCGGCCGGAGTTCGAGATCTTCGGCCACCGGGTCCGCTTCGAGTGGAAGAGCCGGGACTGGCAGCTTCGGCTGATGTCGGGCCTGGGCTTTCTCCGCAAGCTGCTGCCGCAGTGGCACAAGCGGGAGAGGGAGTTCCGCGACTGGTACGAGCAGGTGGTGGACCGCCTGGACTGGCAGGGCCCGCGCGACTACGAGCGCTGGCTCGCCGCGCTCGCCACGCCCGCCGCGGTGACCGGCTTCCGCGAGGTGCGGTATCCGAAGATGGAGGCCGCCCGGCAGCGAATCGAGGAGATCCTCGCCACCGACCCGGAGGAGTTCGAGATTCGCACGCCCACCGAGCGGACCGAGGCCGGCTCGCTGCGCCTGCCGGTGGTGGGGGTGGAATAGGGGCGGAGCGCCACCGAGCCGCCGAGCCCAAAACAGTGGTTGGCGAGCATGCCGCCCAAGCCCGCAGATGAGCCGTCGCCGGCTCTTCTGCGGGATCTGCGTGCGCCGAAGGGCTAAAGGGCTAAGAAAAGATCCACGGCATCGGGTGGCACGGCCTGACTCGAAGAGCAGGTCGTGGATGCGGGGGCGGTTACCACGCCCCGCCGCTGCCGCGGTCGGATCATGCCACCCGGAGCGCCGCTCGGGTCGCACGGCGTCTCCGCCGGCCGAGCAGCAGCCCCCCTCACGCCCCGGTCAGAATCTCCACTTCCTGCCGGGTCACCCGCACGGTGACGCCGCGGGCGAGGTCGAAGCGGCGTTCGCCGCCGACCTGGTCGCGCACGGCCCGGGTGATGGGGGCGAGGGCCTTCCGTGTCAGGCGATCGCCCGGCACGCCGGCTTCCTCGAGCAGCCGCCGAAGCAGGGTCGTCAGCACGACGCCCGGCATCATCCGCGCTTCGTTGCGGTCCAGGCTGACGGCGGCGCCGTCGAGGTCGCGCAGGGCGTGTTCGTGATGCCGCTCGGCCTCGGTGTCCACCAGACGCGAGAGCTCGCGAAAATGCCCCGCCAGGTGCACGGCCCGCTCGGCGGCGGCGGGCTGAATGTCGCGCAGAAGCGGCAGCACCTCGTGCCGCAAGCGGGCGCGGAGGCGGGTGAGGTCGGCATTGGTCGGGTCTTCCCGCCAGCCCTGCCCGCGCGAGCGGAGGAAGTCGGCGGCGTGGGCCCGGGTCGCCCCGAGCATGGGGCGGATCAGCGCCGCCCCGGCAGGGTTGTCCGGATCGAGCCGCCGACGCCAGGCGATGCCGCGCAGCCCGCGGACCGAGCTGCCGCGCAACAGCCGCATGAGCAGGGTTTCGAGCTGGTCGTCGGCGGAGTGGGCCGAGGCGACGGCATCCGCGGAGAACGTTTCCGCCATGCTGCCCAGCGCCGCGTACCGCGCCTGGCGGGCGTTCGCCTCGAGGTTGCCTTCGCGGGGCAGGTCGAGGTCGGCCCGGAGGAAGGGGATGTCCAGCCGGTCGACGAGGTCTTCGACGAACCGCGCGTCCTCTTCCGCCGCGTCGCGCAGGTGGTGCTGCACGTGCCCGGCCGCGATGTCGAGGTCCCACCCCCGGCGGCCGGCGAGCTGGTGCAGGGCGAGCAGCAGCGCGACCGAATCGCATCCGCCGCTGACTGCCACGATCACCCGCCCCCCCTCGGCGAGGCCGCAGCGATGGCGCAAGGCCTCGGCCACCTTCTGCGGCAAAGGATGGTGCGGGTTTGTTGGGCGCGGGGCAGCCATTGAGCCGATAACCTTTGTGGACGTTGGGCCGACCAGACGTGCCGGCCCGATACGAACAGCTTAGCAGCCTCGTCCCACGCCGGCCGGGGGCGGCAGGCATCTCGTTTTCCGACTCGGGTCCGCTCGAGCCACGCGAGGCCGGCGATCCAGTTGTTACACTCAGCACCTGCCATGGCCGAGTCAACCGACAGCCCAGCCAGCGAAAGCCCGACCGCCGTGGTCGAGCTCGCGGCCAATCTCGACGATCTTTCCGCCGAGCTCATCGGCAGTGCGCAGCAGGCGCTGCTCGCGGCCGGGGCGCTGGACGTCTGGACCCAGCCGATCGGCATGAAGAAGCAGCGCCCGGGCACGATGCTCTGCCTGCTCTGCCGGGCCCGGGACCGCGACCGGCTGGCCGAGCGGATGATCGCCGAGACCGGCAGCTTCGGCGTCCGGTTTCGGCCGTGGGAGCGCATCGTCCTCGACCGTCGACACGAGCGGCTGGCGACTTGCTTCGGCGAGGTGCGGATCAAGGTCGGCTCGCGCGGCGGGCGCGACCTCGTCGCGAGGCCCGAGTATGAGGACGTCCGCGATCTGGCCGAGCGGCAGGGCGCGAGCGTCCGCGAGGTGATGGAGTCCGCCCAGGCGGCGGCGCGGCAGTGGCTCGACGAGCAGGAGGCCCGCCGATGACGCTGGCGCTCGAGCTGCTGCACCTTCTGCCCGCGATCGGAGTGCTGCTGATTCTGGTCAGCGTGCTGATGAGCCTGCGCAAGAAGAAGCAGAAGATGGGCAAGCAGATCACGGCGCGAGAGCAGGTCGAGCGCAGCCGACAGGAGCGGGCCATGCGCGGCGACCTCGAGCACCTCATGGTCGAGATCGAGCAGCTCACCCGCCGCTTCAGCGCCCAGCTCGACGCCAAGGCGATGCACGTCGAGAAGCTCATCCGCGAGGCCGACCAGCGCATCGCCCGGCTGGAAGAGATGGAAAGCCAGGTCCGCAGCCGGGACGGAGCGGGCTCGGCGGAGCCTGTCATGTCCAGCCGCCTGACTGCGGAGCTGGAGTCGGCCCGTGAGCCGGCCGAGGCGAGCGACCCGCTCAGCCGATCGGTCTGCAAGCTGGCCGACGAGGGGCTCGACCCGCGTGAGATCGCGGGTCGCCTGGGCGAGCACGTCGGCAAGGTGGAGTTGATCCTGGCCCTGCGTCGGGTCTGAGCCTCAGCGGTGTGGCGGCGGCGGAGCGGATGCCGGCAGAGCGGGGCTGGTGGTTGAAGAAACCGACTGGAAAACCCGCCTGCCCTCTTGCCACGCGGTGTCGTCTCGTTATAATGTGCAGCTCACGCAAACGCGGGTGTAGCTCAGTGGTAGAGCGTCACGTTGCCAACGTGAATGTCGAGGGTTCGAATCCCTTCACCCGCT
>JBKHFW010000073.1:0-12697 GCA_046540025.1 Phycisphaeraceae bacterium
CCGGGGCGGCGCTGCGCTCTGCCCCGGCTTGGGGTGATGCCGCATCGCCCCTCTAACTCCCTCTACCTCCCTTTAACTTCTTCCTCCCCCAACTCCTCCCCCTCTTCGACTGGCCTTTCCCGCCGCCGCGCTAGAATCGATCTGACGACGCGGACCCGCAGGGAGCGGTCATGGAGGGAGCGATCACAACCAGGCCCGCCTGGGAGGGGCGGTACGTCGCGGGGCTCGCGGCCCTGGTCGCCGCGGCGGTCGCGGTGCATCTCCCGGCGTGGGTGGACATGGGCCGGATCGCCGTCACCAACGAGGAGGCGAGCCACGTGCTGCTCGTGCCGCTGGTGGCGGGGTGGCTGCTTTACCTCAGGCGAGGGCAGTTTGCGGAGATCGCCCCCCGGCCGAGCCTGATCGGACCGGCGGTGCTCGCCGCGGGGTGGCTCCTTTCCTGGATCGGCTTCTACCACCGGGTGCAGGCGTTCTGGCATGGTGGCGCCGTGCTCGCGGCCGTGGGAGCGGTGCTCACCTTCACCGGCTGGCCGGTGGTGCGCCGGTTCTGGATGGTGCTGCTCGTGCTGGCCTTCCTCGTCCCCGTGCCGGGCGGGATTCGGCAGGAGATCGCGATTCCGCTGCAGACACTGACCGCGAAGGCGACGGCCGGGCTGCTCCAGCTCGTCGGGCTGGAGGTGGTGCGCTCGGGCAATGCCCTGCATTTCAACGACCAGGCCGTCGCCGTCGCCGAGGCGTGCAACGGCATGCGCATGGTGTTCGTGCTGGTGCTGGTGTGCTACGCGGTCGCCTTTGCGAACCCGCTGCGCGGCTGGGTGCGGGCGCTGCTGCTGGTGGTGAGCCCGCTGGTGGCGATCGCGGCGAACATCCTCCGCCTGGCGCCGACGGTGTATCTCTTCGGCTACTGGCCCGACTCGTGGGGGCCGCTGTTTCACGACCTGAGCGGCTGGGCGATGATCGCGCTGGCGTTCGCGCTGCTGATGGGGCTGGTGGGGCTGCTGCGGCGGTCGCCGCTGAACGTGGATCTGCCGGGCGGAGGAGGGCTGACGCCATGAGTCGGCCGCGTGCGCGCATCGTGCAGCTCGCGCAGCGGGGGGCTCCGCTGCTGGCGGCGATCGTGCTGGCGGCGATGGCGGTGGAGGTGCTCAGTCGGCCGCGCCCGGGCGACGCCTCGGGCTATCACGCCGCGGTCCGCGCTGCGGGAACGACCCTGCCCTGGCAGATCGGTCCCTGGGAGGCCGAGCGGGTCGACCCGCCGCCCGACGCGCTGGCGCTGCTCGAGCCCAACCTGCTCATCAGTCGGCGGTACACCCACAGCCTGACGGGCGAAACCGTGCACCTGCTTCTCGAACAGAGTCGCGACGCCCGCGACCTGGCCGGGCACTATCCGACGCGCTGCTACCCGCACCAGGGCTGGGTGAAGGAGCAGGCGCGCCAGCGGACCTGGCAGGTGGGCGGCTGGACGATCCCGGGCACGCAATACCGCTTCAGCTTCACCCGGCCCGAGGGGGTGCAGCGGATGGTCGTCGTCTTTTTCGTCATCCTGCCCGACGGGCGGGTGCTGCCAGGCGCCAGCGAGGTGTATGAAGCGGCGAGCGACTACGCCCAGCACTTCTACGGCGCCGGCCAGTGGCAGATGCTTTTCCCCGTCGCGATGGATCAGGCGAGGCGGGACGCCGTGCTCGAGCGCTTCGTCGCCGAGGCGCGCCCGGTGCTCGACGTGATGCGAAGCGGCCTGGAAAACGCCACCCCCGACAGCGAAGGGAGAGATGGGTGATGCGACTCCCCGAACACCCGGCCAGGAAGACGGCGGTCCTGCTGCTGCCTGCCCTGCTCATCCTCCTGGGCGGGGCGGGATACTGGTTCATGCGGCCGAGCGGCACGTCGCCCGAGGATCTCGCCGCGCATCGGCGGGTCGGCATGGCCGCGTACGAGGCGGGCGATCACGAGACGGCGATCGAGGAACTCACCCCGCTCGTCGCCCGACCCGACGCCGACGCGGAAGCGCTCGAGGCCTGGGCCCGCGCCCGGCTGCGGGTGCCGCTGGACGGCAACGCCCATCTCGGCCAGGCCGCGGCCGCGCTCGCACGCGCCAGCGAGCGGCGCCCCGACGACGTCGAGCTCGCGAGGCAGGTGCTCGAGCTGCAGCAGATCCGCGGCGACACCGCCGCCCTGCTCCGCGCTACCGAGCACCTGCTGGAACTCGCGCCCAACGACCGCCAGGCCCTGCGCGCCCGGGCCGCGGCGAAGGCGGCGATGGGCCAGACCCCCCAGGCGCTCGCCGACGCCGAGGCCGCGGCCGAGCAGGCCCCTTTGGACTGGCAGATCCAGCTTCTGCGCATGGATCTCGCCCGCTCGGCCGGCACCCGGCCCCACGTGCTGGTCGAGCAGGCGAGCGAGCTTCACACGGCCCATCCGGACGACCCGCGGGCCGACCTGATCCTCGGCTACGCCCACCACCTGGCCGGGGACGACGGCGAGGCGGCCCGGTGGCTCAGTGACGCGGCGAAGGTGCCGCCGACCAGCCCGGCGTTCGCGGCGATGCTGGTGCGCTACCTCGACGCGGCCGGGCTGTACGACGAGTCGCTGACGGTGCTCGAGCGCGCGGCCGAGCCGCAGGCGGCCCCGGCGATCTACCAGGAACTGCTCGCCCGGCGGGTCGAGCGGGGCGACGCGGAGCGGGTCGCGCAGCACCTGCAGAACCTGCCCATCGACAACCCGCGTACGCCGGTGAAGTGGCTCGCCTGGCGGGCGTGGGCGCTCGGGCAGACCGGCCAGACAGGCGAGGCCGAGCATACGCGGGCAGCGCTGCGCCGTCGCAAAGAGCCCGAGGCGCGGGCGTGGGCGGCGGTGCTCGAAGCGCTCGGGCAGGCCGGGCTCGACCAGCCGGGACGGATGATCCCGGTGCTGCGTCAGGCGCTGGCGGTCCAGCCCGGCGAGGCGTTTTTCCACCAGGCGATGGGCGAGGCGCGGGCCACCACGGGCGAGCTGGAGCTCGCGCGGGACGCCTGGCAGCGGGCAGCGGAGCATCGCCCCCACTGGGCCGAGCCGCGGGCGAAGCTGGCGCAGGTGCTGCTCGAGCTCGGCTACGAGGAGCAGGCGCTCGAGTCGGCCCGCGCAGCGATCGCCCGGCAGCCGTCGAGCGTGGAGGCGATGATCGCCCTGGCGCTCGCGGCCGGGGAGACGGAGGACCGCCAGGGCATTCGGCCCGAGCGGCTGCTGGAACTGGCCCGAAAGGTACAGCAGGCGCGCCCCGGCGAACCGCGGACGCTGCTGCTGCAGATCGACCTGCTCGCCCGGCAGGGCCGACAGGACGAAGCGGCCGCCGCGGCGCAGCAGGCGATGAACAGTGTCGAGCCGCCCGAGCCGGCGCTGCTTCGCCGACTGGCGCAGCTCAACCGCGAGCACGAGCTGGGCCTGGATGAAGACCTCGCCCGGCAGGTGGAGCGTACGCCCGAGACGGCTGCTGAAAAGGCGCTGGCCGAGGCGATGGCACTCGCCCGGCAGGGGCAGGCCGAGGCGGGCCTCGCCCAGCTCGAATCGGCCATGCCCGATCAGCCGGACCTCGCGTGGCGCGTCGCCCGGGCGAAGTATCTCGAAGCGACGCGGCAAGGCGGGGCGAAATCGGCCTGGCGGGCGCTGCTGGAGGAGCACCCGCGGCGCATCGGCCTCATCCGCGAGGCGCTGCGGGCGGAGTCGGTCGCGGCCGACGCGGAGCTCGCCACCGAGCTGATCGACCGGCTGCGCGAGCTCACCGGCGACTCGGCCGCGACGTGGCGGCTGGCGAAGGCGCGCTGGCTGCTGACCCGCCCGGCCGACGCGTCGCGCACGCAGTCGGCGGTGGAGCTGCTGGAAGAAGGGATCGCCCGCGCCCCGGGCCGGGCCGAGCCGAGGCTGCTGCTGGCGGTCGCGCGCAAGCGGCTGGGGGATGAGAGCGGCGCCCTGCGGCAGCTCGAAAAAGCGGCCCGGCTTCAGCCCGAGCGTCCGGAGCTGCACCTCGAACTCGCCCGGCTGCACCAGCAGATGCGCCAGTTCCCGCAGGCGAGACAGCGGCTGCAACGCGCGGTGGCCGGCGAGCTGACGCGGCCCCAGCAGCTTGCCGCCGCCCGGCTGCTCACCCGCCAGGCAGACTACGCCGCCGCGGCCGAGCTGCTCGAGCCGCTGGCCGACGAATTGACCGGCCGGGATCGGCTGCGGCTGGCGCGGTGCCTCGTCCAGATCGGCCGAGCCGGCGAAGCGGAAGCGGCCCTCGCCCCCCTGCTCGAAGCCGAGGCCCCGCCCGCCGAGGCGATCGTGCTGCTGGCCCAGGCTCGCGCCAGCCGGGGCGACCGCGACCAGGCCCGGCAGGCGCTCGATCAACTGGCCGAAACCGACCTCACCCAGGCAGAGCAGGCGCGGGCGCGGGCGCGGCATTTCGCGGACCTCGGCGACACCGACGCGGCCGCGGCCGCATTCCGCGAGGCGGCCGACGCGGAGCCGGGCAATTCCGCCCACCGCCGGCGACTGGTGGCGTACCTGCTGCTCGAAGGCGAAACCGGCGCGGCGCTGGCCGCAGCGCGGGACGGGTCTGACGACGCCCGGCTGCACGCTGCGCTCAAGCAGGCCGAGCGACTGGGACGCTGGGCGGAGCATCCCGCGGGACGGAAGCTGCTCGCCTCGCTGGTGGGCTCGCCCGCGAGGCAGGAGGCGGCGATTCAGGCGATTCAGGCGCTCGGCACGACCCGCTCGCCCGGCTCGGCCGCGGCGGCGCTGCAGCCGATCGCCCAGCAGCAGCCGGACTGGCTGGAACTCAAGCTCGCGCTGGCGGAGCTCGAGCTCGCGGCCGGGCGGGCGGACGCGGCCACCGAGCGGGCGATGCAGGCGATGGAGCGTTTCCCCCACGCCCGGCAGGCGGCGGAGCTCGCCTGCGAAGCCGCCGCCGAGGCCGGGCGGTGGACGCGGGCGATGTGGGCCGCGGACCGCTGGCGGAAGCTGGCGATCGACCCGATCCGGGCGGACCGGGCGAGGGCGCGGGCGCGGCTCGAGCTGGGTCGGCCGAACGAGGCAATCCGGACGCTCGAGCCGTATCGCGAACGGGCGGCGCGTCACCCCGAGCGCTATGCTGAGCTGCTGGGCACGCTGGGCGAAGCGCTGATCGCCGCCGGCCGGGCGAACGAGGCGAGGCAGGCGCTGCTTCCCCTGCTGACGAGCGGCCCGCAGGGTCGGCGGGCGTGGATTGAGCTAACGTCCCGGCTGCCCGGCGAGGCGGAGGCGGCGAGCTGGCTGGAGGAGGCGGCGGCGCACGTGCCGGGCGACGCCCCGGGCGAGCGGATCGTGCTGGCCTCGGCGTGGCGGGAGATCGATCGGCCCGAGCGGGCGAAGCAGGCCCTGCGCCCCGTGCTGGATCGGGCCGGGGCTCCGCCCGAGGCGTGGCGGCTGGCGGGCGAGATGGCCGAGCGGGAGGGCGAGCGCGAGCGGGCGATCCGCTTCTACCGGCGGGCGGTGTCGGGCGAGTCGCTTTCGCCCGAGGCGCGGATGAACCTGGCGAAGCTGCTCACGCCCGATCCCGAGACGCGGGCGGAGGCCCAGGCGCTTCTGGAGGAGGCGATTCGCGTTGAGCCGGGCGAGGCGCGCTGGCGGGCCGGGCTGGCGGAGCTGAGCGCCGCCAACGGCCAGTGGGAGGAGGCGGTCGAGCTGCTGCGCGAAGCGACCCGGCTCGAGCCGCGCAACCCCTACTGGCGCCAGGAGATGGACCGGGTCGAGCAGGCGGCGGAGGCTGCGGAGCGCTAGGGTCTCGGGTCTGTCTCGGGTCTCGGGAACCCTGCCCGACAGGGCGGTGCGCTAGACCGCCCGGTCGCGACCGGCTATAAACGGGCCTATGTTTGAGCTGGATGCAGTGCTGAACTGGGGGCCGATCCTCGCGATCGCCGCGGTGGGGCTCGTCGCCGGGACGCTGGGCGGGCTGCTCGGCGTAGGCGGCAGCGTGATCATGATCCCCGCGTTGACGGTGCTTTTCGCCCGCAATCAGCACCTGTACCAGGCGACGGCGATGCTGGCGAACATTGCCGTGGCCGTGCCGTCGATGCTGCGCCACCGCCGGGCGGGCGTGCTGGTGGCGGACGTGCTGGCGTGGATGCTCCCGGCCTCGCTCGTGTTCGTGCTCGTGGGCGTCTGGGTGAGCAACCTCTGGTTTTTCGAGGGCCGAACCGGCGGGATCTGGCTGGGGCGGATTCTCGCGGCGTTTCTCGTGTACGTCATCATCCAGAACGTGCGTAAAATCATTCGCTACAAGCCCCTGCAGCGCGACGAGGCGACGATCACGCCGGTCCGCTCGGGCAGTGTGGGCGGGATCATGGGCAGCCTGGCGGGACTGCTGGGCATCGGCGGCGGGGCCGTGGCGGTGCCGCTTCAGCAGGTCATCCTCAAGCTGCCGCTTCGCAACTGCATCGGCAACTCGGCGGCCGTGATCTGCTTTTCCGCGACCATCGGCGCGATCTACAAGAACGCCAGCCTCGCCCAGCACGGCTACGACTGGAAAACCAGCCTGCTGATCGCCGGCCTGCTCGCCCCCACCGGCTGGCTGGGTGGCCGACTGGGGGCGTCGCTCACCCACCAACTGCCCGTTCGGCAGGTCCGCATCGCCTTCATCCTCATGATTGCAGTCGCGGCGTGGAAAATGGCAGCCATCCCCGGCTCACCGCTCTAGGCTGGGCTGGACTTTCCCCGCCGATTTTCGGCGATGGCGGCAGGTGAGAGCCGATTCAACGAGTCGACCCGCCTGAAGGGAACCTCGGGCACGGCGTTTGCGTATTCTTTATGGACGGCCGATCGCCTGCTCGGGCGGGGACCGGCCGGAGAAAGGAGTCGCACGCGACATGACACGATTCATCAACAACGTCAAGACGGCGGTGCTGCTGGCGGCGATGTTCGGCCTGATCCTGGGGATCGGCTCGATCTGGGGCACCCAGGGTCTGATCTTCGCCTTCATCTTCGGCGGCCTCGGCAACATCATTGCCTTCTTCTACTCCGACAAGATCGCGGTCAAGGCGATGCGCGGGCAGGAGGTGACCGAGCAGAACGCCCCGGACCTGGTGCATATGGTCAGCCGACTGGCGAAAAACGCCGGCCTGCCCATGCCGAAGGTGTACATCTGCCCGCAGGAGGCCCCCAACGCCTTCGCCACCGGGCGGAACCCGAAGCATGCCGCCGTCGCGGTGACCCAGGGGGCGCTCAAGCTGCTCGACTATGACGAGCTCGAGGGCGTGATCGGGCATGAGCTGGCGCACATCAAGAACCGCGACACGCTGACGAGCACGATCGCCGCGACCATTGCCGGGGCGATCAGCGCCCTGGGCTGGATGGCGTTCTGGTTCGGCGGAATGCTCGGGAGCAACCGCGAAGGCGGGGGCATTCTGGGCATGCTGCTGATGATCATTCTCGCCCCCATCGCGGCGGCGCTCATTCAGGCGGCGATCAGCCGCAGCCGGGAGTTCGTCGCCGACGCCGACGGCGCCCACATCGCCGGCTCGCCGCACGGGCTGATCGGGGCGCTTCAGAAGCTCGACGCCTGGTCCCGCCGGGTGCCGATGCAGCATGAGACGCCGGCGTTCAACCACATGTTCATCGTCCAGCCGCTGGGCATGGGCCAACAGGTCGCGCGGCTCTTCTCGACCCACCCGCACACCGAAGAGCGCGTCGCCAAGCTCCGCGAGCTGGCGTAAACCCCGCGGCGACAACCACCTGATTCCGCTGAGCACCCCGGCCACCACGCCGGGGTGTTTTCTGTTTTGCAGAGGGGGGAGATGAGAGGCTAGAGGCCGTTCCTGACTGTCGCTCATCCAGGCCGGGACAGAGCGCAGCGCCGCCCCGGCTTGGGGAGCCTGAGTCCGGACGCGCCAACGCCTCTAACTCCCTCTAACTTCCCATCTGTGGTCATCCGTGCCCATCTGTGGCTTCTCCAGCTCGGCCGCCCCCGTCGAACTCCCTCCTCCCCCCGGGCTCCGGTTATGCGGTCTGGCGCGGCCGTGCCGGCTGACAAAAGAAGGAAAGTGACAGCGATCGTGCAAAGTGGCAAAGCCGGGGCCGCAGCCCGCCGATGCTGACCCGGGAGAGACGGCAGATGGAAGCCGCCCGCGTCGAGACTCGCCTACCACGGAGTTGCTGTCATGGATGGGCATCAGATCGAACTGGAACAGATGGGGCAGATCCTCACCGCCCGCATCGGCAGCGACCGGCTGCACGCAGGGCAGATGCAGGAACTCGCTGCCGAGTGCATGGAGCGCGTGCGCTACAGCAGCGTCAACACCGTGCTCGTGGACCTCGAAACGGTCGAATATCTCGACTCGGCGAGCCTCGGGCCGCTGGTGGAGATGCTGCAGGATCTCGAGTACGTCCGCGGCCGGGTGGGCCTGATGCACTGCCAGGAGGCGGTGCTCCGGCTGCTCAAGATCACCCGCCTGGACACGCGCTTCGAGCTGTTCGACAGCGAGCAGGAGGCGATCGCCCGCCGCTGACGCGGAGCAGACAACCTTCGGGGACACTGAATCCCGCAGAAGGCCGGCGGCGGCCATCTGCGGGCTGTTTTTGCGCCCCAGGGGCAAGGCCCGGCTCAGTCGCGGAGGATGACGACGTCGGCGGGGTCGATGGCGATCTCGAGGGAGGTCGATTCCCGCGGCAGTGGGCCGGGGTTGAGCTCGAACGCCTGGAGGGTGAGCTGCTCGCCGAGGTCGAGCTGGTGCTGGGCGAGCTCGCCGAGGTAGACCACCTCGCGGGAGATGGCGGAAAAGCGGTTGCGCGCCGGGCCGGTTTCGCCATTTCGCAGCAGGCGCAGCGTTTCCGGGCGGATCGAGCAGGTGACGTTGCCGGTCTGAGGCAGGTCGTCGGGGAAGCTGGCGGAGTAGAGGATGCCCGCCTCGGTCTGCAGTACGGCGAGCCCGGCCTCCCGGCCGGCGACCTCGGCGGAGACGAAATTGGTTTCGCCGAGGAACTCGGCCACGAATCGGCTGGCGGGCCGCTCGTAGAGCTCCTGGGGCCGACCGGCCTGAACGATCCGGCCGTCGTGCATGACGGCGAGGCGGTCGGCCATGGAGAGCGCCTCTTTCTGGTCGTGGGTCACGTAGAGGGCGGTGATCCCCGCGTCCTTGCAGATGTGGCGGATCTGCAGGCGCATCTCCGCCCGCAGCCGGGCGTCGAGGTTGGAAAGCGGCTCGTCGAGCAGCAGTACCGTCGGCTCGACCACCAGCGCCCGCGCCAGGGCGACGCGCTGCTGCTGACCGCCCGAGAGCTGGTTGGGCTTGCGGCGGGCGTAGGAGCCCATCTGCGCCCGGCGAAGCGCGGCCCGGACGCGCTGCTTCTTCTCCTTCGCCCCGACCTTGCGCACGTCGAGCCCGAAAGCGACGTTCTGCTCGACCGTCAGATGCGGCCAGAGGGCGTAGCCCTGGAAGACCATGCCGGTGTGGCGCTTATGAGCGGGCAGGCGGGTGACGTCGCGCTCGCCGAACCGGATCGTGCCGGCGGTGGGCTCGGTGAAGCCGGCGACCATGCGCAGGAGCGTCGTCTTGCCGCAGCCGCTGGGGCCGAGCAGGAAGAACAGCTCGCCTGGCTGGACCTCGAGATCGACGCCATCCACGGCCACCGCGCTCCCGAACCGCTTGTGCAAGTCTTGGATCGTGATCGGCGTCATGACAGGGAGGCAGGATATCAGAAGCGGTAGGATGTGGGGCGAAAAACCCCGAAGACACAGAGGCACACAGAAGAGAACAGAGCGGGCGAGCCGCGGCGGGAGGATCGATCATGTACGAGATCACCATCGAACGGACGTTCACGGCGTCACACGCCCTGCGGCTGCCGGGCGGGGAAATGGAGCCCGCGCACGAGCACGACTGGCGGGTGACCCTGCGCATCGCCGCGAGCGAACTGGACGAAATCGAGACGGTGATGGACTTCCACGAGCTCGAACGGCTGCTCGAAGCGGCGATCGGCCCCTGGCGGGGGACGCACCTCAACGAGATTCCGCCGTTCGATTCGGAGGTGAACCCCAGTGCCGAGCGGGTGGCGGAGCGGATCGGGCGAACGATTCAGCCGGAGCTGCCCGAGCGGGTTCGGCTGATCTCGGCGAGCGTGACCGAGGCTCCGGGCTGCGAGGCGTGGTGGCGGCCTGAGCCCTGATTCACCAGGAAGGCGCGACAGGGCGGCGAGGGGAAGCACCCCAAGCCGCGGCAAGCGCAGCGCTGCCGCGGATGAGCGGCGGCGTCTTCATCGGGTCTCGGGTCTCGGGCGTATCCCACAGAGGGTCGCAAGCCCTTGGGTGGGTTCAGTTTGCGCTACGGATCCCCAGGAACGCCGCGGCCATACCCGGGGCGGCGCTGCGCTCTGCCCCGGCTTGAGGGTTCCTGAGTCCGGAAGCGCTAACTCCTCTAACTCCCTCTGACTCCCTCTAACTCCCCATCTGTGGCCATCCATGTTCATCTGTGGCTTCTCCAACTCGGCCGCCCCGCCTTACCCGTCGTTCCGCGCGGCCAGCTCGGCTTCGATCAGCTCCCGCGTCTCGGCGATGGCGACGCCGAGGTCGTCGTTGATCACGAAGGCGTCGTAGATGCCCGACTCGCGGGCGAGCTGGATCTCGGCCCGGGCCTTGGCGAAGCGGCGCTGGATCACCGCTTCCTCCTCGCGCTTGCGCCGGCGCAGGCGATTGAGCAGTTCCTCCTCGCTGGGCGGGAGGATGAAGACGGCGAAGGCCTCGGGCATGTTTTTCTTGACCTGGATCGCCCCCTGCACGTCGATCTCCAGCAGCACGACTTTGCCGCGCTCGAGGGCGCCTTCCACCGGCTCGCGGGGCGTGCCGTAGAAGTTGCCGAACACCTCGGCCCATTCCAGCAGGCGGTTTTCGTGGCGGGCAGCGTCGAACGCCTCGCGGCTGACGAAGTGGTAATCGACGCCCTCGACGTCCTTCTCGGCCTTGGGGCGGGTGGTCATCGAGACGCTGAAGACGGCGGCGAACTCTTTCTCGACGGCCCGGGTGATGGTCGTCTTCCCCGCGCCCGACGGGCCGGAGATGATCAGGAGGATGCCGCGATCGTGGGAGGCGTGGTCAGGCATGGTCGGAAGGCGGGTCCGGGTTTGCGGGGCGGGTTACTGCTGCGGCGCCGGGGCGCCGGTGGTGAGGTAGAGCGCAGCCATGCGGACGGCGAGGCCGTTGCTGACCTGCTCGAGCACGGCCGAGTTCGGACCGTCGGCGACGGCGGAGTCGATTTCCAGCCCGCGGTTCATCGGGCCCGGGTGCATCACCAGCACCTCCGGCCGGGCGCGGGCGAGTCGGCGGGCGGTCAGGCCGTAGAAGTGGGCATACTCGCGCACGCCGGGGAAGGCCTGGCTGGCGAGGCGCTCGAACTGGACGCGAAGCATGTTGATCACGTCGACCTGGGGCAGGACGCTGTCGAGGTCGTGGCTGACCTCGACGCCGAGGTCGCGGAACGAGCCGGGCACGAGCGTCGGCGGGCCGACGAGGATGACCCGGGCGCCGAGCCTGGTGAGGGCGTGGACATTCGAGCGGGCGACCCGGCTGTGGGCGATGTCGCCGACGATGGCGGCGGTGAGCCCGGTGAAGTCGAAGTTGTCCGTTCGGCCGAGCCGGCGGGCGATGGTGAACGCGTCCAGCAGCGCCTGGGTCGGGTGCTCGTGGGCGCCGTCGCCGGCGTTGAGGACCGAACAGTTCACCGAGCGGGCGAGCTGGACGGCAGCGCCGCTGAGCTGGTGGCGGATGACGATGGTGTCCACGCCCATCGCCTCGATCGTGCGGGCGGTGTCGCGGAGGGTTTCACCCTTGGAGACGCTGGAGCCCTTGGCGGAGAAGTCGAGCACGTCGGCGGAGAGGCGGCTCGCGGCGAGGTTGAAGCTCGCGCGGGTGCGGGTCGAGTCCTCGAAGAAGAGGTTGACCACGACCTTGCCGCGCAGGGCCGGCACCTTCTTGACGCTGCGGGTGGAGACGTCGGAAAAGCCGTTGGCGGTCTGGAGCAGGAAGCGGACGTCCTCGGCAGAGAGGTCCTCGATGCCCAGCAGGTGGCGGTGCGGCCAGCGGTAGGCGGACTCACTCATGCGGGAGCCTCCTTCTCCTCCGGCTGACGGATGGCGATGGCGTCGCGGTCGTCCTCGGGCGCGAGCAGCACCTGCACGTCGGCACTGGCCGGCGGGGCGTCGGCCGACTCGGTCAGGTCGAGGGCGACGAAATCCGGCGCGATCGGGAGTTCCCGGCCGCCGCGGTCGACCAGCACGGCCAGCCAGATGCGGCGGGGCCGACCGAAGTCGAGCAGCGACTGCAGCGCCGCCCGCGTGGACCGCCCGGTCATGAGCACGTCGTCGACGAGCACGACGTCGCGGCCGTCGAGGTTGAAGTCGATCTCCGTGGTGCGCACGACCGGCTGGGGGCCGATCTCCGAAAGATCGTCGCGGTAGAGGGTGATGTCGAGCGAGCCGACCTGCCCCTCCAGGCCGCGATTTTCGAGCCGCTCGGCCAACCGACGGGCGAGCACGTCGCCCCGGCGGCGGACACCCACGAGGGCCCAGCCCCCCGGCCCGGCCTGCTCGAGCGGGCGACGGACGGCCTCGGCCAGCCCGTCAATGAGCTGATCCACGCGTGACTGATCTGCCAGAACCTGCATGGCGGTATGGTAACTGGTGGACGCGCCGGGGGCTAGGGGAGGGGTTGGGGAGTTGGAGGGAG
>JBKHFW010000074.1:0-11861 GCA_046540025.1 Phycisphaeraceae bacterium
GCGCAATCGGCAGCGCACGACCGGGAGCCATACCCGGAGCGGGGCGGCGTTGCGATTTGCCCCGGCCTGGGAGCCTCCGAAGCCTCCAGCTAACTCCCTTTAACTCCCTCTGGCTTCCTCGAACTTTCTTCTTCTCCATGTCTCGGCGCGTTTGCCGCCGCAGGGAGGCCCCACAGATCGGTCACGTGATCGAACGCCGCCGTGTTGGGCTGGAGGCCGGCGAAGCGCTCCGCCCCCGGGCCCGCCGCGGTCAGCACGACGTGGTCGGCCGTGTGGTTCGTGCCCGACCACTGCACGCCCGTGCGGTTGCCCAGGATCTGCCCCAGCGTGCCGTGAAAATGCCGGTGCTGGCGGTTCAGTTCGTTTCGGTTCGGCTCGTCCACCGTCTCCATCAGCAGCGCCGCCTCGGCAGAGTCGATCCCGATGCCCGTCAGCGCCCGCACCGTCTCCGCCGCATCGCCGCCGCTGCGAATCTGCTCGCGGATCGCATTGTAGGACGCCTCCTGCCCGGCAAGCCGTTCGAGATCGCCGTAGCCGTACAGGCCGGGATTTGAGTTGCCGTGGTCGGTCGTGACGACCACCAGCGTGTCGTCGCGCTGGCCGGCGAAGCGCAGCGCCTCGCGCACGGCGTCGTCGAACGCGAGTTGCTCCCACATGATCGCCCCGGCGTCGTTGCCGTGCGCGGCGTGATCCACCCGGCCGCCCTCGACCATCAAGAAGAACCCGTCCCCCCGCGGCTCGAGCACCTCGATCGCCTTGCGCGTCATCTCCGCCAGCGTCGGAACGCGGCGCTCCAGCTCCCCGTCGCGCCGCCGATCGATCGCGTAGGGAAGATGCCCCCCTTCGAACAGCCCCAGCACCCGCTGGGGCACACGGGGCCCGGTGACCTGGAGCCGCTTGTCCCAGGTGGTGTAGCCGGCGTCGCGGTAGCGGCCGACGAGATCCTCGCCGTGCGCTTTCGACCAGGCGTCGAACCACCGTCGGCCGCCGCCCATGACGACGTCCACCTCGCCGAGGTATTGCGGGGCGATCTGATCCTCGTCGCCCCGACTGGCCTGCACGGCCGCGAAGCCGGCGGGGGTGGCGTGCGTCACGCGCGTCGTCGTCACCAGGCCCATGCGGCGGCCCGACGCACGAACCGGCTTCGACAGCGGCGTCAGGCGCGTGCCGTCAGGCAGGACGTTGATCGCCCCGTTCGCCACCCGATGGCCGCTGCCCCAGGCGCTCGCCGCTGCGGCGGAGTCGGTCACCAGCGAGTTGAGCGAGTGCGTCTCGACGCGGCCGTGCGCCGCGGCGGGGTCGGCCATGAGTTCCGCCCAGGCGGTGCCGGCCTGCTCGCCCCGCACCACCCGGGCGAACGGCCCCGCCAGCGACAGGACGCCGGCGCTCATCCCGTCGGCGACGAGGAAGATGATATTTCGCGGGCGATCCCCGCCCGGCTCGGGTGCCGGGGGTTTCGCCTGCGCGGCGGCCGTCCCGGCCCGGCCGGGCAGCAGCAGTGCGGAGCCCGCCCCGAGGGCGGCGAGCTTGAGCGATTCGCGACGGGTGATATGCGGACGATCAGACATGAAGCGGTACCTCCTGAGTCACAGGATACCGCCTTTGGCCGTTTTGTCCGTGTGAAAAGTGAGTCATCCCCCGGCGACGACGTCGAGCAGCCGCAGCAACCAGTAGGCCAGCGGCGCCACGACCAGCGGCGAGTCCACCACGTCCAGCAGGCCGCCGAACCCGGGGATCGACCGGCCTGAGTCCTTCACGCCCGCGTCGCGCTTGAAGAGGCTCGCCGTCAGGTCGCCGAACTGGCCCGCCAGCCCCAGCGCCAGGCCCGCCACGGCCGCGAACCAGAGGGGATAGGCCCGCACCGTTGCATCCGGACCCGAGAACCAGGTGTTGCCCACCCACGCCAGCACGGCCGCCAGCAGAGCCGAGAGCAGCACCCCGCCGCCCAGCCCCTCCCAGGTCTTGCCCGGGCTCAGCCAGGGCACGAGCTTGTGCCGCCCGATCGCCCGGCCGGTGAAGTAGGCGCCGACATCACAGGACTTGGTGATGACGATGAGCGCCGCCACGACCCATGCCGAGTGGTCGTGCCGGATCGCCAGGTAGAACCCCGGCAGCGTGCCGAGGTAGATCAGGGCGAACAGGCTCACGCTCGCCACGGCGACCGACCCCTCCGTCCGCCCCGGGAGCGCGTGGCGCACCAGCGCCAGGATGAATACGCCGACGATGACGGTCGCGTAGATCGCCAGCGCCGTCGCCGAGCTGAGCCCGGGCGGCATGACGTAGATCAGCAGGCAGCCGATCACCCCCGCCAGGGCCAGCACGACCGGGTCGGCCTCGATCCGCTTGGCGCGGATGATCCCCCACAGCTCCCGGCTGGCGAGCGCGATCACGACGAGAAACACGACCAGCAGCGCCAGCCCGGGCGGCAGCGTGCCGGCGTCGCCCATCCAGGCCGGGCCGGGCAGCGTGTCCACCCATTCGTCGAGCACGAGCAGCCCCAGCAGCAGGGCAACCATGATGGGTCCGAAAAGCAGCCGATACTTGAGCATCGCCCCATGGTAGCGGCGCGGGCGTCCCAAGCCCACCTCGGCGGGCCCCGCGGAACCGGCTACACTACCGCCATATGGCGATCCTCACTCACGGCAGCGATCTCTCCCTGAGCCCGACGCTCGCCCCACTGGTCCGCCAGGCGGGCGGCACCGTGCGGGCCGCGCTGGGCCACCTCGACCGGGCCAAGTTCACCGGCGTGCAGCTCGACGCCGCCCTCGCCGGCATCCGCCCGCGCGAGCTCTCCGCCCGGGCACGCAAGGACCTCGTCGCCCTCTTCGCCCGCCAGGGCCTGAGGCCGACGGGGATCGACCTCTTCATCCCGCGAAAACACTACCTCGACCCCGCCCGCCTCGACCGGGCCATGACCGCCACGCTCGACGCCATCACCTTCGCCGCCGACCTCGGCAAGCTGCCGCTGAGCCTCGCCCTGCCGGTCGCGAAGCTGCCGGGCGACCTGCGGCACACGCTCGTCGAGGCCGCCGACGGGGTCGGCATCCGCCTCGCCGTCCACGCGGAAGATCAGCTCGACGCGCTCGAGAAGTGGATCCATGAGGTCGATCTGCCCGCGCTCGGCGCCGCGATCGACCCCGCCCCCCTGCTCGCCCGGGGCGAAGACCCGGCCGCCGTGCTGGGCCGCTTCGGCAAACGCCTCACCATCGCCCGGCTCAGCGACGTCCAGCTCGGCGGCGAGGCCGAGTCCGTCCGCGGCCCGGTCGGCGAGGGGGAGCTCGACGTCACCGCCTACCGCATCGCGGCGGACATCGCCCGGGGGCGCACCGGCCCGGTCGTGCTCGACCTGCGCGGCCTCACCGCCCCGCTCCATGCGGCGGTGCAGGCCAGGCAGGCCTGGGAAGACGCGGCGTTCACGCTCTGATGGGCCCGCGGCGACGCACAACCCGCCCGATCCGCCGCCGACTGAAGCAGCTCCCGCCCGACCGCGGCCGACTGGCCGAGCGGCTGAGCCTGATCGTGCTCGCACTCATGGCGTCGCTGCTGGTGATGCTGGTGATCACCCCGGACGGGCTCCCCCCGCCGCTGCCGCTGTTCGACCTGCTCTGGGCCGCAGCGAGAAAGGCGACGTTCCTCCCCCTGCTCGGGCTGATCCTGGCCGGGCCGGCGCTGACGATCTGGGCCATGACCGTGCCCGGCCGACACCGCGGCTGGCTGCTCGCCGCCTGGCCGACCTTCCTCGCGATCGCCCTCCACGGCTGGGGCGACCGGCTGGCGCTGATGGTGCGGCTCATCGTGCGGGTGGGGCTGTGAAAGGAGGGTCTCGGGTCTCGGGCGTGCACGCCGGTTCGCGCCATAAAAGATCCCACAGAAGGGTCGCGCCCTCCTGTGGGATCTGATCTGTGTTCATCTGTGTCGATCTGTGGCTCTTCGCCCGCGAGCGTAGCTCGCGGCAACTCCTTTAACTACTTCTGCCTCACGCCGAAAAGTACTTCGCCTCGGGATGATGCACCACGAGGGCGCTGGTGGACTGCTCGGGGTCGATCTGCCAGTTCTCGGTGAGTCGGCAGCCGATGCGCTCGGGATGTATGAGGCGCCAGATCTTCTCCTGGTCCTGCATGTTCGGGCAGGCCGGGTAGCCGAAGCTGTAGCGGCTGCCGCGATAGCCCTGGGCGAAGAGCTGCTTCATGCTCGGGGCGTCGTCGCCGCCGATGCCGAGCTCCTGTCGCATGCGCTTGTGCCACATCTCGGCGAGCGCCTCAGCCGACTCGACGCTGAAGCCGTGCAGGTAGAGGTAGTCCTGGTAGTCGTTGTTCTCGAAGAGCTCTTTGGTGCGCTGCGACGCCGCCTCGCCCATGGTGACGCAGGTCAGGCCGATGACGTCCTTCTCGCCGCTGTCCGCGCTCTTGAAGTAGTCGCTGATGCAGAGCCGCTTCCGCTTGCCCTGGCGGGGGAAGGTGAAGCGCTCGACCTCGCGGTCGTGATTCTCGGCGTCGAAGATGACGAGGTCGTCGCCTTCGCTCTGGCAGGGGTAGTAGCCGTAGACCACCCGCGGGTTGAGGATGCGTTCCTCCTTGCATTGCTGCTTGAGGCGCTCGAAGACCGGCCTGGCCTCGTCCTCGATCAGCCGGTCGTACTCCTCCTGGCTGAGCTTGCCCTTCTTGAGCTGCCACTGGCCGCGGAAGAGCGCGATCTGGTTGATGAAGGGATACACCTGGTCGAGGTCGATTTCCTCGACGACGCGGTCGCCCCAGAACGGCGGCTCGGGCACCTCGACGTCGGTCGCGACGTCGGAGCGCACCTGCTCGGCGACGGCGGTACCGCCCTCCTGGCTCTCCTTCTCCTGCTCGCGCTTCGCTTCACGCTCGGAGATTTTCTTCTCCACCTCCGCCCGCTTGCCGAGGCGCTCGTCGATGTCGGCGTTGAGCTCTTCGGTCTTGCCGGCGACGATGTGGTCCATCAGTCGCAGGCCCTCGAAGGCGTCGAGGCCGTAGAACAGGTTGCCCTCGTAGAGCTCGCGCAGCCGGCCCTCGCAGTGATGCCGCGACAGGGCCGCCCCGCCGAGGATCACCGGCACGCCGATGCCGCGTTCGTTGAATTCGTTGAGGTTCTCCTCCATCACCTGCACACTCTTGACCAGCAGGCCGGAGAGGCCGATCGCGTCGGCCTTCTTGTCCTCGAAGGCCTCGATGATCGCCGACACCGGCTGCTTGATGCCGATGTTGTGCACCGTGTAGCCGTTGTTGGAGAGGATGATGTCCACGAGGTTCTTGCCGATGTCGTGGACGTCGCCCTTCACGGTGGCGAGCACCATCGAGCCCTTGCTCTGGCCGTCGGACTTCTCCATGTGCTGCTCGAGGTGGGCCACCGCCTGCTTCATCACCTCCGCGCTCTGGAGCACGAAGGGAAGCTGCATCTGCCCGGAGCCGAACAGGTCGCCGACGACCTTCATACCGCCCAGCAGGTGGTCGTTGATGATGTCCACCGGGGCGTACTTCGCGAGCGCCTCGTCGAGGGTCTGCTCGAGGTCGCGCTTCTCGCCGTCGATGATGTGCTGCTGCAGCCGCTCTTCGAGGGGCAGCTCCTTGAGGTCCTGCTTGGCCGCAGCCACCTCCGTCCCCTCGGGGAACAGATCGATGAACTTCTCGAGCGGGTCCGTGCCCTCCTCCCGGCGGTCGTAGATGAGGTCCAGCGCGGCGTCCCACTGCTCGTCCTCGATCTTGTTGCGCGGGAGAATCTTGCTCGCATGCACGATCGCGCCGGTCAGCCCGGCCTGCATCAGCTCGTGCTGGAACACGCTGTTGAGCACCTGCCGCGCCGCCGGCTTGAGACCGAAGCTGACGTTGCTCAGCCCGACGAGGGTCTGGCAGTTGGGGAACCGCGCCATGATCCGCCGCACGCCCTCGATCGTCTCCAGCGCGCTGCGGCGGTCCTTCTCCATGCCGGTGGACACGGGCAGCACGAGCGGGTCGAAGAGGATGTCCTCCTCGGCGAGCCCGTACTTCTCCGTCGCCAGGCGGTGCATCCGCTCGGCAATCTCCAGCTTGCGGTCCGCGGTCCGGGCCATCGCCTCGTCCGGGTCCTCGTCGATCGTGCCCAGCACCAGCCCCGCACCGAACCGGCGGGCGAGGCCGACCATCTGCGCGAACTTCTCCTCGCCCTCCTCGAGGTTGGCGGAGTTGATCACGCACTTGCCGCCGGCGTGCTTCAGGCCCGCCTCGATCGTGTCAGGCTGGGTGGAGTCGAGCATGAGCGGCCCGGGCACCTGCCGCACGAGCTTGCTCACCAGCGTGCGCATGTCCTCGGCGTTATCCCGCCCGGCATAATCGACGTTGACGTCGATCACGTGCGAGCCCTCGCGGAGCTGCTCGCGGGCGAGACTGATCATCTCGTCCCAGTTCTCCTCCTCGAGCAGCCGCTTGAACCGGCGAGAGCCCGAGGCGTTGGTCCGCTCGCCGACGTTCAGGATCGACGTGTCCTGGCGATAGGGCACCGGCGTGTAAAGCGAGGTGCAGCCCGCGGGGAACGGCTCGATCTCCCGCTCGGCCGGGGCGCGGTCGCCCACCTTCTCGTACAGCGCCTGAATGTGCTCGGGCGTCGTGCCGCAGCAGCCACCGACGATGTTCACGCCCAGGTCGCGGACGAACTGGTCCACCTTCTCGGCGAACGGCTGGGGACGAAGCGGATACTCCGTCTTGCCGTCCACCAGCGTGGGCAGGCCGGCGTTGGGCAGCACGCTGATGCCGCGATCCCAGTGCTTGCTCAGCCAGGTGACGTGCTCGGCCATCTCGACCGGGCCGGTCGCGCAGTTGAGCCCCAGCGACAGAATCGGCAGCGGATGCAGGGCCTGCGCGGCGGCGGCGATCTCCGTGCCCAGCAGCATCGTGCCCGTCGTCTCGATGGTGACGTGCACGAGGATGGGCAGCTTCTCGGGGTCGGTGCCCTTCTCGTCCATCGCGGCGAGGCTCGCGGCGACGGCGCACTTGACCTGGAGGATGTCCTGGCAGGTCTCGATCAGCAGTGCGTCCGACCCGCCGTCGATCAGCCCGCGCACCTGCTCGCGGTAGCTGTCGAACATCGGATCCCAGTCCGTGTGCCCGAGGCTGGGCAGCTTCGTCCCCGGGCCCATCGAACCGATGACGAACCGCGGCCTGTCCGCCGTCGCGTACTTCTCGCACGCGGCGCGGGCGATCTCGGCGGCCCGCTTGTTGAGCTCGTAAGTCTGGTCGACCAGGTCGAACTCGGCCAGCACGAGCTTGTTGGACCCGAAGCTGTCGGTTTCCACCGCATCCGAGCCGGCCTCGAGAAAGCTCTCGTGAATCTCCTGGATCACGTCCGGCCGACTCTGCACGAGAATCTCCGTACAGTTCTCCTTGCCGAGATAATCCTTCTCGAGATCGAGCTCGTAGTTGTGAATCGACGTGCCCATGGCGCCGTCGAGGAACAGAACCTTCTTCCGAAACTGTGTGGCGAAATTGCTCATAGTGTTTTATCCATTCATCCGGATAAGCTGATGATATCGCTCACCGCACGACTGGCAAGGCCGGGCAGGGCAATTGCCCCCGCGCCGGCGCGGGCGACCATCCTGTAAGTTGTGATGGTTCCCGCAGATGCGATCGGCAGACGCTTCCGCAGGATCAGCCGCGCGAGCGGCCGTCATGGAAGGATTCTAACGTCCCGGCGCGGGCGACTCGACCGTCGGCACCGTCGCCGAGGTGACCGGGGGCGCCGAGCGGGCCGAGGCGAACGTGTCCGCCAGGATCAGCAGCGCCACGACCACCGCCAGTGCCACGCGGTAGTAGCCGAACACCCCCAGCCCGTGGCGGTTGAGGTAGGCCACCATCCACTTCACCGCGATCACCGCCGCCAGCCAGGCGAAGACGAAGCCCAGCAGGATCTCGGCCGTGCCGTATCGCCCGAGAATCTGATCGCCGTACTGCACCCCGTCGTGGGCGGTCGCCGCGGACAGCGTCACCAGCCCCAGCAGGAAGCTGAACTCGACCGCGGCCGGCAGGCTCAGGCCCACCAATACGCCGCCGACAATGGTCACCAGGCTTCGGCTGACGCCGGGCCACATCGCAATGCACTGCGCCACGCCGATGATCAGCGCCATACGCAGGGTGAGGTCGTCGATGCCGAGCCCGCTGCGGGCGCTGCCGGTGTCGCGCTTGCGGTTCCAGGCGACGATGAGGATCGCCACCCCGCCGAGAAACCACGCGAGCACCGTGGGCCAGAGCCCCCACTGCTCGCCGCCGAAGAGGTATTCGCGAATCAGATCATTGAGCAGCAGCCCGGCGATCGCGGCCGGCACGAACCCCGCCAGCACGTTCCGCACCAGGCGCAGGCCGTCCTCGTCCCGGCCGAGCAGGCCGCGGCTCATCTGCTTGACGCGCGCAAAATAGAGCCCCAGCACCGCGGCGATCGCCCCGGCCTGAATGCAGATGGCGTAGGCGTTCGCCGCTTCCGATTCGGGAATGCCCATCGCCCGCTGGGCGAGAATGAGGTGCCCGGTCGAGCTGACCGGCAGATATTCCGTTAGCCCCTCGACGATGCCGAGCACAATCGCCTGCCACCACTCCATGCACTACCTCCGCGGCCCCAATTCAATGGTCCCAGGTTACTTATCGTACCATCCGACGCCGGACTGAAGCGTCAGAACCGCGTCAATCTTGCGCGAACGCGGCGCAAAGAGTCCTCAGAACTGCCGCAGGAAGCGCACGTCGTTCTCGAAGAGCCAGCGGATGTCCGCAATGCCGTACTTGCGCATCGCCAGCCGCTCGATGCCCAGCCCGAAGGCGAAGCCGGTCCACTGTTCCGGGTCGTAGCCGACCGCCTCGAACACGGCCGGGTCGACCATGCCGCAGCCGCCGATCTCCATCCACTGCCACTCCTCCTGTCCCGGCGCGCCGAGCTTGATCTTGACGTAAAGCTCAGCCGAGGGCTCGGTGAAGGGAAAATAGCTGGGCACGAGCCGCACGTCCGCGTCCTCGCCGAACATGGCGTGGGCGAACTGCATCAGCGTCGTCTTGAGGTCCACCATGGAGACATTGCGGTCGACGTAGAGCCCCTCGACCTGGTGGAACATCGAATAGTGGGTCGCGTCGTGCTCGTCGGGGCGGTACACCCGGCCGGTCGCGATGACCCGCACGGGCGGTTTCGTCTGCTCCATGACCCGGATCTGCACGGTCGAGGTCTGCGTCCGCATCAGCTTCGGGTTGGGCTCGGTCGGATCGGTGAGGTAGAAGTTGTCCATCGGGTCCCGGGCCGGGTGGTCCGCCGGGATGTTCAGCGCCACGAAGTTGTGGTGCTCGTCCTCCACCTCCGGGCCGGTCGCGACGTCGAAGCCCATCCGCCCGAACACCTCGGCGAGGTCGTCGATGGTCTGCGTGATGATGTGCTCGCGCCCCAGCCGCGGCGGCTCACCGGGCTCGGTGACGTCGATCCTCGGCCCCGGGCGCCGGCCGCCGGCGGTGCCGAGCTCGGCCTTCTTCTGCTCGAACGCCTGCTGGACGTCCTGGCGCAGGGCATTGGCCCGTTTGCCGAACTCGGGCTTGTCCTGCTTCGGCACGTCCTTGATCCGGCCCATGAGCTGCTTGAGAGCACCCTTGGAGCCGAGGTACTTGATCCGAAACGCCTCGAGCCCGTCCGCGTTGGAGACGGCGGCGAGGTCGCTTTCGGCCTGCTGGCGGAGCTGATCGATCTCGTTGAGCATGATGGGCGACAGCATAGCCGATCCCCCGCGGACGAGGCAATTAACGCCCCACCGACCCGCCGGGTCGGGGCGCCCCCGAGCCCGGGATGGGTAGCCGACTGGATTCTGCGCCGTGCGGGCGCTATAATGTGGTTCGTGCCTGCGCTCTCTTGCCTGGCCGTTCGCGCCCGGCTAATCTGAATCCAAGCCTGGCAGTCAGACGGGTGAGGCGGCAAGGAGCTGCCTGTTCCCGATCCCGCGTCAACGGCGTACGGGGCGGACCCGTGAGCCGTCCCAGGCCGAGGCAAAGGCCTGAGTTTCCTTCAACTTTCTGGAGATCTGATCATCGCTAGGGGACGATTTCGACCGCGACAGCGTGACACTGGTAAGAGTCTACGCGTCAACGACATGATCCGCATTTCGCCTGTCCGCCTGATCGACGAGAACAACGAGCAGGTGGGCATCGTGGACACCGACGAGGCCAAGCGCCGCGCCCGTGACGCCGGGCTCGACCTGGTCGAGGTCGCGCCGCAGGCCCGCCCGCCGGTCTGCCGGGTCATGGACTACGGCAAGTGGAAGTACCAGCAGAAAAAGAAGGAGCAGAAAGCCAAGAGCCACGCCAAGCAGAGCGAGCTCAAGGGCATGCGCCTTCGCCCCAACATCGACGAGCACGACCTGGGCATCAAGGTCGCCAAGGCCCGCGACTTCCTCGAGGACGGCCACAAGGTTCAGTTCACCATGCTCTTCCGCGGTCGGCAGATGGCCCACCAGGACCTGGGCATGCAGTCGATGCGGAACATCTTCGGTCGCCTCAGCGACGTCGCCAAGGTCGAGGCCCCGCCCCGCATGATGGGTCGGCGGATGACCATGGTGCTCGCCCCGGACCGCAAGACGGGCAAGCAGACCAGCGAGCCGGCCGAGGAAACCCAGGCGAGCGGCTCCTGACCTCCCGCCCCGCGGGGCCCGGACCAGCCACCCGTCCACACAGCGCCGCAGCGGCAGATTCTGTCGCTGCGGCTGCACTTGGATCCCAGCTCAACTGACCGCCCGCCCTCGGCCGAGCCTGCCTCGCCGGGGCCGGAGCCTTTGCCGATGCGCTGGTTCACCGCCGACATCGCCGACGCCGTCGCCGCCGGCCTCGAAGCCCGCGCCCGCGAGGACGATCTCGAGCAGGTGGTCTACGGCTTCGACGCCCTGGATGAGCTCGGCCTGCACCCGCTGATCCAGGAGGCCCTCCGCGCGGCCGGCTTCGGCGTCTGGCCCGAGCAGCGCTACCCCGCCGACCGCGCCCGCCGCAAGCGCAGTGAGGGCAAGCGCTGCGACATCGTCCTCACCCCGGACGGCAGCCCGCTGCGCGACCCCCTGCTCGCTGGCACCCTGTTTGAAGATGCCGGGCCGCGCACTGACCCGGAAGCGGCGTACTGGCTGGAGGTGAAGACGGTGGCCCAGCACGAGCCGTCGGGCCCGTTTCGGCGATACGCAGCCGAGCTGCTCGCCCCCGTCGCCGCGGACGTGAAGAAGATCTACAACGACCCCATGATCCACCACGGCGGCCTGCTGCTGGTGCTTTTCACCGAGGACGAGTCCATCGCCGAGCACGACCTCGCCGCCTGGCAGCGGCGCTGTCTCGACCGCCACTACCCCGTCGGCCCACCGTCCGCCCGCGGCTTCCCCATCCGCGACCGCATCGGCAACCGCTGGTGCGCCGCAGCGGTGTTCGGGGTGAAGGGGGTGTGATGCGCCATCACGGCGCCGCCTTCTCGAGCGTCTGCTCCGCCTCTTCGACCTTCATCTGCAGCAGTGCGCCCCAGAAATCGACGATCTCCAGCCGCCTCGAGGGCGTCGTCGAAGTGGAAAGGTCACGGCCAAGCTGCCTGACCGCCTCGAAGTATTTCGATCCCTCGCTCGCCGGAATAGCCCCAGCTCTAGAGGCGGTCTTCGAGATTCTGACGAGGATGCGCCCTCAACGCGAGAACGGACGCGGGTCGAAAAAGGCGTCGGGCATCAACCCGACATTCTGCCCCCCTCTCTCTCCCAGTCGTGTCGAGGCGTCCCGGCGCGCGGGAATCACTGTGTTCGAGGCAGGACCGTCAAAGTGCCCCCGGCAGGATTCGAACCTGCGACCTTCGGTTTAGGAAACCGGTGCTCTATCCGACTGAGCTACGAGGGC
>JBKHFW010000075.1:0-11779 GCA_046540025.1 Phycisphaeraceae bacterium
CGACTCATAATCGCCTGGTCGTGGGTTCGAATCCCACCCGGCCCATTGCCCTTTGTCTCACGTCGCGCGGATGCGGCGGTGCGCCGCGAGCGTCACCCCGAAAGCCAGCAAGGCCAGCAGCGGCGGCCAGAGCGTGGCCAGCAGCGCGAGAAACCAGGCGTCGAGCAGGCAGATCCCCGCCAGCCAGCGCCGCACCGCCTCGCCGGTGCGCGGCGGCTCAGCCGACACCAGCCGCACCGGCCGCGCCAGCCAGATCACGAGCAATACGCCCACGATGATCGCCGTGACGGCCGACTGCCACGTGTCCGGCAGGACCACCAGCGGCGGGCCGGCCACCGCGACCAGCAGGATCAGCCACGCCAGGCGGCGCCTCGGCCCCACGTCCGACGCCGTCTCCCGCCGCGCCACCGCTGTCAGCAGCACGACGTAGCCGCCCAGAATCACCGCCGGCGGGAGAACCACCGCCCAGAACACGGGCCCGCCCGGCCCCGCGTCGGGCACAGCCGAGGCGGCCAGCAGATACACCAGCCCCCGCGACACGCCCATCAGGCTGACGGTCGCCGGGTAGAGATGGTGCCAGAGGTCATAGCCGACGATCGCCGCGGCGAGCAGGCCGGCCATCGCCAGCACGCCGGCGCCGAAGCTTGCGGAGATCGCGATGCCCGCGGCGATCAGGATGGCGGCCACGGTTCCCGCCAGTCCCCGGCTCACCCGGCCGGAGGGGACGGGGCGGCCGGGCTGAAGCTCGCGGTCCACGGGCAGGTCGGCGATGTCGTTGAGGATCATTCCCCCGACGTAGAGGCAGGCGACGGCGATGAAAAGCGGCCAGCCGTGAGCCAGCAGGGCGATCAGCAACTCGCCGCTGCGCGGAGCACTGGCGGGGATCTCGCCGCGGATGACGGCGACGGCGAAGCCGAGATACAGCCCGACCAGCACGTTGCTCAGCGCGGTGGGCAGATTGCTCAGCCGGGTGAGGTCGAGCCAGGCGGCGAGTCGCGAACCGGCCGACGTGCTCATCGTCCCGCCTCCCGCAGCCAGGCCATCTCGTCGGCGATGCCCTGCGCGAGGTTGCCGGGCTGCAGCGGCTCGGGCAGGACGTTCCAGGCGTAGGTCTCGACCTCGTAGTGGTGGATGCGGTCCTCCGGCTCGATCGCCCGCAGGCAGCGAAGCAGGTCCGACTGAGTCGTGCCGATCTGGCCGAAGCCTTCGAGGTAGATGGGCACATGGAAGTGTACTCGCCACTCCCCGCGCGGCGGCTGGTCGCCGCGGGCCGCGAGGGCCTGGGGAAGGTCGTCGTAGAACGCGATCTCGCCCACGTCGTCGCGGATGGTGGTCTGATGGAGGTAGCGGTCTTCGCAGAAGCGGTGGAGCTGGGCGAGAGCCTCGCGCTGCTCCTCCTCGGTGAGGCTGTCGAAGTCGACCCGCACGGCCGAGGAAACCTGCACCTTGCCGATGCTGATCCCGGCCTTGCGGTAGCGGACCACCGCCTCGGCCGGGTCTTCGAACATGACCGCGGCGTGGCAGATGTCGTGGCAGATGCGCAGGTAGGCCCGGACGCTGAGGTCATCGAGGTGGCCGAGCAGGTGACGCTCGAAGAACCCGACGGCCTCGTCGCTTCGGCCGATGACGCAGCCGGGCTCGGGCTCAAGATCGATGTGGATGAGCTTGCCCGTGTCCAGCTCGACGCGGGCGAGGTGGTGCATCAGCTCCAGCAGGTGTCGCCCGGCCACCGCCTCGCTGCCGGGCTCGTCGCGCAGCGTGCCCCAGCCGACGGGCAGCGTGGAGATGCTGCCCTCGCCTTCCTCCGGCAGCAGCTCGGCGAGGATGGCGACGAGGTCCTTCGTGTAGCGCAGCCGCTCGGGGTCTCGCCAGTCCGGCTCGTAGACGCGGTGTTTGACCGCCCTGGCGTGGAAGTTGCCATGGGGAAACCCGTTGAGCGTGAAGACGCGCAGACCGTGCTCGCCGAGCCAGTCACGCAGGTGGGGCAGCTTGCCGTTGGCAGTCAGCTCGCCCGCCGCCTCGGCGGAGAGCCAGAGCCCGACGCCCATCGGCTGGTCGGGGCTGTATCGCTGCTTGACCGCCAGCGCGTAGCGCTCGAGGTTGGCGAAGGTTTCCTCGAGCGTCGCACCGGCGTGAACGTTGGTGCAGTAGCAGATCGATGCGTCGGGGCCGGGGATGTGGTGCATGGAGTCGAACCGCAAAGAATGACGAGAGACAGGTAACCCTTCTCAAGCATAAACCGCCTCAAGCATAAACCGCAATCGCCGACGGCGAAAGCGCCTCGATCGCGGCGTCGATGGCGCGCAGCCGGTAATCGCGGTCGGCCGGGTCGTGCTCGGGCTTCGCCCGCTCGACGCGGTCGAGAAACGCTGCCACGTCCAGCAGCTTCGCCCGGTGTTCGAGAAAGTAGCGTTCCACCACCTCGGCCCGGCTGAGCGGGCAGGTGAACTCGGCAGGCTCGTCCGTCATCTCGGCGTCCCCTCACGAAGCATCTCGGTTCCCGCTGCGCGCACTTCACCCCCACGCCCGAATCGGCCTGGGCGAGCGTCGTCGTCGGCATCCGCACCAGCCGAACCCCGCGATGCGCGATCGCCGCGGCGAAGCCGACGCAGTCCAGCCCGGCCCCGCCTCCAATCGCCAGCACATAACTCTGCCGATCCAGCCCCGCCTCCGCGACCGCATTCAGCACGCGGTACACCGCATCGCGGTCGTTCTTGCACATCTCCCCCCGATCACCGGCTGCACCCGGCCCACCAGCTCAAAGCCGTGCGCCGCCGCATACGTCCGCAGATGCTCCGGAAGCTCCGGCAGCGCCCGGGCGACGTGTGTATCGAGGAAGGCGAGCACCCTCGCCGGGCCGTGCCCGGCCGGCTCGAGGCAGCGGGCAAGCGTCGCGTCCTCCGGCAACAGAGCGTCGCGGGTGAACCGCAAACGGTGGCGGAAGGGGACGGAAAAGTCGGCGTCAATCTGCACGGCGGACAGCAATCTCCTCTCACCCGCGATCGGAAGCGGTAGATGATCCATAGCCGGCCCGCGGCTGCGAATCAAACCTCACGCTTCGCGGGCGGCGAGCCCCTCGCTCGTCTCGCCGGCGGGCTGGAGCTGGGTCTGCGTCAGCGTCTGGTAGACCGGGCATCGGCCCAGCAGCTCGCCATGCGTGCCCTGGTCGGCAATCTGGCCGTCCACCATAACCACGATGCGGTCGGCGTCCACGACCGTGCTCAGCCGGTGGGCAATGACGAACGTTGTCCGCCCCTCGCGGAACTCGGCCAGCGCCCGGTTGATCCGCGCTTCCGACTCGGCGTCAATCTGGCTGGTCGCCTCGTCGAGAATCAGGATCGCCGGGTCGCGCAGGATCGCCCGCGCGATCGCCAGCCGCTGCTTCTGGCCGCCCGACAGCCCGGCCCCGCCTTCGCCGAGGTGCGTGTCGTAGCCGGCGGGCAGGCGGTCGATGAACTCGTGGGCGTAGGCCGCCTTCGCCGCGGTGACGACCCGCTCGCGCGGGATGTGCCGCTGACCGTAGGCGACGTTCTCGGCAATCGTCCCCTCGAAAAGCACCGTCTGCTGGGTCACCACGGCGATCTGCCGCCGCAGGCTGCGCAGGCTCACCTTCGCGATGTCCTTCCCGTCGATGAGCACCCGGCCGGCGCTTGGCTCGTTGAGGCGGGGCAGGAGGTTGAGCAGGGTGCTCTTGCCCGCGCCGTTGGGTCCGACGATGGCGATGTTCTCCCCGTGCGCCACCTCGAGGTCGACGCCCTCCAGCGCCGGCGTCTCGCTGCCGGGGTAGTGGTAGCTGACGTGGTCGAAGCGGACGCTCTCGCGGTGCCTGGGCAGGACGGGCCGGCCTTCGCGGTGGCTGCCGCGGACGTTGGGTTCGACCGGGAGTTCGAGCACCTCGCGAATGCGGCTGGCGGCGGCGGCGGCTTCCTGGAGATCGTTGTTGAGGTTCGCCAGCGGGCGGAACGACGCCCCGGCCGCGCCGAGCGAGACGAGCACCTGCACCATCGCCTGCGCGTCGCCGCCGCGCCGGAAAACGTACCACGCCCCGGCCAGCGAGACCGCCATGACGCCGACGATGGCGATCAGCTCGATCACCGGACTGCTCATCGCCCTCGCCGTACGCGCCCGGTTCTCCTGGGCGAACACCTGGCGGTTGATCGTGTTGAACCGCCGCCGCTCGTACCCCTCGGCCTGGTGCACCTTGACGACTGCGGCAGCCTGCATGGACTCCTGTAGCGCCCCGGTCATCCAGCCGTAGGCGCGGAAGGCCCGTTTGCTCGCCCGGCGGATGCGCTTGCCGAACTTCTTGATGCACACGCCGATGACCGGCATGCCGACGAGGAAGATCGCCGTCAGCCAGGGATCGACGATCAGCGCCCACGCCAGCAGGGCCGAGCCCATGAGCACGTCGCGCACCGCCTTGCCCATCAGGGCGTTGAACCCGCGGGCGAGCTGGGTCGTGTCGCGCACCACCCGGCTGAGGTTGTCGGCCGTGCCCTGCGTCTGGATCGCCTCCAGCGGGGCGTGCACCAGCCGCTGGAACGCTGCCCGGCGGACGCGCATGACCGTGCGCAGGGACACGCTGATGATCGTGCTCTGGTGCACGAAGCGCATCGCCGAACCGATCACCGCCAGCACGAGGATCAGCCCCAGCGCAAAGGCGAAGCCGCGGAACGGGTCCTCGGGAATCCAGGCGAGAATGCCGCTGACGTCGCCGAGCGCCGCCTGAACCCAGTCGTGATTCACCGCGTCGGCGACCATGTCCCGCACGCTCTGGCGGTTGCCGAAGAGCTGGCGGATGATCAGCATCAGCCCGCCGAACCCGCCGAACGCGCACGCGGCGTCCACCAGGGCGGCGGCGAAGCCGACGATCAGCAGCGTGCGGTAGCGCAGCATCCGCTTGCCGAACTGCCAGAAATCCCTCATTCCGCTGCCCCCGCCCGGGCGCCGAGCCGCTCGAGATGGTCGAAGAAGTCGGGGTACGTCTTGGCCACGCAGCCCGGGTCGTTGATGCTCACGCCCTCCGCGGCGAGGCCGATCACGGCGAAGCTCATCGCCATGCGGTGATCGTCGTAAGTGTCGATCGCGGCCGGGGCGATCTGCCCGCCCGGCGGGGGGGTGATGTGGATGTCGTCGCCCGTGATCTGCACCTCCGCACCCAGCTTGCTCAGCTCCGCTTGCAGCGCCGCCATGCGGTCGGTCTCCTTCACCCGCAGGTTGCCGACGTGGCGGATCGTCGTCGGCCCCTCGGCGAACACGGCCGCCGCCGCGAGGGTCTGGGCCATGTCCGGCATCGCGTTGAGATCCGCGTCGATCCCCTGCAGCCGGTCCTGCTTCGGTGCCGCGACCGTCGTCCGCCGGGGCTCGAGCGTCACCTCGGCACCCATCGTCCCCAGCAGCCCGGCAAAGCGGGCGTCGCCCTGCACGCTCTCGGATCCCAGCCCCTCGATCGTGCACCGGCTGCCCGGCACGATCGCGGCCGCGGCGAGAAAATAGCTCGCGCTCGACGCGTCGGGCTCGATCTCGTAGTCCAGCGCCCGATAGACGCCGGGCGAGACGCGGATTCGGCTGAAATCCTCCGCCACCTCCACCTGCGCGCCGAAGCGGCGCATCAGGTTGACCGTCATCTCGACGTACGGCCGACTGATCACCGGCCCGCCGAAGGAGATGGTCAGCCCCGCCTCACAGCAGGGCCCGACCTGGAGCAGGGCGCTGATGTACTGGCTCGACAGGGTGGGCGGCATGAGGATCTCGCCGCCGAACAGGCCGTTCGCCTCGACTTCGACGGGCGGATAGCCCGCCTCCGCGCGGTAGCGGACCTCGCCGCCGACACTGCGCAGCGTGTCCACGAGCGTGCCGATGGGCCGCTGGCGCATCCGCGGAATGCCGTCGAGCCCGCGGGTGCCGCCGCTTCCCAGGCAGCAGGCCGCGGTGAGAAAGCGGATCGCCGTGCCGGCGTTGCCCAGGAACAGCTCGGCGTCGCCGGCCGGCAGTGAACCGCCGCAGCCGGTGAGGGTGGCCGTCGCGGCGTCGCGATCGGTTTCGACGGGCACCTCGAGCTGCTGGAGCGCCTCGATCATCCGCCGGCTGTCGTCGGCGAAGAGCACCCCGGTGAGCCGGCTCTCCCCCTCCGCCAGGGCGGCGAGCAGCAGGGCGCGGTTGGTGAGGCTCTTGGACCCCGGCACGCGCAAGGCCACGTCGAACGGGTCGACCGGCTCGATCGTCAACGGGTCGGGAAGAGCCATGGGCAGTTGATCACTCGCGGCTTGGGAAAACCTGGCGGCGCGTGGGGGAACCCCCGGATGCGTCCGCTGCTCAGGCCCGGCGGAACACGGCCACGACGTTCTCGACCGGGACGACGAACAGCCGGTTGTCTCCCTCGAAATCGACAGGAATCGAGTCCTTGGGGTGGAACAGCACGCGGTCGTACTGCTCGATCGGGTAGTTGGAGTCGGCGGCGACCTCGGCCGAGATGGTCACGATCCGCCCGGTGAGGGTGGGGATCTCCATCTTGTCCGGCAGGTGGATTCCGCTTTTGGTCTGCTTTTTGTCCTCGTCCTTACGGATGAGAACGCGCTTGCCGATCGGTTCCACCGTTTCGAGCGTCGAGTTGCGGGGTGTGGTTGATTCGTCACTCATAGCGTGCATCCTAGCGCAGAGCCCGTTAGTTTACCACACCCGCCGCCGCCCCGCGCCCCGGGCTGAAAAACAGCCGTCACGGCCTGCAAAAGCCCGCAGGTGGCTCCAAAGAGCCTTCCGCGGGACCGGCGAATCGGCCACCACCGCCCCGCATTCTGGACACCTTCCCTTCCCCCGTCCGGCCTGCCGCGGAGGTCATACCCGCACGCGAAGCAGAGCCCGCGCTCCCGAATCCCGCGGCGATACCGCTGCTCGTGCAATTCGGCAATGCGCTTGGAAACCAGCAGCCCCACGACCATCGCCCCCGCGACGCCGATGCCCAGCATGCCCCGCGTCAGCGGCGTCTCCGGCAGGCCCAGCACCTCCGTGGCGAAGGTGGTCAGCAGCCCGACCAGCATGAGCAGACAAAGCGGCACGAGCCAGATCTGCACCTTCCGCGTCAGGAGCACCATCCGCGGCGAGCTTCGGCGCGGCCGGGGGACCGGCGCGAGCAGGGGATCTGCCCAGCCGGCCCAGCCCAGCAGGAGCGCCAGGCAGCCCAGGGCCAGGTCGACGAAACGGAACGGCCCCGGCCCCGCACCGGCCCCGTAAACCCCGGACAGCACATAGCAGAGCGCCATGCCGGCAAGCAACACGTACCCCGGCATCAGGGACAGCCACTGCCGGCCGGACCTCTGATCCCCCGGCCCCCCGGCGGCGTAATCCGCTTCATTTCCCATCGCCTCGTCCCCCGGTCTTCTTCGCCTCTTCCGGAATCACCGTCCCGCACTCCGGGCACGTCTCCGCGTCCGGGTTCCCCTCGAGGTCGTAGCCGCATTCGAAGCAGATCTGGTGGCGCCAGACCGCCTTGGGGTATTCCCGGTCGAAGTGCCGCCGAATGAAGATCGCCACCAAGGCGAAGACGACCAGGGTCGGCAGGCCGGCGAGCAGCAGCAGGGTGTGCCGGCTGGAGATGGGCCAGTCGCGGAAGATGGCCGACCACGCCAGCGACGGGTCCCCCTGCCAGGGCGAGCGCCAGTCCTGGAAAAAGGCGTACAGCGCCAGCAGCCCGGCAATCAGGTAGAGGCCCAGCACGATGGCGAAGGGGATCCACGGCAGCCAGCGGGTCGTGCGGTAGTAATCCCGCGGCGAAATCCCCCGCTCGGGCGGCTCGTGTCGGCCGAACGGGACCACGACCCAGAAAAGCCAGAGAATCACCCCGCCCACCACCAGCAGTAGCGACCCCCAGAGCCACATCGGATACGGCTGCGGGATCGGCCCGCGCTGCCCGGTCGTCCAGAAACGGATGGCGAACCGCACCAGCGGCGCCGCCAGCGGGGCGACGACCAGCAGCAGAATCGTCGGCACGACGTACCAGCGGGCCCGGACGAACCGCATCGCCCGCTGCCAGAGGCTGAGCTTGCGCGGCCGGCGCACGGCAGAGGAACTTCTCTCCATGGCCCCATTGTACACGCGGCGGGCCGATCACCCGCCCGCCAGGTTCACTTCGCCCACGGGCCAAGCGCGTTGTAGACCAACCGGCACTTCGCCGGGCTCCGGCCGTGCTCGTCGAAAAGCAGCAACTCGTTGGGCTCGTCGGTCTTCAGCCACGGCTCGGGCAGGTAGTAGAGCTTCTGCGGCCCCACGGCTTTGCCATCGCGCGTGCTCATGAAATACCGCCCGAGGTTGCGGCCGTTGAGGTAGATCTGCCCCTTGCTCATGCCGCGCGGCTCGAGCCAGAGCGGCTGATCCGGCGAGCTCACCTTGAACTGCGCGCGGAACCAGCCGGGCTGGTCCGGCAACTTGGCCGGCAGTTTGCCGAAGTCGCTCCCGGCCGGCTGATCCCACCGGGCGAACGCCCACCCCCCCCGGCTGCTCAGCGACTGCGTCACCTGGTAGAGGGTGAAATACCTGTCCCAGTCGAGCTTCCGCTCCAGCGTGCCGTAGAGGGCGAATTTGAGCTCGTTTCGGCCGGTCGAAACCTCCTCCTCGCTCGGGTCGAGCACGTAGCGGTCGAACCCGGAGGAGAGCTCGGGGTCGTAGAACCCGATTGGCTGGTCGTTGACCAGGAACACGCCCGGCAGCGGCAGGTCGCGGACGTCGAGCACCATCGGCTTGCGGGCGCCTGGCCGGATCTTCCAGACCAGCGCGTCGGCGGGGCCTCGCTCGCCTTTGCGTCGGCCTTCGACGAAGCCGCTCAGGACGAACGGGTCGGGCGTCTGCTGCGAACGCACCTCCGGCTCGCCCAGCTCGGCGTCCTCGACGGCGAAAAGGTGGCCGAACAGTCCCTTCTTCTCACCGAAGTGGTGGCCTTCGCTGAACCGGCCGAGGTTGTCGGCGAGCACGACCACGTCGCCGGCGAGCTTGAGGTCGATCGGGTCATATTCCGCGCCCGGTCCGAGGCCGAGGATGGCCTGCAGCTTGCCTTCGCTGTAGACGTGCAGCCGATCGCCCGACTGCGGGGCGAGCACGCGGGCGGTCTTCTTCGCTCCCATGCCGATGCGGTACCAGCCGTAGCCGAAGTCGCAGCGGAGCTGTTCGAGGCTGGCGGGGCCGTCGATCTTCTCGAACGCGGCCGATTCGCCGGTGACCATCGCCTTCGCCGAGGCGTACTGCCAGCCGGTCGGCTTGGGGGGCCGGGGTTTGCTCGCGGCGGGCGCGGGGTCGCGGTCGATCCCGCCATCGAGGCCGACGCGGAGGATCTCCTTCCAGCCCGCCAGCGGCAGGGGCGTGCCATCTTCGTCGAAGCCGTTGCAGCCGATCACCAGCCCGTCCTCGCCGGGGTAGGCGGCATCGACCATCTCGCGGTTGAGCACGACGACGGCAAGGTCGTCGAGGCGCTCGATTTTCGGCTCCCGGCCCTCGGGGACCTGGATCTGCATCGGCACGTCGTCGATGCTCACCAGCCCCTCGCTGCCGGCGGGGCCGTAGAGAACCAGCAGGCGGCGCTCCAGCATCGCCCAGGGGCGGAGGTTGGTGTAGTCCAGATTGGCCACGCCGGCGAGGTTGGCGTTCAGCACCAGCCAGGCGACGCGCTCCGCGTCCAGCGGGACCGGCAGGGTCAGGCCGCTGGGCAGAAGGACCGAGGTTTCGCGGGTGTCGTCGCTTTCGGCCTTGAACAGGAAAACCACCTCGCCCTGCGTGCCGGGGAGGTGGATCACGCTCAGCGGATGGTCGGGTTGGTCGGTCGCCACCGCGGCGTGGGCCGACTCGCTGCCGAGGTGGGCGAACACGCTGGAAAACTGGCTTGCGAAGGTGCAGATCCGCTTGGTGGCGAGGTATTTTTCCCCCCGGCCGCCCGCTTCGGTGAGCGGGGCGTCGCGGTCGTAGCTGGTGGTGACCCAACTGTCCGGCGTGTCGGCGGTTCGGCCGGCGAGGAAGCCGAAGCTGGTCCCGCCGTGGAACATCGCCTGGTTGGGCTGGCCGCCCGCGGCGAGGATCTGGGCGAGGTCATACAGGTGGCTCTGGGCGTCACCCGGGGTGTGCTTGCGTCCCCAGGTGTCGATTTCGCCGGTCCAGTACTCGCTGGCGATGCGCGGGGCCGCGGGCTGCACGACACCGAGCTGGCGGAGGTTGGCGGTAAGGTGGCTCCTGGCGTTCCAGGTGTCGATTGCCCCGTCGAGCCGCTGCCAGAGGTAGTTGCAGGTGCTCACGGGCACTTCGCAGCCGTTCTCGCGCAGGTAGCGCATCAGCTCGCGCAGGTAGGCGTCGCCCTGGCTGGGGTTGTGGCAGAGCCACTCGTTCTCGACCTGCATGAGGATGATCGGCCCCCGGCCGAAGCCGATGTAGCCGCCCGCCGGCTCGCCGGGCACGTTCGCGGTCGGGGCAGGGGGGTGCGGGCCCTCCGCCGGGGTGGTGAGCTGGAGGTCGCGCACCTGCTCGAGCACGGCGCCGAGGTAGCGGCTGCACGCCTCGAGGAAGGGCGGGTGCCCCTGGCGCAGGCGGACCGGTTTCTCGCTTCGCAGCAGCCACGGCGGGAGTCCGCCGAAGTCGACGCCCGCGCCGATGTAAGGCCCCGGGCGGAGAATGCAGTACATCCCTTCATCGCGCAGGAGCTCGACAAAGTGGCGCAGGTCGAGATCGCCCGTGAAGTCGAACCGGTTGCGTTCGCGCTCGTGGAGGTTCCAGAAGACGTAGGTGTCGATGCAGTTGAGCCCGGCCTGCTTGGCGGCGCGGATGCGGTCGCGCCAGAGTTCGCGGGGCACGCGGGCATAGTGGATCGACCCACTGACCAGCCAGACCCGCCGACCGTCAATGGTGAAGCTCTGTCCGTCGAAAGTGATGCTCGCCATGTCCCCCTCACTCCTATGGTTGAGACAGGTTCAACATAGGGATTACCCGGCTCCGTCGCAACGCGAGCCGGTGGCGAGCCCGCCCGGCCGGCCCGGTGCCTACGGCCAGATCACCCGCCGCCAGGGCGGCTGAAACGCCATTTTCACCGGCAGCAGCGCGGTGTGGCCGGAGAACGCCGCCGGCTCCCACAGCGCGGATGCCGCTGCGTCGGCGGACCACGTCTCGTCGTACGCTCCCGCCAGCGCCCGCGCCAGCCGGTCTTCCACCTCGGCCGGCTCAAGCACGTCGGTCCAGTCCCGCCTGCGGAGCACGTCGTAGTAGGCCGGGTAGTGCGTCACCGCCGCGTCTTTCGGGCCGGTGACGACAATCTCCCACTGATCGCGGGCGAGGTCGGTGATGGAAGGCTCGGCCTCGCCGGTCACGACGAGATCGACCGGGCCCGGCGTCTCGAGCGTCTCGCTCGGTTCCGCCTCGCTCATCGCCGGTTCATCGACGGTGAACGGATCGGCGTCGCGATCGAGCTCGCGGTAGTTCTGCTCGGCGCCGCCCGTGGCGCAGCCGGCAAGCAGAAACGCGGCCGTCATCAGCAGGAAACAGCGTGTGAACATCGCGAACCCCTCCCGCGGCTGGCTGGAAAACTATCTACCACTATACGCACCCCCGCCGCCGGTGGCTAGCAGGGGGAGGCCCCGAAGAGAGATGCCGCCTTGTTCTGCCCTCTCCCGGCCAATCTACCTCACGCCTCCGCCTCGAGATAGCGGCGGATGCATCGGCCGGCGATGTATCGTTCGATCCGGCGGCCGACCCAGCAGAGCACCACGCCGAGCAGGACCATGACGCCGATGAATATCGTCTGCGACCAGAGAGG
>JBKHFW010000076.1:0-10727 GCA_046540025.1 Phycisphaeraceae bacterium
GAGCCGGAGCCGGAGCCCGAGCCCGAGCCCGAAGCCGAGGCGGAGCCCGAAGCCGAGGCGGAGCCGCCTCGCATGAGTTCCGTCGCCACCTTCCCCCGCCGCCAGCCCACCGGCGTGGCGGTGTCGGACGAAGGTCGGCTGTTCGTCAACTTCCCCCGCTGGAGCGAGACGCACGACATCTCCGTCGCGCTGGTTCGGCCCAACGGCGAGGTCGTGCCCTACCCCGACATGCGCTGGAACAGTTGGCAGCCGGGCGAGCCGCTGCGCGACCGCTTCGTGAGCGTGCAGTCGGTCTGGAACGATGGCGAAGGCCGACTCTGGGTGCTCGACCCCGCCGCTCCGATGATGGGCGAGGTCGTCGAGGGCGGGCCCAAGCTCGTCGTGATCGACCTCGAGCAGGACCGGGTTCTGCGGATCTTCCACTTGAGCCCGGACCTCGCGCCGTCGGACAGCTACCTCAACGACGTCCGCGTCGACACCGATCGCGGTTATGCCTACCTCACCGACTCCGGGGCGGGGGCGCTGGTCGTGGTCGACCTCGAGGACGCCGCGGGCATCCGCGTGCTGGAGGATCACCCCTCCACGCAGGCCGACCCGAACCTCTCGCTCGCCGTGGGCGGCGAGCCGCTGGAGACGCCCGAGGGGGAGACCCCGCAGATCCACGCCGACGGCATCGCCCTGAGCCCGGACGGCGAGACGCTCTACTACCACGCCCTGACCGGCCGAACGCTCTACCGCATTCCCACGGCCGCTCTACGCGACTTCACGCTCAGCGAGGAGCAGATCGCCAGCGCCGTCGAGGAGGTTGCCGAGACGGTCGTCACCGACGGAATGCTCATGGACGACGAGGGCCACGTCTACCACACCGCCCTCGAGCGCGATGCGATCATGGCCTGGCACGTGCCGAGCGGTGAGATGCGGATGATCTACCAGGACCCCCGGCTCCAGTGGCCCGACTCCCTGGCTACGGGCCCCGACGGCGATCTCTACGTCACCGTCAGCAAGATCCACCTCATGCCCCGCTTCCGTGGCGGGACCAGCGCCCGCGACGAGCCGTACCACGTCTACCGCATCCGCATGGACGTGGCGGACGGGCAGGGCGGCGCGCAGCCCGAAGAAGAGCAGCCGCTGGTGGAGTAGGGGGTGTCCGTTTGGTGGCGGGCGGCCAGGGCCGCGTGACAGCCGGGTGGAGAGAGGGTGCCGCACAGCACTCCGAAGGATGCTGTGTGTCGCACCACTCGAGTTCAGACCGAGCCGGGCAGGGGAGCCGGTGGCTCCGCGGCCGTCCCACCGCAGGTCGACGCTTTGCTGCCGGCTGGGATCGGGTTTTTCGTCTCGCGGCGGCTGCATGTGGGCGGCGAAGCGGGCGATCACCGTCGCGTCGAGGCGGTCGGTCCCGGCCAGGATCCCCAGCGCCTGGGCGTCATCGAGCACCGGACGCGGGTTGACCGTGCACACCGGCAGCCCCGAAAAGCCGGCCGGGATCAGGCTGTGGGACGGGCCGCCCCGGCTCGCGCGTCACTCGTAATTGGCCTTGATTCCCACCGGCACGCGGGCGTCTTGCAGGCCGGCGGCGTAGACGTGGGAGAGGTCGCCGAGCCCGATGCAGCGTGGCACGGCGAGGCGGTGGGCCCGCTCGTCAAACAGGATCGTCGTCACCGACGTCGGGGGCAGGAAGAAGCTGACGTACACCTGCGGCAGCGGAATCGCCAGCAGGTGCGCCAGCCACGTCAGTCCGAAGCCGCCGTGACAGAACACGGCAATCGCGTCGTCGTTGGGGCGCTCCATGCGGTAGGCCCCGCCGTCGCGGACGAGGCCGTGCCCGGCAAGGAAGGCGTCGGACTTCTGGCCCAGCCGGGCGAATTCCCGGTGGAACTTCGGATCGTCGAACGGCGGGTGGTGGTGCCAGTCGTCGAGGGTGGGCATTTCGCCGTGGCAGCGCACGCGGTGGCCGTGCACGTCCCAGACGCAGGGCGTCGGGCCGCCGGGGCCGTCCTGCTCGATGCGCCAGTGGCTCAGTTCGGCCGTCCAGTCGAGTATTTCGACCTCCCGGCCGATCGCCTCGGCGGTGTGGCGGGCGGTGGCCCGCGCCCGGCCCTTAGGCGAGGTATAGAGATGATCGAGCCGCACGCGCTTCAATCGCTCGGCCAGGGCGGCGGCTTCCTGATGGCCGAGGTCGGTGAGGGTGTCGTTGGCATAGTCGGGGTCGCCGTGGCGGATGATGTACAGACGCATGGTGGGTACTTATTCGGAAGGCGCGAGTCGGACGACCTCGCGGTAGTTGTCACGGAAAAAGCGGGTCCACGCCAGCCGGCGGTCGAGCATGGCGTCGCCCGCGAGGCGCTCGCCGAGCTGGTCGAAGAAGGTGTCGAGCGTCCGGGCCGCTTCCTCGTGGCGGGGATGGTCGGGCGAGGCGATCGCCCGCTGCCACTCGGTTTCGAGCTCGGCGTCGGGCCAGTGGATGGTCAGCTCCTCGGGCATGGCGTCGAAGCGGGCGAGCATCTTCGGGTAGTTCGGGTGCTCGGGGTCGGTCCGCTGGATCGCGGCCCAGGCGGCGGCGAGGTCGTCGTGGATGTCGATCGCCATGGCGTGGGCGATCGGAGCGACGAGGCCGTAAAAGCCGGGCATGGCGTCGGGGATGGCGCGGGCGGTGGCGAAGGGGTTGGCCTCCGGGTCGGTTCGCTCGGCCATGACGCCGGGCTGGTAGAGGTCGCGGCGGGCGGGGAGTCGGCGGAGCTCGAACTGCTCGGGGCCGCCGGGCGAGCCGGCCTCGAGCTGCCAGAGCGTCTGGCTTTCGCGGCTGAGCAGCCAGGCGATGAACTCGCTGGCGAGCTCGTGATGCGGCGCTCCGCGGAGAATGGCGACCGGGTCGGCGGTGACGGCGGTCAGGCCGGGCGGGTCGGCGTAGCCCACGCGGTCGCCGCCGATCGCGCCGGCCTGGAACCTCCCGTAGAAGTCGATGCACATGCCGGCCGCCGCTTCGCCCGCGGAGACGTCCACGGGTACCTTGCTCGCCCCGTTGGTGAAGTATCGAGCGTTGGCGAAGGTGCGGCGGAGCATGGCCCAGCCCTCGTGCCAGCCGAGCCGGCGGAGGATGACGTGGTAGGTCGCCCCTGCCGAGCCGGAGTGGCCCGGGTCCGCCAGGGCGATCCAGCCGCGGTAGCGCGGGTCGGCGAGGTCGCTCCACGTCCCGGGCCGGGGCAGCTCGAGCAGCTCCAGCACGTCGCGATTGTAGACGATGCCGAAGCTCGAGAGCACGACGCCGATCCAGCGGCGATCGGGGTGGTACAGCCGGTTCCCGCCGATCTCGGGCGCGGGGAACGCCTCCTCGAGCAGGCCCGGCGGCAGGTCGGGCGGGACGGTGGCGGGGAGTCGCACCGTCTCACCATCGCGCTTGAGGGTGATGCCCTCGGCGAGCTTGTCGTGCTCGTAGTCGCCGCCGCCGAAGAAGAGATCGGCGCCGATGCCGGCGTCCTCCCGGCCCTCGCGGGCGAGGTCGGTGAGCTGGCTGAGCACGGTCTTTCGCAGGTCGCTCGCTCCGCCCATGGTGCGCCAGTCGAAGTCGACGGGCGGCCGCCCCTGCCCGGCCCGCCAGCGGTTGAACGCGCGGGCGAACTCCTGGCGGATGCTCTCCATGTGCGGCGTGTAGACCACCAGCACCGGCCGATCGCCGTCCGCGGGCTCGGAGGCGGCGCGATCCGGGCGAAGCAGCAGCGGTACGCCCACCACGATCAGCAGCAGGGCGACGACGACGAACTTGGGCAGATGCTCACGCACGCCCTACAGGATAGCGATCAGCGGTCGTAGGTGCCCGTCAGCTTGCCGGTCGCGATCACGTGGCCCTCGATGGCGGTGAGCAGCTCCTCTTTCGTCATGCCGGACTCGAGGTTGAGCGGCTGATCGAGGGCGTATAGCCGAAAGCGGTAGGTGTGCGGATCGTCCGGCGCGGGCGGGGCGGGGCCGCGATAGCCGATGCGGTTTTCCTCGAAGGCGTTGACGCCCTGCGTCGCGTCGATGCGGTCGCTGACGATCGGCTCCTGCGGGATGTTGCGCGGCAGGCCGGTGAGGTCGCCGGGCAGGTTGTAGATGACCCAGTGCACCCAGGGCTCGTCGGTCGGCGCGTCGGGGTCGTCGACGATCAGCGCGAGCGACTGAGCCGCTTCGGGCACGCCCGTCCATTCCAGCGGCGGGGACATGTCCTCGCCGTCGGCGGTGTACTGCGTGGGGATCGGCTCGCCGGCATCGAAGGCGGAGCTGCGCAGGTCGATGGCGTCCTGGCCGGTGGCGCCGGTCCCGGATTCGGCATCGGTCGCGTCGCAGCCGGCGATCGCGACGGCGACGGCGAGCAGGGGCAGGATGGGCAGAAGCTTCAGGCCTGTCATGTCATTGCCTCCGGTCAGGGTCGGCGCGTGGTCTGACGGATCAGGCGAGGCGATACTGGCTGCCTCGGGCACCGGGGATGGATTCGCGTTTGATCCTGTTCTCACGCGTCAGCTTGCTGAGCATGTTGTCGGGCCGACCGCCTCGCCCGGCCTTGATCCAGGCGTTGTGAATGTCCGACGTGGTCATCTCGCCCCGCTTTTCGAGCAGGGAGAGGACGAACTGCTCGCCGGTCTGCTCGAAGCTGCCCCGGCGGCGCCTGCCGCGCGGTCCCGGCGCGGGGCGGGCCTTGGCCTCGGGGCCCTTCTCGCGGCGCTTGACGACGTCGGAGCGGCGGGTGGGCTGGCGACGGCGCGGCGGGGCCGGCGTGCCCTCGGGGGTGATGCCGTAGCGATCCAGCGTCTCGTCGATCCGCTCGAGCGCCTCGACGTGCTTCTGCCGCTCGCGGGTCAGCTCGTCCATGAGTTCGTGAAGTCGGTCGATGCGGGGGTCCTGCTCGGCCACGTCACACGCTCCTTTCCTCTCCTGGGGTGTGGTTCGCGCGATTGTAGGACGGCCCGCTCGCCGGGAACAGCCCCCCACGCCACACCGCGTCCCGGTTGCCCGGAGCCGGCTGCCGCCCTACCGTGAAGGGTGCCTGGGCCTGCGGATGCAGGTCGTCTGTTTCCGTGTGAAAGGAGCGCCAAGCCTGATGGCTGAGCATTACGAACTCGAGAACCCCTGGCTGGTGGCGGTCTGGCCCGGCATGGGCAACGTGTCACTGGCGGCGGGGAACTACCTCGCCCGCAAGCTGGGCGCCCGGCTGATCGGCGAGCTGCCGGCGAAGGAGCTGTTCGACGTCGAGCACATCGACGTCAAGGACGGCATCGCCAGCCCCAGCCGAATGCCGCGCAACCTGTTCTTTGCCTGGAAGAACCCCGCCGGCGGGCAGGACATCGTCTTCTTCATCGGCGAGGCCCAGCCCAGCACCCGAGGCTACGAGTTCTGCCAGCGACTGCTCGACTATGCCGAAGACCTCGGCGTGCAGCGGGTGTTCACCTTCGCCGCGATGGCGACCCAGCTCCACCCCAGCGACGCGCCGCGCGTGTTCGGCGTCGCGACCCGGCCCGACCTGCTCGGAGAGCTCTCGCAGCAGCCCAACGTCGAGGTGCTCCGCGAGGGGCAGATCAGCGGCCTCAACGGCGTTCTGCCCGGGGCCGCGGCCGAGCGGGGGATGGAGGGGCTCTGCCTGTTGGGTGAGCTGCCCTTCTTCGCCGTGGGCGTGCCCAACCCGCGCGCTTCCCAGGCGGTGCTGGAGGTCTTCGCCACGATGGCGGGGATCGACGTCGACGTCACCGAACTCGCCGAGCAGGCCAAGGCCGTCGAGCAGCACCTGCTCCAGCTCATGCAGCGGCTGGGCGAGGCGACCGAGCAGTCGATCGAGAGCGAAGAAGAGTTCACCATCCCCGGCGTCGCCAGGCAGCAGGAAGAGGACGAGGACGAAGAAGAGGACGAATCCAAGCTCGACCTCGCCGCACGCCAGCGCATCGAGCGCCTCTTCGAAAAAGCCCGCCAGGACCGGTCCAAGGCGATGGAGCTCAAGCGGGAGCTCGACCGCCTCGGCGTCTTCAAGGACTACGAGGACCGCTTCCTCGACCTGTTCCGCAAGGGCGGCTGAGCCGGGGAGGCAGACGGAATCGGAACCTCCGGTGGCATCCCCGCAGAAGGGCGGTGCCCCGGGTATGGGTCCGGCTTTGCCGGCTTACAAAATGACGGCACCTGGGACCCTGGTCGCTCACCCAGTCAGGTCTCCACCCGCTCGGCCTCGTCCCTGGGGGCGGGCTTCTCGTCCGCCGATTCGGACGTTTCGCCGTCCTTCGTATCCGCCGGCTCGGCCGGCTTCGGCGCGGGCGTGGAGCCTGGCGTCGCGGGGGTGGAGGCGGGCTCGCGGTCGGGCGTGCCCATTGTGGCGAGGACGGTTCGCCCGCCCTGCACCTTCTGCCCGGCCTCGACGGTCACCTGCGGCTCGAACTCCTTGGGGAGGTAGAGCTCGGTGGTCGAGCCGAGCTTGATCAGCCCGATCCGCTCGCCGCGCTGGACGACCTGGCCCTCACGCACCTTGCAGACGACGGTCCGCGCCAGCGCCCCGGCCACCTGCCGGACGGCCGCAATCGGGTAGCGGCGGATCGGATGGACCATGACGATCAGGTTCGACTCGTTCACCTCCGCCGACTCGGGGTTGAGGGCGTTGAGGTGCTGGCCGGGCGTGTGTTCGAGCTTGACGACCTCGCCGTGGCAGGGGCTGCGGTTGATGTGCACGTCGAGCACGCTGAGGAAGATGCGCACGCACACGGCCGGCCCGCCCAGCGGCTCGTAATGCTCGAGTTCGTGGATCGAGCTGATCCGCCCGTCGGCGGGGGCGACCAGGGCGCCGCGCTGGGTGGGGATCCGCCGCTCGGGATCGCGGAAAAAGGCGGCCAGCGCCACCGCGACGATGAGGATGGGCACGCTGAGCCACCACAGGCCGACGAAGACGGCGGCCGCGGTCAGCAGCGCGCCGACGCCGAGGATGGTCAGCCATTCGTTGCGTGCATCGGGACTGAGCATGTCTCAGAACCCCCAAAGCAGCCGCACGCCGGGTGCGGGGGCACCATCGGCGTGCGGTCGGGTCGTTCGTTCTTCCGGATCGACGTTGGGCCTCGTTAGCGGGCCGCAGCCCTGGCGATGGTCATGCCGACCACGCCGAGCACCACGACGAGCGCCGCCAGGCCGCCCATCCAGATGCCGAGCGACGTGACCGATTCGGTCATCATCTCGGCGAGGCTGGAGCGGAGGCCGTCCATCATGCCGGCGATCACCACCAGCAGGCCGACGACCATGGTGATCATCGTGCCCAGCAGCAGGCCGGAGCTCATGCCGCTGCCGGCAGGGTCGTACTCCTCGACGACGTAGCTGCTCGGGCCCGCCTGGGTCTCGGCGGCGGCGGGGGCGGCGCTCTGCTGGAGATCCTCGAGGTTCGCCTGGCCGGACTCGTCGGCCTCGACGGCGACGCCGCTCTCGAAGATGCCGGTCGCACCGCCCGAGCCGGCGCCCGTGCCGAAGCCGGCCGCGGTGTCGTCGGGCTGGATCTCTTCGAGCAGCTCGGCGCCGAGGCTGGTGTCATCGCTCTCGCGGGTCAGGTCGAGCAGGCCCGAGCCGGAGCCGACGCTCTCGAGGGAGAGGTCTTCCTCCTCGCCGGCGGACTGGGTGACCTGTGTCTGGGCGGCGGGATCGACGGGATCGACCTCGCCGGTGTCGAACACGCTCGGGGCGCTGGCGCCGGGGCCGCCGCTCTCTTCCGCTTCACGCAGGTCGAGCGCGTCGGTGTCGCCGGCGTCGGTATCGCCGCTGCCGGCCAGCGGAATCGGGCCGCCCGAATCTTCCGCCGCACCACCCGGGGCGAGCTTGTCCACCTGCTCCCGCTTGAACATCAGCTTGTCGCGGTCGCGGAACTGCTGAAGCTGGCCGTCCACGGCCATCTGCTTCAGTTCGTCCTCGCTCTTACCGAGCTTCTCCGCCGCCTCCTGGAGGGTGTAGAACATTTTGGCCATCAGAGCGACTCCTGACGTGTAGAATGCAAGCCTGCGTCTGCGGTTCGCCCACGGCCCCAGCCGGGCCGGACCGGCACGATCCGCCATCAACCGCCTAGGATATCGCCCCCCGGCGCTTCTGACAAGCCCGGCTGTGATCTCGCTTTGTGGAAACTGCCGCCATGCCTTTTCCGCCGCGCCTGCTCGATCCCGTGGAGCTGAGCCTGCCCCGTCTGCCCGGGGCGCTGGAAGGCCTGCGCATCGCCCACCTCAGCGACCTGCACTTGCGCCGACGCAGCCGCTGGCCCCGCCGACTCGCCGCCGAGTTCGCCCACCAACCGCCCGACCTCGTCGCCCTCACCGGCGACTACATGAACCTGCCCGGTGACGAGCAGCTCGCCCGCGATCAGCTCGCCCGCCTGATCGACCTGCTGCATCCCCGGCTGGGCACGTTCGGCGTCTTCGGCAACCACGACACGCAACGACTCCGCGACCTCGCCGACGACCTCCCCGTCCACTGGCTGGGCGACGCCAGCACCCGACTGCCCGACCTGCCGCTGCTGGTCATGGGCATGGAGATGCTCTTCGACCGCGAGCCCGACGCCGCGGCCCTGGCGATCGAACTCGCCCGCCACGACCCCGCGCCCCCCGGCGAGCCGGAGCTGCGGCTGATGATCACCCATTCGCCCGTCTCGCTCGCCACCGCCGCCGACCTCCGCGCCGACCTCATGCTCTGCGGCCACACCCACGGCGGACAGATCCGCCTGCCCGGCAAAGGCGCCCTGATCAACTCCACCGACCTGCCCCTGGACCTTACCAGCGGCGTCCTGCGCCACCGCGAAACCCTCGCCGGCGTCAGCCGGGGCATCGGCTTCACCGGCCTCGTCCCCCGCGTGCTCTGCCGAGGCCACGTGCCGGTCTACACCCTCCGCCGCGGCAACCTGGCCGGGCGGTTCTGCAACGTCTACGAAAACACCTGCCCCTGGTAGCCCCACCCAGACCCCCGCGCCACGAAGCCAGGACGCGTTTTCAGCCTCCAGCCTCTCATCTCCAGCCTCCAGCCTCTGGCTTCTAGATCTGATACGCCCACGCCCGGTGGCGGTCGCCCATCTCCAGGCTCTGGTCGACGGCGAGCTGTCGGCCGGCCAGCTTGCGGGCCTGGTCGAGCGCCTGCTTGGCCGAGGCGAACCCGCCCGTGCTCGCGGAGAAGACGTTCTCCTCGCCCAGCCGGTCCACCAGCCCGAAGCGCTGGAGCCGACGATGGATGTGCGGGCGGATGCCGCAGAGCAGGACGTGGCCGCCCTTGTCGAGCATCTGATCGACGAACTGCTCGAGCACGCTGAGCACCGTCGCGTCGATCGAGTGGGTCCGCTTGAGCCGGATGATGACCACCTCGGCGTCCGAGTGAGCCACGTCGGTCAGCCGGTCCTGCAGTTCGTCAGCGAGGCCGAAGAAAAGATCGCCTTCCACCTGGAGGAAGATCACCTTGTCCTCGCCGGCCCGGCGGCGCAGCGGCCGCTCGAGAAACGGGCCGTGCGGGCTGCGGACCATCTCGGCCATGTGCAGGTGGCTCGCCTTGCGCAGGTAGAGGGCGATGTTGAGGAAGATCCCCACGTAGATCGCGTAGTGCAGCGGCACGAGCAGGGCGGAGAGGAAGGTGATCCCGCACACGGCCGCGTCGGACTGGCTCGTGCGGACCAGCCTGCCGATGTGGTGCCAGTCGATCAGCTTGTACGCGACGACGAACAGGATCGCCGCGAGGCTCGCCATGGGGATGTACCGCGCCTGCGGGGCGAGCAGCAGGAAGATGAGCGCCATCATCGCCGAGTTGAACATCGCCGCCAGCCGGGTCCTGCCGCCCGCCATGAAGTTGAGTGCCGAGCGGGTGAAGCTGCCCGAGCCGGGGATGTTCATGAAAAAGCTGCCCAGCAGGTTCGCCATCCCCTGGGCGAAGAACTCCTGGTTGGCGTCGATGCGCTCGCCTTTCCTGCCCGCCAGCGACTTGCCGATGCCCACCGTCTCGATCATGCCGAGCAGGGCGAGCGCGAACGCCCCGCCCGTCAGCGCCTGCGCGGTGGCCCAGTCGATCGTGGGCAGCTTGAAGCCGGGCAGGCCGCTGGGCAGTTTGCCGACGAGGTCGAGCTGCGCCTGCTGAAAGCCCAGCAGATACACCGCGGCCGCCGTCAGCACGACCGCCAGCAGCGGGCCGGGGACCATGCGCGAGATGGTGCGCGAGACGAGCACGACCGCCAGCGCCCCGACGCCGATGCCCAGCGCATACGGATTGATTTCGCTGATATGCGGGGCGATCTGCTGGATTCTGCCCAGCACGCCGGGCCAGGTGCGCTGGACGTCGCTGACGTCCAGGCCCAGCAGCGGCCCCACCTGCCCCGCGGCGATGAGCACGCCCGCGCCGGCGGTGAAGCCGACGATCACGCTCTGGCTCACGTAGCGGACGAGGTTGCCCATCTTCGCCGCGGCGAAGACGAGCTGAATCAGCCCCTTCACCAGCGTCAGCGCGATCGTGAGCTGGAGATACAGCGCGCCGTCAGCGGGGTCGATCGCGTGCACCAGCGGGGCGACCGTCGCCGCGATCAGCAGGCTCTGCGTGTTCGTCGGCCCGGTGGCGAGGTTGTCGTTCGAAGCGAACAGCGCCCCGAAAAAGCCCTGGAAGATCGAGGTGTAAATGCCGTACTGCGGCGGCACGCCGGCGATGTAGGCATAAGCCATCGCCTGCGGCACCTCGACCACGGCCACCGTCAGGCCGGCGAGCAGATCGGCCCGGGCGGTGGGGGCGTC
>JBKHFW010000077.1:0-10552 GCA_046540025.1 Phycisphaeraceae bacterium
ACTCCTTCTTCTCACTCCCCGACGTCCGCGAGAATCGCGTCGATGCGCTCGAGCTGATCTTCGCTGAGCGGGTCGGCCTCGAGGGCGCGGGCGTTGTCTTCGATCTGGCTCACCCGGCTGGCGCCGACGAGGGCGCTCACCACGCGCTCGTCGCGGAGCACCCAGTTGATCGCCATCTGCGCCAGGCTCTGGCCCCGCTCCTCGGCGATCACGGCGAGCTGGTTCAGCTTCGTCCGCAGTTCGGGCGTGATCTGCTCCTTCTTGAGAAAACCGCTCTCGCTCGCCGCCCGGGAGTCCTCGGGAATGCCGCCGAGGTACTTGGGCGTCAAAAGCCCCTGGGCGAGCGGGGAGAAGACGATCATGCCCATGCCCATTCGGCCCGTCTGGGGGATCACGTCGGCCTCGATGTCCCGGCGGAACATGTTGTAGGGCGACTGCTCGATCACCAGCGGCGTGCCCAGCTCGCGGGCGATCCGGGCCGACTCGACCACTGCGTGGGCGGGGTAGTTGCTGATGCCGGCGTAGAGGGCCTTGCCCTGCCGGACGGCCGAGTCGAGCGCGCCGATCGTCTCCTCCAGCGGCGTGCGGGCGTCGAAGCGGTGGGAGTAGAAAATGTCCACGTAGTCGAGCTGGAGGCGGTCCAGCGACTGGTCGAGGCTGGCGAGCAGGTACTTGCGCGAGCCGGCGTCGCCGTACGGGCCCGGCCACATGCGGTAGCCGGCCTTGCTGGAGACGATCAGCTCGTCGCGGTGGGCCTTGAACTCCTTGCTCAGCACATCGCCGGCGTGGGTCTCGGCGATGCCGGGGGGCGGGCCGTAGTTGTTGGCGAAGTCGAAGTGCGTGATGCCGAGGTCGAACGACCGGGTCATCAGCTCGGCAGCGCGATCGCGCTGGGTGAAATTGTGCCAGCCGCCCAGCGAGATGGCCGGGAGCTTCAGGCCGCTTCGGCCGCAGCGGCGGTAGAGCATCCGGTCGTAGCGGTGTTCGGAGAACGTCGGCGATGTGGAGTCGAGTGTCGTCATGCCATCATGGTAACCGATGCTCCGCCTTTGCCGAAGCGGGGTGCTATTCGCCCGGATGCTCGGCCGGGTTCCAGCGGAAGTCGGTGTCGGCGTCCTTGTGGAAGGTTTTGGCGGCGAGCCTCACGCAGGGCCAGCAGATCGCGGCGCCCGGGTTGAGCCCGGGCGACGGCTCGGGGCCGGGGTGGCGCCAGACGCGGGTGGGCGGCTCGCGATGCTGCAGGCAGATGGTGCAGTCGAATGCGTCGTCGGCCGACGAGGCCCCCGCGAGGGCCTTTTTGAAGCAGTCGAGGCAGATGACCGAGCCCTGGTGGCCCTCGATCATGGCGAGCTGCTGGTCCCAGTCGGTGCCGCAGAAGTCGCAGGAGATGACGATGCCTTCGGGGATTTGTCGTTGCATGAGTGCTTGGAGATTAGAGGCTAGAGGTTAGAGGCTGACAGATTGTAGTTAATCCAAGCCGGGGCAGAGCGCGAGCGTCGGCTCGGGTAGGAGTGCGGGCCGTCTTCTGGTTCACTGCGGCACTTACGGGAAAGCTGGGTGAACATCTCCCCGGCTACTCCTCGATGAGCAGGAGTTTGAGTTCGAGTTCGAGTGGTTCGCTGCGTTTTTCGAGCTTTTCGCCGGTGGCTTGCCAGCGGTAGAGGCTGTTGAGCAGGGGGCCGTCGATGTTCTGGTAGCCGCTGGAGGTGAGCAGTTTCGCGTCGATGACTTCGCCGGTGTCGGGGCTGAAGCGAAGGCGGACGCGGGGGTTGGCGGGCCAACTGCTCACGCGGGCGACGGCGGCGAAGTCGGGCCGGGCGGTCCTGATCTCGATGCCTTCGCCCGCGATCACCTTGCCGGGCTCGACGGCGGCGTCGTCGGGGAGGGTGTCGGTGGGGTCGGCCTCGCGGCCGGTTTTCGGCGCTGACGTCGGCCGGGCCGGGCGGGGCTCGGCGTCGGGCGCGGCGGGGGCGGGTGTGCTCAGCTTCGACCAGTCCGGCCGAGCGGCGGAGGAGCCGGGGGCGGGCGGCGACTCCGCGGGCAGCGAGGGGACGGCGGGCGGCGTGGGCTGGGTGTCGGGGGCCTCGCTCGGAGCCGGCACGGCCGGCGCGGGGTCGAGCTCGACCGGGGCGTTTTCGAGCGGGTCGGCCTGCTTCTGGAGGGCGGGCTGCTCGGTGCGTGAGTCGGGGGCGACGAGCCGGCGGTAGTCCTGCCAGTCGATCCAGGCGATGCGGGCCGGGCGGGGCTCGTCCTGGCCGAGCCGGTTTTCCGGCGGATCGTCGGCCGGGTCGGGTCGAGAAGCGGCCGCCCCCCCGGCCACTGCCCCGAGCGCGAGCAGCAGGTGCACCGCCGCCGAGATCACGAGCCCGACGCCCAGCACGAGCCAGGAGGCGCGATCGCTCACGGCCCCCGCTCCCGCGCCGCGTCCCCGGCCGGCTCGCCGACGAGGTGAAAATCCGCGATCCCCGCCTGGCGAACGATCTGCACGAGCTCGACCAGCAGCGGCCCGCGGTCCACCTTCGCCTCCCCCTCGGCAGCGCGCTGGACGGCGAGAAACAGCGAAGGCGGTGACTCCCGCTCCGCCAGCTCGTCGAGCCGGGCGCGCAGCGCCTCGCGGCTGACCGGTTCCTGGCCGAGGTGGAACCGCCCTGCCGCGTCCACGGTGACGGCGACGACCTGCTTCGGCTCGGCCGCCTGCCCCTCGCCGGCCACGGGCACGAGCTCGACGGGCAGCAGCTCGGCGCGGACCATGAGCACCATCGCGTAGATGAAGAACGTCAGCAGCAGGAAGATGACGTCGATCATCGGCAAGAGCTCGACGCGCGGGGCCAGATCATGTCGGCTGAGCTTCACCATCGCCTGCATGGTAACCCGGCGCGGCCGGGCTGCGGAAGCCCGGGCCCGGGGGAAATGGAGCGAACCAGGTTCGACAGCCACGGGTGAGGATGATCAGATTCTGCCTGACGCAGCGGATTTCAGTGAGGCCACCCCCGGCCGGGGTGGCAGAGCCGGGGGCTAAGGGGCACGGACACACCCGCAGCGGAGTGGCCGGAACTGCTAAGATAGTCGCGTCCCGATTCAGCCGGCAGGCCCGTTGCGGCCCGGAGGAGACCTCGAGCGATGACCGAACCTGAAGACCAGACCGGCCCCGAAGCACAGGGACGCGACGTGCCGCCCGCAGACGCGGTGCCCGGCGAGGACGAGCGGATGCTGGCGCTGGCGGCGCACCTGCTCGGCCTGCCGGTGCCGATCCTGGGGCCGCTGCTGATCTGGCTGCTCAAGAAAGACGAGTCGCCGTTCGCCCTGGACCAGGCGAAGGAGGCGCTGAACTTTCAGCTCGCGTTTCTGATCGTCTGGACCGCCATGGCTGTGGGCGCCGTCGGGCTGAGCTGCACCGGGATCGGGCTGCTGCTGATCCCGGTCATGCTGGCGGCGATGCTGGGTTACCTGGTCTTGTGCATTCTCGCGGCAGTCGAATCGCACAAGGACAGACGATACCGCTATCCTTTGACCCTACGATTGATCGCCTGACCGGTGCCGGGCCGGGTTGGCGCGTGGGGGCGGGGAGTCTAGGATGATTCAAACCCGCAAGGCTATTTTGTGAACGCGAAGGAGGCGTGCCCATGGAAGCCAGCGAAGCGGTCCGGCTGCTGCACGGCAGGACCTATCCGAACATCATCGAGACGACCTACAATACCCCGCTGGTGAAGCTGCGGCGCGTGGCTCCCGAAGGCGCGAACGTGCTGGTGAAGTGTGAGTTCTTCAACCCGATGGCCAGCGTGAAGGACCGCATCGGGCGGGCCATGATCGAGGCCGCCGAGCGCGAAGGCCTGATCAACGAGAACACCCACATCATCGAGCCGACCAGCGGCAACACCGGCATCGCCCTGGCGTTCGTCTGCGCGGCCAAGGGGTACAGGCTGACGCTGACCATGCCCGAGTCGATGAGCATCGAGCGGCGGACGCTGCTGCGGGCGCTCGGGGCCGACCTCGTGCTCACCCCCGCCAGCGGCGGGATGAAGACGGCGATCGAGAAGGCCCGCGACCTCGTCGACAACGAGGACAACGCCTGGATGCCCCAGCAGTTCGAAAACCCCGCCAACCCCGAGGTGCACTACCGCACGACGGCTGAGGAGGTGTGGAACGACACCGCCGGCGAGGTGGACATGGTCGTCACCGGCGTGGGCACGGGCGGGACGATCACCGGCGTCGCCCGCTACTTCAAGGAGCGCAAGGACAGCTTCGAGGCGGTCGCCGTCGAGCCGACCGATTCGCCGGTGATCCAGCAGACGCTCGACGGCAGGGCAGTGCAGCCGGGCCCGCACAAGATCCAGGGCATCGGGGCGGGCTTCGTGCCGCGGAACCTCGAGATGGACCTGATCACCGGGGCCGAGGGCGTGAGCAACGAGGACGCCTTCGACTGGGCCCGCCGGGTGGCGAGCCGGGAGGCGATCTTCGGCGGCATCAGCACGGGTGCGAACATCTGCGCTGCCTGCCGGATTGCCGAGCGGCCCGAGAACAAGGGCAAGACCATCCTCACCTTCGCCTGCAGCTTCGGCGAGCGCTACCTCTCGACGCCCCTGTTCGAGGGCCTGTCAGGCTGAGCGAAACCGTCAACGGAACCTTCCCAGGCCCGCGGCGACGACTGCGGGCTTTTTACTGCGCGTCCGGCACCCGGCCCGGCGCGGTTCGTCTCCTCAAGCCGCGGCCTCGGTTTCGGAAGCTGCGAAGGTTCCCCCCCCAACCGGCGCACAAGAAAACCCGTGCCGAGCGGGCACGGGCTTCGGGAGTTCGATGGGATGGGGCCCGGCTGCTGCCGGCGGCTCACTCCGCCTCGGCGTGGAGCTCCCTGCTGCGGTGCTGGAGCTGGGCCTTGAGGCGGGCGAGGATCGAGCTGTGCATCTGGCTGACGCGCGATTCGGAGAGGTCGAGCGTGACGCCGATCTCCTTCATCGTCATCTCCTCGTAGTAGTAGAGGATGACGATCAGCCGCTCGGCCCGGGAGAGGCCCTTGGTGATCAGGTTCTTGAGGTCCCGCTTGGACACGGCCGAGAGCGGGTTCGCCTGCCGACCGTCCTCGAGCACGTCGATCTCGCGGACATCCTTGTTCGAGTCGGTCTCGAACCACTTGCGCGAAAGGGAAACCACCCCCACCGCGCCGGCGTCCTTGCGGATCTTCTCGAACTCGGCCTTGGGGACGTTGAGCTTCTCGGCGAGCTCGGCGTCGGTCGGCGTTCGGCCGAGACGCATCTCGAGGCTCTTGCGGGCCGTCTCGAGCTGACTGGTGCGCGAGCGGACCAGCCGCGGCACCCAGTCCATCGAGCGCAGCTCGTCGAGGATCGCCCCGCGGATGCGCGGGGCGCAGTAGGTTTCGAATTTCACGCCCCGGTCACGGTCGAAGGCGTCGATGGCGTCCATGAGGCCGAAGATGCCGGCACTCATCAGGTCTTCGACGTCGACCTCGTCGGGCAGCTTGGTGTGCACCCGTTCCGCGTTGTACTTCACCAGCGGGAGGTAATGCTCCATGAGCCGGTTGCGAAGACGTTCCTCACCCGTCTTCTTGTACTCCTCCCAGACCTCCTCAATGGGGGGTGCATCGCAGCTTACCGAATCGGCCGACTGTCGTTTTGCCATCGTCTACTCCTTGACGCTAACGTCGCTCCCTCTCGCACCGATCGTACGTGCCGCCGACTGCTTCAGGTCGAAGCGGCCACGGCCTCGGACGCGCCGTCCGGGTGATCTTGCTCTCTAGCCTGGCTCTCGTCGGCGTTCTCGGGCAGCGGGTGCTCCGCCTTGTACCGCTCGAGGTATTCGCCGATGGCCTGATTCGCGACAGCACCGATGAGATACCCCAGCACCCAGGCGATAAGCATGACGCCCATGGCCCGGAGCAGGATCGTCTCGACGCGGTTGCCCACGGCGATGCCGACCACGGCGGCGGCCGCAAAACCGACCAGCGAGAAACAGGCTGCGATCACTCGGGAAGGGATTTCGAGCACTCCTTTGCTCGGTGGCGCAGTCCTTTGATGGTTGCCATTCTAATTGATCACCCCGTCATGTGAACCGCAAAAAGGACGAGGCGGTAAAAAAAGCCGAATAACCGGATTCCTGCGGCTGTGCCGAGTCTAACTATTTTTCAGGCGCCCAGCCAGTGGGCGAGTCGGCGGAAAACCCCGCCCCCGACCCGGCGGCGCAGGTCGCGTTCGATGTGACGGGCGATGTGCTCGATGCCCTGCCCGGCCTGGCAGGCGGGGCAGTCCAGCAGCAGCGGCCGACGGCGGCGCACCGACAGCGGCACGCGGGCGTCGCGGACCACGAAACCGCCCATTTTCGGGTCGATCTCGAGGAATCGCCGGCAGACCGCGGCGATCCGCTGGTGCACGTCGCACGCCTCCGCCTCGCCGCGCACCTCGTTGACGAGAATCGAGATGTCCGCGTCCGGCTTTTCCCGAACCAGGGTCTTGATCAGGGCGTAGGCGTCCGTGATCGCCGTCGGCTCGGGCGTCGTCACCACCAGCACCTCGTCCGCGGCGGCGCAGAAGCTCAGCACGTTCGGCCCGACCCCGGCGCCGGTGTCCACCATCAGCAGTTCCGCCTCCGATTCGAGCCGCTGGAGCTGCTCGATCAGTCGGCCCCGCTCGGAAGCGCTCAGCGCCGCCATCTGCGAAAGCCCCGACGCGCCGGGGATGAGGCGGAACCCGCCCGGCGCTTCGACGAGGGCTTCGCTGAGGCTCTTTCGGCCGGCGACGACGTGCCCGAGATTGCCCGAGGGGCTGAGATTGCACAGGACGTCCGCGTTGGCCGTGCCGAGATCGGCGTCGAGCAGCACGACGCCCCGGCCGCGCCTGGCGAGCGAGACGGCGAGATTCACCGAGAGTGTGGTCTTGCCCACGCCGCCCTTGCCGCTGGTGATGGCCAGCGTGCGGGCGCGGGGGCCTGCGGGCCTCGTTTGCGGCTGAGCGCCCTGCTGGGCGACCATGCCGCGCAGGGCCTGGGCCTGGTCTGCGATCATGATGCGAGCTCCCCTCCTCCGAGAACCAGCTCGGCCAGTCGTTCGGGCCGGCCGGGTTCGATCTGATGTGGCACTTCCTGACCGGTGGTGACGTAGCTGAGTCGCTTGCGCACGGTGCGCATGACGTTGATGATCACGCCGAACGTCACCGCCTCGTCGAGCTTGGTGAAGATGATGCGGTCGGTGCGGATTGTCGAGAACCGCTCGATCGTGTCCAGCAGCACCCGCTGGGTGCAGGTGGACGAGAGCACGAGATGCACCTCGTGCGGGTCGGCGGCGTCGATGAAGTCGGCGAGCTCCTCGAGATGCGGATCGTCGCGCTGGCTTCGCCCGGCGGTGTCGATGAGCACGACGTCGCAGCCCCGGCAGCGGGCGATCGCGTCCTTGAGTTCGTCCGGGCTCTGGACCACCTCGAGTTCGAGGCCGATGATTCCCGCGTAGGTGCGAAGCTGGTCCACCGCGGCGATGCGGTAGGTGTCCAGCGTGATGAGCCCGACCTTCTTGTTCTGCTTGAGCTTGAACGTCGCCGCCAGCTTGGCGATCGTCGTCGTCTTGCCCACCCCGGTCGGGCCGACCAGCGCGATCGTGCGCGGCCGATCGTCACCGGTCGAGGCCGCCTCGGCGTCCTCGTCGGCGGGGAGCAGCCCGGCGACGGCCTGCATGACGGCCTGGCGGCAGGCGGCCTGGTCCTCGACCTCTGACGCCTCGAGCTGGCCCTTGACCTGCTGCATGATTTCGCCGGCGAGCTCCTCGGCCACCTCCTGCTCGAGCAGGGCGAGATACTGGTCGAACAGCTTGTCCGGCAGGTCCGGCTTCGACTCGCCGCTGGCGCGGGAGGAGCCCTGGTCCTGCATCATCCGCGAGACCATGCGTTTGAGCGCCTTCATCTCCTCGGCGAGCTGGCGCGAGTGCTCGCTCTCGGCCGGGGCGGCGGGCGCGGGAGCCGGCGCGGGCGGCGGGGCCTGCTTTTCCATCTCCGCCTTCGCGGCGGCGTAGGTGCGGCGGATGAGGTCGCCGGCCATCTCGTTCTGCTGCGGACCGGGCGAGGCGGGCGTGCGGTCGTCCACCGTGGCCCGCAGCCGGCCGGTCGGTCGGGCGCCGCCGGCGGCTCGGCGGCGATTGAGCTCGCGGCGGCGCTGCTGGCGGGCCTGCTGCGAGCGGTGCTGGCCGAACTCGGTCCCGTCGGCGGCGGTGACTTCGACGACGGGCTTCGCGCCCAGTCCCATGAAGCCGCCACGCCTGGTCGTGCGGGTGTGCACGATCACGGCGTCGGACCCGAGCTGCCGACGCACCTGGACCAGGGCCTCCGCCATTGTTCTGCCGGTAAACGTCTTCAGTTTCACGCTTGCGCCCCTTCCATGGCTTCCATGCCGCGACTGGAGCTGTTCTGGACGAGTCCGACGGACTCGACCTCGACCCCCTTACTCACCTCGTTGTACCCCAGCACCGCCGCCGTGGGCAGATGCGGCTCGATCAGCCGACGAACCGCTGCCCGGACCTGCGGCGAGGCGAGCACGACCGGGCTGCGACCCGCCTGCAGCAGCTGCTGCAGCTCTGCGAGGATGGCGGCCGTGATCCGGTTCGCCACCGCGGGCGGCATCGTCATGCTCGTGCCCTCGCTGGAGCGCTCGATATACCCGGCGATCTGATCCTCGATCGCCGGGTCGAGGCTGACGCAGTAGAGCCGGGTCACCGGCGGGCCGTCCTCCAGCCCGTCGCTTCCCAGACTCGGCTCGGACACAGTGTACTGACTGCAGATGGTTCGGCGAAGGCCGTTGCGGACATATTCCGTAAGAACTTCCAGATCCCTGGTCCGAACCGCCCAGTCGCCGAGGGTTTCGACGATGGTTTCGAGGTCGCGAACGGGCACGCGCTCGCGGAGCAGGTTCTGAAGCACCTTCTGCAGCTCGCCCGGCTTGACGGTCGGGCTCTCGCCGCCGAGCACCTCCTCGGTGAGCTTGGGCGCCTTCTCCTTGAGCTGCTCGATCAGGTTCGCCGTCTCCTCCCGGCTCAGGAGCTCCCAGGCGTGGTTCTTGACCACCTCGGTCAGGTGCGTCGCCAGCACGCTCGTCGCATCGACGACGGTGTAGTTGAGGGCCTCGGCCCGCTGCTTCTGCCCGGCCTCGATCCAGATCGCCTCGAGCCCGAACGCCGGCTCGATCGTCCGGGTCCCCGGCAGCGGCTCACTGGCGAGGCCCGAGTCCATCGCCAGCAGTTGCCCGGGGTGGACCTGCCCGCTGGCGACCGTGTTGCCGCGGAGCTTGACGTGGTAAGCACTCGCCTCGAGCTCCATGTTGTCGCGGATGCGCACCGAAGGCATGACCAGCCCCAGCTCCCCGGCGAGCTGTCGGCGGATGTGGCTGATGCGCTCGAGCAGGTCGCCGCCCTGGCTCTGGTCCACCAGCCGAACGAGCCCGTAGCCGACCTCCAGCTCGAGCGTGTCCACGTGCAGGGCCTGCTCGACCGGCGCCGGCTCGGGGGGGGCGGCGGCCTTCTGCTGCTCATCGGCGGCGGCCTGGGCGGTCTCGTCGCACCCCCGCCGCCAGCCGAGGAAGGCCATCACGCCCAGCGCGGCCGAGAGGGTGAGCATCGGCACGGGCGGCAGGCCGGTGACGGCCATCACGGCGAGGAAGCCCGAGGCGATGGCGAGCACCATGGCCCGCGAAGTGAGCTGGCCCGACAGCTCGGTGCCCAGGTCCTGGCGTGAGGAGGAGCGGGTGACGATCAGGCCGGCACCGATGGAGATGATGAACGCCGGCAACTGCGAGACCAGGCCGTCGCCGATGGTGAGCATCGTGAATGTTTCGACCGATTCGGCCAGGCTCCAGTTCTTGTAGATCATGCCCACCGCCAGGCCGCCGAGGATGTTGATCAGCGTGATGATGATGCCGGCGATCGCGTCGCCCCGCACGAACTTGGCGGCACCGTCCATCGCCCCGTAGAAGTCGGCCTCCTGGGTGATCGCCTCGCGGCGGCGGCGGGCCTCGCCCTCATCGACCAGGCCGGCGTTGAGGTCGGCGTCGATGGCCATCTGCTTGCCCGGCATCCCGTCGAGGGTGAACCGCGCAGCCACCTCACTGATGCGCGTGGCGCCCTTGGTGATGACCACGAACTGCACGATGATCAGGATGATAAACAGCACCGCGCCGACGACGACCGACGAGCCGGCCACGAACTGGGCGAACTCCTCGATCACGTTCCCCGCCACCCCGATCGCCTCCTCGGGCGTCGCCGCGTCCGCGGAGAGGATCAGCCGGGTGGTGGCGATGTTGAGCACCAGCCGAAACAGTGTCGTGCCCAGCAGCAGCGAGGGAAAGACGGAGAAGTCCAGCGGGCTCTCGACGAAGAGCGTGGTGAGCAGGATGACCGCCGCCAGGGCGAGGTTGGCCGTGATCAGCACGTCCATGACCAGCGGCGGCACGGGCACGACGACGACGGCGAGCAGCCCGATGAACGCCAGCGGCGCGACCAGGGCCTGGTACTTGCGCAGGTTGTTCACCCAGGCGGGGATGGTCAGGGAGTTGGTTGCTTCAGCCATGG
>JBKHFW010000078.1:0-10531 GCA_046540025.1 Phycisphaeraceae bacterium
GACCCCCACCGACCGCCGCACGGCAGGGGTCGAGATTGCGGCGATGCGCGTACGCGCCGATGCTCGACACGTCCTCGCTGGCTCTCCTGTCGGGCTGCGTTCGCCCGCGTCATCTGAGACTTCGCACGTCAATAGAGAGGAAGCCGTTTTCCGGCCCGGGTCCGGCGTTCCGGCTTGCCGGCCCGGGATTTCCCCAGCCCCACAGAGCGAGCCATAGCGCGATGCAGAAGACAAACCAGCAGAAGCCGTCCCAGCCGCCGTCGCAGGACGCCGGCGGGAAGATCACCGACCGCCGGCGGTATTTCGCCATCGTCGAGGCCGCCGGGCGCGGCAACCCCGCCGCGCAGCAGCGCCTTCGCGAGCACGTCGCCGACGGGGGTCGGCCGCCCGCCATCTGACCCGCGGCGGACTCGCCCCTCACCCACCTTCACCCCTCCACGGAGACTGATGTGCAGACTTTTGCCAGCTACTACGACCGCCAGCCGTACGCGAGCCCCGACTCGCCGATCAGCTCCAAGCGTGAACTGTTCGCCGCCGTCCAGTACGCGGCGTCGCAAGGACGATCCGCGATCACGGACACGCTCCTGCGGCGGCTGTCCGTGACGAACACGAGCGTCTGGACCGACCCCGACGCCTCGCACTTCGACGACCACGCCCAGGCTCACTCCCGGGCATGAAAGGGACCACACTATGACCGATCACATCGCGTCCACCCTCAGCGGGCTCAGCAAGCTGAGGGGCGGAAACCGCCAAGCCCATCAGCAGCTCTACGCGTCCGCCGTGCGCACGCTGGCCGCCGGCGTTGAGGTGGCCGAACTCGGCCGCCTCAACGAAGCCCTCGACGCCCTGGAACTCTCGAAGCAGGACCTCGAGCAGCACGTGGCCGCCCTGCGGCGGACGCAGGGCGTCGAGCGGGAGCTTGCCACCACCCGGGCCGAGGCGGAGCACTTGCCCCCCGTGAGCGAGCTTCTGCGGCAGCTTGGCGAGGAGGACGCCCGCATCGCCCAGGAGGTGGACGCGCTGCTCGCCGAGAAGCGGAAGCTCGAGCAGATGATCGATGAGCGCCGGGGCGTCGACCAGCGGCTCCGGGAGCTGGAGGCAAGTCGGCAGCGTGCGGCTGACCCGTTACCAGAATTCTTCCGTTGATCCACCCACTCACCGCCAGGAGCACTGCCATGCCGCGCAAGAAGAAGGGCGACCCCGGCCGGACGGGTGAGCAGATCGCCCGCGAACTCGACCGCAACTTGTTGCGGGTCCTCAAGCAGGGGCGGCCCGCCTACGACGCCGCCGGCCAGCCGGTCCTCGACCCGGATGGCAAGCAGCTGTTCAAGCCGCCCACCGCCGCCGACCTCCAGGCGGCCCGGCAGCGCCTGTCCGACCTCGGTGTGAAGGCGGCGGGCGAGAAGAACCCGGTCCAGGAGGCGTTCGAGCGCATGCGGGCGAAGGACCGCGGCGAGGTGGAGGCAAGCTCGCCGCTGCCGTTCAGGATCAGTGGCACCGGGGAGGAGGACGCCGATGCCGGCCTCGCATAAAAACAGCGTCCCGGTTCCGTTGGAGAAGCGGCTTTTCTGGCGGATCAGCGAGGCGGCGCAAATGCTCGGCCGATCCCGGCAGACGGTCTACAAGCTCATCGGCCGGGAGGAAATCCCCCGGCCTGTCACTCATGCGACGCTTGGCCGAGGTTGGCCCGCCGGGCAGCTCCGCGCCTGGATCGCCGCCGGCATGCCGAATCCAAAATCCTGGAGATGGTCAGCCGCCGCCTTGCCTTCGCTCGACCGCTTGATCGGCGAGCGGCGGGAGGAGCTGGAGCGGATCGGCAAGCAGATCCGCCAGGCCCAGGCCGAACTCGCCGAACTCGACGCGAAGACCCAGCAGCGACAGAGGAACACCGTATGAACATGCCGACCCTGCCGCCGCTCTTCTCGCTCTCGCCGCTGGCTGTCCAGGCCGCCGACCTCGCCGGCGGGCACGTCCGCCTGAACCTAATCGTCCGCTGGGCCGGCGCCAACTTGCCGGCCGAGCAGCTCGAGCTGCTGGAGGATCAGCTCCACCGAAGCGACCCCGCCTGGCGGGATCACCTGCGATCGATCGTGCATCGATACGACCGAGCCCGCCGCCTTTGCTGAGGACACCATGAGCAGCATCAACAGCCATCCCCGCAACCGCGCCCCGCAGACGCCGCAGATCGGCACGCGCCGGAGCCTCGCCGCCCCCGGCCTGGTGCCGACGCCGCCGAGCAGCATCGGCGCTCGCAAGACCGAGGCGCTCGCCGAGGCCCTCGGCATCGCCGCCGGCGTCGCCCGCCTCGGCCAGCAGGCGGCGGATCAAGAGATCGCCCGGCGGAACGCCGAAGCCCGCCAGGTCGCCGCCCATCATCAGGGCCAGGCCGCCCTCGACGCGAAGGCGGCCCTTCCCGAGATCCTCCAGAAGATCGAGGAACGCGAGTTGCTGGTCCCCGACGGCGTGAAGGTCGAGGCGTACGCCCGGCAGTACCTCGATGAGCAGCTTGAAGAAGTGGGGGCGCCGGAACCCTACGCCGAAGCGTACCGCGGCACCCTGTTGCCGACGCTGGTAAACGCGTGGACGCAGCAGCAGCAGGGCATCATCGACCAGGCCCGGCGGTCTGACTTCCAGGTGCTCCAGGATGCGGCAGTGCAGGCCGGCACGGTAGGCGGTGTTCGTAAGGTGCTCGCTGAGGCGAAGAAAACGTACCCGACCATGGCCGAGGTCGACCTGCTCGAATCGATCGTCGTGCCAGCCATGCACGCCTCCGCGCGGGCCGGCGACGTCGACGGCTTCGCGGCCGCCGCCGATGTGCTCGGCGACCGCTTCGCCGCAGAGCAGCAGGCGGCCGAGCAGCGGGTCGACGCCGTACTCCAGACCCAGGAGACCCGCGCCGCCGCCGAGGCGGGCGAGCAGATCCGTGGCATGATCACGGACGGCCGGCCGCTCGAGCGCGTTCGCGAGAAGATCATGGCCGAGCGCCAGACGCTGGGCGAAGAGGCGACCGCCCGGCTTCTCGGTGAGCTGGGCGAGCGGGCCGAGGGCCGGCTCGACGCCGCCCAGAACGCTCACGCGGAAACGATCCGCCGGCGCATCCTCCTCCAGGCCGAGGAGCCGCGGGAGCTGCGGCGGCAGGTGCTCGAGGCGATCCAGCGGCCCGCCAGCGACCCGCAGCACCTCCCGGCGACGACGGCACAGGCGCTCTTGAACCAGCTCGGCGGGCTCGAGCAGAACGACGACAGCCGCGCCCGCATCCTCGCCCGCCTCCGCGGCGAGAACGCCACCCTGACCGACGAGGACGAGCAGGCGGTCATGGATTATCTGCGGTCGCCCAGGCTCGACCTCGACGGCGACGGCCAGGCTCGCCCGCTCATCGACGAAAACGGCAACCCGACCCATCATGAACGCCTCGCCATGACGGTGGGACAGCTCGGCCTGGTCCCGTCGCCCGTGGTGGACTGGATGGACCGCTCGGCCCGCTCCGGGAGCGTCGAGGAGATCGCCGACGCCGGCCAACTCTACTGGCTTCTCGATCGCGTCGCCCCGGCCGCCCTGGACCAGGCCGACTCGCTGCACGAGACCGCCGAGCTTCGCCTTCAGACGATCGCGGACCGGATCAACCGCAACAGCCCGCCGTCCCTCAAGGCCACCGGCGAGGCGAACCCGGCTTTCCTCGACCGCCTGGAGGAAGAGGCCCGCCGGGTTCTGAAGCTCGACGCCCGCGTCATCGACGACGTGAGCAGCGGCGACCGGGAGAAGGCGCTCGCCGGCGTGGAGCGGGCCAGTGAAGTCGGCCCGAAGGTCACCGAGCTACTGCGGCAGGCCCTGCCCGGGTACGCCCGGCGGCGGACGCGGACGCTCTTCGGCATCGACAGCCTCTGGCCGGACGCGAAGATCGAGGTCGGCGACCTGCCGCCCACCTTTTCCAGCCGCTTCGAGGAAAAGGCCGGCGCGACCTTCGTGACGCTCCGAGAGGCCGGCTGGCCGGCCGAGCGGGCGCGGAAGGAGGCGGCCGAGCGGGCGCTCGACAGCCTGCGGCGGGACTACCTCTTCCCGGTGATGCACGACCAGCTCTTCGTGCTGCCGCGGTACGACAACCCCGCCGACATTCAGTGGACCGAAAGCGCCGACGAGGAGTGGCGGGCCGACTTCGAGCAGCTTCGCCAGGAGGGGCGGATCGACGAGGACGCCAGCTTCGAAGACTGGCGGCCGATCACGCAGCCCCAGACGCTGGGCGTGCTCTTCGCCCAGGTGGACGACCCCTTGACCATCCTGACCGACCAGCAGGGCGAGCCCATCCGCTGGCGGCCCAGGACGCCGGGCGAGCAGGCCCGCGCGGAGGCGGAGGACCGCCAGCTCGACGCCGCCGTGCAGGCCGAGAAGGACAGCGTCCGCGTGGCGAGGCGCAAGCGGAGGCTCATGAAGTGGGTGCTGCACAACCGCAAGCTGCGCGACGCCGGCATGCCCTATGACACCCGCCTCGATCAGATCGACGACCAGATCACCGAGGCGAACGTCCGCTGGTACGAAACGACCTTCATCGCCTCGACCGGGGATCGGCGGTTCGTCAGCCGGGCGCCGCTGGGCGTCGATGCCGAGCCGCCGGAGCCGACCGGCCTGCCCCGCCGCACGCCGGAGCAGCTCGACGCCTTCATCGACCGCGCCCTTGGAGCCTCCACAGGACCCTGACCCATGCCCATCATCGAAAACGACCTCGCCGCGATCAACACGCCGCAGGACCGCATGCGGCTTCTGCTCAGCGAGCAGCGGACCGCCCCGGCCGAACCCGAGCAGCCGCCCGGCTCCGGTTTCGGCGAGACCTTCGCCGCCATCGGCCGGACTGGTAATACGCTCGGCAGCTTCGTGTCCAGGCGATTCGCCCGCATGCTCTCGGGGTATTCCCCGCTGTACGGCACCCCGACCGGGATCGAAGGCGACTGGGACCCCGGCGAGCGCCTCAGCGACCCGGACTTCTACCGGCGCAACCCGTGGGCGATCCAGGGGTACGACCAGCTGGCCGCGGCCCGCGATCCAGACGAGTTCGAGCTGACGAACCTGCTCCTCCAGGACACCTGGAAGGATCACGAGACCATGGCGAACGCGAGCGGGCCGTCCCTGCTCGCCGCCGGCCTGGCGGTGAATCTGGCCGATCCGGTGAACTTCGTCCCGTTCGGCTCGCTGGGGAAGGTCAAGAAGGGCGCCGGCCTCGCCAAGCTGCTGAAGAATGCCACCCGGTACACCGCCATCGGCGCCGGGTCGAACCTCGCCCAGGAGGAGCTCCTCCACGCCCTGGACCCGGGCCGGCCGGTCGACCGGGTGGAGGCGGACCTCGCCGCGACCGGCATGGGCGCCCTGTTCGGTGGGGCGATCGGCTTCCTCGCCAGCCCGAACTACAAGCCCAGCGCCCGCGGCCTGCGGAAGTTCGTCCCGTCGGGCCGCGTCGAGGAGATCCGCGGCCGCGTGACGAAGCTGTTCGAGCAGGAAATCCCCGAGCAGGGGCGTCCGCCGCGGAACGTCGTGCCCGCCCTGGAAGAGGGCGAGCAGACGCTTCGGACGATGCTCGACGAGCCGCCCCGCGATGACGCCTCCGTCGCCGTGCTCCACCGCCGCGACCAGCCCGAGGCCGGCGTGCCCGCCGACACGAACGGGAAGATGCTGCGCCAGCTTGAGCGGAAGTATGAGCAGGCGGGCAAGACCCTCCACGTCGTCGAGCACCCGCTCCAGAAAGACTACGACGCCTTCGAGCCGCTGGAGCGCGTGCTGAACGACACGGCGCAACGACTTCGACGCTTCGAGGATGACGGCGGCGCCGCCCCGGCCGGCTCGGCCGAGCTCGCCCGCAACGTGGCCGACGCGATGGCCCAGGAGGGCACGAGCCTCTTTGGCAAGGCACTCTCGATCGTCACGCCGTCCAGTGCCTTCGACCGGAACATGCTCGGCCTGGTCCAGCTCGGTCGGCGGATGTTCTTCTACGATGGCACCGTCAGCAAGGCCGCCGCCACCGACCCGAACTACAAGGGGCTCGTCCCCGCGGAGGCCCTGAAGGACCTCTACAGCGTCCACCTCTACGACACCCTGCGTCAGCTCCGCCAGGCGTACAACCCGGCCAGGCAGTACGGCGCCCTGCTCGGGCGCGGCGAGGGCGGCGGGGTGGAAGTGCAGACGCCGAAGAAGATCGCCGCCGCGCTGAGCCGCGAGCCGATCCGCTATCGCAACGCCGCCGGCGAGGAGATCACCATCCCCGCCCACGCCGGCTACGGGCAGTTCACCCGCCACGCCGTGCGCATCCTCCGCGAGCAGAAAGCGGCCCGCGACGGGTTTGCCGACATCAGCCGCCAGCAGGTGCCCGAGCCGCTTCAGCAGGCGGCGGATGCAATCCGCGGCTTCTACGACCAGATGCTCGACCTCGGGGACCAGGCGGGGCTGCTGCCCGGCAAGCGGACGCTCGCCGCGGCGGAGGCGGAACTCGAGGCCGCCCAGGACGAAGTCGCCCGCATCCTCAACGAACAGCCCGAGCCCGCCCCCGCCCGCCTGCCGGGGATGGAGGACGACGGGGCGACGCCCGTCTACACCAGCGTGCCCGAAACGTGGCGGGGTGAAACCCTTTACGACTGGGGGCAGAAGGGCCTGCGCAGCCAGGGCAACCGCCCCATCCGCAGCCCGGGCGGCCGGCCTCGCAAAACCTTCGACACGAAGTGGCTCGCCGACCTCGAGCGCGTACCCGTCGGCGACCCGCAGCTCATCCGCAAGCTGCGCACGCTCACCGATGAGGTTTGGCCGGTCAAGGAGCGCAGCGGCAAGTGGTGGAACACGCGATACTACCTCGCCCCGAAGGAGGCGATCGCCAAGGCCCGCACCCTCGCCGCGGAGGCCGCGAACTCCCGCTGGGCCCGCCAGCTCGACGCGGCCGAGGCGAAGCTCGCCAAGGCGCAGACGAAGACGGAGGACCTTCGCGCCTTCGCCGACCGGGCCGAGACCTACTTCACCCGGCGATTCCTCGCTGAGAACGTGAGGAATGACAAGTCGGGATTCACCGCCTGGCTGAAGCGCTCCTGGCAGCGGTCGCGCAGCCTCGGCCACGATCCCGAGACGGGCGAGCTCGTCCGCCTCGCCGAGCACGAGCGGCCGCTCATCGACGAGGTTCGCCAGCAGCTCAACATCCCCGAAAGCTACCGAACCGAAGGCGACCTGATCCGCGCCGACCTCGACGCCGACCCCGGCCTCCAGGCCCGCTACGAGCAGGCGGTCGCCGACTGGTTCGACGAGCAGGCCCAGCGCACCTGGAAGACGATCACGGAGCCCGAGCACCGGCACGGGATCGAAACCGCCTACGCCGGCGGATCGCCCCTCAAGCACCGCCGCCTCGTGGTCGACGAGTCCGACGCCGCCGCCCGCCAGTTCCTCGACGACGACCCGGAGCGCATCCTCTCGGCCTATTTTCATACGATCGGCGGACGCATCGCCACGACGACCGCCATCAAGCGCGGCCGGCGCATGCTCGGCCCCGGCGGGGCGGAGATCGAAACCCCGGAGCAGTTCCTCGACCTGCTGGAAAGCCGCTTCGGCGAGCTTCATGAGGCTACCGCCGACCTGGACCGGGCGGCTGGCACCAGGTACGCCGCCCAGGTGCAGCGCCACCGGCACGCGGCGATGGTCCGCTTCCGCCGGCGGATCGCCAGCTTGCAGGGGCAGGGGCTCATCGACGGCAGCGCCGGCGCGAACGCGATGTTCGAGTGGGCCGGCCGCCGCGTGCTGGGCTTGAACTACCTTGCCCTGCTCGGCTCGCAGACGCTCAGCGCCGTGAACGACGTCGCAGCCCTCACCATGTTCGCCGACATCACCAGCTTGCCGCGGAACGTCCGCTACATCGCCAAGGCGATCGCCCCGCTCAAGCAGGCCACGCGCCGCGACCTGATGCTCATGCGCCTCGGCTTCGAGGGCGAGCAGCAGCGCATCCTCGCGCTGGGCGACGTCGACTTCGACGACGCGGGCGCGGGCGTCGGCTTCGGTCGCACCCGGCAGGTGACTCATGCGATCGCCGTGGGCGAGGACCGGCTCCAGCGGGCGTTCGGCGAACTGACCTTGATCAACACGTGGAACCGCGTGGTCAAGCGGGGCGCGGCGATGATCGCGATGGACCGCCTCGTCACGAACAGCCGCGGGCTCATCGAGGCGGACCGTCTCATGGCCGGCGGGATGGAGCGCGGCGCCGCCCTGCGCAAGGCCGGGCTCTCCAGCTTCGACGCCGGCCGCCTGGCTGAATACGGCATCGACGCGCCGACCGCCCGCCGCCTGCTGGCGATGATCCGCAAGTACGGCACCGACGAAGACGGCAACCCGCTCGCCCGCCTCTCCGGCGACGAGTGGCAGAGCTACAAGGGCATCGCGCTGCCCAATGCTCGGGCCTGGCTCGACGGCGAAGGCGACGCCGCCCGCGAGCTCTTCGACATCTACCTGACCGCGATTAATACCGATGTCGAGCGAGCCATGGTCCTCACCCCCGGCCAGACCGACCGGCCGTTGGTTAATGACCAATGGCTCGGCAGGGCGGTCAACCAGTTCCAGACGTTCGGGTATGCTCTGGCGAATCAGGTCATCCGCCCCATGGCCCAGCGGCCGGCGGGGAAGCAGGCGGCTGGGCTCTTCGCCTACTTCGGGACGGCCACCCTCGTCGACGCGATGCGGAACCACCTCGCCGGCCGGCGCAGCTTCGACGAGACGATGAACCTCTGGCAGGAGAACCCGCTCGGCATGACCTACAGCGCGGTGCACACGTCGGGGCTCTCCGGCTGGTTCAATCGCCCGGTCGCCTTCTTCGATCGGGTCGGCCTCGGCCCCGGGGCCTGGCTCGGCAACACGACCATCGCCCGCGCCGCCTACCGCTCCCGCACCTTCTGGGGCTCGCTGTCCCCGACGGCCGACCTCATCGACAGGACCATCTACGGCGGATTCGGCTGGACCGAGCCGGACGGCATGAGGCCCAGCCACTGGCACGCGATGCGCAAGAGCATCCCCTTCCAGAACCTCATCTGGAACCGGCTCTTCACCCGCCTCACCGGGCAGGACCCGCTGCTCACCGAGACGATGATGCGAGAGCAGTACGGTGAGCCCGAGCCGCGGCCTTAACGGTCCTCGAGTCCCGCGAGGATGAAGAACAGGACCAGGAAGCCGAGCAGCCAGCCGAACGAGCCCCACATCCCAAACAGCCAGCCCAGCAGCCACATGCCGCCAACGAGGTAGACCCCGACCACCCACCAGGTCCACGCCGGCGCCCGCAGCGGGCAGGTGAATACCGCCAGCAGTTCCTCGAGATGAAAAAGGAATCGGTTCATGACCAACGATACGCACACGCACCCCGACCGGCCCACCCTCGACCAGCTACGCGATGCGATCACCACCCGGCTGACGGACATGCTCACGCAGGGCGAGCCCGGCACCGATGCCGCTGGCCGAAACATCCGCCGCCCGGCCAGCGCCGCCACGCTTCGTGCCGCCATCACCTGGCACGCCCGCCTGAGCGAGGCTGAGGCTAGCGCCGCCGATCCTTAAGCATGGCCAGCTCCATCAGCAGAGGGGCCATCTCCGCATGCAGGTGAGCCAGACGGCGACTGTCCTTCCGGCATGCCAAACGCGGCCCCGGGCGATCACACCCGGGGCCGCCGAGGCCGGGCATCAGCCTTTTTCATCTGCCGTCCCGGCCGTCGCCGGCGCCCCCTGCGGCCAGCAGGCGAAGCACGCGTCGCGGGTGACTCCCTGGACGACCCGCCAGAACCGGGCCGTCTCGGGCCGGTGGTGCAGCCTCGGCATCGGGGTCTCATCCTGCGCCATCTGCATTAGCTCCACTAACGCCACCAGGAAGTCAACCTCTTCGTAGTCGGAGGGCGCTTGCGTTTCCGGGAACGCCTCGGGGTCCGGGTTCCCGGTCCCGCCGCGGATCTCTTCCCAGCCGCCGACCCGCACCTGCCCGTCATCCCGCACGAACACGGCACATTCGTGATTCCCGCCGATCAGCCGGCCATCCATCTCCCCAAAATAGTTGATCCGCTCGCCGATGCGAAAGGCGCGGTTCTCTTCCACGTAGAGGAAGCCCCACGAGCAAGCCTTGGCTCGCAGGGACGGCCCCTGCGTTCTTCTGGCCCCGGCATCCCCCCCGTCGAGCTCGACCGACAACCGCACGTTGAGCTGTCCGATCGCCTCTTGAAGCTGGTCTTCCAACTGCTGCCGGGCGGGCAGAATGGTCTTCATCAGCCCCTCGTCACCCCGGCCGGACGCCTCAACCTCATCGAGCCGGGCGCCCGCCAGGCTGATCAACCGGTGGGCATCCAGGGCTTCCGTCAGGGCCTCATTCGTGGTCATGTTCTCAGGCATTGCAACGCTCCTTCTCCGGCGGAAAGGTGGAAACGCCGAGCCCGCGCCGCCGGCAACCGCGGGCCGGCGGGGGTTACGTTCTGGACGATTCGACAAGGGCGATAATGGCCGCTCGAATGTGCTCGGGCAGGTCCGGCCAGGCCGCGACCAGCTTCCCGAG
>JBKHFW010000079.1:0-10483 GCA_046540025.1 Phycisphaeraceae bacterium
AAGGGGGTTTGGGGGCGGAGTCGGGGAGGCGGCATGGGGGGCGCGGTAGTTGGGTTGGGGGGGGCGCGGGTGCGGGGTCAGCCTGGTTCGCGGGGGAGGCGGGCGAGGTCGGCGTCGCGGCCCATGACGACGAGGATGTCTTTCTCGTGCAGCGGCTCCTCGGGGCCGGGGATCTGCAGCACCGGCGCCCCCTGGTCCTCCGGGCGCGGGCGACGGATGGCGACGACGTGGAGGCCCTCGCGGGCGCGCAGGTTGAGCTTGGCGAGGCTCTGGCCGATCCATTTTCTGGGGGTGCGCACCTCGACGATGCTGTGGCCCTCGTCGAGTTCGAACTGTCGCAGGAACTGCGGGCTGACCATGCGGTTGGCCCATCGGTCGGCGGACTCGTCCTCGGGGTTGACGACCTCGTCGGCACCGATGCTGCCGAGGATGCGGGCGCTGGTGGGCGAGACGGCGCGGGAGATGACCTGGGGGACGCCGATCTGCTTGAGGATGACGGTGGCGAGGGCGCTGGCCTCGAAGTCGCTGCCGATGCCGACGACGGCGACGTCGGCGCGGTCGATGCCCTGCATGACCAGGGCCTGTTCGTCGGTGGCGTCGAGGGCGATGGCGAGGGTGACCTGGTCGCGCATTTCCTCGATGATCCGCTCGTCGCGGTCGATGCCCACGACCTCCTGCCCTGCCGAGGCGAGGTTGGAGGCGAGGCGTGATCCGAACCGGCCGAGCCCGATGATGGCAAATCGTCGCATGTCAGTCGCCAGAAGAGGTTAGGTCAGGGTGAAGTCGGGGAGCCATAAGCCGCCGAGCGACGCGGGGCCAGTCGCTTCGCCCCCTCGGTGGCGGGGCGTCTGGTGTTTTGGACTCAGCCCATCACCACGTCCTCGTGGGGGTAAGCGTAGGGTCGGCGTGCCCGTCGGGCGAACATCAGCGCGCCGAGCAGCGTGAGCGGGCCGACGCGGCCGAGGAACATGGTGACGATGATCACGACCTTGCCGAAGCTGGTCAAATCGTCGGTGAGTCCGAGGGTGAGTCCGACGGTGGCGGCGGCGCTGACTGCCTCGAAGAGGATGGTTTCAAAGGGTGCTGCCTCGGAGAGCGTCAGCAGCAGCGTCGCCACGCCGACCAGTCCGAGAAAGCAGATGCCAAGTGTGGCGGCCCGTCGGACGAGCGAGTCGGCGAGGGTTCGTCCGAACGCCTCGGTTTCCCGGCGGTTGCGGATGGTCGCCAGGACGGACAGCACCAGCATGGCGAGCACGGTGGTTTTCGCCCCGCCGGCGGTGGAGCCGGGCGAGCCGCCGACGAGCATGAGCATCATGAGCGTGTATCGGCCGGTCTGGCCGACGTCGTCCATGGGGACGGTGTGGAACCCGGCGGTGCGGGCGGTGATGGACATGAAGCTGGCGTCGGCGAGGAGTCGTCCTGCCGAGCCGGCGGACAGGTCGGTTTCGGGCTCGGCGGCGGCGGCCTGCTGCTGGCGTCCGAGGTACTGGTTGATCTGCGGCATGGCGAGGCTGGCGCCGATGAAGACGAAGCCGAAGAGGTAGAGCGAGACGGAGGTGGTGAGCACGACCTTGGTGTGCAGGCTCACGCGTCGCTGGGCGATGTGGGTACTTCCGCGAGGCGGGGTGGGGTGTCGGCCGGTGCGCCACTCGTGGAAGCGGACGCGCAGGACGGTGGCGAGGTTGTCGAGCACGGGGAATCCGATGCCGCCGACGACGATCAGCAGCGCCACCGCGAGCTGCGAGAGCAGCGAGTAGCGATAGGGCACCATGCTTTGGCCGGTGATGTCGAAGCCGGCGTTGCAGAAGGCGCTGATGCTGTGGAAGAGGCTCATGCCCATGCGTTGCAGTGGGGTGAGCACCTCGCCGGCGGGGTCGTTCCACAGGGGGTACATGGCCAGGGCCCCGGCGAGTTCGATGCCGAGGGTCACCAGCACGATGAAGCGGACGAATCGGGTCGTATCGCGGAGGGGCTGGTCGGCGAGCATTTCGCTGAGGCTGACGTTTTCGCGCAGGGAGAGGTTTCGGCCGAGCAGAAGCGCGAGCGTGGAGCCGAAGATGATGATGCCGAGTCCGCCGAGCTGGATGAACACGAGGATCACGCCCTGTCCGAAGGGGGTGAAGGCGGTGGCGGTGTTCTGCACGACGAGCCCGGTCACGCAGACGGCGGAGGTGATGGTGAACAGGGCATCGAGCCAGGAGATGCCTTCGCCTGGCGGCGTGGCGACCGGCGCCTTGAGCAGCACGGTGCCGATTCCGATCAGCAGCAGAAAGGACATCGGCAGCAGGATGCTGGGGCTTGCCAGCAGCCGCGACAGGGCGACGTTGAGTCGCCAGAGTTCGGCGAAGAAGAACGCGCCGGCTGCGAATTCGATCAGGTAGAACCCCGGCGGGAACAGCCGGGTCACCGCCAGCAGGCCGCCGACGGCTGCTCCGGTGATCAGGGCCCAGTCGGTCCAGGCCAGTTCTTCGCCGGGCAGCAGTTGTGTGCGCAGGTGGGCCCGTACGAGCAGGTCGGCGATGTAGATGAAAAGCAGGCCGGTCTGCACCGCCTGGACGATCCAGAGCGGCAGGGGCGGCTCGTAGAAGCCGTGTTCGAAGACGATCGCCCCCGCGGCCATCCCGGTCAGCAGCAGCCGCAGCAGCAGCGGCCGAAAGCGCATCTGGGGGATTTCGACGATGCGGCGTGTATAGGTGTGGGTGATGTTCGACGTCATGGGCCCAAGCCCTGCCCGAAGCGGTCCGACCTGATGGACGCCGGGCTTTTCCTGCATCCCGGGGGAACGTCACCTGGCGGGGGTCACTCAAGCGCCGGGCTCCGGCGCGGCGAGGCCGGAGCGGTCTGGTTGCGCCGGGCAGTGCGGATTATTTCAGCACGTCGTCCGGCGCCGGCGGCTGCTGGGCGGCGGTCGGGCCGGGCGTGACGCCCAGTTCGCGCAGCCGACGTGCCACGCGTTCGCTCTCCGGGGCGACGTAGGCGGCCCATCGCAGGGCCTGGATGGCCTGCGGGACGTCGTTGACGGCCGAATAGAAGTCGGCGAGCGCCAGGTACGGCCTGGGGTCGTCTTCGTCGGCGAAGCGGATGGCTTTCTGAAGCGCCACCTGGGCGAGGTCGATGTCGCCGGCGAGGGTGAGGTACTTCGCCTGGCGCAGGTAGGCGCGGGTCGTGCCGTAGCGTTTCGCCTGCTGCTGGAGGAAGCGGTCGAGCCGCTCGGGGTGGTCCTGCTGGTAGATTGCCTCGGCGAGGGCGTCGAGGATGTTCGGGGTGATTTTCGAGCCCGGGCGCAGTCCCCACGCCCGTTCGAGGTTCACCTGGGCCTCGCCGGGCCGGCCGGCCTCGAGTTGCGCCAGGCCCAGGCGGTAGAGGGCGGTGGCGTCGGTCGGGTCGCGCTGGAGCGATGCGTCGTAGAGTTCGGCCGCCTGGGCGTATTCGCCGGCGGCGTAGGCGCGGTCGCCCTGGTTGCGCAGGCTCAGGCTGGACTGGCAGCCCTGGATCGCCGGCAGCAGGGCCAGCAGCAGGGCGAGGGTGGGCAGAAGGACGGTAGCGGTCACGCGGTCATGGTTCATGACGTCGATTCCCCTGGGGGATTGGGATTCCAAGGCCTCTGAAGATAGGATCGGCAGGCCGGGCTGACAAGCCGCAGCTTCTGGGTCCAGAATCTCACGGAGCCGATTTTCGACCATGCACCGCCTGCCCACCGCCCTGTTGCTGCACCGGACTGCCGCGGGCTCGCACTACGACTGGCTGATTGCCGACCCTTGCGAGCCCGGGGGGCGGCTCTGGACGGCCCGGGTCGGCCTGCCCAGCCGGGGGTGGCTCGCGGCGGGCGCGTTTGAGCTGGTTTCCATCGCCGCTCACCGCCGGGCCTATCTTTGTTACGAGGGGCCGGTTCCGGGCGGCCGGGGCACGGTTCGCCGGGTGGACGAGGGCTTCGTGCTGCCCCGGCTGTGGCGTGCGGGGCGGATTGTGCTGGAGCTTGAGATGCGCCGCGTCCGGGGCCGGGCGGAGCTGCGGGCGATTGGTCCGGGGCGGTGGCGGGGGCATGTCGCGCCGGCTTGCTGAGTTTTTTTTGGGGGGGGCGGATACCCGGGGCGGCGCTGCGCTCTGCCCCGGCTTGCGTGCGTGATGGGAGGCTGAGGCGCTGCGCGGGAAAAAAGTGCTTGGTGCCGTGCGGACCGGCGGTTAGAGTGAAAAGGAGCCGGCACTCTGCTGCCGAGCCGCATTTCCTCGGTCCGCGACATATTGGGAGGTAAGCTAGCCATGTCTGACACGCAGCGCCCGCAGCCGCAGCATCCCAGGTACAGCGATGACGATCTGCTCGCCAAGGCGATTCCCATCGATCACGGCGATGAGGAAGAGCCGTCCATCGAAGCCAGCGGCGAAGATCTCGCCCCGATCGAGTTTGACGAGACGCCGGCGTCCAGTAGCCGAAGCGGCACGAGCAAGATTCGCACCTTCGGCCCGGACGCCCACGCCGAGCGCGACTGGAAGCGTCAGCCCCAGGGCAACGGGAAGGGGGCGGTGCGGGTGAAGACGTTCGTCGCCAAGCTCCGGCTGGACGCGATCGATCACCTCGACGAGCAGATCAACGAGTTTCTCGAGCAGCACCCGGACTGCGAGGTGAAGTTCGCGACGACGACGGTAGGCTCGCTGGTGGGCAAGCTGACGGAGGAGGCGATTTTCGTCAACATCTGGATGTGAGGGGCCTGGGCAGCACGCATTCACATGCGGTGCTGACGGGCCTGGTGGCTCGCCAGGTGGTCTTGCGAAAAAGCCCGGGCGCTGAGGCGCCCGGGCTTTGTGGCGTCGATTCGCTGCTTTCGGCGGGTCAGCCGAGGATGCCGCGTTCGCGGAGCATTTCCAGGATCTGGTCGACGCACTGGTGGACGTCGAGTTCGTGGGTGGGCAGGACCAGCTCGGGGTGCTTGGGCGGCTCGTAGGCCGGGAAGTGGCGTTCGAGGTGGTCGATTTCCGGGTTGTCCTTGCCGACGGATTCGAGCCGCTGGTGGCAGGCCTCGCGGGGTGCGGAGAGGTAGATTTCGAAGAACCGGCCGTCGCCGATGATCTCCCGCACGTGCCGGCGGTCCTGCGCCCGGGGGGAGAGCAGTGAGCAGATGGCGACGATGCCGCTGCGGTTGAGCAGCTTCGCCACCTGGCCGACGCGTCGGACGTTTTCGGCGCGGTCGGGGATGGAGAAGTCGAGGTCGCTGCTGAGCCCTTCGCGGGCGAGTCGGCTGTCGACGACGCAGGCGGCGACGCGGCGGTCGAAGAGGGCGCGCTCGATTTCGAAGGCGATCTGGCCCTTGCCGGCGCCGGTGAGGCCGGTGATCCAGAGCGTGGCCGGCGCGTGGCCGAGCCGCTGCTGGCGTTCCTGGTCGGTGATGAGGCTGGTGGGTTTGCGGGTCCACTGCCGCTTCTCGCGCTTTTCCTGTCGGAAGCGCGGCAGGATCATGCCGGCGGCGACGGTGTTGTGGCTCAATCGGTCGATGACGATGAACGAGCCGGTGCCGCGGTTCTGGCGGTAGGAGTCGAACGCCACCTGGCGGGCGAGTTCGATCGAGCAGCGGCCGATCTCGTTGAGTTCGAGCCGGTCGGCCTGGTGCTGCTCGAGGGTGTTGACGTCGACGCGGTGCTTGAGTTCGATGATCGCCCCGGGGACGCGGTTGGTCGTGTGCTTGATCAGGTATTGCCGGCCGGGCTCCATGGGCTCCTCGGCCATCCAGACGAGCATGGCCTCGAAGCGGTTGTCCACCCGGGGGAGGTTGTCGGGGCGCACGAGCATGTCGCCGCGGCTGATGTCGATTTCGTCCTCGAGGGTGACGGTGACGGCTTTGGGGGGGAAGGCCTCGGGGATGGTGTCGCCGGTGACGTCGTAGATGTCGCGGACCGTCGACTGCTTGCGTGAGGGCAGGACCATGACGTCGTCGCCCGGTCGGATTTCGCCGGAGGTGACGGTGCTCATGTAGCCGCGGAAGTCGGGGCTGGGGCGGGAGACGTACTGGACGGGCAGTCGGAAGTCGCGGAAGTTTCGGTCCGCCACCAGCTTGACGGTTTCGAGGTGGTTGAGCAGGGTCGAGCCCTTGTACCACGGCATCCGCTCGCTGCGGTTGACGACATTGTCGCCGGCGAGGGCGCTGATGGGGATCATGGTGATTTCTTTGACGTCGAGTCGGGCGGCGAAGTCGCTGTATTCCTCCTCGATTTCGCGATAGACCTTTTCGCTGTAGTCGACGAGGTCCATTTTGTTCACGGCGACGACGAGGTGGGGGATGCCCAGCAGCGAGGCGAGGTAGCTGTGTCGGCGGCTCTGGACGAGCACGCCCTGGCTGGCGTCGACGAGGATGATGGCGAGGTCGGCGGTGGAGGCGCCGGTGACCATGTTGCGGGTGTACTGCTCGTGGCCGGGCGTGTCGGCGATGATGAACTTCCGCCGGGGGGTGGAGAAGTAGCGGTAGGCGACGTCGATCGTGATGCCCTGCTCGCGTTCGCTCTTGAGCCCGTCGGTGACGAGCGAGAGGTCGAGGTCCTGGTGGGCGGAGCCCTTTCGGCCCGAGGCGGTGCGGACCGACTCGAGCTGGTCCTCGTAGATGCCCTTGGACTCGAACAGCAGTCGGCCGATGAGCGTGCTCTTGCCGTCGTCCACGCTGCCGGCGGTGACGAAGCGGAGCAGGTCCTTTTTCTCGTTCTGCTCAAACAGTTCCGCGATCGCCTCGGCGTCCGGCGTGGGGTTGGGGCTGGTGGTGGTCATGGTGGTGTGTGCTTGTGCGTGGTGTGATGCAGCGGACGCGTTCGTCCGCGGGTGATCCGGGGTGCGAAGAAGCGAGGGCCAAGGGCCAAGGGGGGCCGTTGGCTCTGCCCCGTCCCTGTTTTGTGCCCCCTGCCCAAGGCCTCTGGCCCTGGGCCCTGGAACTAGAAGTACCCTTCTCGTTTCTTTTCTTCCATCGAGCCTTCGCGGTCCTTGTCGACGGCGCGGTTTTCGCGTTCGCTCTTGGTGACGGTCATGGTCTCGGCAACGATCTGTTCGAGGGTGTCCGCCTCGGACTCGACCGCGCCGGTGCAGAGCTGGCAGCCCAGCGTGCGGAACCGGCAGGTGCGCTGTTCGACCTTTTCGCCGTCGCGGGGTTTGACGATATCGCCGGCGTAGAGCAGGATGCCGTCGCGTCGGATCGTCGGCCGCTTTTTGGAGAAGTAGAGCGGGACGATTTCGATGTTTTCGCGGTAGATGTAGTTCCAGATGTCCAGCTCGGTCCAGTTGGAGAGCGGGAAGACGCGGAAGCTCTCGCCCGGGGCGTGGGCGGTGTTGTAGAGGTTCCAGAGCTCGGGCCGCTGGTTCTTGGGGTCCCACTGCTGGAAGCGGTCGCGGAAGGAGAAGATGCGTTCCTTGGCGCGGCTTTTTTCTTCGTCGCGGCGGGCTCCGCCGAACGCGGCGTCGAAGCCGTGCTCGGTGAGGGCTTCGATGAGCGCCTGGCGTTTGAGCAGGTCGGCGCACTGGGTGCAGGACCAGTTGGCCGGGTCGTGTCCGATCTGCTCGAGCGCCTTGTCGTTTTTGGCGACGATCAGTTCGAGGCCGTACGTCTCGGCGAGGCGGTCGCGGTACTCGATCATTTCGGGGAACTTGAAGGTCGTGTCGATGTGCATCAGCGGGAAGGGGATCCGCCCGGGTCGGAACGCCTTCATCGCGAGGTGCAGCATGACGGCTGAGTCCTTGCCGATCGAGTAGAGCATGACGGGGTTCTCACACTCCGCGACGACCTCGCGGATGATGTGGATGCTCTCAGCCTCGAGCTGCTCGAGGTGGGTCAGGTGCTTGCTCAGGTCTGCCATCGTCGGGTCTCTCGTCGTTCGCGTGCGCCGCGGCCGGCCGCGCCGGCCGGGTCTTGCGGCCCCAGCTTAGCGATTTCGTTTAACGGTTCCAATCAGACGTGCGGTTTTACCCCGCCCCGCCCCGCCGGGTTCAGCATAATAGCGGGCTCGTCAAAGGCTTGGAAATGGTGGCCGCCCGGGCTCACCGTGCTGCGGGGCTGGCGAGCCGGCTGCGCCACCAGCGAATCGTCTCGCGCAGGCCGGCCTCGAAGCTCACCTCGGCCTGCCAGTCGAGCATCTCTTTCGCCCGGGTCGTGTCCAGGCATCGCCGCGGCTGGCCGTCGGGCTTGCTGGCGTCCCAGCGGATCTCGCCGGTGAAGCCGGTCAGCTCGGCGATCAGCTCGACGAGGGTTTTGATGGTGATCTCCTGGCCGGTGCCGAGGTTGATCGGGGTGGGCTCGTCCATCACCTCGGCAGCGCGGACGATGCCCGCGGCCGCGTCGCGGACGAAGAGGAACTCGCGCGACGCCGAGCCGGTGCCCCAGCAGGTGATGTGGTCGGCGTTTTCCGCTTTCGCGGCTTCGCATTTGCGGATCAGGGCGGGGATGACGTGGCTGGTTTCGAGGTCGAAGTTGTCGTGCGGGCCGTAGAGGTTGACCGGCACGACGACGCTGCTTTTCAGGCCGTATTCGCGGCAGTAGCCGTCGAGCAGAACGAAGAGCGCCTTTTTGGCGACGCCGTAGGGGGCGTTGGTCTCCTCGGGGTAGCCGTTCCAGAGGTCTTCTTCCCTGAAGGGGACGGGGGTGAACTTGGGGTAGGCGCAGACGGTGCCGGTGTGGACGAACTTGTCGATTCGTCGCTCGCGGGCCTGCTCGATCAGGTGCATGCCCATGGCGAGGTTGGCGTAGCAGAAGCGGCCGGGGCGTTTGCGGTTGGCGCCGATGCCGCCGACCTCGGCCGCGAGGTGGATGACCACGTCGGGCTGGGCGTCCTCGTACATTTTCGCCACGTCGGCCTCGCGGGTGAGGTCGTAGTCCCTGCGGCGGGGGACGAAGATGCGTTCTTCGCTGACGCCGCGGGCCTGGAGTTCTTCAATCACGTGCCGTCCGAGAAACCCGGCCCCGCCGGTGACGCAAATCCGCTTGGTACTCAGGTCGAGCATGGGAATCCTTTGTTGAACCACGAAGGCACGAAGGGAGGATCCGAAGAGCACGAAGAGCGGAAGAGAAAAACGAGGGGAGAGCCACAGATGGGCACAGATGAACACAGATGAGAAGAAAAAGCGGGGTGAAAGGCGCTGCAATCCGCAAGGGGCGAGGCACCTTGCTGCGCCTTCCGCCTCGATCCGGCTCTTATCTGTGGGTATCCGTGTTCATCTGTGGCTGATTTCTTCTTTTGTTCTCTGCTCTTCTCTGCGTCTCGGTGCCTCGTGGTTTTCTTCTGGCTTGTCTTCTTCGTGGCCGCTTCGAGCCCTTCGCGCCTTCGTGGCGAACCCGGGCGTTCAGTTTCCCATCGCCACGGCGACCTTGTGGCCGGCGTCGCGGAGCGTCTGCTCCTGTTTCGCGGCTTCGAGGTCCTCGTCGACCATCATGGCGACGAGCTCGTCGAAGCTCACCTTGGGCTCCCAGCCGAGCTTCGCCTTGGCCCTGGCGGGGTCGCCCAGGAGCAGGTCCACCTCGGCTGGGCGGTAGTAGCGCGGGTCGGTTTCGACGAAGTCCTGGTAGTCCAGGCCCACCCGGCCAAAGGCGCGCTCGCAGAACTCTCGCACGGACCAGGTCTCGCCGGTGGCGACGACGTAGTCGTCCGGGGCGTCCTGCTGGAGCATGAGCCACATCGCCTCGGCGTAGTCGCCGGCGAAGCCCCAGTCGCGCTTGGCGTCGAGGTTGCCCAGGTAGAGTTTTCTCTGCAGGCCGCACTTGATCCGCCCCACCGCGCGGGTGATCTTGCGGGTGACGAAGGTTTCGCCGCGGCGGGGGCTCTCGTGGTTGAAGAGGATGCCGCAGCTCGCGTGCAGGTCGTAGCTCTCGCGGTAGTTGACCGTGATCCAGTGGGCGTACACCTTGGCGACCGCGTAGGGCGAGCGCGGGTGGAAGGGGGTGGTTTCGGTCTGGGGGGTCTCGACGACCTTGCCGAACATCTCGGAGCTGGAGGCCTGGTAGTAGCGGATCTGATAGCCGCTCGCCTCCTGGTAGTCGCGCACCGCTTCGAGGAGCTTGAGGGCGCCCACGCCGGTGGCGTCGGCGGTGTAGATGGGCTGGTCGAAGCTGACGCGGACGTGGCTCTGGGCGCCGAGGTTGTAGACCTCGGTGGGTTTGATGGTGCGGATGAGCCGGGAGAGACCGTTGGCGTCGGTGAGGTCGGCGTAGTGCAGGTGGAGCTGGGGGTCGGGCTCGTGGGGGTCCTGGTAGAGGTGGTCGATGCGGTCGGTGGTGAAGGTGCTCGACCGCCGCACGAGGCCGTGGACTTCGTAGCCCTTGTCCAGCAGCAGTTCCGTCAGATACGAGCCGTCCTGCCCGGTGATGCCGGTGATCAGGGCGCGTCTGGGGTTGAAAGCCAACGTCGTCTCCTCTCGTCACACGTTCGGCCGGGTGACGCCACACGGCCGCCCCGGCCGGTTATCCCTATCGGCCAGACCCGCCCTCTCGCGGCAGTCTGCCCTTACCGGACCCTTGGGGCGGCC
>JBKHFW010000080.1:0-10334 GCA_046540025.1 Phycisphaeraceae bacterium
TAACTCCCTGTAACTCCCTCTAACTCCCTCTAGCTCCCTGTAACTCCCCCTGACTCCTCCCCCTCACCCCTCGATCACCTTCAGCGCCGCCAGGTCCTGCACGTCGATCAGGCCCACCGGGCGACCTTCGGCGTCCACGACCGGGATCTCGTCGAAACGGTGCTCGCGGACGATGCGCACGGCGTCGCGGACCACGGCGTCGTCGCCGAGGGTGGTCGGCCTGGCGGTCATCACCTTGCTGATCGGCCCCTGCCACACGCCGGGCCCCTGGCGGATCAGGGCGGTGCGCAGGTCGCCATCGGTGACGATGCCGGCGAGCGATCCGTCTTTGCCCACGATCAGCAGCGCGCCGGGCCTTCGCAGGCCGCTGGCCTGAGCGTGGCGCTCGGCCTCGGCATAAGCCTGTTCGACGGTGCGGTCGCGGGGGATCAGCGGCAGGTTCTCGCCCGCCTGGAAGCGCATCGCCTCGAGGACGGGCATGAGCTGCCTGCCCAGCCCGCCACCGGGATGGAGCCGGCGGAAGTCCTCCACGCCGAAGTTCCGCCTTCGGCTGACCGCGAGGGCGAGGGCGTCGCCCAGGGCGAGCATGGCGGTCGTGCTGGCGGTGGGCGCGAGGTTGAGCGGACACGCCTCGGTGACGTCCCCGATCGCAAGCGTGATCGTGCAGAGTCGGCCGAGGTCGCAGCCGGGCCGACCGACGAGCGCGATCATGGGCACGTCGTCCTGCCGCAGCAGCTCGGCGAGGCTGACCACTTCCTCGGTGTTTCCGCCGAAGGAGAGCAGCAGGACCGCGTCGCCCCGCCGCACGCGGCCGAGGTCGCCGTGCATGGCCTCGGCCGGGTGGAGAAACAGCGAGGGCGTGCCGGTGGAGGCGAAGGTGGCGGAAAGCTTCTGCCCGACGAGGCCGCTTTTGCCCAGTCCGGAGACGACGAGGCTGCCCGGGGCGGCGAGGACGAGGTCCAGGGCCCGGTCGAAATCCTCGCCGAGGGGGATGCGGCGGATCGCCTCGGCCTCGGCGTCGAGCACCCGGCGGGCGAAGTCGAGCGAGGCGGCGGAATTCCGGTCTGACTGAGCTTTGTTCATGACGGCAAAGAGGTTAGAGTAGGGGCCATTATGCCCTGATTCGCGGCCGGTGGCCAGCCCGCCTGCCGATTTCGCTTTCCTGACCGCTCCCCCTGCCGGGGCCTGCCCCGGGTGCTGCCATGAGTGACTACCGCGTTCAGCTCGAGGCCTACGCCGGCCCGCTCGACCTGCTGCTTTACCTCGTCAAGCGGCACGAGATCGACCTGCACGACATCCCCATGGCCGAGCTGACCGAGCAGTATCTCAGCCACCTCGAGGTGATCAAGGCGATCGACCTCGAGAATGCCGGGGAGTTCCTGGTCATGGCGGCGACGCTGCTGGAGATCAAGAGCCAGATGCTCATGCCCCGCGAGCAGGCGGAAGGCGAGGGCGAGCCGGAGGCCGCCGCCGACGCCGGCTTCGACCCGCGTTACGAGCTGGTGCAGCAGCTTCTGGCGTACAAGCGGTACAAGGACGCGGCGGGCGAGTTGGAGAAGCGGCAGGCCCAGTGGGAGCAGCGCGTGCCGGCTCATCCCGTGGCCCGGCCGAAGCATCGCCCTGCCGGGGAGGACGAGGACGCGGAGCCGAAGGAGATCGAGCTCGAGGACGTGAGCCTGCTCGATCTGTGCGAGGCGTTCGCGCGGATTCTCGACTCGATCGGGCAGAGCCGCCAGCACGAGGTGACGTACGACGACACGCCGATCTCGCTGCACGCCGAGGACATCTACGACCGGCTGCAGCGGGACGGGCGGATGACGCTGCGGAAGATCTTCGAGGGCCGGGGCAACCGCAGCGAGATGATCGGCCTGTTCCTGGCGACGCTGGAGCTGGTGCGGGACAGGAAGGTGAAGGTGATCCAGGAGGAGATCGCCGGCGAGGTGAGCCTCGAGCCCGCCCCGCCCGGCGACGCGGACGCCCTGGCTGACGACGAGGCCGCGGACTGGCGCGATCCCGAGACGGGCGAGATGCAGTACGACTGGCCCGACGAGGAGGGCCGCCGACTGGCGGAGCGTCGCCAGCGGATGCGCGAGCGCCGGGCCGAGGAAACCGAAGCCGACGGGGCGGACGCCGACGAGGACCTGCCCGACGCGAGCGCCGACGAGGCGTGGGACGGGGACGACGGGAACCTCATGGAACGCGACGATTCCTGACCGCCACCTGGCCGATTTTCGCCCGGCCCGGGCATTTTCATGCCCTTTTTGATCCCATTCAGAGGCAATTTTCCGCCCTCAACCCCCGCTCACGGCACGATCCCGCGGGTCTGCGCAATCGTGCAGAGGAATCTCTTGAAAATGGATGCACGCCCTCGTCCAGACGGTACACTTGCGACCGAAATCGGGTGAGGGATTCATCGGATCGCCACCCGGAAAGCACGTCGGCCGCGACGCCGACGCCTGCCGCGAAAGATGCGGCAGCGGCCCGAGAGAGACCGGATCCCGGTCGCCATCGAGGCCGACGACGAAGTAAACAAGCAGTTCCGGCCCCGTGCAGGCAGGGTTCCCCCCACCGCCGCACATGAGGCGGCCGGCACCTTCCGACTCCCCCCCCAAGGCGGGTCGCCCCTACGTGGGGCGCCCGCTTTTTTTCTTTTTCTCAGCCACTCCGTTCAGAAAATGCCGACGCGCAGCGGCAGCGGGGCGCAGATCACGCCCATCCGGTCGCCGAAGTTTTGGGGCATGGCCGCTTTCCGATCGGCCGCGCGAGGGGCGTTCCAGTGGTTGACGGCCTCGTCCGGATCGCTGCGCAAATTGTATAACCCCCGGTTCGGCGCGCCTCCCTGGTGCGCACCCGGCCGGCCCCCGGTGCAGATCATGTGCAGAAACAGGGGGAGCCGCCGCCGAACTGGCGTCCTGGCGGGCGTGGTGCGGGCGACGGGGCTGGTTTCGAGCGGCGTCGGGGTGCGATCACCTGGCTCGACAGCTCCAGAGGAGGGTCGGCCGGCCGTCAGGCAGGCCGTTTTCCCGCCGACCGCGGGCGGTCAGGCCCCCACCGATTTCTGGAACGGCTGATCGGTGTCGGTCTCGAGCGTCCAGACGGCCAGCTTTTCGTAGAGCTCGAGCTTCACGGCGTCGAGCGAACGGTCGTCCCAGCGGTTGCACAGCTCCCACGGATCGGTGCGCAGATCGTAAAGTTCGCTTCCGCCCCGCACGCGAACGACCATCTTCCAGTCCCTGGTCCGCACCATGCGGGCGCGGGCCATGGAGTCGGGATATTCGTAGTAAGTGCTGGTCTTGGGGAAGTGGCCGCCCTCGGCTTTGGCGGGGAGCATCCACCGGCCGATGTCCTGCTTCGCCCGGGTGAGCATCTCGTCCTCGTGGCCGCCCTCGCTGAAGACGGCGTCCCGGACCGGCTCGCCGGCGAGGGTGGGCGTGAGGTCATGGCCGTGCATGCCCGGCAAGGGGTCGATGCCGAGAAGATGACACAGCGTCGGGCAGAGGTCGGCGTGGTCGGAGAGCTCGCCCACCCGTTTGCCGCCCTCCCAGCCGGGGGCGTGGATCACCATCGGCACGCGGGTGAGGCAGTCGGCGAAGGAGGTGTCCCACTTCTCGCCCAGGCCGTACTGCCCGGCATAGTCGCCGTGGTCGGCCCAGAAGAGGATGATCGAGTTCTCCTCGAGCCCCTCGCGCTCGATCGCGTCGAGCACCCGGCCGAGCTGGGCGTCCACCTTGCTGATCATGCCGTAATAGGTCGCCTGCACCTCGGCGGCCATCTCGGGGTCGTCCTCGAGCCCCGTTCGGCACGCGCGCTGGGCGCGCAGGGGCAGCGGCGCATTTTCGGGCAGACGGCACGGCCAGCGCTCGATCCTGTCGCGGTCGTACATGGAGAAGTACGGCTCCTCCACCGTGTAAGGCGGATGCGGAGCCTCGAGGTTCACCTGGAGGAAGAACGGGCGGTTCCGGTCCCGCTGCTGGGTGAGGAAATCGACCGCCTGGTCGGCGATCAGCTCGTCGGTGGCGAAGTACGGCACGTCGCCGAGGTAGTGCCAGGCGCCATGCTTGACCTTGTCGCCCTCGCTGCCCATGGACGCCTCGTCGCGGGCTTTTTTGCACCGGGTTTCGAGCTCCGCGAACTGCTCGCCGTAGGGTTCGCGGTGGCTGGCGTAGTCGAGGTGGCTTTCCCAGCGGGCGTCGTCCCAGCAGTGGTTCTTGCCGAAGACGGCGGCCTGGTAGCCGCGCTCGCGCAGGGCGCCGAGCAGGTCGGGCTGCTCGGGCCGCATGTGCTGCTGGATCGTGCGGTAGCCGTCGGTGTGGCAGTACCGTCCGGTCATGAGGCTGATCCGCGAGGGCACGCACTTGGGGAAGTTGGCGAAGTGCTGCTCGAACACGGTTGCCTGCTGGGCGAAGCGGTCGAGGTGGGGCGTTCGGACGTCGGGGTTGCCGGCGAAGCCGGTGCAGTCGCCGCGCATTTCGTCGGAGCAGAGGATGATGAGGTTGGGCTGGTCGGTCATGGGAGTGGCCAGAGGCTGGAGGCTGGAGGCTGGAGGCTGGAGGCGCCGGCGCGCAGGCCGCGGCAGCGAGTTCAGCGTTCGGCGACGACGTCGGAGGGCACCTCGTCCGGGCTCATCGGCTTGCCGGTCTCGGACGACAGGTGGGCCGCGAGGGCGATGCGGTACGCCTTGAGCGACTTGTCGATGTGGTTGTCGGGCGTTTCGCCGGTGACGGTGGCGTGCAGGAGCATGCCCATTGAGCCCATCATGCCGGCGATGGGCGCGGCGAGGTCGTAGAACGGCCCCTTGTGCGGGAGGTAGGGGTTCACCTCCGACCAGATCGGCTCGTAAACGTGCTCGGGCAGGGGCAGGCGGAGGGGCGCCTCCTTGCTCTGGCCCATCGGCCAGACGTGCACGTAGTCGTGCTCCTTTGAGGTAGGCAGGTGCCAGTTCCAGTTGTGGGCGGACTGGATGATGGCGTTCTCGGCGTTGATGCGCACCTGGACCTCGTGGGCCTGCACGCCGGAGTGGTTTTCCATGTGGTACACCACGGTGCCGTTCTCGAACTCGTAGATGGCAAGAGTCGAGTCGGCGAGGGATTTCGCGTAGACACTTTTGCACTCGCTGCCGATCCACCAGCGGAGCAGGTCGACATGGTGGATCGTGTGGGAGACGGTGGCGGGCGTCATCTCGGTCGTCCGGGGGTTGCCGCGCCAGTAGCTCTGGAGTTCGATGATGCGCGGCTTGCCGAGGCGCTGGGGGGTGAGAAGCTGCTTGACCGTGTAGTTGGCGGGGTTGTAGCGGCAGTTCTGGTTGACCGTGAGCTGGATGCCGCCTTCGCGGGCGGTTTCGGCCATCTGCTCGGCGATGGCGAGGCTCATGGCCGGGGGCTTCTGGATCTGCACGGGCTTGCCGGCCTTGACCGCTTCCTCGACGACGGCGAGGCGGTGCTCCTGCCGGCCGGGCTGGTGCCCGAAGCAGCAGTCGACGACCTGGACCTCGGGATCGTGGACGAGGTCTTTCCAGTCGTCGATGAAGCGGCTGGGGGTAGGTCCGCCGCGGCGGGTGTCGGCGATGCGGTCGGGATTGATGTCGCAGCCGGCGACGAGGTTGTACCGCGCGGCCCGGTAGGCCGGGAGGGTCATCGTGTGCATCACCCACGGCAGGCCGAGCACGCCGATGCCGGCGGAGAGGTCCATCTGCTCGTACGGCAGGCGGTACGGCGGCTGCTCGAAGCCGAGGCGCTCGCGGAGGATGACGGGGTCGGCCACTTCGGAAGCGTAACGGTGCATGGGGCGGGGACTCCTTGGACAGAACAGCGGCTGGGCGTCGGTCAGCGGGTCTGCGTGCGGTGTTCGCGGCGGTACCGGGTGGGCGGCGTGCCGGCCTGGCGGGTGAACACGCGGGCGAAGTAGGACGCACTGGTGAACCCGCTTCGCAGGGCGACCTCGGTAATCGACAGTCGGCTGGTGGCGAGCAGATGTCTCGCCCGGCCGACGCGGACGCGGGTGATCTCCTGCTGCAACGTTCGGCCGACGTGGTGGCGGAAGGCGATCTCCAGCGTCCGCCGGGGCATGGTCGAGTGGCGCACGACCTCGCTGGCGCTGAGGCCCTCGGTAGCGCGCCGCCGAATGAGGCGCAGCGCCTGGGCGACGTCGGGGTGGTCGATCGCCAGCGTATCGGTGGACTGCCGACTGACGACGCCGACGGGCTGGACGAGCTGCACCTTCTGCCGGGGCGATCGGCCGGCGAGCAGCTCGGCGAGGGTCTTTGCCGCCTCGTAGCCGACCTGCCAGCAGCCGTGGTCGATCGACGAGAGCGGCGGGCTCATCAGCTTGCACAGCAGCTCGTCGTTGTCCACGCCGAGGATGGCGACCTCCTCGGGCAGGGAGACCTTCAGGCCGTGGCAGGCCCAGATGATGCGGGCGGCGGTTTCGTCGTTCTGGGCGAGGACGGCCGCCGGTGTGGGCAGCGCCCGGAGCCAGTCGTGCAGGTCGGCCGGCGGGGCGTCGGCGGCGCGGATCAGCGGCGAGCCGGGCATGGGGTGGAACTCGAGCCCCGCCTGCTCGACGCGGCGGGCGAGGCCTTTTTCGCGGTCGTCGGCATAGGACCGGCCCGGGTTGCCCCAGAAGGCGAAGCGCTCGAAGCCCTGCTCGGCGAGGTGCTCGAAGGCCAACTCGCCGATCGCCCGGTTGTTGGTGCGCACGACCGGCCAGTCGTCGACAGGGTCCTGCTCGACGCAGACGATCGGCCCCTGGACGTGGCGGGCGATGATGTTCCGGGTGAACGGGTGGCTGTGGATGATGGCGGCGTCGAGGTCGGGCAGGATGCCGATCCGGCTCGGGCGCAGGCCGGGCTGGAACAGCAGGTCCCACTCGAGGCCCTCCTCCTGCACGAACGCCCCCGCCCCGCGGACGATCTGCTGTCCGAAGGCGTAGGAGGTGGGCACGGCGATGACGACGCGCCGCCGGCGCCCGCCCGCGGTGTCGACCGACTGGCCGGCCCGGCGCTGGCCGAATTGTCTCGGCGAGTCGGGGCTGATGAGCGTCACACCTGCTGCGTCCTGGCCGGGCGCGGGCCCGGCGTGTCACGGGTTCCTGCCGGGCGGCGCCTGAGGCCGCCCCGGCGACGTTCAGCGTTTGAGCGTCCCTTCGACGCCCGGGGCGAGCGAAACCTCGACGCCCTCGGGCGCGGTCGCCTCGACTTCGAAGCCGGCGTCGGTCTTGCGCCAGGATACTTCGAGCCGCCCCTTCGCGTGGGGGACGACGCCGCGGGCCCATTCGAGGCCGGCATCGTGGGGCTCGAGGGCCACGTTTTCCCCGCGGGTGGCGGCGTCGAGGTCGACGCCGAGGACGGAGCGGGTGAGCAGCCAGGTCGGCGAGGCGCCCCAGACGTGGCAGAGGCTGCCGCCCGGGTCGCCGCCGAAGGACTCCCACGTGGTCCACGCGCCGTGGTCGAGCATGTAGCCCCAGCACCGGCCGATGTACCAAACGGCGAGGTCGTACTCGCCCATGTGGCGCATGAGATCGAGCAGGTAGTAGCTGAAGTAGGCGTTCACCCGCTCGGCATCACGGGCGGGCGGGCCGGGCTCGCCGAAGAAGTTGTCCTTCGCCGCTTCGCGGAGCCACTGCCAGGCGTGCTTCGTGTGCGCCTCGTCGGCGACGCCGTAGAGCAGCGCCAGCGTGTTGGAGTGGACGGAGGTGTCCTTTTCACCGGTCTCGCGGGGCAGGTCGGTGAAGACGCCCTGCTGGTCGTCCCAGTAGTGCTCGATGATGCGCGGGCGCAGGTCATCGGCGGCCTCCTGGCAGGTTTTGGCCCAGGCGCTATCGCCGATCTGCTCGAAGAGCCAGGCGCCGTCGGCCATGGCCTTGTAGATAAAGCAGTTGAAGGCGCAGGCGAGCGGCTCGCGGTTGCGATGCTGGCTGATGTCGATGTAGGGGAACAGCGGCTCGCCATCGTAAAGGCCGCTGTCGACCTTGAGCTTGAGCAGGGCCTCGACGAGCAGCCGCCACTGGTCGGGGCGATTGGTGAGGACGCTCTTGTCGCCGGTGACTTCGATGTATCGTTTGGCGGCCTGGAGGAGGATGGTCGAGTAGTCGGGGTGGCGTCCGGGGTTGAGCACGTGGGCGCCGGGCCGGATGAGGCCGGCGTCGCCCTGTCCGTCGAGGAAGAGGTCGATGGTCCAGCGGAGGAGGGCGGGGTCGCCGTGCACAGCCGAGTCGACGTCCCAGCTCACGAGGGCGTCGCCGACGTAGACGCCGCGCTCGCGCCAGGGGCAGTCAAGGTAGTTATCCTCGGCGCAGGCGAAGAGGGCCTGCCGGCCCAGTTCCCAGATGCGGGTGAGGCGCGGGTCGGAGCACTCGAAGGTGGTGTCCTTGCGCATCGGGTAGTAGGCGCCGGTGCCGTCGACCTTGTGCAGCTTGAACCGGCTGAGATCGCCCGAGACGCGGAGCTCGAGATAACGGAAGCCGCGGGGGTGCATGGCGTGCCAGGTCTGCATGCCGGCGCGGGCGGTGGCGCGTTCGACCATGTTCACGTGCGAGCGCTGGTGCAGGCGGGCGCTGCCGTCTTCCTCCAGCCGTTCGGTGTAGGCGAGGTCGATCTGCGTGCCCTCGGCCGCCTCGAACTCGACGCGCGGGCGGACGAGCATTTCGCCGCCGAAGTCGAAGAGGAAGCTGATCGAGTTTTCGCTGGCGAGCTCGGCGCCATCGGCGAGCGGCTCGACGCGCATCCAGGAGCGTTCGACGGCCGGGTTCGCCACGCCGCCGCCGGCGTCGACGATGGTTCGGCCGACGGCCTTGAGCCGCCCGGGCAGCTTGTCGAAGTCGGCGATGGGCAGCTCGGGCCGACCGACGGCGTCGAGCTCGAACTTGTGCCAGGGGCCGGCGATCTCGAAGCCGGGGCGGGGATTGCTCAGGTCGGGCGCGGCCGAGAAGGTGAGCCCGGCAGCGCGGGGCAGGGCGACGCGGAAGTCCAGACGGTCGGTGGGCATGCCCAGCCAGACGCCGAGCTCGTTCCAGCCCTCGCGGAGGTTGACCGTGTAATTCTGCCGCAGGTGGGGCCACATCTCCGGGTGGTCCTCCCCCTCAACCTTGCCGCCGCAACAGTAGAGATCGGTCGGCGTCATGCCGAGGGTGACCTCCTGCTGGCGCGGGGAGTGGATGAAGAAGCGGATCCACGCCTCGTTCCAGTTCATCGCGTCAAAGCTCGCGCGGGCGGCGACGGCGGTGTGGTAGACGTCCTCGTCCTCGATGGGGCTGAACTTCCACCGGCTGAGCAGGACGGGCGTGTCGGTGGGCGACTCGTCGAGCTGCGGCACGGGGCGCTCGGTGAGGGTGCCCCAGTGGCGTTCGGGGTCGGGCACGGGGATGGCCCCGGGCCAGGCATCGTCGGAGAACTCGATGTGCTCCCAGCCCTCGGGCATGTCACGGAAGTCGATCTGCTCGCTGGGGTTGAGGGCGAAGGTCATGCGCTCCGTGCCGCCGAAGTGGCCCGGGCTGAGCGTGGCCTTCCAGTTTTCATCGCTGACGAGCAGCGGGTCGTGGGACTTGGGCTCGGCAGTGAGCCAGGCGATCAGGCCGCCTCGGTTGTATTCGCTGTGGAAGCTGGAGGTGGCGTAGCCGTTGACCATGACGGCGATGACGTTTTTGCCCGGGCGCAGCAGCTTGCCGACGCTCCAGCGGTCGACGTGGGGCTCGCGGGCGAAGAAGCGGCACGGGCCGTGGCCGACGAGCTCACCGTTGACGAAGAGGCGGTAGCGGGTGTCGGCGAAGAGGGTCAGCTCGGCGTGTTCGGGGACGCTGTCGAGCTCGAACGACCGGCGGAACATCGCGTAGGCGTTGCGTTCGAGGCCGGTGACGGAGGCCCAGATGTATTTCGCGGTCAGCGGCACATCGGCGGAGGCGTAGCTGGTCATGGCGGGCGGCTTCCTCTCTGTTCTCGTGTCGGCGGTGCGGCCGGGACCGGCCCGGCAGCGCCACCCCCCTTCCGGACTCCCCTGCCCCTGGTGTGCGGATGCAGCGCGTCTGGCGGGCGGCACGAACGCGCAAAGTTCACCCTGAAATACCACAATCGCGGACGCTCCGCAAAGCGGGAGTGGATCAGCTCCCCCACACATGCGGAAAAACCACAAAAAAGGGGTTCCTCCGGCATTTCCGGGGAAGGCGGCCCGGATCTTGAGGAAGAAGTAGGCGTCGTCGCGGAAGCCGCAGGCCAGAGAGGAAACCGCCGTAAGTGCCTGTCCTGACCAAAGAAAAACGCCGCTGCCACTGGGTGACAACGGCGGTCATCAAAAGCGGGTGAAGGGATTCGAACCCTCGACATTCACGTTGGCAACGTGACGCTC
>JBKHFW010000081.1:0-9758 GCA_046540025.1 Phycisphaeraceae bacterium
AATCGCCCCCCTCGCACGCCCGGCCGCGCCATGGTCTAATATCCCCATGCCCCTCGACCCCCGCCAGCTTCGGAAAATCCTGACCGGCGAAGACCGCCGCCTCCGCGCCCGCCTGCTCCGCGGCCTCCTCGCCGCCGCCGAGCCGCTGTACGCAGCGGCGATCCAGCTCCGCAACGCCACCTTCGACCTCGAGCTGCGCCACCCCTGCGACCTCGGGCGGACCGTCGTCAGCGTCGGCAACCTCACCGCGGGCGGCACCGGCAAGACGCCGATGGTGATCTTCGTCGTCCGTCGGCTGCGTGAGCTCGGCGAAACCCCGGCCGTGCTGCTTCGCGGCTACGGCAACGACGAGGTGCTCGAGCTGCGCGAGGCCCTCCCCGTCGAAGTCGAGCCCAACCCCGACCGCGCCGAGGGCGCCCTCGCCGTGCTCAGCCGAAAGCCCGAGGTGAGCCTGTTCGTCCTCGACGACGGCTTTCAGCGGCGGCAGGTCGAGCGGGCCGTGGACCTGGTCCTGCTCGACGCGACCGACCCGTTCGGGCTCGGCCACCTGCTGCCGCGCGGCTTCCTCCGCGAGCCGGCGAAGAACCTCGCCCGGGCCGACGCCGTGATCGTGACCCGCTGCGAGCAGGTCTCCGACGAGCGGATCGCCGCCATCGACGCCGAGGTCGAACAGCTCATGGGCCGCCCGCCCACCGCCCACGCCGAGGCCGTGTGGGGCAGCCTGCTGGACCACGAAGGCCGGGAGGTCGGCTTCGACCGCCTCGCCGAGCTGCGCGTCGCGGGGGTGTGTGCGATCGGCAACCCGGGTCCGTTCGAGGCGTCGCTGCGGGCGAAGGCGGGGGAGGTCGTGCGGTTCGACGCGCTGCCGGACCATCATGCCTACAAGACGAAGAGGCTCCGCAAGCGGCTGTCGAAGCTGAAGGATGCCGGGGCCGAGGCGGTCGTGACCACGCGAAAGGACTGGGTGAAGTGGGCCCCGAAGCTGGGCGAGCCGCCCATTCCGGTGCTCCGCCCGGTGCTGGAGGTGCAGCTCCGCGAGGGCGCGAGCTCGCTGGACTCGGCGATGGGGGTGGTGTAGGCCGCCGCTTCATGCCCCGGCTCAGCCGCCTCACCTGCCCGGTGAAAAACCCCGCGCATGCCTCGAATCCGGGTGGCAGGGCGTGCTCGCACGCCGTGGAGAGCGCCATTCGGCCGCCGCATGCCCATGCGGTGCCCGAATGGCGGCGGCTGGCGCAGCTTTAACCCGTTCCGCCTTCTCGGTGTGCCTTGGCCCGAGGCCCTGGGCCCTCTCTACAGCAGCGTCACGTCCTCGCGCTGCCGCAGCGGAGCGGCGGCCGCGACCGGCTCGGCGATCTCGGGCAACTCGGGCCTGCCCAGCATGAGGCTGCCGTGAAGCTGCACCCACAGCCCCGTCGCCTCTCTTCGCCCGAGCTGCTCCGACCAGCCCGCCACGACCCGGCCAATCACCCCGGGCAGCTCCGCCGAGCCGCGGCCGTCGCCGCCCGACGCGAGCCAGAACATCAGCCGGTACTGCGCCGGCTCGGCCGCCGCGGTCTCCAGATAATCCCGCGCCGTGCGACGCGGCGAACCGCCCGCCTCCACGGCCTCCGCCACCGGCTCGAACCGCCGGGCGACCGTCGCCGCCAGCAGGTCACGCTTGTCCTCGAAATAGCGGTAAATGCTGCCCACCGCACACTCCAGGCGCGCAGCAATGCGGCGGATCGTCGTGCCATCGTAACCCCGCTCGGCAAGGCACCAGGCCGTGGCATCCAGAATCTGCTCCCGACTCAACGGCGCGGGGCGGACCGATGGCGAAACAGTGGCGGCATCCATGCGGGCCAAGCGTCACCTCCATGAAATGGGACCCCCAGTTTCGGCCGGGCCGGGGACGGTGTCAAGACTGGCACCCGGAGGCCAGAGGCGGATGGCTTCCAGCAGGGCCCCAAGCCGGGGCAGAGCGCAGCGCCGCCCCGGGTATCGCCGCGGCGTCCTCGTGTCGCATCCGTCCGCGCCCCCGAGCCTCGGAAAACAGACCGCCCCCATACCCGCGGCGGCGCCGGCGCTCTGCCCCGGCTTGATGGTGCTGTTTCCCCTAACTCCCCTTAACTCCATCTAACTCCCTCTAGCTACTCCGTCCCCATGAAAAAAGGCCCGACGCGCTCCTCGCGCCCGGGCCTGGAAAATCAGTTCCTCGCCACCACTCACTGCGTCGGCGGCAGATACCGGTACACCTGCCGGCTGCGCTGGACGTAGCGCTTGTTCGCGGCAAGGTGCTCGAGGATGTGCTGCACCGCTTCGACCTGCTCCTCCTGCCTGATCCCGCGGGCGATCTCCTCGGCGCTCGCGGCCGTGGAGGGGTTCTTCTGAAGCCAGCCGACCACCTTCTGCTGCAGCTTGAGCACGGCGGCGGCCGCCTTCTTGCCCGCCTCGACGCCGGGCTGGTGGTAGGCGTTGATGTCGATCAGCGTGGCGTAAAACCCGGTCGCCCGCTCGTAAAGCGCAATCAGCCCCCCCAGGGCGCGGGCGTCGAGCTTGTCGAGGAAGATCGTCATCGACCCGCGGCCGTTTTCGTACAGCGCCTGCCGCGTGCCCTGCCAGAAGCCGTGCAGATAGTCGCCGCTGGTCGCCTGGTCGTCGACCTCGATCTGCGTCGCCTGCCCGGGCCGGGGCACGTCCTGCTTCACCACGACGAAGGTGGCGAAGAAGTTGTTCAGCCCCTCGCGAAGCTGCTGCACAAAGGCGTGTTGGTCGGTCGAGCCCTTGTTCCCGTACACAGCGATGCCCTGGTGGACCGGGTTGCCATCGAGGTCCTTCTCCTTGCCCAGCGACTCCATGACGAGCTGCTGGAGATAGCGGGCGAGCAGAATCAGCCGATCCTTGTAGGGCAGGATGACCATGTCCTTCTCGCCCCGGCCCCCCGTGGCGTGATGCCACATCAGCGCGAGCTTCGCCGCGGGGTTCTTCTTCGTGTTCGGCTGACGGGTCGACTCGTCCATCTCCGCCGCGCCCTTGAGCAGGGCGTCGATGTCCACCCCCTGCAGCGCGGCAGGCAGCAGCCCCACAGCCGACGTCACGCTCGTTCGGCCGCCCACCCAGTCCCACATCGGGAACCGGTCAAGCCACCGCTCCTGCTGGGCCTGCTGGTCGAGCTTCGAGCCCAGCCCGGTGATGGCGACGGCGTGCTGCGTGAAATCGAGCCCCGCCGCCTCGTAGGCCGCGCGGGTCTCGATCATGCCGTTACGCGTCTCCGGGGTCGAGCCCGACTTGGACACGACCAGCACCAGCGTGCTCTTGAGCCGGGCGCCGAGACTCTCCAGCGTGCGGCGGATGCCGTCGGGATCCGTGTTGTCCAGAAAATGAACCCGCATCTTGTCCCGCCGACTCCCCAACGCATCCGCCACCAGCTGCGGCCCCAGCGCCGAGCCGCCGATGCCGATCTGCAGCACCTCGCTGAACCGCTGCGCGTGCGGCGGAACGACCTTCTTCTCGTGCACGTCGCTCGCAAAGGCCTTGATACGCTCGGTGGTGCGCTCGATCTCCTGGCGGATCTGCCGGCTGGGCGCCTTCTCAGGATGGCGCAGCCAGTAGTGGCCGACCATGCGGTTCTCGTCGGGGTTGGCGATCTCACCCGACTCGAGACGCTCCATCGCCTCGTAGGCCCGCTGCATGGCGGGCTCCATGTCGTCCCAGAAGGTCTCCTCGAAGTCCATGCGGGAGATGTCGAGCGACAGCCCCACGCTGGAGCAGCGGGTCAGATGCTTGCGGTAGCGTTGCCAGAGATTGAGCGGGTCCACTTGTGCATTGTCCTCTTAACTGGGGCGGCGGGGCCGCCCGGTGTTCGGGTCTTGCGGCCGCGAAGGTCCGTCAGTTGGGCAGGACCGTCAGCGGATAGAGCGTGTCGGTGGCCGGGTCGTACAGGTGCGCCATCAGCACCGGCCGAGCCTTTTCAGGCGTCAGCAGGCCGCCGGTGGGGAACGGCTCGCGGAAGCTGTTCACGAACGTGTCCAGCCGGAAGCGCCGCCTCTCGCCCGGGGCGAACCCCGGCAGCGGCCGAACGTACTGGCGGTTGAGCCAGAGCTGCACGTCGCTGAACTCCTGCTCGCTGCGGTTGGCGATCTCGACCGCGTCGTCGTCCCGGGCGGCGGTCAGCTCCAGCGCCGGGCCCAGTTGGGCGTCCTCCGGCCAGGACAGCTCCGCCAGTTCCCGGACGAGCTCGTCACTTAGCGCAGGCGTGCGATCGGCGCAGCCGACCAGCCCGGCAAAACCCACGACGCAGCAGAACCAGACGCGCAGCAATCGATGTTGACGACTCATGCTTACTCTCCTTGGCGGGCCGGTACCAGGCCCGGCGGGTGCCTATAATGCGGGCTATGACCCAAATCGGCAAACTCACACTGGCCGCACCTTACTTTCAGGCGGGGCTGGCGGGCTATTCCGACGCCGCGATGCGCCTCATCGCCCGCCGGCACGGCGCGCCCTTCTGCGTCACCGAGGCCATGCTCGACCAGTTCCTCCTGCAGGGCGGCAAGGGCCTCGCCGCCGCCGAGCTCGACGCCGCCGACCACCCCATCGCCGGTCAGCTCATGGGCTCGCACCCCGGAGAAATCGGCCAGGCGGCGAAGATCCTCGTCCGCCTCGGCTACGACGTGATCGACGTCAATCTCGCCTGCCCGGTCAAGAAAATCCGAAAGCGCGCCCGGGGCGGACACCTGCTCTGCGTGCCCGAGGAAGCCACCGCCATCCTCAAAAGCGTACGCGACGCCGTCGCGGGCGAACGCCCCTGCACCGTCAAGCTCCGCCGCGCCAGCAACGACTCAGCCGAGGCCGAAGCGAACTTCCGCCAGATCCTCGAAGCCGCCATCGAACTCGGCTACGCCGCCGCCGTCGTCCACGGCCGAACCGTGGAGCAGAAATACCTCGGCCCCGCCAAATGGCCCGAGCTGCGACGCATCGCCCGCGACTACGCCGGCACCCCCGGCTTCACCCTCGGCGGGTCGGGCGACATCTGGTCGGCCCACGACATCTTCCGCATGATCGACGAAACGGGCGTCCAACTCGTCAGTGTCGCCCGCGGCTGCATCGGCAACCCCTGGATCTTCCGACAGGCCGCCGCCATCCTCGCCGGCGACCCGGAAGCCGGACGCCGACCGCCCACCATCCGCGAACAGCGGGCCGTCCTGCTCGAGCACTTCCAGCTCAGCCGGGACCTGCACGGCGAAAAACGGGCGGGCATGATGATGCGCAAGTTCGGCATCAAGTTCTCCCGACACCACCCCGAGGGCGAAACCGTCCGCCAGGCCTTCATCAAGGTCAAAAGCCTCCGCGACTGGGAGAGCGTACTCAAGACGCATTACACCGGCGACGGCCCCGGCGTCGCCGTGGAAGCGGCGAAACGCACCGCCCTCGCCATGGCGCCGTGACAGCAGAACCCGCTTCTGCTGCCGATGCGTCGAGCCGACGCGGCGAAAACCCTAGAATAGCCCGCAATGATGCAGCCGCTCGCCAAAGCCATGGTGCTGCTCGGCCTGACGCTGGCGACCCTCGGCAGCGGGTTGTGGCTGCTCGCGAAGCTCGGCTTTCGCGGACTGCCGGGCGATATCTTCTTCTCGTCCGGCCGAACGACGGTGGCGTTCCCCATCGTCACCTGCCTCCTGCTGTCGCTCGTGCTGAGCCTGATCGGGTGGCTCTGGCAGTGGTGGACCCGCGGCTGATCGGCCGCTCGAAATAAGGATCCTGGTGTGCGACTGGCTCTGATCGGCGATATCCACCTGTTCTCCCTCCGCGTCAAGGCCCGCCAACTGCTGGGCAAACGCCTGCTCGGTCAGGGTAACCTCTGGCTCAATCGACGCTTCCGCTTCAACCACGGCCTGCTCGAGCCGCTCGTCGAACGCGTCGCCGAGATCGAGCCCGACATGGTCCTGCTCACCGGCGACGTCAGCACGACCTCCCTCGAAAGCGAATTCAAAGAGGTCATCGATCACCTGCGCCCCGTCTCGGACCACGTGCCCGTCGTCATCGTGCCCGGCAACCACGACCGCTACACCTTCCGCTCCGCCAGGCACAAGCGAATCGAAACCGTCCTCGAAGGCCTCATGCCCGACAAGTTCCCCCACGATCGCCACCTCACCGACCGCTGGCGCCTGCTCGCGCTCGACTCCGCCCGGCCGCAACTGATGATGTCCCGCGGAGCCATCGGCCCCAAACAGCTCATGCACCTGCGCAAGCTCGCCAAGGGGCTGGGCGAGGAAGATGGCCTGATCGTCCTCTGCCACTACCCGCCCGACGTCCCGCCCGGCACGCCCCGAAGCTGGGCCCACGACCTCGCCGACGCCAAAATGATCCGCCGGGTCCTCGCCGAGAGCCGGGGCCGCGTCGTCTACCTCCACGGCCACGTCCATCGGCCGTGGCACTGGGAGGTGGAGGACGACCATCATCTCGGCCTGACCTGCATCAATGCCGGCGCCCCGTGCCTCACCAGCGCCCAGTACCCCTTCGGACAGGGCTTCTGGGAAATCGGCCTGCCAGCCGACCCACGCGAGGAGCTCAAGCTGGTCCACCACGTCCCCACCCCCGAAGGCCACTACGGCACACGGGCAAAAAAAGAGCACCACCAGGCCGACGCCCGCTGGCACGCCCGCCGGGTGCTCTAGCAGCGGCCCCGCATCGGCCTTGCCGGCGGGGGCAAGCAACCGAGTCCCACTCATTTCCGGGGAAGGCGGGCCGGATCTTGAAGAAGAAGTAGCCGTCGTCGTGTCAGGGGGCGGGGCGGCGCCTTTTTTGTCGGATGGGGACCCACCACAGGGTCGCCAGGACGGCGGCGGCGAAGAGGAGGTAGGCGATGGTGAAGACGACCGGGTCGGCGTTGAAGAAGATCAGCTCGTGGAGCCAGTAGGCGATGAAGCCCTGCTCGGGGTAGGCCTGCTGGGCTGCGTGGCGTCTGAGCCAGCTTTCCAGCGTGGTGAGCGGGCAGACCAGGCCAAGCAGTGCCTGGATGACGACGAGTCCGATTGCGGCGAGATGCGCCAGGCGGAAGGCCGGGCGGTGGACCCACTGCCAGCGGCGCAGCTTGCCGAGGACGATCAGCACGAGTCCGAGGATGACGAACGCGATGTAGCTCGCGTGCACCACCAGGACGACGTCAGCGGCGATGCGGTAAGGCATGATCCATCAGCGTAGGCTGGCTGGGGCGCGGGAGCTGGCGTGGCGGGCAGGAAAGTGGTCTGCGGCGGTCAGGCGTCCTCGGCTTCGCGGTCGACGGGGGGGTACTTGCCCATTCGGCGTTCGACGGTTCCGACGACGTAGAGCACGATGACGATGATGAGCGAGAGGACGAACGCGGCGACGAGCTGGCGCAGGGCGACGGCGATGCCGATGGTGGCGACGAGGAAAAGTGAGGCGGCGGTGGTGAGTCCTTCGACGCGTGATCGGCTGCGTTGGATGATCGTTCCGCCGCCGAGGAAGCTGATGCCGATGATGATGGCCTGGATGATGCGTACGGGGTCGGTTCGGACGGAGTCGGTGGTGAGGGTGGTGCGGAGGAACTGCTCGACGACGACGTCGCCGAGGAGGGTGAGGAAGGCCGCGGCCCCGGCGACGAACATGTGGGTGCGGAGTCCGGCGGGCTTGTGGGCCATTTCCCGTTCCCAGCCGATCACTCCGCCGAGCAGGCCGGCGACGGTGACGAGGATGACGACCTCGAGTTGCTCGGCCCATCGGCCGAGGTCGCCGAGGTAGCGTGCCCACTCGGCGAACGACTCGACCTGTCCGCCGGCCGGTTCGGCGGGCAGGGGCACGGCGGTCACACTGGCTGGCAACCAATGGGTCATGAAAGTCCTCTCGTCGACTCTTCTCTGGGGCGAAAGACCAGGAGGCTGGCGGCGTGTCCGTGGACGTAGCTTCGCGATCCGACCGGGGCGATCTCGCCCGCGGCGAAGACGCCTGCGAGGGGCATGTCGCCGAGGGCGTCGCGGATCAGGTTGGCGTCGGTGTGCTCCTGCTGGAAGAGTCCCCGGCCCCTGGCGGTGCAGGTGAACAGCAGTCCGCCGCCGGGCGAGCCGTAGAGCTTTTGTCCCTCGAGCACGAGTGCGAGGTCTTCGCGTGCGGTTTTTTCGTCGCGCACGTGGAACTGGATGGTTTGTCCGACGCGGACCTGGGGGTCGCCGATGGCGAGGTAGCCGAGTTTGCGGTCGAGTCCGACGACGCCTCGGATGAGGAAGTCGCCGCGTCCGAAGTGGTCTTTGTATTCGTCGACGACCCGGCCGATGAGCATGCCGCTGTGCTCGGCGAGGTGGCGTTGCTCGTCGTCGAGCGAGGCGAGCATGTCGTGCAGTGCCTGGAGCGCGTTGACGCCGCCGAGTTCCTGGACGAGGTGTCGTCTGGCCCGGGTGATGACCATGGGGCGGCCGATGGCCCGGCAGCCCTGGCTGACACTGGTGCGTACGGAGAGGTTGCCGCTGAGGGCGACGCCGGTCATGCCGCTTTCGAGGCTCCTGCCGTTGAGCTGCATGCGGTTTTCGCGTGGCAGTTCGCCGCCGCTGGCCATGCCGCCGACGACGGGGACGTTGGGGTAGGTATCGGCCAGGGCTGGGAGCAGGCGCACCATCGGCACGCTGAAGGGGTCGGCCAGCAGGACCATGGCCCGCAGGTCGCGTCGGCTCACGCCGAGGGACCGGCGGAGCGCCCGCGGCGAGTTGAGCACGCCCGGCCAGTCCTCCTGATCGTAGCGGAACGGCGTCAGTCTGACGTCGGGCAGGCGGGCGGCGAGCACGGAGATGGCCGGCGCCAGTTCCACTTCCTCGCCGAGGCCGACCACGCCTTCGCCCGTGCAGCCCAGCAGGACGCGCGGGCTCAGCAGCTCGCGCAGGCGGGTGGAGATCCTTCCCAGCGCGTGGCGGTGCGGGGGCGTGACGAAGACCATGACCAGGTCCACCTGCGCCCCGAGCCGGGCGCGGACGGCCCGGGCGATGTCCTCCGCGCCGGCGCGGGGATCGGCCTCGCGGCTCAGCGCGGAGGCGAATTGAATGGCGGTCGTGGTGGAGGGCATCGGCAACTTCCCGTCAACGCGGCGGTTCGGGTTCATCATAGCCGGCCGAGCCGGCGCAACAAAAAACACCCCCGAGCTGCGGCCGGGGGTGATGGGCGTTTGGGGCCGCGAAGCTACATGGGCTTGCGTTCGATGGTTTTGTCGTACATCGCCAGCAGCTTCTGCTTGTCGAAGATCATTTCCTGTCGCGAGAGGCCGACCAGGTCGTAGATGTAGGTGAGCTCGATGGCGTCGACGGGGCAGGCCTCTTCGCACATGCCGCAGAAGATGCAGCGGAGCTCGTCGAGGTCGAATTTGACGGGGTATTTTTCGCGGTCTTCCCAAGGGGCCTCGGCCCCCTCGATGTGGATGCAGTTGGCTGGGCAGGCCGTCGAGCACATGAAGCAGGCGACGCACTTGACGCGTCCCTCCTCGTCGCGGTTGAGGCGGTGGACGCCGCGGAAGTTGCCCACGTGGATGCCGCCCTTTTCGACGGGCAGGTCGTCGCGGCGCTCCTCGGGGTATTCCATCGCCCGGTTCTTCGGGCCGCGGCCGATGGAGCCGGCGATGTGCTTGAGGGTGGTGCCCAGGCCCTTGAACACCTCAGGCAGATAGAACGCCTCGGCGGGCGTCATCGGCTTCTGGTCCACGTTGACGAGATCTTCTTCACGAACCGGCATGAGCGGGGTCCTGTCTGAAAGTCATGGCGCAGATGTATTGTTTGTCGCCGGTGGCG
>JBKHFW010000082.1:0-9710 GCA_046540025.1 Phycisphaeraceae bacterium
CCCCCCCCTCTTTTCTACTTCTTATCCGTGCAAATCCGTGTTCATCTGTGGCGATCCCCCCCCTGCCCCCAGCCGCTGATGCGCATACTCGATCAGCGGCCGAATCGGGCCGTGCGTGACCAGCAGCACCGGGTTCATCGTCTTCGTCCCCAGGGCGACGTGGTCCGCCCCCGCCTCGGCGTAGCGGTCGATGTCCGCCACCGCGCGGATTCCCCCGCCGCCGACGAGGGTCAGCTCCGCACCGCCTTCCTGCTCGCGGATCCAGCGGATGCACGCCAGCGACAGCGGCTGAAGCGGGGCGCCGCTGAGCCCCCCCGCCGGCACGGGCAGCGTGTTGCAGCAGTGGAAGCTTCGCGCCCCGGCCTGAATCGCCTGGCGGTAGAGCCCCTGGTAATTCACGGGCGGCAGCTTCACGATCACCGGCACGCCGGTCGCGACCGCCTTGTCGAAAAGCCCCTCCGGGCAGCCGATCTCGCCGACGTTGGGGCAGCTCATGTTCAGCTCGACCGCCAGCGGGCGAATCTGCTTCGTCTGCTCGAGCAGCGCGTCCCAGTCGGCCTCGTCGAAGCCGTGGATGGAGACGACCGCCTTCGACACGTCCACCTTCCCCGCTTCGACCTTCTTGACCAGCCACGGCATGCCGGGGTTGCGCAGGCCGATGCGGTTCACCCACGCCTTGAGCCGCGGGTAATACCGCACGGTGCGCAGGATCTGGCGAATGCGCCCCCCGCGTGCCTCGGCAGTAAACGTGCCCAGGGTGGCGGTCGCGCCTTGGGGGCGGATGTAGTTGCCGAAGGGTGCGGAGACGAGAATCGGCTCGAGGCCGGGAATGGCCGACGGTTTTTGCTGGCTTGCGCTCACGGCCGGGAGTATAACCGAGTTCATGACCCCGGGGCGACTCTGCCAACCCGCCATCCGCCTGCTGCGTGGCACGCTCGACGAGCTGATGCCCGACCACGTCGCGGCCGCGCTCGCCGAGAGCGACTGGCACCCCGATGCGCCCGAAGTGTACTGCCCCCGCTGCGGCGCCTCGGCCGGCCCGGGGGCGGTCACGCAGCGCGGCTGCTCGTTCTGCCTGGACCACGCGGTCGCCTGGCAGCGGCTCGTCCGCCTCGGGGCCTACCGCGAGCCGCTGGACGGGTGGATCCGCCAGATGAAGTTCCGCCGCCGGTGGCGCTGGGGCGAGCAGCTCGGCAGATGGCTCGCCGATCGCGTGCCCGAACCGTTCGAGCCTGCGAAGACCCTCGTCTGCTCCGTGCCCATGCCCTGGCGGCGGCGCTGCGTCCGCGGCTACAACCAGTCGGCCGTCATCGCCCGCAGCCTGGCGGAGGCCCGCGACTGGCGGCAAATCGAGGTGCTCCGCCGCACCCGCCACGCTCGGCCGCAGACTTCAGTGACCGCCTCCGCCCGTGCTGCCAACATCCGCCGCTCGTTCGGGGCCGGCAGGGTCGATCTCACCGGCTGGGAAGTCGTGCTCGTCGACGACATCAAGACCACCGGCGCCACCCTGACCCAATGCGCCCGGCTTCTCCGCCAGGCCGGCGCCCGCTGCGTCTACGCCGCCGTCGCCGCCGTGGCGGACCCCAGGGGCAGCGACTTCCGGGCGCGATAGCCTCCTCGAGTTCCCCGCGTCCCGCCGGGGGATCGGAGGCGGAAAAGAGAAGTGGCCACAGATCGACACAGATGATCACAGATGCAGAAAGCCGCAGGCAGATCCTGCACGCCCCCGGCCGGGTGCCACTGTGTCCATTCACGCGCCGCACCGCACCGGACAAGAAGCCCTGGCACCACACACAGCTTCCCTGGCAGGCTCCCCATCTGGGTTCATCTGTGGCTTTCTTCCCTCCCGGGAAGCCCTCGACCCGCGCGAACCCGGCCCCCGCGGCGCACGAACCATTGAGGGGGCGGCTCATGCCGTCTAGAATAACGGTTTGACACCGTTTCGCCCGCCCGGCAGGCAGCACACGTGCAACAGCAGGAAAGTCTCACCCAGCTCAGGACGCAGATCGACTGCGCCATGGTCGCCGACCAGCCGCGGCTGCGCGATCAGGTCCGCCGCACGACGCAGCTCGCCCAGCGCGGCAAGCCGTTCGACCGCAACCTCACCCGGCTCGAGCAGGCGATCGAAAAAAGCGTCACCCGGGCCCGGCAGCGCGACCAGCGCCGCCCCAGGGTCAACTACCCCGAAGAGCTCCCCGTCACCGCGAGGCGCGATGACATCGCCAGAGCGATCGCGGAGAACCAGGTCGTCATCGTCGCCGGGGCGACCGGCTCGGGCAAGAGCACGCAGCTTCCTAAGATCTGCCTCGACCTCGGCCGGGGCGTGCGCGGGCTCATCGGCCACACCCAGCCGCGCCGCCTCGCCGCCCGCTCGCTCGCCGGCCGGGTCGCCGAGGAGCTCGGCAGCTCCGTGGGCGAGCACGTCGGGTTCAAGATCCGCTTCACCGACGCCACCAGCGAGCGGTCCTACGTCAAGCTGATGACCGACGGCATCCTGCTCGCCGAGACGCAGGGCGACCCCGATCTGCTCGCCTACGACACGCTCATCCTCGACGAGGCCCACGAGCGGTCGCTCAACATCGACTTCCTGCTCGGCTACATCAAACAGCTCCTGCCGCGAAGGCCCGAACTCAAGCTCATCATCACCTCCGCGACGATCGATCCCGAGCGCTTCGCCGAGCACTTCGCGGACGCTGGCGGCAACCCCGCCCCGATCATCGAAGTGTCCGGCCGAACCTACCCGGTCGACCTCCGCTACCGCCCGCTGGAAACCGAGGACGAGGAAACCGACGACCGCGACCTCCAGCAGGCGATCCGCGACGCCATTCACGAACTGATGGCCGAGGATCCCGGCGACATCCTCGTCTTCCTCCCCACCGAACGCGACATCCGCGAAACCGCCCGCGCCCTCCAGCCCGCCGGCCACCACCGCACCGCCGGGCCCGCGGGCACGGAAGTCCTGCCGCTCTACGCGCGCCTCTCCGCCAAAGAGCAGGCGAGGATCTTCCAGCCCCACCCGAATCGCCGGGTCGTGCTGGCGACCAACGTCGCGGAAACCTCGCTCACCGTCCCCGGCATCCGCCACGTGATCGACACCGGCCTCGCCCGCATCAGCCGATTCTCCGCCCGCTCAGGCGTCCAGCGCCTCCCCATCGAAGCGATCTCCCAGGCCTCCGCCGACCAGCGCAAGGGACGCTGCGGCCGAACGAGCCCGGGCATCTGTATCCGCCTCTACGACGAGGACGATTTCGCCAGCCGGGAAGCCTTCACCCCGCCCGAGATCCTCCGCACGAACCTCGCGGCCGTCATCCTGCAGATGAAGGCCCTGCGCCTCGGGTCCATCGAAAACTTCCCCTTCCTCGACCCGCCCAGGCCGGCCATGGTGCGCAACGGCTACCGCACGCTGCACGAGCTCGGCGCGATCAGCGAGGAAGGCGAGGTCACCGACGTCGGCAAGACGCTCTCCAGGCTCCCCACCGACCCGCGCATCGGGCGGATGGTCCTCGCCGGCCATCAGGAAAACGCCCTCGCCGAGGTGCTCGTCATCGCCGCCGCCCTCGAGGCCCAGGAGCCGCGCGTCCGCCCGCCCGAAAAGCAGCAGGCCGCCGACGAGGCCCACGCCCGGTTCCAGGTGCCCGGCAGCGACTTCCTGAGTTACCTCAAGCTCTGGGACTTCTACCACGAGCAGAAGCAGAAGCTCTCGCGCAGCCGCCTGAAAAAGGCGTGCGCCCAGAACTTCCTCTCCTACAACCGCCTGCGCGAGTGGGCCGACGTCCACCGCCAGCTCAAGCAGCTCGCGAAGGACGCCGGGCTGAAGCTGCGCCAGCGCCACGACAAGCCCGAGCCGATCCACCGCGCCCTGCTCACCGGCCTGCTCTCCCACGTCGCCATGCGCGGCAGCGGCCACGAGTACACCGGCAGCGGCGGCAAAAAGCTCTTCATCTGGCCCGGCTCGAGCCTCTTCGACGCCAAGCCCAAATGGCTCATGGCCGCCGAGCTCGTCGAAACCAGCCGGCTCTTCGCCCGCACGGCCGCGCAGATCAACCCGGCCTGGATCGAGCCCGTCGCCGGCCACCTCGTCAAACGCTCCTACTCCGAGCCCCGCTGGCAGCGCGAGACCGGCCACGTCATGGCGTACGAGAAGGTCTCCCTGTTCGGCCTGCCCCTCGCCGCCCGCCGGCCCGCCAACTACGGCAAGGTCAACCCCGCCCACGCCCGGGAAATCTTCATCCACGAGGGCCTCGTCGAGGGCGAATACGACACCCACGCCCCCTTCTTCCACCACAACGCCGAGCTGCTGGAAAAGGTGCGCACCCTTCAGGCCAAGGCCCGCCGGGGCGACATCCTCGCCCGCATGCAGGCCCGCTTCGACTTCTACGATCAGCGCCTGCCGAAAACCGTCACCTCCGGCCCCGACCTCGACACCTGGCGCAAGAAGGCCGAGCGCGACAACCCCCGCCTGCTCTTCATGAGCGAAGCCGACCTCCTCGCCGGCCCCGCCGACGAGGTGACCGAGGAGCGCTTCCCCGACGCCCTCGAGGTGGGCGGCGCCCGGCTCCCGCTGGAATACCACCTCGAGCCGGGCACGGACGAGGACGGCGTCACGCTCGCCGTGCCGCTCGAAACGCTCAACCAGGTGGACGACCAGCAGATCGAGTGGCTCGTGCCGGGCCTGCTCGAGGAGAAGGTGCTGGCGATGATCCGCTCGCTGCCCAAGGCGATCCGCCGCAACTTCGCCCCCGCCCCGGACTGGGCGAAGCGCGTCACCGCCCGCCTCCGCTTCGGCGAAGGCTCGCTCCGCCACGCCGTCGCCCGGACGCTCAGCGAGTTCAGCACGGCGCAGGTGCCGCCCTCGGCGTTCCGCATGGACGCCCTGCCCGACCACCTGCAGCTCGCCGTCCGCGCGATCGACGACCAGGGCGAACCCATCGCCACCAGCCGCGACCTCGGCGAGCTGCGCGAGAAGTTCGCCAGCCAGGCCGCCGACCGCTTCGCCAGCCTCGGCCAGGCCGACCTGACGCAGGAAGGCCTCACCAGTTGGAGCTTCGGCGAACTGCCCCAGTCCGTCGAAGTCCAGCGCGGTTCCATGCAGATGACCGGCTACCCCGCCCTGGTGGACGAGGAACAATCGGTCGCCCTGCGCGTGCTGGACACCCCCCAGCGGGCCAGCTTCGAGACCCACCGCGGGCTCCGCCGGCTGTTCTACCTCCAGGTCGAGCCCGAGGTCCGCTACCGCGTGCAGCACCTGCCCCAGCTCGGCCGACTCAAGCTCCAGGCCGCCACCCTGCCCGATCAGGACCGCCTGGAAAGCCAGCTCGGCCTGCTCATCACCGAACGCGCCTTCCTCACGGACGACCAGCCCATCCGCGACGCCGCGGCCTTCGAAGACCGGCTCAACACCGGCTGGAACCGGCTGGGCAAGGTCGCCCACGAAGTCGCCCAGCAGATTACCCGCATCCTCGACGCCTATCAGCAGGCGTCGCTCGCTCTCTCCGAGGCGAACGCCCCGCAGTGGCAGACCGCCCTCCAGGACATGCGCGGCCAGCTCGAGTGCCTCGTCGCCCGCGGCTTCCTGACCCAGACGCCCTATCCCTGGCTGATGCAGTACCCGCGCTACCTCAGCGGCATCTGCAAGCGGATCGAAAAGCTCCAGACCGGCCGACTCGACCGCGACCGTGAGAGCTACCAGCAGTTGCTGCCCCACTGGCAGCGCTACATCCAGCGCGCCCAGACCCACGCCCAGCGGGGGATTCTCGACATCCAGCTCGTCGGCTACCGCTGGATGATCGAGGAGTACCGCATCTCCCTCTTCGCGCAGGAGCTCGGCACCGCCCTGCCGGTCTCGCCCAGGCGGCTGGAGAAGCAGTGGCAGCAGGTCGCCGGCGAGTGACCGCCGCTGCATGCCCGATCATCCCGGCAGCAGCCTGATAAAAACCGTTTACTCGTTCGACTTTCCCGTTTATCCTCAAAAAGGGGATGCGGAGGCTCCGTATCGCAACCTTGCGTGCGCCTCGGACCCCGGTGGCACGGCTTGCTTGCAAGCCGTGTGGCCCGTTCGGGCACCGCATTCATGCGGTGCGGATGGGCATGAAGGGGGCGTCGAGCGAAAAGCATGTCTTGTACCGGCCGAATTTCACCCAGGGGGCTCTGCCGATGAACGAACAGGACCGGGCCACAGATCCCTCGGCAGGTCAACCCACGCCCCCGCTGAACCGCCGGGACGAACTCACCCGCCAGCTCGACGACGCCGGCGCCCTGCTGGAAGACGTGCGCGAGCAGCTCGCCGGCCTGAGCTATCTCGCCCAGGCGCTGCGGATGAAGCTCGGCGAAAGCGGCGAGACGGAATCTGCCGCCGCCGTGGCAAGAATTGTCATCGGCTTGCAGGACACACTGGACCGGGTGCATATCATTGCCCGGGAGTTGCCGCATCCCGGCGGCCGAGCCGGCCGGTGTGGTGCGGCACCCGAGGGGCTCGTTGCGGTCCGCCGCCCGCCGGGGGAATCGGACTGACGCGGCCGACCACCACCGCTGACGCATGGCTCCCGGGTTCGCTCTTCGCCACGCCGGGGGGCGGTGGTTCCCAGTTCGCTCCGGGGTTACAGAGACGCGGTCACAGCGGACGAGGCCCGACCGATTGATGCACCGAACATGACGCCCCCCGATGGGGTATCATGAAGAAGCCGCAGGGGGCGGACCAAAAGCGGCAGCGGCCTCGAAGAGGCTTTCGGACAATCCGAACCGCGGAGTCGATTCTGCTGTTGACCAGGATTCGCAGATCGGAACACCATGAGCACGCTTAGCCGACAGACCAGGAAAATCCGGGTAATTATCGTTGACGACCACCCGATCGTGCGCCACGGACTGGGGCAGTTGATCCAGACCACCAACGACATGGAAGTGTGCGGGGAAGCCGCCACCGCTTCCGAGGCGCTCCAGGTCATCCGCGAGGAGGAGCCCGACGTCGCCGTGATCGACATCAGCCTCGAAGGCGGCAACGGCCTCGAGTTGATCAAGCAGATCAAGGCCCAGGGCAGCGACATGAAAATGCTCGTCTCCTCCATGCACGACGAGATGCTCTACGCCGAACGCTCCCTCCGCGCTGGCGCCATGGGCTACATCAACAAGATCGAAGGCACCGAGCGCATCATCGAGGCGATCCGCCAGATCCTCTCCGGCCGAATCTACCTCAGCGGCAACATGACCGAGCGCGTCCTCCAGCGCATGATGCGCGGCGAGGCCGAGCCCACCGTCTCCCCCGTCGAGGACCTCTCCGACCGCGAACTCGAAGTCTTCGAGATGATCGGCCAGGGCCTGACCACCCGCCAGATCGCCAAAAAGCTCCACCTCAGCCCCAAGACCATCGAGACCCACCGAGAGCACATCAAGACCAAGCTGAACCTCTCGAACAACAACGAGCTCGTCCGCCAGGCCGTGCAGTGGGTCCTCGAACGCCAGTAAGCGAACCACTCCGCCACCCCGCCCTGCCGCCCCGGTTTTCATCCGGAAATCGGGGCGTCGCTCTGCGCAGCCAGCCCTGCTGCGTCGACCTGACCACGTCTCGGGGCTGCCCTTAGCTCTCAATCAGCGCCATCAAATCCCCGACTGCGGAACTGCCCGGATACCGCGAAACCCGGGCCCGCGATCTAATAGCACAGTCGCCGAAGTCACGCCCGATTCGGCAGGCGGGGCGGTTCTGACGCCCCAGTCCAGGCCCGGTTCCCGTCTCTTGGGGGGACTTCCGGGCAGCGCGAGCCCCGCCCCGCAGACATCCGCCCCATTCGTGGGTCCCTCGCCGACATGGAGGTTGACGACGTGGACATCAGCAGAATCACTGCGACCGAGCGCGAACGTCGGCCGATCGGCCTGCGCCAACTCCACCCCGGCGACGTCGAGGCCCTCGAAGGCCTGCACGTTCGGCCGATGCGCTGCTGGGTCGCCGAGCGCGGCGGCGACGTCGTCGGCACGATCGCGGCCGCGAAGCTCCAGCCCGCCATCGCCCGGCTGTGCTGGTTCCGCGTGAGCCCCCGCGGCGGGCGCGAGGCGCTGCGCAAGCTGCTCCGCGCCGCCGTCGACCACTGCCGGGCGATGGGCTGCCTGAAGATCGTCATCGAACTCGGCCAGGGGCCGGCCCTCGACGACGACCTCGCCCGCGAGTGCGGCCTCCACGAAGCCCGGCGAAGGCGGACCGGCCCCAGGCAGCGCATCGAGTTCTACATCGACCTCTACCGCCCCGGCGACGCCGGCACCGGCCGCCCCGGGCAGACGCGAGACCACGTTTCGCCCACGACGAAGAGGGAATAGCCACCATGCCCCATGCCCTGCTCGTCGAAGACGACGAACGCTTCCTCCAGCCGCTCACGGCCATGGCCGAGCAACAGGGCTACTCCAGCAGTTGCGCCCGCTCGCTGCGCGAAGCACGCTGCCTGCTCGAGCGCAGCGGCACCGACGTCCTGCTGCTCGACACCTCCCTGCCCGACGGCTCGGGCCTCAAACTGCTCGAAGACCCCGAGCAGGAGAACCTCGGAGAAGTCATCGTCATGAGCGAAGACCCCGACGTCGAGTCGGTCGTGGCCGCCCTCCGCAAGCAGGTGCGCGACTACCTCACCAAGCCGGTCGACCTCGCCCGGGTGCAGAACCACCTCGAAACCCTCGCCCGCAACGGCTCACCCGCCCCGCGAAGCAGACAGCCGCAGCGGAGCCAGCCCCGCTCGGCCCCCAGGCCCGACGGCGGCCCCATGCTGGGCAACAGCCCCGCCATGTGCGAGGTCTACCAGATGGTCGCCCGCGTCGCCCCGACCAGCGCGACCGTGCTGCTCATCGGCGAAAGCGGCACGGGCAAGGAACTCGCCGCCCGCGCCATCCACGATCGCAGCCACCGCCGGGGCCAGCCGATGATCCCACTGAACTGCGGCGCCATCCCCGAAAACCTCATCGAAAGCGAACTCTTCGGCCACGAAAAAGGCGCCTTCACCGGCGCCGGACAGACCCGCCGGGGCGTCTTCGAGCGAGCGACCGGCGGCACGCTCTTCCTCGACGAGATCACGGAAATGCCCCTCGACCTCCAGGTCCGCCTGCTGCGGGCGCTGGAGACGAGCCAGATCACCCGCGTCGGCGGCGAGCGGCCGATCGACATCGACGTCCGCGTCATCGCCGCCACCAACCGCGACCCCTACGAGGCGGCCGAGGATGGCCGACTTCGCGAAGACCTGCTCTACCGCCTGATGGTCTTCCCCATCGAACTGCCCCCGCTGCGCCAGCGCGAGGGCGATATCGAGCTGCTCGCCCACCACTTCCTCGCCCAGCTCAATCAGGAAACCCGCCAGAACAAGCGCTTCGCCCCGGAGACCGTCAACCGCCTCAAGTCCTGCGCCTGGCCCGGCAACGTGCGGCAGCTCAGGAACATTGTCCAGCGCATGCACATCCTCGCCGACGGGGAAATCGCCCCCGACGACCTGCCCGCCCGCCTTGCCGCGAGGTCGGCTGAGACCCGCCACGGCGAGCTCCAGTTCCCCGTGGGAACCTCCCTCGCCGAGGCGGAAAAGCAGATCATCTTCGCCACCCTCAAACGCTACGACGGCGACAAACGCCAGACCGCCCACACGCTCGGCGTCTCCCTGAAGACCCTCTACAACCGCCTCAACGCCTACAAGACCCAGGGCGAGGAAATCGAAGTGTGAGGGCATGGGAAATGGCGGATGGGGGCGAATGGG
>JBKHFW010000083.1:0-9442 GCA_046540025.1 Phycisphaeraceae bacterium
CCACTACCCCGACAGCCACCGATACAGCCGCCCCGGCTGAATGTCCTGGGCCATCAGGTCCGTGCCGGACGCGCCGCGGTCGCGCAGGACCGCCTCGGCGGCGCGGTAGCCGCTGCGCACGGCCCCTTCCATCGTCGCCGGCCATCCGGTGCGCACCCAGTCGCCCGCAAGGTAGAGATTTTCCGTCGTTCCCCTCGCCAATGGGCGCAGCCGATCCGTGCCGGGCGCGATGGAGAAGGTCGCCCGCTTTTCCTTGACCACCCGGGCGTGGACGAGCTCCGCATCCCGCGCCCAGGGCAGCGCCCGCCGCGTCTCGGCGACCGCCAGGGAGATGATCTGAGCGCTCGGCTGCGCCACCAGGTCGTGTGCCGCGCTGATCACGCCGTGCAGGTGCTGCACCGGCTTCGCCGCTTCCGCCGGGGGAAGTTGGGGCCTGGCCGGGCCGCCCGGGCGCGATCCCTCGCCCGCCGCTCCGCCCTCGGCGAGCGCCCCGGTCTTGTTGAAGATCCAGTGCAGCGGACTGCCCATCAGCGAGAGGTGCGGTAGATCCATCACCGGCCGCCCGTCGCTTCGCCTGAAAAACAGGTGCACCGCGATGATCGGGCTCACTTCCATCTGCTCGAGCCGCTGCAGTCGATCGTCCCGCCGCACCATCTCGGGGTCGACCAGCTTCGCCAGCCGGTCGAACGGCACGCTGGAGACGAACGCCCCCGCCGCGAGGTTCTCCCCGCTGGTCAGCCGCAGGCTGCGCACCCGCCCGCCCTCCCCGGCAACGAGCCGCTCGGCACTCGCGCCCAGCAGCACCTCCCCCCGGTGGCGTTCGATGATCGCCTTCGCCGGGTCGTACAGCACGCGAAGCGGCACGCGGGGCAGCGCCATCTCGTAGGCGTCGCTCGAGTAGAGAAACCCCTCCTGAAACACCTGGATCGCATAGCTCGCCGCGACGCGTTCGGGCACCTCGTTGCACGCGCTGATCACCACGTGCGCCCAGAACTTCTCTACCGCGCCCGGCGGCTGGTGCTGGCGGACGAGCCAGTCCGCGAAGCTCTCCTCGCTGAGCGTCTCTCGCCGGCGCCGGCTGACCTGCATGACCGCGAGCATCCCGCGGGCGATCGCCAGCTTCTCGCGCAGCTTCAAACTCTGCATCGACAGCATCGGCCGAACCAGGTGCAACGGCGCCGGCAGGTCGTCCGCCTCGAAGCGGTCGACGTGCCCCTGCCGATCCGCGAAAAAGAGCGAGCGGTGCCACTCGAGCCGATCGTCCACGCCGAGGCGCTGGTAGAAATCGATCAGGTTCGTGCAGCCGCGCATCAGGACATGCTGGCAGTTGTCCAGCGTGTCCCCCGTGGCCGGGTCGGTGAAGCTCGTCGCCCGCCCGCCCAGCTTCTTGCGCGTCTCCACCAGCGTCACCGGCAGGCCGTGCTCCGCGAGGCGCACCGCCGCCGCCAGCCCCGCGAGGCCTCCGCCCAGCACGACGACCCGTTCGGGATCACCCGCGCTGACCGGCTGCCGCTTCGGCCGGGTCTCCAGGCTCGGCCGCGTGGGTACGATGCTCGAGGTCCGACTGCTGCTCATCGCTTCAAGTGTAGCCGATGCGCCGCCCCCGGACGGCCGATGTGATGCGGATGTTGCTCCGCCCTCGCCCGCTCACGCCTCCCGGGCGCGCCGGCCGCGGGAGAGCGCCTGCAAGGCAATCCACGCCTTGCGCAGCCCGCCCAGCCGAACGCGCTTCGTCAACACCCGCTCGGGACGCTCGGCAATCCGGTCGAGCAGGTTCTGGTAAATCTGCGTCATCGCCCAGCTCGTCGATCGGCAGTCGGGGCTGATGTGCTGCTCCAGCGTGGCGGACATCTGGTAGTAGCTCCGCGCCCGCTCGATCTGGTAGGTCATCAGCCGCTCGAACGCCCGCCCGCCCCGCCGGGCCCGCAGATCGTCCGCCGAGTAGCCGAACCGCTCCATCTCGTCGGCGGGCAGGTAGACGCGGTCGCGATCGACGTCCTCCGCCACGTCGCGGAGAATGTTCGTGAGCTGAAACGCGATCCCGCGATATTCCGCCAGCTTCCGCGTCTGCACGTCGCCGTCGTAGCCCCACACCGAGATGCACACCAGCCCCACCACCGACGCCACCTTGTAGCAGTAGTCGTAGAGCTGGTCGAAGTCCTTGCAGCGCGATCGGCAGACGTCCAGCCGCTGGCCGTCGAGCATCGCGTCGAGATGGGCCGGGTCGATCGGGTAGTGCTGCACGACCTGCTGGAACCCCGGCCAGAGTTCCCCCTCGGGCAGCCCGCGCCCGGGCGGGGCTTCGATCACCTGGTGCATCTGCTCGCGAAACGCCTCGATGCGTTCGATCGCCTGCTGGGGCTCGCCGATCCGGTCGCTGCCGTCCTCCGCGTCCACGAGGTCGTCGCACGACCGCATGAAGGCGTAGATCGCATACAGGGCCGACCGCTTCGGCTCAGGCGTCAGCTTCAGTCCGCAGTAGAAGTTGCGCGCCCGCTGCCGGGTGATCCGCTGCGACCAGGCGAGCGAGCGCTGCACCTCGTCCGGCAGGGCCGGCTTCACCCCCGCGTCTCTCACCGCCCGTGCCGCGGCCGATTCGCCGCGATAACTACTCATAGGCTTCCTTCCTCGCACTCGGCCGAACCAACACGCCCAGGCGCCCCGCCACGGCCTGCAGCAGCAGCCCCAGCTTCGCCGCCCTGCCCAGCCGCGGCCGGGCGGTCAGGGTATCGTAGCCCCGCCGCTCGATCCGCCGCAGAATCGCCTCCCCGCCCAGCGTGAACAGCCTGATGTCCAGCCGAACGTCCGGCGAAACCCGCGGCCAGAGTTGCCGCCCCTCTGCAAACATCGGCCAGGTCCGCTCCACCAGTTCATTCAGCGTCGCCCGGTACGCCGGCAGCGCCGCCCGGATCCCCGCGTCCGGCACGTCGCCGCAGCGGCAGCCGCCACGCTCGCAGCCCGCGTCGAACTGCACCGTCCGCACCATCCGCTCGAGCTCCAGCCCGTGACGCCCCGCCACCTCGGCCGGGATGTACACCCGCCCGCGCTCGACGATGTCCCGCCGCACGTCCTGCCAGAAGTTCGTGAGCTGAAGCGCCGTGCACGTCTGATCGCTCAGCCGCTGCCGCTCCGCGTCGCGGTAGCCGCAGAGGTACAGCACCAGCCGGCCCACCGGGTCCGCGCTGCGCGAGCAGTAGTCCAGCACCGCGTCCCACGTCTCGTACCGCGTCACCCGCTGATCCTGCTCGAACGCGTCGATCAGGTCGTCGAACGGCCGGCGCGGGATGTCGTACTTTTCCACCGTCGGCCGAAGCGCCACGAAAACCGGATGCCGCGGCTCGCCCGCGTAGCAGCGGTCCAGCTCGCTGCGCCACCACGCGAGCAGCTCGAGGCTGCGAGCCGGGTCGCCCGTCTCGTCGCCGAGGTCGTCAGCCCATCGGCAGAAGGCGTAGACGTGGCTGAACGGGTCGCGCAAGTGCCGCGGCAGCAGCCAGCTCGCCACGGTGAAATTCTCATAGTGCGACCGCGTCAGCGCGCGGGTGTACCGCGTCGCCTGCTCGTAGCTCAGCCGCTCGCAGCGATCGGGGCCGAAGGTCGGAAGCTGATCGATGACCGCGTAACCCATGCTCATGTCACCATTGATCATAACGCAACCTGGCGCCGCGTCTGCCCCCAGTTTTCGCCAGATTGTCGGCGCGTCGGTTGCGGCAGGTGCCACTCAACCGCCCCCGCCGACTGGCCGATAAGCCTGCAGGAAGCGCATTTCAGTTTCAGGTGGGCAGCCATGCGGATCGCACTCGACGCCAGAAATCTTTACCGCCCCGAGCGGCGCGGCATCGGCAAGAGCCTGCTCGAGCTCTACCGCCACCTCGCGCTCGTTCGGCCGAACTGGGAGGTTCTCGCCTACCACCGCCAGTCAGGCAAGCTCGAGCCGCTGCTGCCCGAGGGCTTCGCCACCCCCCGCCTGATCGAGATCCCCGGCGACCGCTTCGACGCCTGGAGCCACCTTCGGCTTCCCCTCGCCGCCCGCGCGGATCGCGCCGACGTCATCCACGCCCCCGCCAACCAGGGGCCGCTGTGGATGCCGCTGCCCACCGTCGTCACCGTGCACGACCTGATCCCCATGGAAGGCCCCGCCGCCGACACCGCCCCGGGACGCCGCTTCACCCGCGGCGTCCGCCAGGCCTGCCGACGCGCCGCCGCCATCACCTGCCCGAGCAGCTACACCCGCGAGCAGCTCGTCGAGCGCCTCGCCGCCGACCCCGAACGCGTCTGGGTCACCCCCTGGGGCGCCGGGCCGAGCCCGAATCTGTCCGTGCACGAGCTTCGCGGCCTCGTCCGCCGCTACGGCATCCGCCAGCCGCTGGTGCTCCACTTCGGCGCGAGCGACCCGCGAAAGAACACCCGCCGCGTCCTCGAAGCCTGGGCCATGCTCCGCCACGTCGTCCGCCGCCGGTGGACGCTGCTCGTCGTCGGCCTGGACGACGCCGCGAAGGCGGAATACGCCCGCTGCTGCGAGCGCCTGGGCATCGAGGGCAGCGTCGTGCTCCGCGGCTACGTGCCCGACGCCGACGCCGCCGCCCTGCTGCAACTCGCCGAAATCCTCGCCTATCCCAGCCTCTCGGAAGGCTTCGGCATGCCGCTGCTCGAGGCCTTCGCCGCCGACACCGCCGTCCTCACCAGCCACGGCACGAGCCTGCCCGAGGTGGCCGGCCAGGCCGCCCTGCGCGTCGACCCGGCCGACTGGCGCTCCATCCAGCTCGGCCTGTCCCGGCTGATGAGCGAAAACCTGCTGCGCCACCATTTCATCCAGCGCGGCAAACAGCGGCTCGCCCGCTTCGACTGGTACCGCTGCGCCGAAACGTTCGCCCAGGCCGTCGAAGCGGCCGCCAAGTTGCCCCCCCAGACCGGCCGAGCTGCCGCATGAAGTTCACCAGCCGTCAATCCGTCCCCTTCCCCGGCTCCACCCCCCTCCACGCCAGTCGGCCGCACGTCCTCATCGTCAGCGAGGGCGCCCTCTGGCCCGCCGACCAGGGCTACCGCGTCCACGGCGCCCAGATCGCCCGCGCCCTGCGCGGCTCGGGCCTCAGCGTCGCGGTCACCAGCCTCCAGGCCCCGCCCGCGGACGCCCCGCGCTGGCTGCGCGAAATGCACCTGGACTGGCCCGCCGCCACCAGCGAGGCCGCCAGCCTCTTCCGCCGAGGCTGGGCCGGGCCCGCACGCCCCCTGCGCGACCGGATCGCCCGCTACCACGGCGCGACCCCCGAGCGGCTGGGCGGGCTCGTGCCGCTGGTCCGACACCACCGCCCGCGCGTCGTGCTCGCCCTCGGGCAACGCGGCCCGGTCATGCTCACCGGCATCCGCGAAGCCGCCGGCGACGCCCTGCGACTCTGGTACGCCGCCGACGAACCGTGCTACTTCCACCTCTCCTGCCTGCCGCGCGAAGCCGCCGACCGCTGGCCACGCCGGCTCCGCGCCGCCCTGATGAGCCTCGGCCTCGAACGCAGCTTCGCCGCCGGGGTCGACGGCGCGATCGGCGTCAGCTCGCTCGACACCCGGCTGCTCCGCACGCTCGGCGGCGCCCCCGCGGCGACCACCATCCGCAACGGCGTCGATCTCGGCACCTGGCGACCCGCCCCCACGCGGGCCGAGCCCGATTCGCTCATCTTCTGGGGCCGAATGGACTTCGAACCCAACATCGACGCCGTCACCTGGTTCGCCCACACCGTCTGGCCGACCCTCCGCCAGCGCCACCCCCGCGCCACCTGGCGGATCGTGGGCAAACGCCCCGCCCCCGCCGTCCGCGAACTCGGCGCCATCCCCGGCATCGACGTGACCGGCGAAGTCGACGACATCCGCCCCTACGCCCGCCGCGCCGCCGCCGTCGTGCTGCCCATGCGCTGCGGCGGGGGCATCAAGAACAAGCTGCTCGAGGCCGCCGCCCTCGCCCGCCCGATCGTCGCCTCGCCCCGCACCATCCGCGACCTGACCCTGCCCCAGCCCCGGCCGATCGCCGTCTGCCGCTCGCCCGAAAGCTGGGCCGACGCCATCGAACGCATCTGGCAGCAGCCCGACCACGCCGCCAAGCTCGGCCAGGCCGCCCGGCAGTGGGTGAAAACCCACCACACCTGGTCCGGTGCCGCCGACCGGCTGCTCGCGTTCGCCGCCAGCCTCATGCCCCTGCGCGCCCGGCTGCAACCGGTTAGCCGGAAACCGCTCGATTGCGGCCTTGATGAAGCCGCGTGAAAGTTGGCCCCGCCATCCGCCGATGGACGATAGGGAATCGTGAAGGGGCCTGTCGATCTCCACGGAGCAGTTGTGGCCTGGACCACCATGCATTTTGCCGCCGGAATGGGCGGTGCCGGCCTGCTGGCGGGCGTCGGCTGCCTCGCGCTCGGCCGCGGCTGGCGGTGGCTGGGGCCGATCATGACCGTCGGCGGCGTCTGGGGCTGCGTGCCCGACCTGCCGCGCCTGTTCCGCGAAGACTTCCCCAGCCTGCCGCTCGCCGGCCTGCTGGGCCGCAGCGACCTCGAGGACTGGCTGCATTCGATCGGCGACCTGTTCTTCCTGCACGCCCGACTCGACGCCCAGCCGCGCGAGCTGGCCCTGCACGGGCTGCTGCTGATCCTGCTGTTTTACAACCTGGCCCTGGTCCAGTTGCTCTGGATCGGCCGAAAGCGACCGCGCCACGCCCCGCAGGCGGAACCGACGGAGCGCCCGCCTGTACCAGCCAGGCAAAATAGGCAACTTTTCTGGCGAGATTAGGACTTCACCCAATGGGCGCGGCGCCCGGGTGCGATAGGATGGTCCCATCATTTGTTATTGGACGCGACGCCCTTTGTCCTGTCCGTCGCGTCGTCCGTGGAGGGCTATGTTCATGTCACCGGAAAGCGGAGAAACCTGGCGCTTCGAGTTGGAAGATGCCCGGGCCGAAAGGGTCTACCTCGTCAAAGCCTGTGACGAGGGACTCAGTTCCTGGATTGAAATGGCAACCGACCGGCCAGGCCACTGGCAGGCCGTGACCCGCCTCTCGCCGGGGCGGTATCGCTTCCGCTACTTCACCGCGGAAGGCACGACCTACATCAGCGGCGGCAGCTTCGGGCTCTCGGCCAACCGACTCGAAGGCAACGACCCGCGCGTCGCGGTCGATCTGCGCCAGCCCATGGCCCGGCTCGCCTGACCGTGCCGAAACCCCAGACCCGCCGGGGGCCGGGGGATCACGTCTCGAAGCTCGTGGTTCGTCGACAATCTGCCCCCAAAATCCCCGCCCGCGCGATCGTGGCGCGCTCCGGCACCCCATGGCCGCCGCGAGGAGGGTCAACGCCCCGCCGAGCCGGCCCTGCTCCCCCCTCACCCCGCACGCTTCCGCTCGGTCGCGCGGTTGAGGGTCTTCTTCTCCTTCCGCGTCAGACTGTGCAGCCCCCGCCGGCGGACCTTGTCCAGAATGCGGTCCACCTCCTGCTCCTCCCGGCTCTGCCGAACCTCCTCGCGATGCCGCTTCTTCCGACGTCGGCCCTCCCGCCAGCCCTGCAGCGTGTAGAAGTCCGCCCAGTTCAAAAGCCGCGGCTTCCTGATCAGCAGCACCCCCATCCCCGCCCCGCCGAGGTGCGCAAGCGAGCCACCCTCATTGCCCATGCCGATCAGCAGGTTCAACATCTGCAACCCCAGGAACGCGATCGCCAGCGTCCGCAGGGTCATCGGGATCGGCGGAAACAGCAGCATCACCCGCTGACGCGGATACAGCACCGCCGCGCCGATCACGATGCCGAAGATCGCCCCCGACGCCCCCACCATCGGCGTCGCGGGCGCGACGTTCAGCCCCACGTCCGGCAGAAACGCGAAGACCGTGAACAGCGCCGCCCCCGCCATGCCGCAGATCAGATAGAACGCTAGAAACCGCCGACTCCCCAGCCACTGCTCGATCAGCGGGCCGAAGAAGTAGAGCCCGATCATGTTGAACAGGAGGTGAAAGAACCCGCCGTGCAGAAACTGGTAGGTGATCCACCGCCAGAGCTGCCCGCCCAGCAGCCCCTGCGCCGGGTTGTAGTTGCCCCAGATCGCCAGGTAGTTCGCCTCGGCCATCGCCGTGACGACGATCCCCAGCACGAACACGGCCACGTTGATCCCCAGCAGCCACGTCACCAGCGAATGACTGCCCAGCCGGCCCATCATGCCGCCGCCGTACCGCGCGCCGCCGCCGTAATAATCCCTGTCGGTCCAGGCCATCGTCAGCACTTCCCCTCGGGCTGCTGCAAGTCCAGCAGCAGCACCGCGATCGTCTTGCCGTCACGAATCCGCCCGTCGGCGATCATCTTCAGCGCCTCGCCGGGCGTCACCTTCTCCACCTCGATGTGCTCGGTCGCGTCGAGGTCCTGCCCGACGTGCTCGAGCCCCGTCGCCCGGTAGGCGAACATCTTCTCCGTGCAGAAGCCGGGCGTCGTGTAGAACTCGGTCATCCGCTCGACCTGCCCCGGCCGATACCCCGTCTCCTCCGCCAACTCGCGCTCGGCGCACTCGCCGGGGTCCTCGCCCTCCTCCAGCGTGCCGGCCGGCAGTTCCCAGAGCGTCTCGCCGACGCTGGGCCGCTCGTTGCGGATCAGCACCAGCGTGTGCTCGTCCAGCCAGGGCAGAATCACCACCGCGTCGGCGGGCACGACCACCTCGCGGTGGTTGACGCCGCCGTCCCGGCGAGGATACCCCACCCGGTAGACGTCGAAACGCACCCCTTCGAGCAGTTTTTCCGATTGCTTCCAGTTGTTGCGTGGCATCGGGGGTATTCTATCGGACAGGTCGCGCCATGCGGGAAAACCATGGATTTCCTGCCCCGCCACCGCCGCCAAGCTCCGAAGGAGCCGACATGCCCTGGCTGATCCTCGTTTTCGCCGGCCTGCTCGAAGCCGTCTGGGCCATCGCGATGAAATACTCCGATGGCTTCACCCGGCTCTGGCCGAGCGTCGTCACCGCCCTCGCCATGATCGCCAGCGTGATCCTGCTCGCCCGCGCCATGCGGGCCCTGCCGCTGGGCACCGCCTACGCCGTGTGGACCGGCATCGGCGCCGTCGCCGCCGCGATTGCCGGCATCTTCCTCTTCCAGGAATCCCACGCTCCGCTGCGCCTGACCTTCCTCGCCCTGATCATCCTCGGCCTCGTGGGGCTGCAGATGACGACGAAGTGAGCAGCGAGGAAGAAGAAGATTCAGCCACGGATGAACACAGATAAACACAGATAGGCAGTGGCTTTACGAATCTCACAGATTGAGGGATGCGCAAAAGACGGCGTCAGACACGCTCCCTATGGGACCTTGCGTGCGCCTCAAATCCGGGTGGCACGGCTTGCTTGCAAGCCGTGTTGAACGCCATTGGGGCACCGCATTTCCATGCGGCGATGAGGCCCATGAGACGCTGCGGAATCTCAAGAAACGGTATCCGACACCGTTTCTGCT
>JBKHFW010000084.1:0-8905 GCA_046540025.1 Phycisphaeraceae bacterium
CTGGAGGGGGCGGCGCGCGAAAAGCCCGGGGCGCTGTGGTTGCGTCCCGGGCCCAGAACCCCATCTCCCCCGGACTGCCCAGGATGCGCAGCGGGCTGTTTCCTACCAACTGTAGCGCACCGTGTAGGTGACGACCTCCTCGCCGTCGGCGGGGATTTTCACGGGGAAGTGGATGGTGCGGGCGTCGATCTTTTTGTAGTCGTCGCTGGCCTCGACGATCTCCCAGTTGACCCAGCGGTAGAGGTTTTCCTTGACGAGCACGTCGACGGGTTCTTCCTTGTGGTTGCGCAGCTCGATGCGGAAGGTTTCGACGATCTCGTGCTTGCGGGCGTCGATGCGGTAGTCGGTCTGGGTGCGCTCGCCCACGACGTCGAACGCCTGTCCGACGCGGACGAGGATCTCTTCGTCCTTCGGGGTGTGGTCGATGAGGTCTTCGCCGACGAACTCGACCCCGCCGCCGTTGGGAGACTGCTTGTAGACGCGGATTTTGCCGCGGGGCAGGGGCCTGCCGAGGTTGTTCTTCTCCTCGTTCTGGAAGCGGATGTAGACGTCGACGTCCTTGTTGGACTGCGTGCCGAAGCTGCGGTCGGTGCGCGGTTCGGGGAAGAAGCCCCAGTTCGCGGCTTCGGGCAGGCCGTAGTAGACCATCACTTTTTCGGTTTCGACGTCGGTGGCGGTGGGGAAGAGGGTGATCTGCTGGGTCGTGTTCTGTCCGACGTCGGTGCGGCGGGGCAGGCTGTAGAGGTGATATTCGAAGAAGGGCTGCTCTTCGAAGCCGGCGGCCTGGTCGGCCTCCATCACGGCGGCGCGGGTTCTCATCATCTGCTGCGGTCGCTGCGGCTCGACGCGGTGGACCTCGCCGGCGATGAGCTTGAGGCGGGCGTTGTCGTAGCTCGCGCCGGAGAGGTTCATGAGGGTGACCCAGGCGGAGAGGTCGGCTTCCTCGTCGTCCTCGCCGAGCAGAAGGTTGTAGTCGGCCCGCCAGGTGAGGCCGGCGGTCTGGTAGGTGGTGCGGACGGGGCGCTCGCCGGCGCGGTCGGAGCTGACCAGCCAGACGAGGGTGGGCCGGGTGGTCAGGCCGCCCGGGAGCTCGCCGAGCTGGATCTGGGTCTGGTCGTCGTGAGGCGCGATGCGCACGCCGCGGTCGGTCTGGAGCACGAGGCGTTCCTGGCTGGCGGAAAGGAGTTTGCCGGTGATGGTTTCCTGCTCGCCGGCTTCGCCGAGGAGAACGGTGATTTCACGGTCGAGGTAGTTTTCCAGCAGCTTCTGAGGGCTGACGAGGTCGAACTTGAACTGCTGTTCGAGGACGGTGGTGTCGCCCGGGTTTTCCAGGTCCACGAAGCTGACGGTGGTGGGGTCGATGAACTCGGCGACGTCGGTGAAGCTGACGGTGGCCGTGCCGCGCTCGAAGGTGATCGGGCGGACCTCCTTGACGACGCCGAAGCCGGGCACCTGCCAGACGTAGTCGGGGTCCTGGCCGAGGCGCTGCCGGGCGATGTAGCGCTGGGGCTCGAAGCCGGCGGGGTCGGCGGTGGAGTAGACGGTGAGGCTGACGCCGGGATGGTCGTCCTGCTGCTGCGCGAGGGCGGGCAGGCTGGCGAGGGCGAGAGCGAGCATGGCGAACATCGTGCGATGGGGTCGCATGGTGCATTCTCCTTTGGCGACCCGGCCGGGCCGGGCGGGGGGCTCTTTCATTGGACGCGGCGTGGCGGGGGGAGTTCCCTGCCGCGCGGAAAAAGGCTAGGCGAGCAGGGCCGCCTCGACCATGAGCCCGGGGCCGAAGCCCATGGCGACCCAGGGGCGGGGGGCGTTCTGCCGGCCCAGGCGGTCGAGGATGAACATGACCGTGGGCGAGGACATGTTCCCGCACTCGGCGAGCACCTGGCGCGAGGTCGCCAGCGCGTCGGGCGGCAGGTCGAGGGCGTGCTCGACGGCGGTGAGCACGCGCGGGCCGCCCGGGTGCACGGCCCAGGAGCCGACGTCGCCGGGGGTGAGCCCGTGCCGGGCGAGCCAGTCTTGCAGGAACGCGGGCAGGTGCTGTTCGATCAGGTTGGGCACGCATGGGGAGAGGGTCATCTCGAAGCCGTGGTCGCCGATGCGCCAGGTCATCGCGTCGCGGGAGTCGGGCAGGAGGCGCGAGGCGTTGTCCAGAAGTCGGAAGGGAGCGGACTCGGCCGACCCGTCCGCCACGCCGACGGCCGCGGCGGCGCCGTCGGCGAAGAGGGCGTTGGCGACGAGCTGCTGCGGCTGCCAGCCGTACTGGAAGTGCAGCGAACACAGCTCGACGGCGACAAGCAGCACGGCCTCCCCCGGCTGAGCGAGGCCGCGGGCGACGCGCAGGCCGTTGAGCGCCCCGTGGCAGCCCATGAAGCCGATGAGCGTGCGGCCGGTGCCGGGGTCGAGGGCGAGCGCGTCGATCAGCCCGACGTCGAGGCCCGGCGCGGCGAAGCCGGTGCAGGTGACCACGACGAGCTGGCGGATCTGGTCGGGGGCGATCCCGGCCTGCTCGACGGCGGAGGCGGCGGCATGGCGGGCGAAGGGGAGAGCGAGCTCTTGGTAGCGGCTCATGCGCTCGCTGACGGCGGGGCCGCGAGGCTGGTCGGCGTTGGCGGGCGGGAAGAAGGCGCGGGCGTCGGCAGCCGTGTGGCCGTTGCCGCTTCCGGGCGAGGCAGCGTAGCCGCGCTGCTGGACGGTGGTCTGGCGGTAGATGGTCTGCAGCATCCGCTTCTGGCGCGGCGTCTGGCAGCAGCGCTCGGCAGCGATCTGCCAGGCGTCGTGCTGATCGATCTGGCCCTCGGGCCGGGCGGTGGCAAGGCTCAGCAGCGTCATCGGCATGGCAATCGGTCCCTCCCCTCGGGTCAATCACCTGGCGCACCGGCGGCGATGCGGCGGACCACCGGCCGGGCGAGGCCGGGCCAGACGTCGATCGCTCCGACGGCGGCGCGGACGGCGTGCGGATGCCGCAGCAGGCGCGCGATGAGGTGGCATCGCCGCTGGCGGTGCGCGAGCAGGGTACGGTAGCGCCGTTCCCAGGCGGGGACCAGGTCGGCGCGCCACTGATCGGCACCGGCGGCGGCGAGCTCGGTGACCGCCTCGGCGGTGAGCAGGGCCCAGGTCATGCCTTCGCCGGTGAAGGGCTCGACGAATCCCGCGGCGTCGCCCAGCAGGAAGAGCCGCTGGGCGGCGCTGGGTTCGCGGCGGCGCGTGAGGCGGGGCGAGCCGTGCCAGTCGAGGCCGCGCCAGGTATCGGGCACGGGCAGGCCGGCGCTTTCGAGCAGGGCGAGCGAAGCCGGGCCGGGGCCGCCTGCCTGCTTGGCGAAGGCGGGATCGAGCGCGGCGGCGACGTCGGCCCGCCCGGCCTCGATAAGCACGACGCCGCAGTACCCGCGTTCGCCGATGGCGGAGTAGATCACGCCCTCGCGGTAGGACATCGGCGCGCCGGGGGCGATCGCGGCAGCGCCCATCAGGGCGGCGGGGGCGACGGCGACCCGGAAGTCCTGCCGATCGCGCAGCGACGAGCCGGCGAGCCCGTCGGCGACGAGCACGACCCGGGCGCGCACCTCGCGCGGGGCGTCTGAGCCCTGGAGGGTGGCGCGGATGCCTCGGGCGTCGGAGTGGCCGACGCGGGCGGCGGTTTCGGTGTGCACCGTGGCGCCGGCGTCCCTGGCGGCATTCAGCAGGCCCTCGTCCAGCCGACTGCGCGACAGGGCGATGCCGCCGGGCAGGGGGAGGCGGGCGGATCGGCCGGCGCTGGCGAGGTAGACCTCGTCGAGCGCGCGGCCGCCGAGGGAGGCGGGCAGGTCGCCCAGCCCGGCCCGGCGGAGCACCTTCAGGCCCAGCTCGTTGAGGCAGCAGCCGCAGGCTTTTTCGCGGGGGAAGGTCGATCGTTCGGCGAGAGTGACGTCGAGGCCGGTGCGGGCGAGCTGGCGGGCGGCGAAGCTGCCTGCGGGCCCGGCGCCGATGACGAGGACGTCGGTCGTGCTGGCGTGGTCGGGTGCGGGCAAGGGGGTCACCTCCGCCGCCAGCAGAGCAGCATTCGGCAGGGGAACTTGCGGTGGACGCTCACGCCGCGCAGGCCGGCGTGCTCGGCGAGGTGGCGGACCTCGCGCGGCGTGTAGGCGGCGCGGACGGAGCGGAGCGCGTCGATGTGCACGACGGGGGAGCGCGTCGCCACGCGCGAGCCGAGCAGGGCGAGCAGGTAGCCCAGCCGACTGCGGTCGAGGTCGCTGACGAGGACGGTTCGGCCGACGGCGGCCATGCGGCCGAGCACGCTGACGGCGGCGCGGTCGCCGAGGTGGTGCAGGAAGAGGCTGCAGGAGACGATGTCGTATCGGCCGGTGAACTCGTCGCTGAGCACGTCGCAGCGGAAGTAGTTGATTTCGGCACCGGCCTCTTCCGCCTGCTCGCGGGCATATTTGAGTGCGGTGCGGCTGACGTCGCAACCGGCGATCTCGAGGGGGAGGTTCTGCCGCTGGGCGAGCTTCCAGAGTCGCAGCGGCACGTCGCCTCCGCCGCAGGCGATGTCGAGCAGGCGCAGCGGTCGGCTGGCGCGGCGGCGGCGGGCCTGCCTGCGGATGGGCAGCCAGAGGATCTGGGCGCTGCGCGAGAGGGCGTTGAGCCGGGCGAGGCCGCGGAGCGCCTCGACGTGCTCGGGTTCGGGGAGGTCGGGCTGGTCCATGACCTCCGGCTCGCGGTGGCGGTCCTGATCCAGAAAGTAGGCCATGCGCTGCTCCGCTGGCGAAGGAGACCCGGTGTGGGACTATAGGCGCCTGCCCGCCGGGGTCGCTTGCGCCTAGACTGAGGCAGTTGAAAGCGGGGACACCATGAGCCACGAGACCTTTACGCAGAAGAGCCGGATCGACGCGCCGGTGGAGACGGTGTTCGCCTGGCACGAGCGGCCCGGGGCGCTGGAGCGGCTGCTGCCACCCTGGCGGAACATCCGGGTCGTGGAGCGCACGGGCGGGATCGAAAACGGGGCGAAGGTGAAGCTGCGCATGAGCGCGGCCGGCCTGAGCACGACGATGACCGTCGAGCATCGCGACTACGAGAAGAATCGGCAGTTCCGCGACCTGCAGATTGCCGGCCCGATGCACTACTGGCAGCAGACCCACCGCTTCGAGCCGGCGGACGGCGGGTGCGCGATGATCGACGAGATCGAGTACGAGATGCCGCTGGGCGGGATCAGCCGGGCGCTGACGGGCGGAGCGATGCGGCGGGAGATCGAGCGGGTGTTCCGCTTCCGCCACAAGCGGGTGGCGGACGACCTGGCGCTGCACGCGCGGCTGAATGCGGATCGGCCCTGGAAGGTGGCGGTGTCGGGTTCACACGGGTTCATCGGCTCGGCGCTGGCGGCGACGCTGACGACCGGCGGGCACGCCGTGTACCGCATCGTGCGCGGCGAGGCGAAGGGGGACGAGCAGATCGGCTGGGACCCGGCGACCGGCGAGGTGGATCGCGAGAAGCTCGCCGGGCTGGACGCGGTGGTGCACCTCGCGGCCGAGCCGCTGATGGGCAAGTGGAGCGAGCAGAAGAAGCGGAAGATCCGCGACAGCCGGGTCGAGGGCACGCGGCAGATCGCCGAGGCGGTGGCGGGCACCGAAGGCGGGCCGAGGGTGCTGATTGCGGCGTCGGCGGTCGGCTACTACGGCGACCGGAGCGAGGAGGTGCTCGACGAGTCGAGCGAGCCGGGCGAGGGCTTCCTGGCCGAGGTGTGCCGGGAGTGGGAAGCGGCGACGCGGCCCGCGGCCGAGGCGGGGGTGCGGGTGGTGAACGCGCGGTTCGGGCTGGTGATGAGCCCGGCGGGGGCGGCGCTGGGGGCGATGCTGCCGGTGTTCAAGCTGGGGCTGGGCGTCAAGCTCGGTGATGGCCGGAGCTGGTGGAGCTGGGTCAGCCGGGACGACGTGGTGGGGGCAATTTGTCATGCGATCGCGACCGAGGAGCTGAGCGGTCCGGTGAACGTGGTGGCGCCCGAGCCGGTGCGGAACGGGGCGTTCGCGAAGACGCTGGGCCGGGTGCTGAGGCGCCCGGCCGTGCTGGCGGTGCCGCGAGCGGCGCTGAAGCTGGCGCTGGGCGAGCTGGCGCAGGAGGGCCCGACGGCGAGCCAGCGGGTTCGGCCGGGCAAACTGGAGGCGAGCGGGTTCGTGTTCCGCGACCCGGAGCTGGAGCCGGCGCTGCGGGGGATGCTGGGGCTGGAGGCTAGAGGCTAGAGGCTAGAGGTTGGGGCAGGTCTGGTGGGGGGGCGCGGCTTGCTTGCAAGCCGTGGCACCAGGTGCCGCCCGGAATGCATCTGATCGTCACTCGGGAACATCGCCCGGGGCAGTCGCGTATCTTGAAGGCTGATGGACCCGATCACCCACTGGATGCGCCAGACGCGCGGCTGCCGGCCGTTCGATTATCAGCTCGCCACCTGGGCCGCCTATCTTGCCGGGGAGAGCGGGCTGGTGCATGCGCCGACGGGGATGGGCAAGACCTTCGCCGTCTGGCTGGGGCCGCTGAGGCGCTGGTGCGACCGGCACCCGGACCGCGAGGCGTGGGCGGAGATGGCCCCGCCGCCGCTGAAGGTGCTGTGGATCACCCCTTTGCGGGCGCTTGCGGCCGACACGGCCGAGGCCTTGCGCGAGCCGGTCGAGGCGCTCGGCCTGCCCTGGACGCTCGAGCGGCGGACGGGGGACGTCTCTTCTTCCGTCAAGGCGCGGCAGCGCAAGCGGCTGCCCTCCGCCCTGGTCACGACGCCGGAGAGTCTGTCGCTGCTGCTCTCCTATGCCGATGCGAAGCCCAAGTTCCGGCACCTCGAATGCGTCATCGTCGACGAGTGGCACGAGCTGATGTCCACCAAGCGGGGCACGCAGACGGAGCTGGGGCTGGCCCGGCTGAGGCGGTGGAACCCGGAGCTTCAGACGTGGGGGTTGTCCGCCACGATGGGGAACCTGGGCGAAGCGCGGGACGTGCTGCTGGGCACGCCGGGGCGGGCGGCGAAGGGCCGGCTGATCTGCGGGGCCGAGCCGAAGGAGGTGGCGGTGGAGACGCTGGCGCCGGGGTCGGTGGAGCGGTTTCCGTGGGCGGGACACCTGGGGCTGCGGCTGTTGCCGGGGGTGATCGCGGAGCTGGAAGCGGCGCGTTCGGCGCTCGTGTTCACGAACACGCGCAGCCAGGCGGAGATGTGGTTCGCGGCGCTTCTGAAGGCTCGGCCGGACTGGATCGGGGCGGTCGCGCTGCACCACGGATCGCTGGATCGGCGGGTGCGCGAGGAGGTGGAGCGGCTGCTGCGGCAGGGCCGGCTCAAGTGCGTGGTGTGCACGTCGAGTCTGGATCTGGGCGTGGACTTTTCGCCGGTGGACCGGGTGTTCCAGGTCGGGAGTCCGAAGGGGGTGGCGCGGCTGATGCAGCGGGCGGGGCGGAGCGGGCACCGGCCCGGCGAGAGGAGCCGGGTGATCGGCGTGCCGGCGCATGCGTTCGAGCTGGTGGAGTTCGCCGCGGCGCGGGCGGCGGTCGAGGAGCGGGCGATCGAGGCGCGTCGGCCGCTGGAGCGTCCGCTGGACGTGCTGGTGCAGCACCTGGTCACGCTGGCGATGGGCGGCGGGTTCGACGAGCAGAGGACGCTCGCCGAGGTGCGGTCGACGTATGCGTACCGGCACCTGTCCGACCAGGAATGGCAGTGGGCCATGGATTTCGTGACGCGGGGGGGCGAGGCGCTCCAGGCCTATCCGCAGTATGCCCGGGTCCGCACGGACGAGGCGGGGCGGTGGGTGGTCAGCTCGCAGCAGATCGCGCGGCTGCACCGCATGGCGATCGGCACGATCACCAGCGACGTGAGCATCACCGTCAAGCTCAAGCGGGGCAAGCGGTTGGGCACGGTGGAGGAGTCGTTCATCGCGCGGCTGAAGCCGGGGGATCGCTTCGTGTTTGCCGGGCAGGTGCTGGAGCTGATCAAGGTGCGGCAGATGGTCGCCGAGGTGCGGCGGGCGAAGCAGAAATCAGGATCCGTGCCGCGGTGGCAGGGCGGGCGCAGTCCGCTGTCGACCCAGCTCGCCCGGCACGTTCGGCTGCAGCTCGAAGCGGCGCGGCAGGGGCGGTTCGACAGCCCCGAACTGCGGGCCGTGCGTCCGCTGCTGGAGCTTCAGGAGCAGAGTTCGGCCATTCCGACGCCGGACGAGCTGCTGATCGAGCGGATCGAGACCGACGAGGGGCATCACTGGTTCGCCTACCCCTTCCGCGGACGGCTCGCGCACGAGGGACTGGCGGCGCTGCTGGCATATCGGCTGTCGCGGCAGGAACCGCGGTCGGTGACGGCGACGGCGAACGACTACGGCCTGGAGCTGCTCTGCGCCGAGCCGGTCGAGCTGGACGAGGCCGGGTGGCGGGCGATTTTGAGCCTCGAGCGGCTGGTGGAGGACCTGCTGGCATGCCTCAACGAGACGGAGCTGGCGAGGCGGCAGTTCCGGGAGATCGCGCGCATTGCCGGGCTGGTGTTCACCGGCTATCCCGGCGAGGCGAAGTCGGCGAGGCAGCTCCAGGCGTCGAGTGAGCTCTTTTTCGACGTGCTCAGCGAGTTCGACCCGGAGAACCTCCTGCTCGACCAGGCGAGGCGGGAGGTGCTGGAAAACCAGCTCGAGGTGCGCCGGCTGAAGACGGCGCTGGAAGCCCTGTCGGCGATGCCGATTCGGATCTTCGAGCCGCCCCGGCTGACCCCGCTGGCGTTCCCGCTCTGGGCCGAGCACCTGCGCGACAGCCACGTGACCAGCGAACACTGGGCGGACCGGATCCGCAGAATGGCCCTGCAACTCGAGGACGCGGCGGGGGAGGAAGAAGGGGAGGAGTTGGAGGGAGTTAGGGGGAGTTAAGGGGAGTTGGAGGGAGTTCGTGTTTAGCCACAGATGAACACGGATAAACACAGATGGGGAGGAAG
>JBKHFW010000085.1:0-8309 GCA_046540025.1 Phycisphaeraceae bacterium
GGCGATTTGGTCAGCCGGTGAGTGGGGCGCTGCTGCACTCGGTTGGGGTGGGGATGCTGGTGGCGTTGCAGTGGTATGCGCTGGTTCGGGAGGCGGCGGGTCGGCCGATTGCGTGGCGCGGGCGGTCGGGGATGGCGGGTGAGGCGGGGCCAAGCGGGTCTGCTGGTGGGTGAAAAACGTTTGTCTTTGCAGATTGGCTCGGGGCCCGGCCGATAGTGGCAAGGCTAGGGGATTTTACGTAGCCGCCTGAGGGGGTTGTGCCGCGGTGTGGAGGTCGCAGCGTGTCTTTTTTTGCGGTGGAGAATCATGCCCCCGAGTCAGTGCGTGAGTGACGGGATGCAGGCTCTTTTTGCCCGGGCGGTTGCCGGGATGCCTGAGGCGGTGGTGTACGTGGTGGACGGCGACGCGGAGGTGCGTCGGCTGCTTCGTCACGGTCTGGCGGCGGTGCGGATGCGGGCGGCGTTTTATCCCTCGGCCGAGGCGTTTCTGGAGAGCTGTGAGCCGGGCGGTCCAGGGTGTCTGGCGCTGGAGCTGGCGCTGCCGGGGATGAGCGGTCTGGAGTTGCAGGCGCTTTTGCGTGAGCAGGATTCGCCGCTTTCGCTGCTGGTGATGAGCAGTTTCGGGGATGCGGAGACGGCGGTTCGGGTGCTCAAGGCCGGGGCGTCGGATTACGTGACCAAGCCATTCAGCACGCAGATGCTGTTGCAGCGGATTCGCGAGGCGAACGCCGAGTCCCGTCGGCGCTGCGAGCGGCAGCGGATCCGCGAGGAGGCGGTCGCGCTGGTGGACCGGCTGACCCGGCGGGAGAAGGACGTGCTGCTGGGGCTGCTGGGGGGGCAGGGGTCCAAGCAGATTGCGGCGAGCCTGAAGGTCAGCGAGCGGACGGTGGAGACCCGGCGGCGTCGGATTCGGGAGAAGACGGGCTTCGACTCGCTGGCGGACCTCGCCCTGCTGCGGTGCTTTGCCGGTCAGGAGTCATGTCCCTACGTCGCCCGGTGCGGGCGACACGCCCTTTGCACCCGTTTTTTTGACGGCGATATGGCCGGCGCGGAGGACCTTGCGCCGCGTTTTCGGGCTCCGAAGCCGACCCCGGCCCGTTTCGCCGGCTGACCCGACGGTTTTTCCTTGTTACCCCTCTCCGACCGCCCGTTTTCAGGGTTTGCCCTGAAAGCGGGCGTTGTCTTTTGCGGGAAGCCCGGCAGGGGCTGCGGGAACTCGCGCTTGTGGGTTTGCGTGCCTGGTCCGATTCGATAGGTGCGGACCCAGCGAGGGTCGCGCGTTATTCGCAATCGAGAAAGGGCACGGGATGTTTAGGACTTTCATTTCGTTCAGGCGCGCGGCGGCGTCGGGCCGGCGGCTTGCGCTGGCGGCGCTGGCGGCGGGGCTGTTCTGCTCGCCCGCCAGCGGGCAGGATGATCAGGATCTTCAGCAGCGGGTTCGCGAGATGCAGGCGCAGCTTTCGGCGCAGAGCCGGCAGATTGCCGAGCTGCAGGAGACGCGGGCGCAGGACTGGCTGGACGAGAAGCGCAAGGCGGACGTCGAGGCGCTGGTCGAGGAGGTTCTTGCCGACGCGGATAGCCGGGCGGCTCGGCCGCGGGCGGGGTGGGATGGTGGATTTTATCTGGCTTCGCCGGAGGACAACTTCCGGCTGAACCTCATCGGGATGGTGCAGGGGCGGTACATCCTGGGCAGTCAGGACGAGGCGGCGGGTCCTGACGGGGACGACACGACGGACGGTTTCGAGGTATCGCGGACGCGGGCGGGCTTTCTCGGGCACGTCGTCGATCCGAGCTGGCAGTACGTTCTGCTCTTCGGGCACAGCGGCCACGGCGACAGTCTGCTGCTGGACGCTTACGTCCGCAAACAGCTCGGCGACGGCTGGGCGCTGACGATGGGTCAGTTCAAGCTGCCGTTTTACCGCGAGTACCTGGTTTCCGAGCGCTATCAGCAGTTTGTGGAGCGTTCGCTGGTGACTTACGGGTTCAGTTGCGGGTATTCGCAGGGCGTCACGCTGAGTCACCGGGGCGACGACGTTGCCTGGGCGGTGACCTGGTCGGACGGCCGGAGCAAGATGAACAGCGCCTGGGACGCGGACGACGCCGAGTGGGCGGTGACCGGCCGGGCCGACTGGAAGCTGGCCGGGGCGTGGGCGGACTACGAGGACTACAACGGCTGGCCCGGCCAGGAGAGCGGTCTGCTGGTGCTTGGCGGTGCGGTGCACGCGCAGGCGCAGGAGTCCGGCCCGTTGGCGGAGGAGCTCGAGGAGGTTCGCTGGACGGCGGACCTGTCGTGGGAGGGCGACGGCATGAACGTTTTCGGCGCGGTGGTCGGCACGGATCAGACCGGCGTCGGCGCGGTGGATGCGGTGGGTGCGCTCGTGCAGGGCGGCTGGTTCGTGGGGGACCGGATGGAACTGGTGGCCCGCTACGAGTGGGCGGAGTCGGACCGTGCGGACGAGGAGAACCTCAGCATCGTGACGGCGGGCATGAACTACTACTGGCACGAGCATGGCCTGAAGTGGACGACCGACGTGGGCTATGCGCTCAACGAGGTGGGTCCGACCTGGGCGGTCGATGAGACGGGCTGGCAGAGTGACGCCGACGGCGGCGACGGACAGACGGTGGTGCGCACGCAGATTCAGCTTCTTTTCTGATTGTCAGCGGCACAGCGCCGGAGCTTTGCTCCGGAGAACGATACACATTTTTTGATTCAGGAGTTATTTGATGTCATTCAACTTTTTCAACAACTGGCGCATCGGCACGAAGATCGCCGTCGTCTCGGGCGTGCTGCTGGTGGCGTCCCTGGCGACGCTGACCGTGATTTCCGTCAGCAGTGCGACGGACAGTCTCAATACTGCAGCGAAGAAGAGCCTGGAGCAGATGGTCGCCGACGCGGTGGGCATGTGCGAGGTGCAGGAGGAGACGGTCGCGGCGAAGATCCGGTCTGATCTCGCGGCTGCCCGGAATCTGCTCGAGACGTCGAGCCTGGCGGACGCGCAGACGGGCATTCACACGGCGGGCGACACGGCCGAGGTGGGTGGTTTCGAGGTGCCGCTGCTGTTTGCGGGTGATCGCCAACTGACGGGCGACGTCGAGTTCGTCGACCAGGTTCTGGCCCAGACCGGGGCGACCTGCACCCTTTTCCAGACGCTGCCGGGCCAGTGGGTCCGGGTGGCGACGAACGTGAAGGACACCGACGGCAAGCGGGCCACGGGCACGACGCTGGGGTCGGATTCGCCGGTCTACCAGACGGTGATGAACGGCCAGACCTACGAGGGCGTCAACATCATCGCGGGTAAGATCTACCAGACTGCCTACGCTCCGCTGCGCAACGCGGAGGGGGAGATTGTTGCCGTTCTCTACGTTGGGGTGCCGCACAGCAATTTTCAAGCGCTGCGCGACTCGATTCTCGCCATTGAGGTTGGCGAGACCGGCTACATGTACGCGGTGGACAGTGATGCCATCGTGCGTGTGCATCCGGAGATTGAAGGGGACGATCTGTCCGACGTCGACTTCATGCAGCAGATTGTGGCGGAGAAGGAGGGCTTTATCGAGTACACGTGGGAAGGGCGCGAGAAGATCGTCGCTTATGCCTACTTCGAGCCCTACGACTGGATCATCTCGGCGGGCAGCTACAGCGATGAGTTCAATAGTGCCGCGGCGAGTCTGCGTAACGAGTTGGTGGCGCTCGCGGCGGTGTTTGCGGTGCTGGCCTGCGGGCTGGCGTGGCTGATGGGCAAGCAGATCGCGAAGGGGATCAACCGGGTGACCACGGCGATTCACGACATTGCCCAGGGCGAGGGGGACCTGACGCAGCGGCTGCCCATTCCCGGCAAGGACGAGGTGGGTGAGCTGGCACAGGGTTTCAATCTCTTTGTGGCGAAGGTGCATGACATCATCTGCGACGTGGCTGCGGCGACGCGTGAGGTGGCGAGTGCGTCGACGCAGATTGCGGCGTCGAGCGAGGAGATGGCGCAGGGCATCAACGAGCAGACCGAGCAGACGACGCAGGTGTCCAGCGCGGTCGAGGAGATGAGTTCGTCGGTGGTCGAGGTGGCTCGCAAGAGCACGGAGGCGGCCGACAACGCGACCCAGGCCGGCAAGCAGGCGGAGGAAGGCGGGGAGGTCGTCCGTCAGACGGTCGAGGGGATGCGGGCGATTGCCGAGGAGGTGAACTATTCCGCGTCGGCGATCGACGAGCTGGGCAAGCGCGGCGAGCAGATTGGTCAGATCATCGGCGTGATCAACGACATTGCCGACCAGACGAACCTGCTGGCGCTGAATGCGGCGATCGAAGCGGCCCGGGCCGGCGAGCACGGTCGGGGGTTTGCCGTGGTTGCCGACGAGGTTCGCAAGCTGGCCGAGCGGACGACGAAGGCGACCGAGGAGGTAGCCGAGTCGATCCAGGCGATCCAGAGCGAGACGTCGACGGCGGTCCAGCGCATGGGCCGGGGGACGGAGCGTGTGGGCCAGGGCGTCGAGCTTGCTGAGAAGGCGGGGGCGTCGCTCGAGAGCATCGTGCAGGGCGCCCGCGGCGTGGCGGACATGATTCAGTCGATTGCCGCGGCGAGCGAGCAGCAGTCGGCGGCGGGCGAGCAGATCTCGCGCAACGTCGAATCGATCAACGCGGTGACGCGGCAGAGCTCGGAAGGCGCTGGCCAGGCTGCGGCTGCGGCGGCGCAGCTCAGCGCCAAGAGCGAGCAGCTTCAGGCGCTGGTCGATCAGTTCAAACTCGACGAGGCCAGCCGAACGCATCGGGGCTGACCGCCTCCTGGCTGCGCGAAGCGGCCTTGCCGCTGCCGGGCCCGGTTCACCTTCCCCCGTGGAACCGGGCCCGGGCCGCCGGCCTGGAGCGAAAGGAGCAAGACATGAGCAGTGGTACACTCACGCGGCAGATGGATCGGGAGCCGGCTTCCGAGGCTGCTGGCGAGGCGAAGTTTCAGCTCGTCACTTTTGGCGTGGGCGATGAGGAGTTCGCCATCGACATTCTGGCGGTGCAGGAGATCAACCGCATGGTCGCGTTCACCCGCGTGCCGCAGAGTCCGGCTGACGTCTGCGGGGTGATGAACCTGCGGGGGCAGATCGTCCCCGTGGTGGATCTGCGCGAGCGGTTCGAGATCCGCAGCGGCAAAGAGCCTGGCCACGATGCGCGGATCATCGTCGTGCAGGTGTCGGGGCGGACGATTGGTTTTACGGTGGACTGGGTTCACGAGGTGATGCAGCTTGACAGCCGGGTGGTTCAGCCGGCCCCGGCGATAACGAGCAGTGTCCGCAGCGACTACATCCGCGGGGTAGGCATGCTGGACGACCGGCTGCTGATCCTGCTGGATCTTGAGAGGCTTTTTGCCGAGGCGACGCTCGACGAGCTCGAGGACGTCGTCCGCCAGGCCGGCGCGCAGGCCGTCTGACCCGCCTGGCAGCCTGAGAAGGCACGCGGACGGGAGGTTCCCCCCTGCTTCCCGTCCGCGTTTTCTGTTGCGCGGAGGGGGGGCACAGATGGAGACAGATGAACAGGGGTGCAGAGCGTGGTGTGTTGTGTGGCAGCCTGCGCACCTGCATGGCGTCCTCTAGGCGATCAGTCGCCAGATGCCGGCGACGGCGGCGCAGGTTGCGAAGCCGATCGCCACGGGCATGAGTGCGCCGAGGGTGGTCCATTTGGCGCTGCGGGTTTCTTTCCAGATGGTCCAGATGGTGGTGGCGCAGGGGTTGTGCAGGAGCACGAACAGGAGGAGGCAGACGCTGGTGAGGGTGGTCCAGCCGGCGGCGTCGAGGAGGGAGGCGAGGCCTTCGCGGTCGGGCTCGACCATTTTGCCGGTTTCGAGGCCGAGGCCGGCGTCGCCGCTGACGAGGATGAGGAGCATGACGAGGGTGGGGACGACGATTTCGTTGGCGGGGATGGCGATGAGGTAGGCGAGGAGGATGACGCCTGAGAGGCCGAGCGCCCAGCCGAGCGGGTCGAGGAAGTGGATGACGTGGGTGGCGATGGGTTCGCCGGCGAGGTGGATGTGGGCGACGAGCCAGATGACGGCGCCGGCGGGGGCGGCGACGGCGCAGGCTCGTCCGAGCACGAAGATGGTTCGGTCGATGAGGGAGGTGTAGAGGATTCGTCCCAGTGCGGGTCTGCGGTAGGGGGGCAGTTCGAGGGTGAAGGCGGAGGCTTCGCCCTTGAGGACGGTGCGTGAGAGCACCCAGCTTGTGGCGAACATGAAGGCGATGCCGAGCAGGACGACGCCGATCATGGTGGCGGCGGCGAGGGTACCGACGAGCCAGCCGCTGGCGACGCCGCCTGCGACGAGCAGTGAGGCGATGGCGATGATGGTGGGGAATCGGCCGTTGCAGATCATGAAGTTGTTGGTGAGGATGGCGATGAGTTTTTCGCGTGGGCTGTCGATGATGCGGCAGGCGGTGACGCCGGCGGCGTTGCAGCCGAAGCCCATGGCCATGGTGAGCGCCTGCTTGCCGTGGGCGCCGGACTTTTTGAAGAGCCAGTCGAGGTTGAAGGCGACGCGTGGGAGGTAGCCCAGGTCCTCGAGGAAGGTGAACATGGGGAAGAAGATGGCCATGGGCGGGAGCATGACGCTGACGACCCAGGCGAGGCAGAGGTAGACGCCGTCGACGAGCAGGCCGGTGGCGGGCGTTGGCACGTGGGCGGCGGCGAAGCCCATGTGGAGCAGTTCGTATCCGCTCACGCTCAGCCAGGCGGGGGCGGTGAGTCCGAGATAGGTGGTGATCCAGTTGCTGAGGCCGCCTTGTTCGATCAGCAGTCCGGCGAGGAAGCTCGAGGGGACGTTCGCGCCGGCGACGGTGAGCCAGAAGACGAGCGCCAGCAGGCCGAGCATGATGGGCCAGCCCCAGATGGGGTGTGTGAGCAGGGTGTCGAGGCGTTCGTCGAGGGTGAATTTTCGGCCTGAGCGGTCCACGACGTCGTTGGCGATGGTTTCGGCGCGCTGGTACATGGCGGCGACGATTTGGTCGCCGAGGTCCGGGCCGAGCTCGTGGCGGATGGCGTCGATTTCTTCCAGTGCGTGCTGGGTGTCGGTGGGATTGGAGCTGGTCATGGCAAGCCTCCTCCCGCGATGGCGGGGGCGGGGGCGGGCGCGGGCGCGGCCTGGGGCCGGGGGGCGAATGCTTCGGCGATGCGCGCGAGTTCGCCGGTGGCGAGGGCGGATCGGATCTGCTCATCGCCCTCGAGCAGGCGGTATGCCACCCAGCGGGCGCTGGGCAGCCCCGGGGCGAGTTTTCGGACCATGGGGAGCACGCGGTTCACGGCGTCGCGCAGGGGGGCGGGGGTTTCGTGGAGCCTGGGTTCGGGCGCGATTTCGCCGGTGGCGACGCCGCTGATGAGGCTGGCGAGCTGGTCGAGTCCTTCGCCCCGCCTGGCGGCGGTTGCGACGGCGGGGACGCCGAGCTGGTCGCTGAGGCGGTTGACGTCGACGTGGATGCCTTTGCGTTTTGCTTCGTCGACGAGGTTGACGCAGACGACGGCGCGTGGGGTGATTTCGGTGATCTGGAAGACGAGGTTGAGGTTTCGCTCGAGGCTGGTGGCGTCGACGACGACGACGGTGCAGTCGGGTTGGCTGAAGAGGAGGTAGTCGCGGGCGACCTGTTCGTCGTCGGAGCCTGCGAGCAGGGAGTAGGTGCCGGGGAGGTCGACGAGTTTGAAGCGTTTGCCGCGATGGGCGAATCCGCCCTCGGCGCGGGTGACGGTTTTGCCGGGCCAGTTTCCGGTGTGCTGTTTGAGTCCGGTGAGGCGGTTGAAGACGGTGCTCTTGCCGGTGTTGGGATTGCCGGCGAGGGCGACGGTGTGGTCGTATCGGCCTGCGGTGACGCGGAGGGCGACGGCGGGTCCGGCGTGGGGGTCGCAGCCGCGGCAGTTGGAGGAGCAACTGATCATGCGGGCCTCCTTGTTTCGCTGGCGGACTGGACGGGTTCGACGGTGATGTGCTCGGCCTGTTCGTGTCGCAGGGCGACGAGGGTCTGGCGGAAGCGGTAGGCGACGGTGGATCTGCGGGCGCTGGCGAACTCGGCGCGGACGACGGCCCCGGGCGTGAGGCCGAGGTCGAGCAGCCGTCGGCGGGCGAGTCCCCGGCAGGCGGGGTCGATGGCGACGACGCGGGCTGCGCGTCCCGGTTCGAGTGTGGCCAGTTTCATCGAGTCTTCTCCCTACTTCCGCTTGCGGGTCGGTCGGGAGCTCTCAGGGCTCCGGCGCGGTCCCGGCCGGTCGCGTTGCCGGGCAAACGCTGAGTTACTAATAGGCGATGCTGGCAGAAAGGTCAATGCGAATTTTTGATTTTGTGCGGTCGAAATGCC
>JBKHFW010000086.1:0-8236 GCA_046540025.1 Phycisphaeraceae bacterium
GGATGCGCCCCCGGATGCGCCCCCGGATGCTCAGCCCGAGCAGGCCGGGGAGACGGGGTTCTGGTGGCAGTACAAGTGGCTGATCCAGTACGTCCGCTCCGGGGCCCTCGCCCAGGCGAAGGGCGGCGAGGCGAAGGTCGCCCAGGTCCTGCTCTCGTATGCGAACCCGCAGGGCGAGGCGTGGCCGGACGTCGAGACGATCGAGTATTACGCCGGCCTCGGCCGGCGGGCCGTGCAGCAGGCCCTCAAAAGCCTCAGCGAAACCCTGATTGAGCGCCTGCCCCGCGGCCACGCCGGGCGGGCTTCTGACACCTTCCGCTTCGACCGCCCGGGCCGGGAAATCCCCTGGGAGTTCGAGGATGGGTGCCCGCCGCCGCGCACCAGGGTGCGCGAGTCGCGCACGCAGATGCGCCCGCCGCGCACCACAATGCGCGAGCCGCGCACCATAGTGCGCCCTAACGGGATCAGGAACGGGGAAAAGAACGGGGACGACGACGGCGGCGGCGGTGCGCGCTCATCGGGGGAGGCGGAGCTGGCTGTCACGGCGGGCTTGGACCCTGCCGGTCAGCCGGGGCTGTTCGACGTCGACGACGCGGCGGGTCTGCTCGTCGAGCGGACGTTCGAGCCGCGGGACGCCCGCAAGCTGGTTGAGCGGTTCGGTCCTGAGCGGGTCCGGCAGGGGGTGGCCCACGTCGACTACCTCGCCCGGCAGGGTCGGATCCGCAAGGGCGTCCGCGCCGCCCTGGTCCACTGGCTGAAAAGCGGTCTGCCCCAGGACGAGGGGTTGCAGGCCGAGCAGGCGAAACGGGAGCGGGAGGCGAAGCGCCGCGAGCAGGCCGAACTCAACGCCGCGGATCAGGCGGCGCAGGCGGAGCAGGCTGCGGGCGACCGGCGCCTCGCTGAAGCGGTCTGGCGGGGCCTGAGCCACGAGCGCAAGGCCGAGGTGCGGGCCCAGATCCTCGCCGACCTGCCTGCGGCGAGCCGGCGGCTCCACGAGAAGCTCGAACCCGAGGGCCGCATCTGGCGGAGCCTCATTCTCAACCACCTGATGGGCAAAGGAGAGACCCCATGAGCAAGCAGACGACCAAGCGCGTTCGCATGACGCCCCGGAAGGCGGAGGTTCTGGAGAACTTGAGGGTGGGCCACCAATTGATTCGCTCGTCCCTGCATCCGGGCATGCAGCACAACCGCCTGGTGAATCCCTTCGGCGACCTCGTCGTGAACCCGCAGACCGTGGACAGCCTCGCCCGCGACGGCCTGATCCGGCCGGCTGGCGTGGTGTACGAGCTCAGCCCTGCCGGCCGCCGGCTGCTGGAAGGACGGGGTCAGGGGTGAACACAGCCCAGGCCCTGTTCCCGCTCGAGGACGACGTCCGCCGGCTGATGGTGGATGGCCACTGGCGCACGCGCCTGGAGATCTGGGTGCGGGTCAAGGGCCGGCCGAACCGGCTGCGGCGGACGATCGCGCAGCTCGCCGAGCGGGGCGAGCTGGAAAGCCGCGACTGTGAAGACCCCGCCCGCGGCAGCGTGGAATACCGCCTCGCCGGGACGAAGGAGACGATCGACTAGATGGACGATGTGATTCGAGTATTAAGCCTGGGCGCCGGCGTGCAGAGCAGCACAGTGCTGTTGATGTCGGTGCGTGGAGAGTTGCCTCCGCTTGATGCGGCGATCTTCTCCGATACCCAGTGGGAGCCACCGGCTGTCTACCGTCACCTCGACTGGCTGGCTAAGCAGGCCCAGACAGCAGGGATCGCTGTTCACCGCGTCAGCGCGGGCAATCTCCGCAGCGATGCTCTCCGCAGCGAAGTCCGCAACAGCACGCGGTGGGCGTCGATGCCGCTCTACACCTTTCCGCCGACGGGACGGCGATTGGCCGACGGGACGGCGGATCCGCGCGACGTGGGCATGATCCGTCGCCAGTGCACGAAGGAGTACAAGATCGTGCCTGTCCGCCAGGCGATTCGCCGGCATGTGCTCGGCGTCTCGCCACGGGCGCGAGTTCGGGCGGGTGCGGTCGAGCTCTGGATGGGGATCAGTGAAGATGAAATCACCCGGATGAGCCGGTCATCGGTGCAGTACATCGTGCACCGTCATCCCCTGATTGAGTGGGTCAAAGGGCCCAGGCGGCGTCTATTCCCCAGCGGCTACAACCGCGAAGACTGTCTGACATGGCTCCATCGCCACGGCTATCCGGAGCCGCCTCGCTCAGCCTGTATCGGTTGTCCCTTCCACAGCGACGAGGAATGGCTCGCCATTAAGACCGACCCGGAGGCCTGGGCGGACGCCTGCGCTTTTGACGCTGCCATCCGCCGCCGGGATGGCCACCGCGGCGAACTCTATCTGCACGAAGCGTGCGTCCCGTTGGACGAGGTTTCTCTCGATCACGGCAGCCGGTCCCGTCGCGGCGGTCCCGGAGGCTTCCAGCAGGAGTGTGTGGGGGTGTGCGGCGTATGAGCGCAGGAAACCAAACAGCCCGGCCCCTCAAGGCCCCGTTCCCCTACTTCGGCGGCAAGCGCACCGTCGCGGCCGAGGCCTGGGCGCGTCTGGGCGATGTGCGGAACTACGTCGAGCCGTTCGCCGGTTCGGCAGCGATGCTGCTCATGCGTCCGCACGCCGGGCGGGTCGAGACGCTGAACGATGCCGACTGCTTCATCGCGAACTTCTGGCGGGCGACGCAGGCGGCCCCCGACGAGGTCGTCGCCTATGCCGACGGGCCGGTGAACGAGGCTGACCTGCACGCCCGGCACCGCTGGCTGGTGCTCTCGGACGATGCCGCCACCTGGCGCGAGCGAATGCGGACGGATCCCGACTACTACGACCCGAAGGTCGCCGGCTGGTGGGTGTGGGGTCAGTGCATGTGGATCGGCGGCGGATGGTGCAGCTACGCGGTGGGTCAGGATCGCCGGCCAGTCATCGACGGAGGGGGAGGTGGTGCCATCCAAAAAGGGGTTCATCGGACCCCCCACACGAAGCGGCCATCCCTCGGCGACGCCCATGGGGGCGCCGGGACGAAGGGGGTGCATCAGACCCGGCTCACCCAGCAAGTGCCTGACATCAGCGGCGAGGGGGGCGCCACCGGCCGGGGGATTCATGGCTCGGGCATGACCTTCGCCGGCCGCCCGCAGCTCGCCGATGCCTTCAGCCGGGGGCGGGGCGTGCATGGGCATGACGAGGCGAGCACCTGCGCCCAGCGGCGGGCCTGGCTGCGGGATTGGTTCCAGGCCCTGCGGGATCGGCTGCGTCCGGTGCGGGTCTGCTGCGGCGATTGGTCGCGCGTCTGCTCGAGCCACAGCGTCACAACGAGGATCGGCTTGACGGGGATCTTTCTGGATCCGCCCTACGCCAGGGACCTCGATCGGCTGCGCGCGTGGATCGACGCCCTTGACGCCGGCCGCGACGCGATCGAGACGGGCGGCCTCTTCGGCGGCCTGGGCGACATGAAGGGCAAGGCGAGCCGCAGTGACGGCCTGTACGCGACGGATGGCCAGGACGTCGACCGCCTGGTCGCCGAGGTGCACCGCTACTGCCGCGACCGGGGCGGCGATCCACAGATGCGTATCGCGCTGTGCGGCTACGAGGGTGAGCACGACGCGCTGGAGGAGCACGGCTGGACGGTCTGGGCCTGGAAGGCGCAGGGCGGCTACGGCAACCGCGGCGGCGAGAACATGAACAAGGGGCGTGAGCGGATCTGGTTCAGCCCCCACTGCCTGCCGGTTGGGGGCGAGGAAACGGAGCCTACATCATGAACCAGCCCAGCCTTTTCGACGCCAGCGCCTACGGCACGCTCCGTCCCCGGCCGTCGCAGTCGGAGGTCAAGCCGCCCATCGTCGGCCGGGTGCCGCACAACGGGACGGAGACCTCGCGCGAGGCGGCCGAGCAGCTCGAGCGGTTCGGCGCGGAGACCGCCTGCGGCCGGGTGCTCGCGGCGATCGCGGCCGCAGGCGAGCGGGGCCTGACGAATCAGGAGATTGCCGAGCGGCTGGACATGCGGGAAGGCGCCGTCTGCGGCCGCACGAACCAGCTCGCCGAGGCGAGGCGCATCGAGATCCGCCGCCCCAAGCGGTGCAGCGTCTTCGCCGACGGCAGCGTGAGCCGGCACCCCCACCAGGTGTGGGTGATCAAAACCCGGAAAGGAGAGACGCGGGATGGGAAGTGACACAACGATCGAATGGGCGGACAAGGTCTGGAACCCAGTGGTGGGCTGCACACGGGTCAGCGAGGGCTGCCGCAACTGCTACGCCGAGCGGATGGCCAAACGGCTGTCCGCGATGGCCGACGCCGACGAGGCCGCAGGCCGCAACCCGGGCCGCAAAGCGGCCTACTTCGGCACAGTCGACCCCAGAACCGGCCGCTGGACGGGCCAGGTCAACCAGGTCGAGGACGCCCTGACGGACCCGCTGCGCTGGCGGAAGCCGCGGCGGGTGTTCACCTGCTCGATGAGCGACCTGTTTCACCACGACGTGCCGTTCAGCTACATCGACCGCGTGTTTGGCGTCATGGCGCTGACGCCGCGGCACACCTACCAGGTGCTGACGAAGCGGCCGGCGCGGATGGCGGAGTACCTGACGGGCGTTTCGCTGCCGCGACTGAACGGGGCGGTTCTGTCGTTCCGTGGACACCTCAACAGTGCGGCTTCCCGGATGCCTCATGGCTCGCCAAAGCTCGATGACGCCGGCGGGTGGCCCCTCCCCAACGTCTGGCTCGGCACGAGCGTCGAGAACCAGCAGACGGCGGACGAACGCATCCCCCACCTACTCCGCTGCCCGGCGGCGGTGCGGTTTCTCTCCTGCGAGCCGCTGCTGGGACGCGTCCAGTTACTCGATGCAGTTGACCCTGTTCACCAGAGTCTCCTCACAGACCCGCTGACGGGGTTTCAGCACGATGTGGACGATGACTCTTTGACGCCCAACGACGGGTACACGGATCAGCGCATTCACTGGGTGATCGTCGGCGGCGAGAGCGGCCCGAACGCCCGGCCCATGCACCCGGACTGGGTGCGCAGCCTCCGCGATCAGTGCCAGGCGGCGGGGGTGGCGTACTTTTTCAAGCAATGGGGGGAGTGGAAGCAGCGGCCGATATGCCGCGTGAAGGACGCCGACACACTGCTCACCCCCGATGATGTTCAACACGACTGGGCGGACTTCGAAGCAGTCGCATTGAACCGACTGGTACACGAGCAGCGCGCCGCTTGCATGTTCCGCGTCGGCAAGAAGGCCGCCGGCCGCGAGCTCGACGGCCGCACCTGGGACGAGTTCCCCCAGCAGGAGAGCGGGGTGCCCCAGTGAGCCGCTACGCCTCCGGAACCAACGTGAGCGTTGAGCGCAGCCAGCAGGAGGTCAAGGAGTTGCTCCGCCGCTACGGGGCCTCGAAGTTCGGGCTGATGGAAGACGACGACCAGGCGGCCGTCATGTTCGTGGCGTCCGGCCTGACGGTGCGGATCGTCGTGCCGCTGCCGTCGATCGAGGATGAGGAGATCGCCCTGACCGATGCGGGACGTGAACGCAGCCCCTCGGCAACGAGGACAGCCTACGAGAAGGAGGTCCGCCGCCGCTGGCGAGCCTTGATCCTGGCGATCAAGGCGAAGCTCGAGGCGGTCGAGTCGGGAATCAGCACGATCGAGCAAGAGTTCATGCCGTTTGTCGTGATGCCTGATGGGCGTAGCTTCGCCGACCACGCGCTGCCGCAGATCCGCCGCGCTGTGGAATCGGGGCAGATGCCCATGCTCGGCCTGCCGGAGCCGAAGGGGGCCGACCATGCCTGAGACCACGAATCACATTCGGGTTGAAGTGACCGCGCGAGGGCAGCGCTACGCCGTCTCCAGCGATTACGAGATGCCCCGCACGACCCACCGCGGGGCGGGACATCTGGTTGGCCTCCTGATGAAAACCGCGGAAGGAATGGCGGAGAACATGCGTCGCCTGACGGCGGAGATAGGCGAGGGAGCATTGGCTGAGTTGGACGCGGGGATGCGAGAAGGTCGCCGTGCCGCGGACGGCGCCGAGACCGAGGAGCGTTACATCGTGAGGGAACTGCCCAAACGCGAGGGGGGAGAGCCGTGAAGACCTGGAAAGCCTTGACCATCTGCCAGCCCTACGCCCACTTGATCATGGCGGGCGAGAAGCTGGTCGAGAACCGCACTTGGCCGACGCGCTACCGCGGCCCGCTGGTCATCCACGCCGGGAAATCGCGGGCGTGGCTGGACAGCTGGGATCAGCCCGTGCCCGAGGATATGCCCTTCGGCGCCGTCGTCGGCTGGGTCCGCCTGGTGGACTGCGTCCGCCTCGGCGGCGAGCTGCCCGAGAAGCTGGCCTGGCTGCGTGAGCACGAACACGCCAGCGGCCCCTGGTGCTGGGTGCTCGCCGATCCGCACCCCGCGCCGAAGCCGCTGCCGTACCGCGGCCGTCAGGGTCTCTATGAGATCCCCGCCGCCGACCTCCAGAACCTGCGGCAGGAGGCGCGATCGTGATCGCACGGGCAACCGACTATCCCGGCCTCTTCGACGGCCTGATCATCGACCTGTTCGCCGGCGCCGGCGGGGCCAGCACGGGCATTGAGGAGGCGTTCGTCGCCGCCGGCTACAACCGGCCCGTCGACGTCGCCATCAACCACGACCCCGACGCGGTGAGCTGCCACGAGGCGAATCATCCCCTGACGGACCACCGGCGGACGGACGTGTTCGGCGTCGACCCTGAGGCCGTGACCCAGGGCCGGCGGGTCTGGCTGCTCTGGGCGTCGCCCGACTGCACGGACTTCAGCAAGGCCAAGGGCGGCCGGCCGATCCGCACGGTGAAGCGGCGCAGCCTTGCCTGGGTCGTCATCCGCTGGGCCTTCGCGGTGCGGCCCGACGTCATCACGCTCGAGAACGTCGAGGAGTTCCAGCAGTGGGGGCTGCTCGACGCGAACGGCCTGCCTATCCGCGACGGGTCCATCTTCGAGATCTGGGTGAACTGCCTGCGCTATCTCGGCTACCGGGTCGAGTGGCGCGAGCTGCGGGCGTGCGACTACGGCACGCCCACCACGAGAAACCGCCTGTTCGTCGTCGCGCGGTGCGACGGCAAGCCGATCATCTGGCCGGAGAAAACGCATGGAGCGACTGAACCCCGGGAGCACGGTCCACTGGTGGATTCTGGTGGGTCTGCCCAAAGAACTCACGCCCATGCATCTGGGGATGCGCGAAACGATGCGGGGGCCTCTGGTCTGGATCCCAGCAACGCCCAAACTGGCCGCCTGGAGTCTGGATCTCGGCGGACGCATCGCGCTGGCAGACCGCTTCGAGCCCGTCACCTGAAACCCCACCGCTCTGCTGCCTCCTGCATCGACTTCGACCGGCCCATGTGCTCGATCTTCGCCACGCCGGCCGAGGCGAAAGCCTGGGGAAGGCGGCACAAGCTGCCTGCGCCGCGCCGGCCGCTGGCGAAGAACACCCAGAGCCGCATGGCGAAGGGGATCCAGCGGTACGTCATCGAGGCGGCCCAGCCGTTCATCGTCCGCTCGGGCCTCGCCCCGCTCCAGGTGCGCACGGGCAACACGAGCGCCCACGGCCTGCACAGCAACCGGCTCGACGAGCCGCAGCGGACGATTACCACCTGCCATGACCAGCAGCTCGTCGCGGCTCACCTGGTCAAGCACCACACCGGCGTCGTCGGCGACGACCTGCGCCGGCCCTGCCCGACCATCAAGGGGGTGGACTCCAACGCCCTCGCTGCGGTGCATCTTTCACACCTCTACACCAGCAATACCGCCGGCGGCCAGGGCGACCCGCGTCAGCCCAAGAAGACGGTGCTCGCCGGCGGGAACCATGCCGCCCTGGTCGCGGCCCTGCTGGCGCCCTACTACGGGTCCGGGTCTGGTCTCACTGGACGCGACGCCCGCCGGCCGTTGCCGACGGTCCCGGCGACGGAGCGTCACCAGCTCGTCACGGCGCTGCTCGAGCAGGGCGGTACGGGCGAGCTGCCGGCGGGCTTCTGGCGGGTGTGGGCCTTTCTGATCGAGCACCTGGGCAAGGACGCGCCGGCTCCGATCGTCGTGCTGGACGGTCAGGTCTGGCTCATCACCGACATCTTCATGCGGATGCTCACCCCGCGCGAGCTGGCGCGGTGCCAGGGCTTCCGCGACGACTACATCATCGACCGCGGCCACGACGGCCGCCGGCTGAGCAAGCGGACGCAGGTCCGCCTGATCGGCAACAGCGTCTGCCGCCACGTCTCCCGGGCCCTGGTCCGGGCCAACGTGGT
>JBKHFW010000087.1:0-7362 GCA_046540025.1 Phycisphaeraceae bacterium
GCTACCGCGAGGACGGTACGCAGCTCGATCGCATCTACGTGACCGCGGATGGTGATTCGCCGTAAGCAGTCCGGCTGCGTCGATAGAAGGTAGACAGATCAACGGCCGCGGCGGAAGGTCCCGTCGCGGCCGATTTTTGTCCCTCTGGTAGAGACTGCCGATCAGCCCGCGGGCAGGAAGGGCTTCACCTCGTCCGCATCCCACTGCTTGCAGTAGACGGGCTGGCCCATCTTGACGCGGCCGTAGCAGCCGTCGCCGCACTTGTCGCAGAAGGTGATCCGGCTGATCTCGCCGGCAGCGATCTTGTTCGGCCAGGCGGCGTCGGCGATGAGCTGCCGACCCAGCGCCACGAGGTCGCAGCGATTTTCCGCCAGTGCGGTCTCTGCCTTGACCGGGTCCTCCATCTCGCCCACGGCGATGACGGGGATGTCCAGCTTCTCGCGGAAGGGCGGGCAGAGGTCGGCGACCTCGTTTTCGTGGGCGGGGGAGAGGTCGAGCAGGTCGAGGCCGGCCTCCTTGAGCCACCCGGTGAAGGTGAGGCTTTCTTCGAGCGTGTGCTCGTCGCCGACGGGGCTGTGGCGGTAGAGCAGGAGCAGGTCGTCGCCCACGGCCTTGCGGATGCTGCGGACGATTTCCAGCCCGAGTCGGCCGCGGTTCTCCAGCGAGTCGCCGCCGAACTCGTCGGTGCGGTGGTTGTGCTCGGGCATGAAGAACTTGCCCAGGAGGAAGGCGTGGGCGCCGTGGGGCTGGATGCCGTCGAAGCCGGCGTCGCGGAGGACGCGGGCGGCCTGGGCGAACTCCTCGATCGCGCGGAGCACCTGGTCGTGAGGGATTTCGTGCGGGTCCATCCAGTCGCCCACCACGCTCAGGCCGACCTGCACGACGGCGAGCGCCCCCTCCTCGCGGATGGCGTCGGCGAGCGGGCGGAGCATGTCGGCCGTGAGGTCGTCCGCGAAGCGGTGCACCTTCACGCCCTCGACGATGACCATCGCCGAGCCGCCCGCGGCCATGCGACGATACCAGGCGACGCCCGCCGGCTCGGTGATGGGACGGAACTGAAACATCGGCGCCACGACCACGCGGTTGCGCAGCTCGAAGCCGCGAAGGGTCATCGGGCTCAGGAGCGTGGGATAGTGTTCCGGCGCGGCGGGCCGCTGGGCCAGGGCTTGGACGTCGATCTTCGTCATGTCCGCTTGCGATCCTTTTCGTTCGCGGGTTGCGGGTGGCTGCCGGCGTCGCCGGCGTGGGTTTCGCGCCCGGTCAGGCCGAGAGCAGCTCGTCGGCCTGGTCGAGCTGGCTGGGGATGTCGATGTTCTGCGGGCACTGGTCGAGGCACTCGCCGCAGTGGACGCATTCCTCGGCCGACCTGCCGCGGCGGCGGATGTTCTCGTACCGCTCGCGGGCCGCCTCGGTCAGGCCGTACACCTTGGCAAGGTTGTAGTTCTTGAAGATCCCGGCGATGTCTACCTCGACCGGGCAGGGCATGCAGTATTCGCAGCCCGTGCAGTAGAGCTCCGCCATCGACTCGAGCCGCTCGAGGTGGCGGGCGATGATCGCGCGATCCTCGGGCGAGAGGCTCACCTCGTCCGACGCCGCGGCGAGGTTCTCCTCGACGTGCTCCATCGTGCTCATGCCCGACAGGGCGACCGTCACACTCGGGTTCGAGAGCACGAACCGCAGCGCCAGCTCGGGCACGCGCTTGATCTCCGGCAGCAGCGAGCCCAGCACGTCGCTGTCCGCGCCGAGCCGGCCGCCGCCGACCGGGCCCATCACCACGACGCCGACGTTCTTCTCGCGGGCGTGGTCGATGGCGTCGGCGAGCTTCTGGTCGAGCATGTTGTACTGCACGGTGATGACGTCGACGTAGTCGGTGTCGATCACCTCGAAGAGCACCTCCGGCTCGTCGTGGAAGCTGGTGCAGATGTGGCGGATCAGCCCCTGGTCCTTCGCCTTCTGCATCCACTTGCTCACCCGCGGCTGCACGTGGTCGCGCAGCTTCTCGCGGTTGATGCCGTGGTGGTTGTAGATGTCGATGTAGTCGGTGCGCAGATATTCGAGGCTGTCCTCGAGGTTCTGCCACCACGCCTTTTCGCTCTCGCCGTAGTCGTGGTTCTTGGTCGAGACGACGATCCGGTCGCGCCAGCCCTCGAGGGCCTCGCCGACGGCGCGCTGGCTGTCGCGGTTGCAGTAGCCCACGGCCGTGTCGATGTAGTTCACCCCGCCTTCAAAAGCGCGGTGGATCATCGGGATCGCCTTCTCGCGATCGACGCGGGCCTCCTCGTCCTCCCCCACCATGGGCAGACGCATGGCACCGAAGCCGAGCTGTGAAACTTTCAGGCCCGTCCGGCCCAGGGTGCGATAGCGCATGCCGTGAACTCCAAATAAAGGACGAATCTATCTTAATACTTGAAGGCGACCGGCGAAAGGCGGGGTTTCGAGTTGGATCCGCCGGCGGGGCAAGCGGGTGAGGGCGGGCAGCGAGGCGCGAACGCGGCACCTCGCGTGCCCCGGCTCGCTAATCCCCCGGCCCGCGCACAGCAGCCCAAGCGGCGGGCGGCGTGCCACCCGGCAGGGGGGAGGCAACGACCAGGCGCAGGGCTCGGCAGAAACGTCGCACGGCTCACCTGAAAAATGGGCAGGAGCCGATTGGGCACCTGCAGCACGAGCAGGCTCATCGCCGTGGCGTAGGGCTCGCCGTGGCTCGAGTGCCACTCGCCCGCCTCCCCCTGGTTCTCCACCAGCTCGCCGCGGACGCGGGGGAACCAGTGGGCCCAGTAATCCCCGCCGGCGAGCAACATCGTCTGCGCCGCGTAGTACTGGCCGTAAAAGTAGTGCCCGCCAGCGCCAGACCCAGCACCAGCACGATCAGGCAGCGCACCAGCAACAGGAAGATCTGCTCGGCCCGCAGTCGCCGCGGATGCCGCCGGTACGCCAGCAGGAGGAACCGCATCGCCCCCACGGCTGGGGCTGCCTCCGCAGCCGCCAGAGCAGGTGGATCGCGATCGGCACTGCCACCGCCGCCACGCCGACCGTCGCCAGCAGCCGAGGATCGGGTTGCGCCGCGGTCTCGGCCATGTCGAACCACCCTCCCCCGGTTCCCCCGGGAGTTCCGGACTCACCGCTGCCGCATCACCGCGTCGCTCTCGCCGCCCGCCAGTACGAGGTACTGGCTCGCCCTCGGCCCGGCGCCCCAGACGAGATACTGCCGAATGAAGTTCGGCCGGGTGTCTTCCTCGCCTACCCGGGGCGGCGCTGGCGCTCTGCCCCGGCTTGAGGAAGCAGCGTTCAGAAGCGCTAACTCCCCTAACTCCCTGTAAATCCTGCACAAAAAAACCCCGCCTCAACCTTGCGGATGAGGCGGGGCCACCTGCAGCCGAGGGATCGGCCAAGTCAGTTCGCCCGTCGGCGGCGCGGCAGCAGGGCCAGGCCGCCCAGGGCCAGCAGCGCCAGCGACGCCGGTTCGGGCACGGTCGTCACCGCCAGCTCGGGCTGGTAGCTGTCGCCCATGTCGGCGGAGTAGAAGCGGAAGTCCTCGCCGCTGGACTGCCCGTCCGCCTGGAGGCGGAAGAAGACCCACGACTGGCTCGGGTCGGCCTCGTAATCGGTCCAGCGGTCCTGGAGGAAGCTGGTCACGTCGGCCTCGATCCAGGCGCCGTCGTCCTCGTCGCCGTAGGCGAAGGGGTCGGCGAGCTGGTTGTAGCTGGTGTCGAAGTGCTCGCTGGTCGCGCCGGCGTCACCTTCGGTGACGGTGGACGCGCGGTTGTCGGTCGAGCCGTAGAGGTCGACGCCGAAGCTGGTGTCGTAGTCGTACGTCGCCGACGAGGACGCCCGGTGGAGGCGGATGCGCAGGGCGGCGTCGGCCACGGCGTTGCCCAGCGAGCTGAGGTCGAACTGGTAGATGGGTCGGTTGTCCTGCTCGAGGGCGGCGTTGTCCTCCCAGCGGGCCTGGAGCGTGCTGCCGCCGCCGGCGACGGCGTGGTGGTTCACGGTGCCCAGGAAGCTGGTTTCCTTGTAGACGGTGTAGTCGGCGTCGTCGCCGTCGATGGTCACGATCCCGGCCTGCGCGGCCGAGGTGCCGAGACCCAGGGCCGCGGCGGCGGTCAGCAGCAGCGTGGCTGCCTGCTTGCGCTTGAACATGTCGTTGCTCCCTTCCTCACGGAGATGGCCGCGACGTCGCCGGTGGGCCGGGCGCGCCGGGGCCGATCGTAAGTCCAGACTGGTGCCCACTCCAATACTTAATGTAATGCGTCTAAGAACAATCGCAAAACCCTTCCCGCGGATTTCGCCTCGCCGCCGCGGCGGACCGGGCGGGCGGGGATGCCTAAAATGGCCTCCATGCCTGAATTACCCGAAGTGGAAAGCACCCGCCGAATTCTGCTGCCCCACCTGCTGGGTCAGCGGGTGACCCGCGTCGAGGTCCGCCGCCGCGACGTCATCGCCGGCCCGAAGCGGCCCCGCGACCTGCTCGAGGGCCGGGAGATCGCCGACCTCCGCCGGCGCGGCAAGCAGCTCGCCCTGGTCGGCCCCGGGGGCAGGCCGGGCGTGATCGTCCAGCTCGGCATGACCGGCTCGCTCACCCTGGCCGGCCCCGCCGACCGCCTCGCCCGCGATCCGCACGTCCACGTCGTCTGGGAGCTGGGCACCGGCGAAACGTTCCGCTTCCGCGACGTCCGCCGATTCGGCGGCCTGCGCACCTTCCCCGACCTTCGCACCCTCGAGCGCGAACGCTGGAGCCGGCTTGGCGAGGACGCCCTGAGCATCTCCCCCGCCCGGCTGCACGAGAAGCTGGGGCGAACGAAACGCGCCCTCAAGGCCGCCCTGCTCGACCAGCAGCTCGTCGCCGGCCTGGGCAACATCTACGTCGACGAGCTGCTCTTCGCCTGTCGGCTGTCGCCGCTGATGCCGGCGTTCGAGGTGACCCGCCCCCAGGCCGGGCAACTCACCCGCCAGATGAAGCGGATCCTCCGCGCGGCAATCGACTCAGGCGGTTCGACAGTGCGCGATTTCGTCGGCGGCGGAGGCGCTCCGGGCGCGTTCCAGCTCACCCACCAGGTGTACGGCCGAGCGGGCCTGCCGTGCCGCCTCTGCGGGGCCGAGCTGACCGCGACCCGGATCATCGGGCGAACGAGCGTGTTCTGCCCCGACTGTCAACCCCTGCCGAGGGGAAAACCCGCCGGCAATCCACAATGAGAATGACGTAAGTGACGCCCCTTCAAGGGCGGGGCCCACCGAAAGGTTCTCTCTTGAATGAAAGAAGAGAAAAAATCTCTTATCTCTTCGTATACGTCCTGGCGCTTTGTGGGAAGTGGTGTCGGCACGGCATTAAGGGATTCACAGGCAGCGACTTACAGCGACACCCACCCCTGTGGATAACTTGTCGCGATGGCGCCGGCCCGAGTCGGCTGTCAGGAGGCTACCGGCACCCGCATGGGGGAAACTCCGATAATCCTTCATTGCATCGGGGTTTGCCGTCATCCTCCTGGGGCGCTGTCGGCAGGGGATCGAGCGCTTTTGCACGAGTTTTCCACATAGCTGCCGACATTCCCCACGGCAGGGTGCATAACCTGGGGTTTGGCCCAGCGGCCCCATCGGGTCGAGCCGGGGCCACCCGGAGGTGGGGCCTGGCTGAAGAGCCGGGGGTCAGATCACGTCGCTCCAGGTTGCGGCGTGCAGTTCGCGAAGCCGCTTCAGCTCCGCCGGTTCGGGCTCCCGGCCGCGGCGAGCCTGCATGAGGCGGGTCGTTTTCTCGAAGCTGGGCATCTGCTGCGGCCGGGGGCCGCGGTCGGTGTAGAAACCCATCCGCCGGGTGTGCTTGGGCGGGTAGGTCGAAAGCGCGACCATCGCCCCCGTGCCCACGACCGAGCCGGTGAGCAGCCGGGTGCCGATGGCGGTGCGGACGTAGTCGCCCAGGATGGGCCCGTGGAACGTTCGGCCGGAGTTCTCGGGCTCGCCGTCCGGCTCGAGCTGCACCCGGACGGGGCCGTAGGTGTTCTTGAGGTTGGACACCGTCGTCGCCGCGCCGAGGTTGCACCATCGGCCGACGAGGCTGTTGCCGAGATAGCCGAGGTGGGCCTTGTTGCTGAACTCTTGGATGACGCTCGCCGAGACCTCCCCGCCGACCTTGCAGGTGCTGCCGATGGCCGTGCCGGGGCGGATCGCGGTATGGGCGGCGAGCGTGCTGCCCGTACCGATGTAGCAGGGGCCCTCGATCGCGCAGAAGGGTTGGATCGTGGCGTGGCGGTCGATGGCGACGGGTCCCTGCTCGGCGATGATCACCACGCCGGGCATGAGCTTCGCGTCCTCGGCAACGAGAACGGGGTGCTCGCCCACGATCTGCGGATCGGCCGCGGGGGCCATCTCGGGCAGGCCCAGCAGGGCGATGTCGCGCACCAGCAGGTCCTCGAGCTCGTCCAGAACGTGCCAGGGTCGGCTGATCAGCACCCGCTCGGAGGCTTCCCTGACTGACACCCCCGCCGGCACCCGGCCGCCATGGTCGAGGCAACCGGTCGCCTTCTCCGCGTCGAGGCGGGCGGCGACGAGGCTGCCGGTGTCGGCCTCGACGAGCGCTTCGCCCGTCTCGAGCTCGAGCACGTCCTGGAGGCGGGTGACGCCGTTCCATCGGCCGCTGACCAGCAGCCAGTCGCCGGCTTCGAGCTGATCGTTGACCGCGAGCTCGGGATAGCGCTCGGCGAAGCCCGCGGCGTAGCGCTCGGGCAGTCGCGCAGCCGCGGTCACCAGGCCGAGGTGGTGCTCGATCCGCCGGCGCGGCGAGATGGCGGCGGTGGCCAGCTCGAGCAGCGGCCTGAGGTCGGTCATCGGGCCGAATCGGCCCTGGTCGTCATCGAAAAGCAGGAGCCGGGCGTTGTCGTCCATGGTTTTATCCCCCCTTGGTTGCGGGAGTTGCGTCGGTCGGGCGCGGGTCGTGGCGGGCTCGCGGGCGGGGGGGGAGCTGGTTTTTCGCGTCTGGTCGTTCATTTGGGGAAGATCCCTTTGACACACTTCGCCGGGCAGCTTAGCTTGATGGACTGTCCATTTGCTGACGCGAGCCCGACCGCCATGCCCAAGCTGGATTCCGCGCTGTGGCGCGACATGATGGAGTACTTGCGCCGCCGACACGCGCCGATCTGTCGGCAGTGGTTCGAGCAGCTCCAACCGGTGGAGCTCGACTCGGGCCTGCTCAAGGTCGCCACGCCCACGCCGGTGCAGCGCGACTATCTCCAGAGCAAGTGCCGGGACCAGTTTACCGAAGCGGCGCAGGCGATCACAGGCGCCCTCGTCGCGGTGCGCTTCGTCGCCCGCGCGGACGTCGACGGCAGGCCAGCCGCCCCGGGTCCCGCACCGCCTGCGACGCGAGGCAAGGCG
>JBKHFW010000088.1:0-6350 GCA_046540025.1 Phycisphaeraceae bacterium
GGGGACGGGGAACGCGTGTGCGGTCCCTGTAACCCCTGCCACTCCCTGTAACTCCTTTAACTCCTTCTTCCCTCCCCATCTGTGTTGATCCGTGTTCATCTGTGGCTGCTTTTTCGGCTCGCGAGCCCGCGCGGCAAAAGGCGAGCGCGGCGGGGCGGGGGAGCCGATAACAGTCAGGTGGGATCGTTGCGCCTGTCCAGTCTGGCTTTCGCGGTTGCGGCGCTGCTTGCCGGGCCGTCGCTGCGCGCCGAGGTGCCGGCGGTGCTGCGGCCGCAGCGGCTGATCGCGGAGTTCGACTTCGAGGAAACGGACGATCGCGGGCAGAAGCTGGGGCGGGGGCACATTCTGCCCGAGCACTGGTACGCGATCGGTCGGTCGGCTCAGACGGCGGACGCGGGTTTTCTGCGTCAGCCGCTGCACCAGGAGCTGATCGACCGGCCGGGCTTTCCGCATTACACCGACGTCCGCTATGACGCCGGGCACGCCGCGTCGGGGGAGTTCAGCCTGCTGCTGAGCCTCGACGGCGGCAACGCGGGGGCGTATCTGGAGGTGGGGGCGGTGCCGGTCGTGCCCGGCAGCGACTGCCTGCTGTCGGTGCGTGTGCGGACGGAAGGCCTCGATGAGGCCGGGGCGCGGATGAAGGCGTATTTCGTGGACGCCCGGGGGGGGCGGATCGACGAGAGCGTGCGGCGGACGGATCGGCTGGACACCCGCGGCGAGTGGACCACGGTGACGCTGACGCTGCCCGGGGCGTATGACGATGCGGCGTGGCTGGGCCTGGAGCTGGAGCTGCGTCAGCCCACGGCGTCGCCGGGCGATCCGCTGGGGACCGAGCAGGTCGTGGTGCAGGACGTGGCGGGCTCGGCGTGGTTCGACGACATCCGCGTGTGGCAGGTGCCGCACCTCGAGCTGGCGACACAGAGCGGGACGAACATCGTTCGCGCCCCGGAGAAGCCGAGGGTGAGCGTGCACATCCGCGACCTGCTGGGCGACCAGTTGACGACGGAGCTGATCGCCTACGACCTGGGCATGAACGTGGTGGACCGCCACCGGTTCCACCTCGGCGGGATCGGGCCGGACCACTGGACGTGGGAGCCGGAGCTGCCGGAGCTGGGGTGGTATCTCTTCGAACTGCGTGCGTATGACGCCCCGCCCGAATCGGCAGAGGCGGAGGTGCGCGGGGCGCTGGTTGCCCGCACGCTGGGGGCGGCGCTCTGGCTGGGCGAGGAGCAGCCGCTGGTGGAGTCGGACGCGAAGCGGTTTCTGGTCTCCGCGGAGGGGGCGAGCGACGAGGGGCTGGGGATGCTGCCCGAGCTGCTCAGGCGGACCGGTTTTCGGCGGACGCTGTTCAGCGCGTTTTCGCCCTCGACCCGGCTGTCGGAGCTCGAGCTCCGCTGCGACCAGCTCGATGCGGTGTTTGCCGAGCTGATGCCGGGGCACCGGGAGGTGACGATGTCACTGTCGCCGCTGCCCGAGGCGCTGACCCGGCGGGGCGGGCCGGAGAGTCCGCTGGCGCTTTTGAGTCGGGAGGACGTGCCCTGGCGCGATTGGCTGAGTCCGGTGCTGATGCGTTTCGGTCAGCGGGTTCGCCGCTGGCAGGTCGGGCCGGGGGCGTGGGAGGATGCGTTTTTCAATCCCGGGCTGGTGGAGCAGTTGCCCGAGGCGCATCGGCGGATGGAGCTTCTTGCGCCGCGGCCGGCGCTGCTGCCGACGTGGAGCGTGTTCGACCCGCCGCCGGCGGAGGGGGTGAACCAGAAAGACCCGTTCCTGGTGACGGTGTCGCCGGCGGTTCTGCCTGAGCACATCCCGGCGTACGTCGAGGCGTGGGAGGAGCGCGGTCGGCCGTACTGGCTGATGCTCAGGGAGCCGGGCGCGGACGAGCTGAGTCATCCGAGGCGGTCGGTGGATCTGGCTTTGCGGATGCTCGCGGCGTGGGAGCATCCGCCGGCGGCGCTGGTGCTGCGCCGGCCGTGGGCGCCGGACGCCCGGCGGGGCCCGGGGGTGCTTCCGGACCCGCTGCTGGGCGTGTTCGCGAACGTGGCGCCGCAGTTGTCGGGTCGGCGGGTGGTGGGCCGGCTGCCGCTGGGCGAGGGGCTCGAGTGCATGATCTTCGACGGCGAGGCGGGGGGGATGCTGGCGATGTGGAACCGCAGCGCCCCGGCCGAGGAGGCGGGGCTGGCGATGTACCTCGGCGAGCAGCCGGTGGTGCACGACATCTGGGGCAACCGCCGGGCCGCACCACTGGAGGAGGGCAAGCACCGGCTCGAGGTCACGCGGTCGCCGCTGCTGGTGACGGGGATCGACCCGGAGCTGGCGCTGTTCCGGGCGGGGTTCACGATGGAGCCGGCGTTCCTGGAGTCGTCGCGCGTGCCGCATCTGCGGGCGATCAAGCTGCACAACCCCTGGGAGCAGACGGTGAACGGCACGCTGCAGCTGGTGACGCCGGAGAAGTGGGAGATTCAGCCGGCCCGGCAGGAGTTCGCCATTCCCGCGGGGCAGACGATCGAGCTGCCGGTGCAGATCCGGTTTCCGATCTCGGAGACGGCGGGGCGGAAGCGGCTGCGGGCGAAGTTCGACTTCGTGGCCGACCGGCGTTACCGGATCGAGCACCCGCTGGACCTGGAGATCGGCATGGCCGACCTCGACTTCGACCCCGTGCTGACCCGGCAGGGGGACTCGGCGCTGGTAACCTGCGTGGTGACCAACCGCAGCGATCGGCCGCGGGGTCTGTACGTGTTTGCCCAGATGGTGGGTCACGCGCGGCAGGAACGGCTGGTGCCGCAGCTTCAGCCGGGCGAGTCGGTCATTCGGCGGTTCCGCTTCGAGAACGTGGGCGACCAGCTCGACCGCACCGGCGTGCGCACGGGCGTGCGCGAGAGCAACGGGCCGGCGATCCTGAACCACGTGCTTCGGCCTTAGCCACGAAGGCGCCAAGAACACGAAGCGAGCACGAAGAAGGCGTGGGAGGAAAAGTGGGCAGCCTGGCAGATCACAACCATAGGAGCAGCAGCGCAATGCACGCTATGGACTGGCATCGGACGGGCGGACGGATCGGCGGCTCTCTCGCGGTGGCCATGGCGGCGGCCGGGCTGCCGGCACTCGCGGCCGACCTGGGCACGCAGGCGGCGGAGGTGTTCAGCCCCGTCACCTTCAGCGTGCAGGACAGCACGTGGGAAGGCAACCCCTACGACGTCGAGGCGAGCGCGACCTTCACCCACGAAGGCAGCGGTGAAGCGATCACGACCTATCTCTACCACGACGGCGGCGACAGGTGGCGCTTCCGCTTCACCGGCACGCGGCCGGGCCGGTGGAGGTTCGAGACCGCCGGCGACGACGCCGACCTTGCCGGGCACACCGGCGCGGTGGAGGTGAAGGCGAACCCGGCCGCGCGCGGGTTTCTCACCGGGCGCAGCACGAAGTACGCCCGCATGGTCGGTTCGCCGGATCGCCTCGAGGCGCAGCCGTACGTGGTGTGGATGAACCAGCGCGCCCCGGACGAGGCGGTGAACCCCGGCTTCGGCTCCGACAACCTGGCCGAGGACTGGGGCGGGGAAGCCAACGCCGAGCGGCGGGCGGCGTATCTGAAGCAGGCGAAGGAGCACGGCGCGAACGCGGTGTTCCTGCATGTCAAGAACGAGTGGCTTCAGGCAGGGGCGCAGGGACACGACGACCACGACAGCGTCAACCCGGACCGGGCGGTGTTCGCGGCGATCGAGGACCTGGTGCGCGACGCGCACGAGGCGGGGATGCAGGTGCATCTCTGGGCGTGGGGCGACGAGAGCCACCGCAAATGGACGCCGGCGGGGCTGCCCGGCGGGATCAACGGGAAGGTGGATCGGCGGATTCAGCGGTACATCGCCGACCGCCTCGGCCCGCTGCCGGGCTGGTCGATCGGGTACGGCTTCGACCTGTTCGAGTGGACCAGCCAGGAAGAGGTGAGCGCCTGGGCGAACTTCATCAACGAGCGCTCGGGCTGGGTGCACAACTTCTCCGCACGGGGTCTGCCCCTGCTCGGGCCGGACGGGACGGAAGCGTCGGCCCCGCCGAACTTTTTGGACTCCTACGCCTCGCTGATCCGGGGCGGGCAAATCCTCCAGACCGACGCGAGTCGGCCGGTCGACGACGGCGGCCCGGACAGCTACGCCGAGACGCTCGAGAACGTGCAGAACGACCCGGCCCGGCCGATCATCTATGAGGAGCGGCACGCCTACAAGCGGTACTGGAACCGCGGAGACAGCGCCTGGCCCACGACGGACATGGACGGCACCCGAAGGCTCTACTGGTGGTGGACCATGGCGGGCGGCGCCGGGGGGTGGATCGGTTTCTACGACGGCGGCGTGAGCCGGCCCGGCCCCTACCCGAACCCGGAGCAACTGCGCACCCATGGGCAATTCTGGAAGGACCGCCTGGAACTCGACATGGTCCCCGCCAACGAGCTCGCCGGGGGCACGCCCGTGACCGGCGTGGCGCTGGCGGACCCGGAGCGCGACCGCATCGTCATCTACGTCGAAGACGCGAGCGAAGTGGCGCTCCGCCTCGGCGAATGCGAGGGCCCGTGGCAGGCCGTCGCCGTCGATGCCCGCCAGCCATACGCGGAGCAGCCGCTGGACGCAGTCGAGGCGGGCGATCAGACGCTCGAACTGCCCGGCAAGTCCGACTGGGCGGTGTCGCTCGTCCGGGCTGAGTAATCAGGAGCCAGCGGACGGGCTACCCTGTGGCCATCTTTGCTTTCTACTTTTCGTCAACCAGGGACGACGACATGACCGCCCCGGCACGGCAGACGCTGTGCCGGGGCGCTGTTTTGCGCATTTTCCTCAATCAGAGTGGGCAGAAAGGCGATTGCCTTCCTTCACGCCGGCTTCTACTTTGAATGGAAAGAGGCGGACTCCCATCTGCCGACCGTTTAGTTTTGTGTACTTCATCCATTTCCGGGTCCCTCCACCCGCCGCGGCCACTGCTGCGCCGCCGGCGGTGGTGCGCGGTTCGTTCGCGTGTCGGTTCATTTCACTACTTCGTCCCGACTCTCGCATCGGCGCAGGCGGGGCGCCCTATCGGAGGTTTTTCATGAGGGGTCTGTCTTCTGTTTTCTCTACCACCCTTCTCGCTGCTGCGCTGCTGGGAGCCCAGCCTGCGCAGGCGCAGTATGAGGGGATCCCCGTCAGCAGTGGCGACGACTCGCTCTGGGTCGGCAACAGTCTGATCGGCTCGAAGTCGGGCGGCTTGGGCGCGTACGTCGAGTCGGCACTGCTGGCCGGGGCGGCGCAGACCGACATCGACCGCCGCCGCATCAACCAGTGGGGCGAGAGCCTGCAGGTTCACTACCTCGCCCAGCCCGGCGACTACGCGGACGGCGGCAAGACCGACATGCCCGATCCGGACAAGGATGCGCACCAGTACATTGCTGACGGAATCAACGGCTCGCCCTGGGAGTTCATCGTCTTTCAGGACTACGCGCGGGATCTTGACGATCAGCCGCTGTCGGCATCCTACATTCGCAAGTTCGTGCAGGAGGCGCGGTTTGCCGGGGCGCAGCCGGTGCTGATGGCGCGGTGGGTCGGTCACTTCGACAACACGACCGAGGCGAGCTTCCGCGAGACGAACCTTTCCGTGCAGGCGCACTACGACGCGCTGGGCGAAGAGCTGGCCGTGCCGGTGGCACCACTCGCGCGGATCTGGCTGGACCTCATCGAGAACCCGCCGCAGTCCGACCTGGACCCGTGGTGGCTCTTCAGCGACGCCGTGCACCAGAACGAGTACGGCAAGGCGGTCAATACCTACGCGTTCTACTCGATCCTCTCCCGCCGTTCGCCGGTAGACGTGCCGCTCGTCTACGGCGGGTACGACGACTCGGCTGAGCCCGACCTCGACTACGCGATCGAGCAGCGGGTGTGGCAGTTCATCCAGCAGCGCGAGGACTGGGCGGGCGACTCGAGCTGGACGCCCCCGTCGCCGAGCGGGTCGGTCACGGCAACCTGGGACGAGAACACCGGAGCCGTGTCGCTGGAAGTCACCGGCGAAGTGACGGCCATCCAGTTCGGCACGCCGGCCAAGGGCGAAGGCGCCGGCCTCATCAGCGCCGACAACGTCTCAATCGACGGCGAGGCGCCGGTGCAGTCGGACACGGAGCTGGTCGCCTGGCACGACGCGAGCGGCTACTTCACCCCAGGCACCTACAGCCTCGGCAGCATCGTGGACACCAGCGCGACGGCCGACGAGCTGTTCCTGACCTACACCACCAGCAGCGGCGCCGGCAGCGTCGGGACGATCAATGCAGGCGACGACGGCGGCGACCCCGACCCCGACCCCGACGACCTCACCATCACCGTCGACGGCTCGGACGTCAGCCTCGA
>JBKHFW010000089.1:0-5918 GCA_046540025.1 Phycisphaeraceae bacterium
GCCGGCTTGCGCGCGATCCAGTCGGTCGCGCCGGCGACACGGGCGAGGTCGGCGATGCCGTCGCCGTCTGCCGGCCTGCCTTGCCGCATGCGATCGCGCAAACGGGAGGACCAGCGGTAGACCAGGAACAGCCCGTCGCCGACGAAGGCGAGCGGCCGGGTCACGCGATTGCCCATGCTGCACAGCGCGCGATAGCCGCTGTAGCCCTCGCCGGGCCAGATGCAGTCGATCTCGAATTCTGCCTGGCTGAGCAGCTCGAAGACGCCCATGGGTGACATGTGGAAAAAGCTGCCGCCGTGCCACGGCTCGAGGAAGGAGACGTTGCCGAGGTAGACTCCGCCGGGCCGAAGCACCCGCGCCACCTCCTGGGCGACGAGGAACGGGCTCGCTAGATGCTCGGTCACCGCGGCGCTGTAGACGACGTCGAAGCTGCCGTCGGCGAAGGGTAGAAAGTGCGCGTCGCAGAGCAGGTCCGGGCCGCCGTGTCGACGAAGGTGTTCGCGGACCCGCGTACGGGAGATGTCGGTCCCGACATAGACCAGGCCGCGGTCTTCGGCCCAGGCGCGCATCTGTCCGCCGCCGCAGCCGATCTCGAGAACCTTCGTTCCTTTCGGCTGGTGCTCGAGCACGTCCTGGTGCGCGAGATCGAGGTGATGGGGGGTCTTCGAACCGGAAGCGCCTCGCCGGGGCGGATAGCGAAGGCATCGGGTGAACGCCTCGCCCGGCGCGGCCCGGTTCTGCCTGAACGGCACCCGCACTTCGCGGTGGGCGTCGGCGGGGATCAGCACCGGAACCCCTTCCTCCTGGCCATAGCGAGCGCCGCAGGCTTCGCAGCGATCGAACGAGCGAAGGCGCTGGCCGCAGGCCGGGCAGATCGAGCACTCCAGCAACAGCTTGGGGTCCAGCATGGATGGCCCCTTCCATGGGGAAAGACTGATGGCACCCCGGCTGGATGAAGCCGGGCCCGTCACGCGGACTTTAGGCAGCACCGCGGCACGCCGCCCAGTCGGTGATTCCACCACTTCGCCGGTCGGCAGCCCCCCAGGGCCGCCCTGCCCGTTGCGGCGGCGGTTGACGGGGCCCCGCGGCGCATGACAACCGCCCGGACGGGGCAGGGCGTCGCCTTGCAGTCCGGGCGGTGCCTGGGGGAGGCTCGTCGAAATCAGGCGCCGGGGAGGATGTCCTCGTAGTCTTCGACGCTCCCGCCGGCGAGGGCGCAGTCGATGATGCGCCGGCCGAGCGGGTCGAGGTCGCTCTCCTCGAGGTACGGCTGAAGCTGGCTGGCGAAGAAGTCCGCGAGCTGCCTGGCGCCGCGGTCATAGGCGGCCTCGCCCACCTCGGGCTGGGTGTTCACCTCGAGGAACCAGCGCGGGATCTGCACGCCCTCGATCTGCATGCTGTGCAGGGCGTAGCCCAGCAGCGGACAGCGGGCGGAGCGGAGCTGGCCCTCGCGGAACTTCGCGCCGCCGCGGCGGGCGAGGTATTCGCGGGCGAGCCACTGCGGCATGAAGCCGGTCTTCCACGCGCCGACGTGCTGGTTGGGCGACAGCGTGAACCGCGTCCGCGGGGTCTCGCGGATCTGGCTGAGCAGGAGGTTCGCCTGGTCGACCTGCCGACCGGTGGCGAAGGGCCAGTAGGAGCCGACGCCTTCGCTGGTCATCCCGGCCGTGTCGGTGATGCTCGGGTTGGCGTGGCCGCGGGGGGCGACCAGCCGCCAGAGCCAGCCCAGGGCGGGGGGCAGGAAGTGGACCAGTCCGAGGATGCCGTAGCTCGGCCGATCCGTCGTGCAGGGTGGCGTGCGGACGCCGAAGCTGCGGATGTCCACCTCGACCGGCCCGTCGACGACGTCGGGCACGACTCGGCGGGGCAGGACGACGCGCGGGTTCGGGCAGGGTTCGCCCGGCGCGTCCTCGACGTGCTCCCAGATCAGGCACGTCGCGTCGGGCACGGCGTGGAGGCTGAGGAACAGAAGCGGCTCGGACGGATGCACGCAGATCTGCTCGAGGTGCGGGTCCACGCCGTAGGCGTCGATGTGGTTGATCCGCACGAACCAGGCATCCTCGGCATCCTGGACGATGAGCTTGCCGTCGCCGGTCTGCAGGCCCGGGTGCGCCAGGGCCATGTCGTCGGTGACGGGGCGCAGCTCGCAGCCCTGAGGCAGGGAGATCCGCCGCTTTTCGCCGGTGACGACGTTCTCGCCCAGCAGGAGTCGGCCGTCAGGCTCGCGATGGGCATACTGGAGCATTTCGCTCTTGCCGCCGCCGCTGGCGCCTTCGTGGGTGATGGTGACGACGTTGTCGTAGGGGGTGATGACCTGGACGGTCGAACCGTGGATGGTGACCCACCCTTCCTGCTCGCCGAGGGTGAGCAGCATGCCGTAGACGCCCTTCTTGGCGCTGGGGCCGGGGTAGAGGTTGTAGCTGAACAGCTCGTGCGTCTCCCGGCGGTCGTGGACGACGACCTGCTTGCCGCCGAAGTGGGTGTGCCGGAACGGCGGGGCGACGTAGATCACCGCCCGGGGCGTGTCCTGCCCGGTCAGCTCGTCGAGCGGGATGATGCCCTGGAGCATCGCCAGGCCGAGGGCGAAGAAGCCCGCGTTGGCGGGGCAGACCGCGGCCGCGGGGATGCCGCCACCCTTCTGCCCGGCCCGGAAGAAGAACAGGGCCAGGTCCTGCTGCTTGAGCCACTCGAACGTCTCGTCGCGCAGGTCGGCGAACTCGTCGCCGAAGCGGTCCTCGAAGCGCGCCTTGTTGGTGGGCTGCTCGTCGGCGATGGTCATGCACTCGGGGTCGCGGCGGCGCATGTAGGGCTCGACGTAGTTCGCGGCGACGCCGTTGCGCGTGCGCACGACCTCCACCTCGGGCACCCATCCCCGGCCCGGCACGTCGTAGCCGACCTCGAACCGGCCGTCAGGCGCCCCGCCCAGGGCGAGCTCGACGAGCTGCTCGCTGGACTCGGCGACGGTGACGCTGCGACACTGGCTCAGCAGCGAGCGGAGGTCGTCGGGCAGCGGCAGTCGGGCCCAGTCTCCTGCATGGGGCATCAGGTTCGTCGGTTCGGTCATGGGCACGGCGTTCTTCCTTCCGGTTAACGGGATCGTGGCGGCGTCGTGCCGCCTGCCTCGCCCGGTGCGGACGATGGCTGCGGTCTGGCTGGAGCCGGGCAACACACCCGGCCCCGATCCGGCGCGAGATTGGTCAGATCGGTATCAGGTGCCCGCGAGCCCCGAGGCGCGCGTGGAGCGGGGCCAGCGGCGGCGGTTGAGCAGTCGCCCGGCCGACCGCTTGACCTTGTCCGCGGCGTGGCTCACGGTGGCGTAGAGGTCTTCGCCGGTCTCGCGCACGCGGACGATGCCGCCGCGGCGGAGATGGACGGTGACCTGGCAGTCCTTGTCGACCCCGCCCTTGGGGCCGTTGGTGTCCGCGAGCGTCACGTCGACGCAGCGGACGTGGGCCTCGTGCCGATCGAGTGCCGCGGCAAGTCGATCGCACAGGTGCTGGCGAATGGGCTCGGTCAGTTTCATCCGTCGGCTGCTGATGGCGAACCGGAGCATGGGGTGCCTCCCTGGGAATGAAGCGCTGACACGTCCCGCCGGTGGAGACTCCGCCTCACCCTGCTGGCAGGACGAAGCGGAGGGCCGACCCGTTCGCTCAGACCGAATCCACACTGACGAACTCGGTTTCGCGTATTGTAGGTCTTAATAAATGTCGCGGTCAAGAGACCGCCCCCGTTTTCGCGCGGTATACTCGGGAGCGAGTCGCCCGTATGTCCCGCTTCTCCGACGCCCGAGCAGGTTTCACGCCATGGCCACCGCACCGCCCTCCCCCGACGCGTCGACCACCGGCTGGACATTTCTGACCAATCACTCGCACGTGCTGATCTGCCTCGCCCGCGAGCCGGAGATGCGCCAGCGCGACGTCGCCGCCGCTGTCGGCATCACCGAACGCGCCGTTCAGGGCATCATCGCCGACCTCGTCCGCGCCGGCGTGCTCACCCGGGCCCGAACCGGCAGGCGGAACCACTACGTCGTCCACCCGGACCGCCCCCTGCGCCACCCGGTCGAAGCGCACTGCACCGTCCGCGAGCTGCTGGAGATGGTCGGCGCCTGCCCGCCCGCCCGATGAGCCCGCCTCGGCGCCGGGGAGCAAGGCCCGTCCGGCATCTGCGGGAAGACCGATCTCTTGCGCCTCTGCCGGGGCTCGGCCGGCGGGCAAGCCGCGGCGATCCGGTGTGGCCGAAACCCGCCCGAAACCCAACTGCTCTCCCCCCCCGGCACAGACGGCGAGCGGCGTTCGGTGGCACCCAGGCGATGCCTCCCCGCAAACGCGCACCTAGAATGAAGCCCGGCCGCCAGTGAAAGCAGAGCACCCATGCCTCCCATGTCCAACCCTCAGCACGCCACGTCGCCCGTCGGCGTCACCATTGAAGGCCAGCCGGCCCGCCCCGGCCGATTTGAACAGCAGGTCGAGTCGGCCCAGGGCAGTCCACTCACCGCAAAGACGCTGGCGACGATCCAGGCCAACATCGGCCTCACCTGCAACCTCGCCTGCCGACACTGCCACCTCGAAAGCTCGCCCGCCCGGCCAGAGCAGATGGACTGGCCCACGATGCAGCTCGTGCTGGACGCCGCCAGACGCTCCGGCGCCGCCACACTCGACATCACAGGCGGCGCGCCGGAGATGAACCCGCATTTCCGGCAGTTCGTCGCCGCCGCTCGCAAGCAGGACCTGCACGTGATGGTTCGCACCAACCTCACCATCATGCTGACGCCCCACCACGCCGACCTGCCCGGTTTCTACCGCGACCACGCCGTACACCTCGTCGCCTCGCTCCCCTGCTACCTCGAGACCGACGTAGACAGACAGCGCGGCCGACATGTCTACCACGACAGCATCGAGGTCATCCGCCAACTCAACGCCCACGGCTACGGCCAACGCGACGATCTCCCCCTCGACCTCGTCTACAACCCGCTGGGTCCGAACTTGCCGCCGAACCAGGCAGAGCTCCAGGCCACCTACCGCCGGGAACTCCACCAGCGATTCGGCATCACGTTCACCCGGCTGTATACAATCACGAACATGGCCATCGGCCGATTCCTGCACACCCTCCTTCGCGAGGGCAGAGCCGAGGCCTACCAGCGCACCCTGCGCGAGGCGTTCAACCCGGCGACACTGGAGAGCCTGATGTGTCGCCACCAGTTGCACGTGAGCTGGGACGGCACGCTGCACGACTGCGATTTCAGTCATGCACTGCATCGCCCTGTCGCCGACGACCTGCCGCAACATCTCCGCGACTTCGATGACCAGATACTGCGGACCCGGCCGATCGCGACGGGGGAGCACTGCTTCGGCTGCACCGCTGGCTGCGGCTCGTCGTGCGGCGGATCGCTGGTGTGACCGCTTCCGATCGCCGTGATGCGCCGGCCACACGGCGCACCGGCCGCCGGACCGATAACTCCCGCCACCCCTTTCTGTCAGGATCTTCACGCACCTGCGTTAACTACCTAGGCCGCGCGGGCCGATGGGTTCCAAGCATAGGTACGGAGTGCTGCAGTCCGAAACAATCCGGGAACCTCTGAAAGTCCCCGCGGCCTGCCTGGAAACTATGTACCAGCCTCAATGAGAGCCGTGGGATCACCCCAGCGGCGGATAGCACATCACGCCCCCGTCCTCGCCAGTGCCCTGGGCGATCCAGACCGCTAGCACCGCTGGCAGCAGGTGGCCGAGCATCGTGGTGCGGCGGCGCAGGCACTGGTGATTGAGCCGGCTGCCGCAGGCCGCGGCCCCATGCATGATCTGGCAGCGCAGGAGATAGATCCGTTCGATGAGTCGGTCCAGGACCAGAGCCCAGCGTTTCTCGAGATACCAGGCCTGGGCGTCGAACTTTACCTTCCGAGCCTTACCCGCCTGCTTCTCGCC
>JBKHFW010000090.1:0-5749 GCA_046540025.1 Phycisphaeraceae bacterium
GCCTGCTCCTGCGCGGCTTCGATGCGGTCGACCCACTTCCGGCCCGGGACGGGCTGCGTGCCCGGACGCCGACGCTGACCCAGCAGGTGGGCGACCTCCAGCAGCCGCCGCAGCTCGATCCGCCGGGGCGGCACGGCCAGGCTGTAGCAGCGCTCCTCCCCCTCGCCGCGCTGCACCTGGTGCAGCAGATGCTCGTCGCGCAGGTGTTCGCAGAACATCCCGGCCGTGCGGATGGGCAGGTTGGTCTGACTCGCCAGCTCGCTGATCTCCACCGGCTCGCCGCGGTCGAACGCCCGGCCGATCAGCACCATCAGCGGAATCACCCAGTTCGGGTCGGTGAGCATCTCGGTCTCGCTGCGCTTCTCGACCTCCTCCAGCCCGTGCCCGGGCAGCACCTGCAGCGTGTACGCCAGCTCCAGCCCGAACAGCACGATCATCCACGAGACGTAGACCCAGAACAGGAACAGCGGAATCAGGCCCACCGACCCGTACAGCGCCGAGTAGGGCAGCGTATAGCCGACGTACGCCTGGAATCCCGCCTTGCCCGCTTCCCAGAGCAGCGACGCCACCAGCGCGCCCACCGCCGCCGCGCTCAGGCGCACGTGCGTGTTGGGCATGAGCAGGTAGAGCAGGAAAAGCATCATCCAGCTCGCGAGGATCGCGGTGATTCGCCCCAGCGAGCCAAGCAGCGGCGAAAACTCCCGCGCCCACTCCACGAACTGCCCCGAGAGGTACAGGCTCAGCGCCAGCAGCCCGATGCCGAGGGTGATCATCGACCAGTAGATGGCGATGCGGATCGTGATCGATCGGCCGGCCGGGGCGTTGAAGATGACGTTGAAGTCCCATTCGATCGCCATGATCAGCGTCATCGCCGCGTAGATGAAGACGATCACGCCCGCCGCCCCGAGGCCGGTGAAGTCCAGCTCGGCGATGCGTTGAATCAGCTCCGCCAGCACGTTCTGCAGGCTCACCTGGAGCTGCCTGACCTGCGTGCCCTCGACCAGCCGGTTCGCCCTCTCGGCCGCCTCCCGCTCCGGCAAGTGCTCGGCGAGCCCTTCCGCCAGCGCCGGCTTGAGCCAGGCCTGCTCGAGAAAACGCTCCACCAGCGCCTCCTGCGCCTGCTCCTGCTGGCGCAGAAACTGCCCGAGCACCTCGACCACCTGGTCGGTCAGTTGCTGCGCCGTCTGCTCCTCGAGATCCTGCTGGCCAAGCAGGGTGGCCACCTCCTGCACGGTCGACTCGGACGGGAGCGGCTGGTCCGCCTCCGTCTCGGCCGCCCGCGCCTGCGCCTGGATGACGAGTAGTGCCGCCTCCGACCGGGCCCGGTCGTCGCTGAGGCCGGCCTGCTCGCTGAGCAGCTCGGCGATGCGCTGCTGCGCCGCCTCCTCGGGGTTCTGCAGGGCCTGCTCGGCGTCGCGGGCGCGCTCCCGCTGCTCCCACGCCCGGCCGCGGGCGAGGATCGGCCTGAACTGCTGCTCGGTCTGCCGCGCGGCATCGCTGAGCCCGAGCCCGGCCTGATCGATGAGGGCCTGCTCGTAGCGGGGCATGATCTCCTGGATCACCTGCTCGACCGACACCTGCTCGGTGTACGCCGCTTCGGGCACGCCGAAGAAGCGGAAAAGCTGCTGCTCGATTTGCTGGACGTCGAACCCGCCGAACACGCGCACGAGGATGAGCCCGAGCACCGCCAGCGGAATGAGGCTGAAGATCGTCCGGTAGCTCAGCGCCGCCGCCATCTCCTCCGCCCGATCCTCCATGAGCTGCCGCCAGGTGTGGCGGAGAATGTCCACCAGATACCGCAGCCACGCCTGCGTGCGGGTCAGCTCCTCGATGGGGTGCTGCCACCAGCGGGCGACCGAGTCCGCGATGCGCTTGAACCATTGCATGCGCTATAGTTTCCAGCGGCCGAGCGGCGGTGTCCACCGCTTTCCGCTTCGGCCACGCCCGCCACGCCGCGGGGCCAGCGTTCAATTTCACGCCCGATCGCGAGGCGCCGTCCCCCGCCGGCGGTACAATTCCGCGCTTCCACAGGCAGTGAAGGAGCCTTTGATGCAGCAGCATTCCGCAGCTTTCGGCGGCATCCCCCGGGTTCAGCCCGCGGATCGCGCACGCGCCGGCCAGCCCCGGCCCGAGCACCGGCCGTGGACCCCCGCCGACGCGGCGGAGCTCTACCGCATCCACGAGTGGGGGCACGGCTATTTCTCCGTCAACGACCTCGGCCACATCGCCGTTCAGCCCACCGCCGACCCGGAGAAGCAGATCGACCTCAAGGTGCTCGTCGACGAGCTGCGCGAGCGCGACCTGCAGCCGCCGCTGCTCATCCGCTTCACCGACATCCTCCACCACCGCGTGCGCGAGATTGCCGGGGCGTTTAGAAATGCCATCGACGAAAGCGGCTACGAAGGCGGCTACCGCTGCGTCTACCCGATCAAGGTCAACCAGCAGCGCCACGTGGTCGAGGAGATCCGCGCGTTCGGCAAGGAGCACGGCTTCGGGCTCGAGGCCGGGTCCAAGCCGGAGCTGCTGGCCCTGCTCGCCCTGGTGGACGACGACGAGACGCCGATCATCTGCAACGGCTTCAAGGACGCCCAGTTCATCGAGGCCGTCATCCTCGCGAGCAAGATCGGGCGGAACATCATCCCGGTCGTCGAGAAGTGGTCCGAACTCAAGCTCATCGCCCGCTACAGCCGGATTCACGACGTTCGGCCGAAGATCGGCATCCGCGTCAAGCTCGCCACCCGCGGCGCGGGCCGCTGGGAGCAGTCCGGCGGCGTGCGCAGCAAGTTCGGCCTGTTCCTCTCCGAGCTGCTCGACGCCGTGGAATACCTCCGCGAGCACGAGCTGCTGGACTGCCTGAACCTGCTGCACTTCCACCTCGGCAGCCAGATCAACAACATCCGCAGCATCAAAAGCGGCATCAACGAGCTGGTGCGCATCTACGCCGAGCTCCGCCGACTCGGCGCGGGGGTCGCCTACGTCGACGTCGGCGGCGGGCTGGGCGTGGACTACGACGGCAGCAAGACCAACTTCGCCTCCAGCATCAACTACTCGCTCCAGGAGTACGCCAACGACGTCGTCTACCACGTCCGCGACGTCTGCGACGCCGCCGAGGTGCCGCATCCGACGATCATCAGCGAGTCCGGCCGGGCGATGGTGGCGTACCACAGCGTGCTCGTGTTCAACGTGATGGGCTGGTCCGGCTTCGACCGCTTCGACATCCCCGACCGCCCCGAGGACGAGCAGGACCTGCCCCAGCCGCTGATCACGCTGTTCGACTGTTACCAGTACCTCACCGACGAGAACTTCGTGGAATATTTTCACGATGCCCAGCTCGCGCGGGACGAGATTCTGAATCTGTTCAACCTCGGGTACTGCTCGCTCGAGCACCGGGGGCAGGCGGAGAAGCTTTATTTCGGGCTGTGCTCGAAGGTGCTGCGCATCATTCGCAAGCTGCCGTTCGTGCCCGAGGAGTTCGAGGACCTCGAGGCGCTGCTGTCGGACACCTATTTCTGCAACTACTCGATCTTCCAGTCCATGCCCGACAGTTGGGCGATCGACCACCTGTTCCCGATCATGCCGATCCATCGCCTGAGCGAGCAGCCGACCTGCCGGGGCATCCTCGCGGACATCACCTGCGACTCGGATGGGAAGATCGACAAGTTCATCGACCGCAAGGACATCAAGTCGGTGCTGGAGCTGCACCCGTATCGCGGGGGCGACTACTACATCGCCGCGTTCCTCGTCGGGGCGTACCAGGAGATCCTCGGCGACCTGCACAACCTGCTCGGCGACACGAACGCCGTCCACGTCACCCTCGACGAGGCGGGCGAGGCGAGCATCGACGAGGTCGTCGAAGGCGACACCGTCAATGAGGTGCTCCAGTACGTCCAGTGGCGGCCCGACGAACTCCGCCGGGCGTTCCGCAAGACCGTCGAGCAGGCGGTGAAGACGAAAAAGCTCTCGCTTCAGGAGTCCCAGACGCTGCGCCGGTTCTACGACGGCGGCCTGACGGGGTACACCTACCTGACGTAGGGCGAGCATTGAAAGGTGCAACTCAAGCCGCGACCAGCGCAGCGCTGCGCTTGAACGTCCCCAGCCCGAGCAGCTTCGGCCTCGACGCCGAGGGGGAACTGCTGCTGACCTCGTTCGACGGGCAGATCTATCGTCTCCAGCCGGCGCGGTAACCACGACGGCGCGAAGGGCACGAAGAAAAGAAAGAATCAGCCACGGATGAACACGGATAAACACAGATAGGGAGAAGCATTAGAAGAGAGGGTGGCGGCCGGGGGGGGCTTGGATCATCGGGGCGCTCAAAGCCCGCGGATGCGGCTTCCGCGACGCTTCTGCGGGATCGCCGCGGGGGCCGAGCGTTGCGGGACGGTTCGGATCTCACGCAATCGCCCCCTGCTCCGGGCGTCGCGATCTGCTCGCCGGGCCGTGGCATGACGTCCCACACGGCTTGCAAGCAAGAATGCCAGTCCGGAAAGGCACCGGCCCCACTGCCGATCTGCGCCCTACTCCCCCGCCCCGCTCAGCACGGGCTCGACGCCCTCGATGCGTTCGCGGGCCTTCTCGGCGTAGTCCTCGCTGAGTTCGCAGCCGAGCCAGTCCCGGCCCAGCCGCCTGGCTGCGGCGAGGGTCGTGCCGCTGCCCACGAAGGGGTCGAACACGAGGTCGCCGGGATTGGACGACACCTTGATGATCCGCTCGAGCAGCGCCTCGGGGAGCTGGCAGGGGTGCCACTGCTGCCGCTCGCTGAACGTGCCGCACAGCCGGGACTGGTACCACGTGTCGCCGTCGGGGCCGAAGTGGTTGCCTTCGCCCTCCATCGCCTCCTGCGGGCGCAGGTACCACGTGTCGTCGGGGAGCTTGCCCCTGGGGTTCGCCCGGCGGTCGGCGTAGGTCGTCTGCCGGGCGGAGGGCACGGCCACGGCGTCGTAGTTGAAGGTGAACGGCTTTTTCTTCGTCAGGTTGGAAAGCGGCTTGCCGCTTCTGCCCAGCGCGGCCGAGCCGACGCAGTAGAACAGATGCGCATGGCTGCGGTTGAACTTGAGCTTGCACCGCTGGCCGAAGGTGTAGTGCCAGATGATCCAGTTGCGAAACAGCAACTGCCCCTCGCTCTGGAGCTTGCGCAGGTGCAGCCGAACCTCCGCGGCGTATTCGTCGCCGATGAGGATGTACATCGACCCGCTCGGCCGAAGCAGCCGGGCGCAGCCGTCGATCCACCGCTGCGTCCAGTCGACATACTCGTCCTGGTCGCGCTTGTCGACGTACTTGTCGTACTGATAGCCGATGTTATAAGGCGGATCGGCGAAGACGAGGTCGATGCTGTCCTCGGGCCAGGACGCCATCGCTTCGATGCAGTCGCCGGTGACGAGTTCGTTACGCGGAATCGGGGGCTGCTCACTCATGTCGCGGCGATTGTACCATCGACCGCGCGCCCGCGCACCGCTTTCTGACGCCACGCGCGGAACGGGACTGGGCACGCCGCTTGCGCTCATTTGTGCGCAGAACATGAAGCCGGGTTCCGCCTGACGAACGGGAATCCACCCAACCCGCTGCCGACCCGGGGATCAAGCAACTTCTTTTCAGCCGCGGCAGCGACGCCTCGTTGGGGAACAGCGTGGCGACACGCGTCGCCCCGGCGGGCCTTGCTGCCCAGGCTTTCAGGCTGATTGAAAATCAAATCTCGAATTATACGCACTCCGTGAAGTTTTAGCGCGCGTTCGGCGCTTGTTCGGTTGCGCCA
>JBKHFW010000091.1:0-5030 GCA_046540025.1 Phycisphaeraceae bacterium
CCGCGCCGGCGATATCGGCGATGCACTCGACCGCTTCGGCTATGATAGAGGCCGTCCCCGGGGGCCGATCGGCCAACGGGGCCCGGGCCGGTAGCTCAGTGGTCAGAGCATGCGACTCATAATCGCCTGGTCGTGGGTTCGAATCCCACCCGGCCCATTAGGCAAATCTTGCAACTCCCGGACAGAGCCGGACATAGAAGAATCTTCCGCCGACCCGCCGATTTGCTCTTTCCGGCCTTTTCCGGCCCCGTCCGGGGGTGACTGCTCACAAATCTGCACAACACTTTTTCCGGCCGCCCGATCAAAGAGCTCGTCCGGCACGGAGAGGTAGTGTTGCGCGGAAACCTCCATGCCGTGGCCGAGCCAGTAGCTCACCGCGTATTGGGGGAAACTCTGCGAGAGGTCGGTCTCAGCGTCGCACCGAAGCTGCTGGAAGAGCTTCGGCCACGGCTTGAGTCCTGCCTTTTTCGCGATCGCCCGCAGGTTCCGGTGGAGGTTGTTCCGCCCCAGGGCGAGGGCATGCTCCTGCCCCTCGCCGGCCAGCTCAAAGGCGTCGCGCAGGTAGGGCAGCAGATCGGGGAAGATTGGCATCACCCGAACCTCATGCCCGGCGTGGTGCTCGGTCTTCGGGCTGTGGATGGTCAGCCGGGAGCGCTGCCAGTCCACGTCCGCCCAGGTGAGCCGGTGCGTTTCCGAGGGCACCCGCAGGCCGGCGAACCGGGCGAGGGCGAAAAGCAGGCGCCATTGGGCGTCTGGGCAGGCGTCGAGGATCTTCTCCGCCATCGCCTTCGAGACGACGTAGCGCTTCTCCCCTGCGATCGCGGCACTGTCGAGCCCGCGAAACGGGTTGACCTGGATGAGCTCACGCTCGACGGCCCGATTGAACAACCGCTTGACGTTGCGGGAGTGCAGGCGGATCGTCGCCTCGCGAAAACGCCGCTCGCCCGTCTTGTGTCCATCCTTCACCTTCTCCAGCTTCTCCAGCCACGACCGCCAGCGGTGGGCTTCGTCCACCGGGATCGCATCGAGCGGGACGGCGGTGTCGAAAAACTCTTCCAAGTAACGCAGGGTCTGTTCGATCTTGCCCCGGCTGGAGGGCTTGAGCTTGGGCAGCTCTTCCTTCCGGTATCGCTCGATCCACCGCGCCAGCGTCGGGGCCGGGGTGAAGCCGCGAAGGAGGCCGAGCGCCGCCAGACGCCGACGCGTCCCGTCCTCGAGAGATTGCAGCCACTCTGCCGTCCGGGGATCTGGCGTCGCCCCGGTCGCTGCCAAGGCGAGCAGGCGGCGGACGCCCCGGCGGAACTCGAGGGCGTCGTCCCGGCTCACCGCCCCGAGGTTCACCCGGGGGCGCCCCTCGAGCTCGTTCAGCTGAAGGATGTAGCTGTGGCAGCGCGGCGGACTCTTCGCCGTCGATTTGCGGCGAATCAAGCTTGGCATCTCACCCGCCTCCTTTCTTCCGCTGCACGACCTGGAAGCCCAGCAGCGGCATCAGGCGCTCGACCAGGGGCAGCGACAGGTCCCGGTCGCCTTGCAGCCAGCGGCTGGTGGTCGAGGGGTTGACCTCAAGGTAGCGGGCGAGCTGGGTGGGGGTCAGATCCGCCCGCCGCGCCGCCCGTCGGAGTCGCTCATTCAAGGCCAGTTGGCTGGACATGAGCATCATAATAAACGATGTTTGCCATGATGGCAATGGGGATATGAAAAAAACTGCCGCGCCCCAAAGGACAGGATGGGTCCTATTGCGTTCCCGAACTGTACCAAAAATGTAACCCCCATTCTGGCTGGATCTGGTAAGTCGCTTGCCCAGCCGGCTTTCTGGAGGCACTGACCTTCGGTTCAAAGGACCGAAGGTAGACGGCGATATTGCCGGCGATGTCTGGAAAACACATTGCAGCCGGCAGCGGCCCAACTACGATTAATGTCGACCGCTGGCCCGACCGCGACCTGAAAAGAGGTGCCGCATTACCCGAAGCTGCTAAGGAGGCAGATCTATGTCAGAGTCAGAAGCTCCAATCCTCACCCACCGCGTCCGGGGCCGCGCCGAGGACGCTGCCGGCGACCAGCTCCTCATCAAGAAATCAAACCTCGCTCGCATGCTCGACGTCTCGGGCCGGACCTTGCAGCGCTGGGCGCGGGAAGGGCGGATGCCCCCGCCCGTTGTCGGGGGCGAGGCCGGGCAGGGCGTTGCGCTCTGGAACGCCCAGGCGGTGCGCGACTGGATCCGCGGGGGGTGCCAGCCGGTCGCCCAGGAGGCGGGCGATGAGCGCTGATTCTCCCAGCGTCCGCCTCACCAGCAACGGCAACTACTGGAAGGCGGTCTGGCGTGACAGCCAGGGGGGGCGGCGATCCCGGGGCCTCGGCCCGAAGGCCAGGGTGAGCGAGCGGCAGGCCCGGCGGAAGTGCGACGACCTCATAATCCAGCTCGCCCGGTGCCCCGGCCTGCGCGACTGTGGCCGGGCGCCGCGACTGCGTCACTATCTCGCGAACTACCTCGAGCGCCGCGACGACCTTGAGCCCGAGGAGGCCCGGGCCTACGCCCAAGCGGCCCGGCTGCTCGCCGACGCCTTCGCGCCGACCTTCCGCCTCGACCAGGTGACCCCGGACCACGCCGGGAATTGGCGCCGCGAGCTGGCCCGAGAACTGGCGCCCGCCACGGTTGACAGGTACGTCCGGCGGGCCTGGATGATCTTCCGCGCGGCGGCCGACGATGGGCTACTCGACGCCAACCCGTTCGACCACCTGCGCGCTACCGAGCTGCCCGAGCTGGTCCGCGCTGAAGTCGCAGACGCCATCGAGGCCCTGCGCCAGGGAAGCGAGCCACCCGACGGCCCGCGGGCTCCGAACATCGTCCGCGTCGGGGGCGTTGACCATCGCCTGCCGGCGCTACCATGGCGCCTGCTCAACATGCTTTGGGCGAGAGAGTCGGCCCCGCTCGAAGAAGTGATTGATGAGGTATGGGGCGACGAGCCCGGGAAGAATGCAGTCGGGGTCCTGCTCAGTCGGGCGAACAATACACTCCTGCCCCGGCTCAGCCTCCGCTGGCGATTCAGCCTCAAGCTCGAGCGGGTCGTCGTCACTCGGGCCGATTGACCCTCGGTTCCTCGAAAACTTTCAGGGACGTGAAAGTTTTTGGAAAGGCCCCCGGTGGTAGAGTGGACGTGTAAAGAAAAAGCCCCGCTTCGGGCGTCAACCGCAGCGGGGCAAAGACTGTTCGACCCTAACCAGGACCGCACCATGAATTTACCGAAACCCGCCCGGCGACGCAAGCCCTCCCCCACAATCCCCACCCCCGAAGCCATCGAGGCCCGCGCCCGCGAGCTCGCCGAGCAGCGACAGAAGCTGCTCGCCCTGCTGCCGGCCGTCGAGCTTCACGCTCGCGACACCGCCGTCGAGTTCACCGCCGAAGAGCTCGAAACGCTCAAGGGGGTATGACGTGGCGACACCGAAACTGACGAAGCTGAAGGTCAACGAAATCCGCATCGACGGCGGCACCCAGCCGCGGGCCGAGATCGACGAATCATACATCGGTGAACTGGTCGAGGCTATCACCGAGCACGACGCCCGCTTCCCGCCCGTCGACGTCTACGCCGACGGCAAAACCTACTGGCTCGCCGACGGCTTCCACCGCCTGCACGCCCACCGCAAGGTGGGCACCGAGAAGATCAGTGCGAAGATCTTCAGGGGCAGCCGGCGGGACGCAATCCTCCACAGCGTCGGCGCCAATGCCACACACGGACTACGACGGAGCAACGTCGACAAGCGCGAGGCCGTCCGCACCCTGCTCGAGGACGAGGAATGGGGCAAGTGGTCGGATCGGGAGATCGCCCGGCGATGCGGGGTGGACCACAAGACCGTCGGCCGGCTGCGAGATGAACTCACTGGGGAAATTCCCCAGTCAACCGCCCGCATCTACAGCACCCGTCACGGCACCCAGGCCACGATGAATACCGAGCGGATCGGAAAGAAGGTGGCCGCCGGGCCGACACCCGGCAAAGCGGGCGACGGTGACGAGGGGCAGGGGGGCGAGCCGCCGGTGCTCGCGCTCGCCAAAGAGCAGACCGAAGGGCTCACCGATCTTCAGCAGGACATCCAAAGCGTCCGCCGGCAGGTGGAGAGCTACCGCGACGAGCCAGTGGGCGGCTGGCTCAAGCTCCAGCGGATCGACATCGACCTCAAGAACGTCTGGACCGCCTTGAAGTTCGCGATGCCGCACGCGGTGTGCCCCTACTGCCAGGGAGAGAAGTGCGACAACTGCCGGCAGACCGGCTGGATGCCGAAGGACGTCTTCGAGCGCGTGCCCGCCGAGCTGCGAACCTGACACTACCGGCCGCCCCGAGAGATCGGAGCGGCCGGATTCACATAGCCCCCGAATGGGCACCCCTCCCCCGGCCAGGGATAGCGGCAGACGGGTAAACCTCCCAAGTCGCAGCCGGGGCGCCGCCCCCACCACGGCGCCGTCGATAGTGGGCAGGTGAGCGAGTGAAGCGGCCCCCGGCCGTGCTCGTCAACCTGGAAGCAACGCCGCCCCGGTCGGTATACCGACGCACTGCCGGGGCCGAAAGTCCACGGCGTTGCCGGGCAGGGGTCCCCGCAAGGGGGACGCCGGGCATGCCCGAAGCAAACAGCCCGGCCGGTCAAGCCGACGAACGCGACGACGACGGCAGACCGCATCGACCTCGCTAAGGGGTCGGTGCGCCTCCGCCGCTCTGACTCCGGCAGGGGGGATCGACCCAAGGGGCTTGAGGCCCGGATGGACCCGCCAGGAACTTGTGAGCGGTTCGTTGAATAGATCTGCGCGGCCATTCCCCCCCGTACCCCCCCCTCGACGCCTGCGAGCGAGGCCATGCCCGTCCGCTCCCCCATTGGACTGCACCCAAATCTGCACACCCCTCCCCCTTGGCCATCCCGGTAAGTCTCATCAGGGGAGAGGGTTATAGCGAGTGACCCGGGGACGATTCATCGCCTGATCATGGCCAGTGACCCCCACCGACCGCCGCACGGCAGGGGTCGAGATTGCGGCGATGCGCGTACGC
>JBKHFW010000092.1:0-4976 GCA_046540025.1 Phycisphaeraceae bacterium
AAGCCAGCTATCGGATTCGAACCGATGACCTGCGCTTTACGAAAGCGCTGCTCTACCGCTGAGCTAAGCTGGCGATCGAAGGCGGTATTGTACGCATGAAGCTCCCCTTTGCCAAGTGGTTTGGCGGGGGCTGAAGAACCGAGAACAATTCCGGAGGAAAGCGGGTATAAAGGGGGTATCCGCCCTGTCCCGCTGGGGGGCCGGGGGCCGAGTTCGGCTGGGGCCGATCGGCCGCAGCCGGGGGCAGGGACCGGGGCTTTGAACCACCTTTTGAGGACCACCTTATGACGATGCTTCGCCGACTCCTGAGCCGGCCTGCCGTGGCCTGCAGCATGCTGCTCGCCGCGACGGGGTTGCTCGTCAGCCAGCCGACGCCGGCCGCCGCCGAGCAGGCCGCCTCGCCCGAGAAGCCCGAGAAGGACATGACCATTCTGCAAGAACGTTCCGACCGCGTGATCGCTGAGCTCCCCAATCGCATGATCCTCATCGCCCAGGAGTTGCCCACCGCGCCGGTGGTGTCGGCTCAGGTGTGGGTGAAGACCGGCTCGATTTACGAGCAGGAGCACGTCGGGGCGGGGCTGAGCCACTTCCTCGAGCACCTGCTCTCAGGCGGCACGACCTCGACCCGCACCGAAGCCGAGAGCAACGCCATCCTCGGGCAGATCGGGGCGGCGGTGAACGCGGCGACCAGCCTGGACAACGTCCACTACTACATCAACACGACCCGCGAGCACACCGACACCGCGGTGAGCCTGCTCTCGGACTGGATCATGAACGCCGAGATCAGCCCCGCCGAGTACGAGCGGGAGCGCAGCGTCATTCAGCAGGAGTTCTCCAAGGGCCAGGGCGAGCCCGGCCGCATCTTCTGGAAGCTCACCCAGCAGGCCCGCTACACGGCGCATCCCGCCCGGCACCCGACGATCGGGTATCTCGACGAGTTCCTCGACGTCAGCCGGGACGAGATCTACGACTTCTACAAGCGGATGTACGTTCCGAACAACATGGTCTTCGTCGTCACCGGCGACATCGACAAGGACGCGGTCGTCCAACAGCTCGCCGAGCTGTGGGGCGACGTGCCGGCGGGCGAGCTGCCGGAGCTGAGCTTCCCCGTCGAGCCGGAGATCGACAGCCCGCGCACGCTGAGCGCCCGGGCCGACATCGAGCGGCCGCGGGTCCGCCTGGCGTGGCCGGGCACGCAGCTCGCCGAAGCAGGCGACTACGAGCTGGACCTTTTGGCGATGATCCTCGGCCAGGGCGAGGCGAGTCGGCTGGTGCGCTCCGTTCGCGATCAGCAGGGGCTGGCGACGTCGGTGAACGCCTACAACGCGAGCTTTCCGTGGGGCCGGGGGTTCTTCGGCATTGACGCCGAGGCGGCCGTGCCCGCGCCGGAGGATCCCGAGACGGACCTGGAAAGCTGGCGTCAGCAGCACCTCGACGCCCTGCGGCAGGCGCTGCTGGCCGAGGTGGAGCGCATCCGGGAAGCGGGTGTGAGCGACCAGGAGCTCTCCCGCGCCAAGCGGAAGGTGCTCGCGCAGGTGACCGGCGCCAACCAGACGGCCGAGGGGATCGCCTCGACGCTGGCGAGCGACACGATCGGCATGGGGGATCCCGACTACCTCAGCAAGTATGCCCAGCGGATCCAGGACGTCTCGGCCGAGCAGGTCCAGCAGGCGGCGCAGCAGTTCCTGGCCGAGCAGCGGCTGATCACCGCCCAGCTTCTGCCGCTGGCGGAAGGCGAGAGCGTCGAGGCGCTGGGCCGACCGGACGAGCCGGCGGAAGAGCTCGAGCAGACGCCGGTGGAACTGGACAACCGGCAGGTGGTCGCGAGGCTGGAGAAGAACGTGTCGGGCGATGACGCCGCCGCCCCGGCCGTGGAGGTCGACGAGCCGGTGATGTACCGGCTGGACAACGGCCTGCGCGTGCTGGTGCAGCGGTCGACGGTCGTGCCCAGCGTGGCGATGCATCTGTACTGGAAAGGCGGGCTTCTGGGCGAGCCCGCCGAGCAGGCGGGCATCGCCAACGCGATGGCGATGATGATGATGCGCGGCACGCAGAAGCACTCTGCCCGCGAGCTGGCGGTGGCGATCGAGAACCTCGGCGCCGCCCTGTCGACCTCGAGCGGCAACAACACGACCTACGCCACGGCCCGCTCGCTGAGCGAGGACTGGCCCACCGTGCTGGGTCTGCTGGCCGAGGTGGTCACGCAGCCGACCTTCCCGGCCGAGCAGTGGCAGCGGATGCGGCCGCGTCTGCTCGCCGCGATCGACCGCCAGGGCGATTCCTGGTTCGGCGAGCTGGGCGAGGCGTTCCGCCCGCAGTTCTTCGGCAATCACCCCTGGGCGCGCACGCCGCGGGGCGAGAAGGAGACGGTTGCCGCCCTGTCGGCCGAGGACCTCGCGCAGTTCCACGCCGGGCAGATCGCGGCCGAGGACGCCGTGCTGGTCGTCGTGGGCGATATCGAGCCCAAAAAGGTCCGCGCCGAGGCCGAGCGGCTGTTCGGGGAATTGCCCGGACGCACCGACGGCCGATTCGACCCGCCCGTGCCCGCGGAGACCGAGCCGGGCATCGAGCAGGTGGCGACGTCCAAGCCGGTGGCGGCGGTGCAGATCGGCTTCGGGCCGGCGGTGGCGCAGACGCACCCGGACTACCCTGCCCTGCAGGTGCTCAGCCGACTGATGAGCAACTTCCCGACCGGCTGGCTGGACCAGGCGCTTCGCGGCGAAGGCCCGGGGCTGGTGTACGCCGACTGGGCCTACGTGCAGACGGGACTCGTGCCGGGCTACTTCGGGATCACCTTCAACACCGCTCCCGCGACGACGCCCGAGGCGCTGGCGCGGGCGATGGCGGTCGTGGACCGGGCCCGCACCGGCCCGGTGGGCGAGGCCGAGCTGGCGAAGGCCAAGGCGAAGGTGCTCACCACCGAGTTCTTCCGCCGCCAGAGCAACGCCGACCGCGCCATGCAGGCCGGGCTGAGCGAGCTCTACGGCCTGGGCGACGTCCGCGGCGAGGCCTTCCTCGCGCAGGTGGACGAGCTGACGCCCGAGGACATCCGCGACGTAGCGAACCGCTACCTCACCGAGCCGGTGGTGACGGTGCTCACGGCCGAGCCGATCCCCGCGGATCAGCTCGAAGCCGCGGTGAGCGGCGAGCCCGTCTCGGCGTCGCCCGAAGAGGCTGCCGAGTGACGCGGCACGACAGCGAGCGATAAAAAGAGCCCCGCGGCCTCGATGGGTCGCGGGGCTTTTGATTCGGCAGGGGCGGAAGAAGTACGAAGCTCGAGACTCAGCCGACGAGTGCCTCGAGCAGCGCGTCGTTCTGCTCCGGGGTGCCGACGGTGATGCGGAGCTTGTCGCGCAGGCGGCCCTGATCGAACCAGCGGACGAAGATGCCCTGCTGCTTGAGCGACTCGTAGATCGCCTGCGCGCCGGGGCCATCCGCGGGCGGCACGGCGAGAACGAAATTGGTCTGGCTCGGATAGACGACCTGCCAATCCAGTTCGCACAGCCGGGCCATCAGTCGATCGCGCTCGGCAATCACCTTCTGCCATCCTTCGCGGGCGACTTCGCGACTTTCCAGCGCCGCCACGGCCGCGGCCTGGCTGAGGATGTCGGTGTTGTAGCTGTCGCGGGCCTTGTCGAGGGCGGCGATGAGATTCGGGTGGCCCAGCCCATAGCCGAAGCGCAGGCCGGCGAGCGAGTAGCCCTTGCTCAGCGACCGCAGCAGGAGCACGTTGTCGAGCCCGCGGGCCGGGTCGAGCAGCGCCAGGGCATCGCGCTCGGCGAAGTCGACATAGGCCTCGTCGATCACCAGCACGCCGTGGAACTCGCGGGCGATCGCCTCGAGCTGATCGAGCGGCTGGAGCCGGCCTGAGGGGGCGTGGGGATTAACGATCATCGCCAGCCGGCACTCGGCCTTGTTGAGGCGGTCGGCGAAGTGGTCGGGCAGGGAGAAGTCCTCGCCGAGCGGGATGCGGGTGATCGGCGTGTCGTGGATCGCCGCGAGCACGGGATAGAGCGAATAGCTCGGCTCGGCGACGCCCAGCCCCCCAGCCGCCGTGCCGCCGCCGGGCTCGCAGAAGACGGTGATGACCAGGCGCAGCAGTTCGTCGCCGCCGTTGGTGGCGATGACCTGCTCGGGCGAAAGCTGGTGCACCCTGGCAGCGGCCTCGCGGAACGGCTCCGCCAGCGGGGGCGGGTATCGGCGCAGCGCCTCGGCCGGGACGTTGCGGATGGCCTCCAGCACGGCCGGCGCGGGCGGATAGGGATTTTCGTTGGTGTTGAGCTTGACGACCCGGGCCGTCTGCGGCTGTTCGCCGGGCGCATAGGCGGCAAGCTTGCGGATATTCTCGCGCTCGTAGGGCATGGCGGTATGTTCTCAGCCGGGGCGGGGCTGGTCAAAACGGCGGACGCGAACGCCGGGCGGCGTCGGGTCGGCGGGCTTAGAGCGGATGGCGGCGGTCAGCCGGCGTGGTCAGCTCTGGGCGGACTCGAGCAGGTCGACGTGGGAGTACCGGTCGAGGTTGAGCATGGTGATTTCGCCGTCGTCTTTGCGGAGGACGAGGCGGTCGAGCCAGAGCTTGTCGTCCCTGGCGTGGGCGAGCCACGAGCCGGTCTTGCGCTGTTCGGCGCGGACGATGGTGCCTTCGGTCTGTCCGGCCCAGCCCGCGTCGCGATGGGCGATCTGCTGGGTCACGCGAACGCGCTGGCCGGGCTTGAAATCATCGATCGTAGGTGTCATGGCCGTGCTCCTGGGAGGCCGTCACGATAGCCGAAACCGGCGGGGATGCAAGGCTCGCACCCGGCGGCCCGGGGCGGGCGAGGCGACTTGGCCTTTCCGGCGCGATGGTCTATAATACGCGGCTCACGCTCGGCGGGGCGTGATGAGCATCTGGAGAGGTGACCGAGTGGCTTAAGGTGCCGGTCTCGAAAACCGGTGTCGGGCTCGTCCCGACCGTGGGTTCGAATCCCACCCTCTCC
>JBKHFW010000093.1:0-4855 GCA_046540025.1 Phycisphaeraceae bacterium
AGTGTCACCCGCACCGAATGGATCGAGCGCGCCAATTAACTGGAATGCGTATAACTCCCCGTAACTCCTCTAACTCCTCCTCTTCGCGCCTTCGTGGCTCATCCCCCTCCCCCCTCTTCCCCTCTTCCCCTCTTGGTGCCCTTGGTGTCTTGGTGGTTCATCATCGGCCGTGGTGTCCGGGGGGTCATAGCGCAAAAGAACACCCCCGACCTCTCGGCCGGGGGTGTTTCGTTGGCAATCCATCATCAGCTCGACGCGATCAGCCTTCCTCGCCGGGGCGGGCGCCGCCCTGGCCGAAGGTGATCTTGTCGGTGCCGAGGGCGCCGGCGTCGCCGAGGCCGCCGAGACCACCGCCGCCGCCGCCGCCGGCCTGCGGGGTCCGCTTCTCGGCGCGAGCAGCGGCAGCCTCCTGGTCGGCGGTCCACTGGGCCCGCTTGAGGGACAGGCCGATCTTCCGCTCATCGATATCGACGCGGAGAATCTTGACCTCCAGCTCCTGGCCCACCTGGACGATCTCCTGCGGCGTCTCGACCTTGTGGTCCGCCAGCTCGGAGATGTGCAGCAGGCCTTCCAGACCCTCTTCCAGCTCGACGAAGACGCCGAAGTTGGTGATCTTCGTCACCTTGCCGCGGACGATCATGCCCGGCTGGTAAGCGCTGGGGATCGCCTCGACCCAGGGGTCCTCGGTCATCTGCTTGAGGCCCAGGGCGATGCGCTGCTTGTCCTGGTCGACCTCGAGCACGACGCACTGGATCGTGTCGCCCTTCTTGACCATCTCGTTGGGGTGAGCCAGCTTCTTGGTCCAGCTCAGGTCCGACACGTGCAGCAGGCCGTCGATGCCCGGCTCGATCTCCACGAACGCGCCGTAGCTGGCCAGGTTTCGCACCTTGCCCTCGATGACCGTGCCCGGGGGGTACTTCTCGGCGACGAGCTCCCAGGGGTTCACCTCGGTCTGCTTCATGCCGAGGCTGATCTCCTGCTTGTCCTTGTTGATGTCCAGGACGACGACCTCGACCTCTTCGCCGATCGAGACGACCTCGCTCGGGTGGCTGATGCGCTTGGTCCAGCTCATCTCGGAGATGTGGACCAGGCCCTCGACGCCTTCCTCGAGCTTCACGAACGCACCGTAGGACATGATGTTCGTCACCACGCCCTGGACCCGGGTGTTCGGCGGATACTTCTGCTCGATGTCTTCCCACGGCGAAGCTTCCTTCTGCTTCAGCCCGAGGGCGATCTTTTCCTTCTCGTAATCGATGTTGAGGATCTTGACCTCGATCTTCTGATCGATCTTCACCACGTCGCTGGGGTGGTTGATCCGGCCCCAGCTCATGTCCGTGATGTGCAGCAGGCCGTCGATCCCGCCCAGGTCGACGAACGCGCCGAAGTCGGCGATGTTCTTGACCGTGCCCGGGACGATGTCGCCTTCCTTGATCGTGGCCAGAAGCTGCTTGCGCTTCTCGGCCCGCTCACGCTCGATCAGCCGACGACGCGAGACGACGATGTTCCGCCGACTCTCGTCGATCTTCAGAATCTCGGCCGCGATCGTCTGCCCGATGAACACGCCGATGTCGTGCGGACGGCGGATGTCCACCTGGCTCGCGGGCAGGAACACCGGCACGCCGATGTCCACGAGCAGCCCGCCCTTGATCTTCCGCATCACCCGACCCTCGACCGAATCGCCCTCGGCCTTGGTGTTGATGATGTTTTCCCAACCGCGAATGCGGTCGGCCTTGCGCTTGGAGATCTGAACCGTGCCGCCCTCGCCTTCGACAGCCTCAAGGAGCACCTCGACGGTGTCGCCGATCTCGACGGACTCCGGCTCGTCAAATTCGGTCTTGTCGAGAATCCCCTCGCTCTTGAGGCCCACCTCCACGAGGTAATCGTCGCCTGCATAGCCGATGATCTTGCCCTGCAGGATCGACCCCGGCTTGAAGTCGCCGATCTGCCCTTCGAGCAGCGTGTCGAGGTTGCCCTCGGCCACACCCTGGCCGAACGCATCAGCCAGCATCTCCTCGGCTTCGGTTTCCTCAATGCCAAGATTCGCGATCAGGTTATAGTCAACCATGTAACTTGCGTTCCAGACTTGTCTTGCCTTACCCGCCCCGGCAACGCACCGCAGGTCGGGTCGCGGCCTGCCCTGCAGACCGCCTCGTGAACGCCCGCCGCCGCCTCGCGCGAGACATCAGACCACGGGCTCGGAAAGTCCAGTATTGTAGGCGCCAGGCTGCTGCATTACCAGCGGCAAAGATTGGATGCGCCGGATTTTATTGCCTTTTCCGGACCCGCCTCGGGGGTTTTCCGGACCCGCCGCGAACGCCGATCACCCCGCCGGCGCCGCCGACCGGCTGCGCACGTGCTCGACCGCGTTGCGGAAGAACGCCAGCCCCGCCGGCTCGCCCGGCGCGCGCTGCCGGGTCCACTGCGGATGATGCGACGCCGTCACGTACCGCTCGGGGTGCGGCATCAGCCCCAGCACCAGGCCCGTCGGGTCGCAGATGCCGGCAATGTCGTCCACCGAGCCGTTGGGGTTCTGCTCCGGGGCGTAGCGCAACGCGACCTGCCCCTGGTCGCGCATGGCCGTGAGCACCTGCTCGTCGGCCGGGACGAACCGCCCCTCCGCGTGGGCGATGGGCAGGTCGAATTCCTTCAGCCCCTTCGTCCAGATGCACCGGCTGCCGGCGTCGACCACCAGCGGCGACCAGCGGTCGAGGAACCGCCCGCCGCGATTGTCCGCCAGCGTGGCGAGCTGCCCGCCGGCGTGCGGGTCGGGCAGCAGGCCCAGCTTGACCAGCACCTGGAAGCCGTTGCAGATGCCGATGATCGGCGTGCCGCGGTCGATCGCCGCCAGCAGCGGCTCGTAGAGGCGGTGGCGCAGGCGATTCGCGAAGATTCGGCCGGCGGCGATATCATCGCCGTAGCTGAACCCGCCGGGGATGCCGATGAGGTCGAACGCCTCGATCCGCGCGGGGTCGTCGATAAGCTTGTGCAGGTGGAGCGTCTCGGCCTTCGCGCCGGCGAGCTCGAAGGCATAGGCCAGTTCGCGGTCGCAGTTCGTGCCCGCGGTCCGGAGAATGAGCGTGGTGGGGGTCATAAGACACGTATGATAGCCCACCGGGCCGCAAACGGAAATGGAGCGACGATGGAGACGAACAACCCGCCCACACCCCCGCAGCTTCCGCCCGACGCGGAGCCCCAGCCCCCCCAGCGGGAGAGCCGGGGGTATCTCGCCGTCGTCTGGACGCTGCTGATCGTCCTCGTCGCGATCACCGCCTGGCTGCAGTGGACCGGCGGCCGGGCGCAGCCGGACCCGGCCGCGGCCGCCGGGGAGGTCGCCGTGCCCCCGCCGGCCGTGGACACGCTCATCTCGGGCCGACTGGCGGTGGGCTGGCACCACCTCGGCTCGAGGGGCGATGGCCCGCTGTCCGCCGCCGCGGAAGCGGTCAGCGACGCGACGGCCGACACTTCAGACACTCCCGACGACGACGCCGCGGCAGAGCAGCCTTCCGAAGATGAAACCACCGCCGAGGCCGACCAGGCCCCGGAAGGAACCGCAGCCCGGGACGAGCAACCCCAGGCGGAGGGCCGGACCGTCCAGCCCGACCCCGCCGGGCAGATGCTGCGCGACCTGCGCGCGGCCGTCACCCAGGCCGAGACGTTCGACCTCCCCACCCAGGTGCTCTGGCTGCGGGTGATCACCATCGAAGGCGAGATCGCCGGCGCCGGCATCGCCCTCGACAGCATCGCCGCCTTCCGCGAGCGGGTCGAGTCCCCCGCCCCGCCCCTCGAGCAGGACCTCGCCACGCTGGAGACCATCTACCGCGGCGAAGACGGCGAAGCGGCGCAATCCGACGCCCGGCAGGCGCTGGTCGAGCATCACGGCTGGTTCGGCAAGCTGGCCCTGGCATACGGCCGGCCCCCCTCCAGCGGCCTGCGCGAGTCGGTCATCGGCGCCGCCACGCGCACCGTCTGGACGATCGTCGGTGTCAGCGTCTTCCTCATCCTGCTGCTCGTCGTGGGCCTGCTCGCGGCCATCGGCATGGCGATCGCCCTCGGCGTCGACTGGACGAGCTCGCGCTACGTCCGCCCCCAGGCGACGACCGGGCCCCTGCTCGAAACGGTCGCCGTGTTCATCCTCCTCTTCCTCGTCGTCTCCTTCGCCGCCGCGGCCGGGCAGGCGATGCTCGGCCTGCCGCTGGGCTGGCTGGTGGTGGTCGCCACCCCGCTGGCGCTGTTCTGGCCGCTCCTTCGCGGCGTGGGCTGGTCGCGACTCCGGCAGGCGATGGGCTGGCACCGCGGCGGCGGCGCGATCAAGGAGGTCTTCCTCGGCCTGGTCGGCTATGTCGCCGGCGTGCCCCTCGTCGCGGCGGGGCTGGCGGTGACGCTCCTGCTCGGCTGGGCGCTGGGCGGCGACGCCACCCACCCGGCCATGCAGCAGGCCGGCGCGGGCGGGTTCTGGGACATGGTGCTGCTGTACGTCCTGGTGGCCGTGTGGGCTCCGCTGGTGGAGGAGTCGATCTTCCGCGGCGCGTTCTACCACCACCTCCGCCGGGGCTGGGGGTCAGTCGCCTCGGCCACGCTGGTGGGCCTGTTCTTCGCGGTCATCCACCCCCAGGGCTACCTGGCCGTGCCGGTGCTGGCCTCGCTGGGCGTCGTGCTGGCGCTGATCCGCGAGTGGCGCGGCACGACGATCGGCGCGATGACCGCCCACGCCGTGCACAACGCCGGGGCGGTGACGATCCTCGTGATGCTGGTGGGGTGAGAGGCTAGAGGCTAGAGGTTCGTGAACGCGGTACCCGGGGCGGCGCTGCGCTCTGCCCCGGCTTGGGGGCTAACTCCCTCTAACTCCCCTTGACTC
>JBKHFW010000094.1:0-4677 GCA_046540025.1 Phycisphaeraceae bacterium
GCAAGGTCGAGGCCGGCATCCCCGAGGACGACGCCCGCAACCCCGCCACCATCGCCGACAACGTCGGCGACAACGTCGGCGACGTCGCCGGCATGGGCGCCGACCTCTACGAGTCCTACTACGGCTCGATCCTCGCGTCGATGGCCCTCGCCGCCGCCGCGGCATTCCGCCTGAACCTCGGCGCCGACGAGGCGATCAGCCTCGTCGTCGTCCCCCCCGCACTCGCCGGCCTCGGCATCCTCTGCGCCATCTTCGGCATCTTCACGGTGCGCACGAAAGAAGGCGCCTCGATGGCCCAACTGCTCAAGAGCCTGCACGGCGGCGTCTACCTCGCCTCCGGGCTCATCGTGCTCGGCGCAGCCGGCATCCTCTACTGGCTCATCGGCGGCATCGACGCCCTCGAGGGCATCACGAGCTGGCTCGGCATCCTCGTCGCCATCGTCGCCGGCCTCGTCGCAGGGCTGGTGATCGCCTGGGGCACCGAACGCTACACCAGCTACGAGCACGGCCCGACTCAGCGCATCGCCAGGCAGTCCGAAACCGGGGCCGCGACCGTCATCATCGCCGGCATCGCCGAAGGCATGATCTCCACCTGGATCCCGCTGCTCACCGTCGTGGTGGCGATCCTCGTCGCCTTCATCTCCGCGGGCGGTAACGAAAGCTTCCTCATGGGCGTGTTCGGCGTCGGCATCGCCGCCGTCGGCATGCTCTCAACCCTGTCGATCACCCTGGCGACCGACGCCTACGGCCCGATCGCCGACAACGCCGGCGGCAACGCCGAAATGACCCACCAGGAGCCGTATGTCCGCGAGCGCACCGACATGCTCGACTCGCTGGGCAACACGACCGCCGCGACCGGCAAGGGCTTCGCCATCGGCTCGGCGGCACTGACCGCGCTGGCCCTGCTCGCGGCTTACGTCATCACCGTGCAGTCCTCGCTGACGAGCCAGTCCTACGGCGTGCTGGGCGATGAAGAGCAGGCCACGCTCGTCGAACAGGCCGCCGCGGCCGACCAGATCGAGATGACCTACCTCGACCACGGCATGTTCCGCCTCGTCGAGCCCGGGCAGGGCAAGGTCGACGCCGGCCTGCTCATCGACCGCGGCCGCGAGGACCTGCTCGAGGAAGCGGTGGCCGTCAACGACACGATCCTTGCCGAGTATCACGAGAACGACGGCCTCTTCCGCATCAACGCGGCCGGCCGCGAACTCGACGTCGTGCCCGCTTCCACGGCCACGCTGCCCCAGCTTCTGAGCTACTACAACGTCACCCTGATGAACCCGTCCGTGCTCTGCGGGCTGTTCATCGGTGTCATGCTCGTGTTCGTCTTCTGCGCCATGACCATGAACGCCGTCGGCCGGGCCGCCTACGAAATGATGCGCGAGTGCCGCCGACAGTTCGACATCATGAAGCAGGGCTTCAAGAACGATGGCCTCAGCGACGAGCAGATCGCCGACCCGCTGCAGTGGCCCTACGAGGTCACCGTCGACAACCACAAGTACCCCGACTACGCCAACTGCGTGGCGATCTCCACCAGCTCGGCCCAGAAGGAAATGGTCGTCCCGTCGATCCTGGCGGTGCTGGTGCCCATCGCCGTGGGCCTCGTGCTCGGCGTCGCGGGCGTCATGGGCCTGCTGGCCGGCGCCCTGGTCTGCGGCTTCGCCGTGGCCATCTTCATGGCCAACGCCGGCGGCGCGTGGGACAACGCCAAGAAGTACATCGAAACCGGCGAGCACGGCGGCAAGGGGTCCGAGAACCACAAGGCCACCGTCGTCGGCGACACCGTCGGTGACCCGTTCAAGGACACCTCCGGCCCGTCGCTGAACATCCTCATCAAGCTCGTCAGCGTGGTGAGCGTGGTCTTCGCCGGCCTCGTCGTGAAGTTCGCCCCCTACGTCGCCGACTGGCTCAACATCGGCTGAGGGTGACTTCGACGCAGTATTCCAATCCAGGCCCGCGACCCACCGGTCGCGGGCCTGTTTCATTGGGGCAGTGACAGGGAGCTACGGGAGTTGCGGGGAGCCAGGCTCCTCAAGCCGGGGCAGAGCGCAGCGCCGCCCCGGGTAGCGCTGCGGCGGTCGTGCGGAGCCGGGGCGAGGGCGACTCATCGCCCGATCCGCGGCAGCGCTGCGCTCTGTCCCGGCGTGTGGGGGCAGACAGCACCACCCATCCGCCATCCCCCATTCACCTTGGCTTCGCCTTGAAAAAACGTTACAGTTTTCGGGCTCGATACCATCCCCCGCGATTTTTTGAACCATTCACGCAAGAGGCTCTACGCCATGGCGATCAAGGTTTGCAAGTTCGGCGGCACCTCCCTCGCGGACGCCAGCCAGATCCGCAAGGTCCGCGAGATCATCCGGGCCGACCCCGAACGCCGCTACGTCGTCCCCTCCGCGCCGGGCAAGCGGAGCGATGACGACCGCAAAATCACCGACCTGCTCTACCTCTGCCACGAGCACGCCCGCGAGCGGCTGCCGTTCGGCGAGGTGTTCGAGCTGATCGCTGAGCGATACCGCCAGATCATCGCCGACCTCGACCTCTCGCTCGACCTCGAGCCCCAACTCGCCGAGGTCAAGCGGGGCATCGCCGAGCACGCCGAGGCCGAAAACCCCACGCCCGACTACGCCGCCAGCCGCGGCGAATACCTCAACGGCCACATCATCGCCGCCATGCTCGACTACGCATTCGTCGACCCCGCGGAGATGATCTTCTTCGGCCCCCGCGGCCGACTCGACGAAGACCGCACCTACGAGGGCGTCTCCCGGCGACTCGCCGGCGTCGAAAAGGCGGTCGTCCCCGGCTTCTACGGCACGGGGGCCGACGGCAAGGTCAAGACCTTCTCCCGGGGCGGCTCGGACGTCACCGGCGCCATCGTCGCCCGCGGCGCGGGGGCGAGCATCTACGAAAACTGGACCGACGTCTCCGGCCTGCTCATGGCCGACCCGCGCATCGTCGACAACCCGCGCACCATCGAGTTCATCACCTACCGCGAACTGCGCGAGCTCAGCTACATGGGCGCCCGCGTGCTCCACGACGAGGCCGTCTTCCCCGTCCGCCGGGCCGGGATCCCCGTCAACATCCGCAACACGAACGACCCCGAAGCACCCGGCACGATCATCTTCCACGGTCAGAGCGAGGACGGCATCGACCTCATGCTCGAGGCCGGGGGCGGACAGACCTCGTCCATCAAGGGCACCATCTCCGGCGTCGCGGGACAGAAGCACTTCACCGTCCTCACCCTCGAAAAGGCGATGATGAACGCCGAGATCGGCTTCGGCCGACGCGTCATGACCGTGCTCGAGTCCAACGGCGTCAACTTCGAGCACATCCCCTCCGGCATCGACACCATGAGCGTCGTCGTCGCCAGCGAGGAAATCGAAGGCAAGACCGAGCAGGTCGTCCGCGAGCTCGAGCAGGAGTGCCACCCCGATTCGATCGAAATCGATCCCGACATGGCCCTCATCGCCACCGTCGGCCGAGGCATGGCCTACATCCCCGGCATGGCGGCCCGGCTGTTCGCCGCGCTCGCGAGCGAGCACATCAACATCCGCATGATCGACCAGGGCTCGAGCGAGCTCAACATCATCGTGGGCGTCGATGCGGCCGACTTCGAAAACGCCATCCGCGCGATCTACGCCGCTTTCGTCAGCGAAGCCGCGCCGGCGCGTTAAAATCGCCTGCGTGAACATGCTCGACGACATCATGAATCGCGCAAGCGAGGCCCTCGCCAGGACCGACTACCTCACCTGCGAGGCCCGCTGCCTCGACGCGCTCGCCCTCGCCCGCGACGAGGAGGAATGGGACTACTACGCCCGCATCCTCCTGCCGCTCCAGGAGGCCCGCCGACAGCGGCGGATCATCGCCAGCGAGGCCGGCGTGCGCCTCGGCAGCGCCAGCCTGACGGGTCGGCCGCAGGACTGGCTCGAGCGCCACGACGCCGGCTGCTTCCTGCTCACCCGCCCGCACACCGCGGAGACGGCGAGCAACCTCGCCTCGCTCGCCTGGAGCGAAGAACTTTACGTCGAGGTGCTTTTCGCGGACAGTCGGGCGGAGGGCGACACCTGGACCGTCCTCGCTACCGCCGGGCCCGCCGTGACCTGCGAGCTGCCCGCACCGCCCCCGGCCTGGCGGGACCGCTGGCTCCCCGCCGGCGAGGTGCCCGAGCCCGAGGCCGGCAGCCCGCTTCCGCCCGGGGAAACCCCCGTGGACTGGTTCATCGACGCGACCGAAAAGCTCGGCGACGCGGCGATCGCGCAGGTCACCGCGCCGCTGGGCAGCCCGGAGCGCGTCGATCAGCTCAGCCGAATGCTCGACGTCGTGACCGATCACGAGCAGCTTCACCAGCGCCTCGGCGAGGCCGCGCGGGCGCTGCGCTGATCCCACCTTCCCGCTGATCCCCCCTCGGAGCAATCTCATGGCTGGCAAGTCGCGATCCGGATGTGGCCCTATCGCCTTCGGCTGCGTAATCGGCGCGGCGCTCGTCGTGCTGCTGCTGGCGGGACTCGTCGGCGTGGGCTGGTGGCTGTGGAACAGCGAGCCCGAGTCGATCACCCGCCAGGAGGCGCAGCTCGGCGCGCTCAGCGAGGCCGAGCGCGCCGAGCTGGCCGAGCGGGTGGAGCAGCGTTTCCTGCGCAAGAGTTCCGACATCGTCGCCCCGCCCGAGCCCGGCACCGAGCC
>JBKHFW010000095.1:0-4504 GCA_046540025.1 Phycisphaeraceae bacterium
GAGAGGGGGGGATGATATCAGTCGCAGCCGCTCGTGGCGAGCGGGAGAGGCGGCGCGTCCCAGCACCGCATGCGAATGCGGTGCCCCCCGCCAGTCGGCCGTTCGACCACTTGGCCACTTCCCCACTTCCCCCTACACTACCACCATGTTCACCGGAATCGTGCAAGCCAAGGCCCGTGTGGCGACCATCGAGCGCAATCCGTTCGGGGTTCGCCTGACGATCGATCGCAGCGACTGGACTCCCGCCGACAGCCGCGAGCCGCGGCACGGCGATTCGATCTGCGTCTCGGGCGTCTGTCTCACCGTCACCGAAACGACGGGCAAGACCCTCGCCTTCGACGTCATCGCCGAGACGCTGGAGAAAAGCTCGCTGGGCGAGCTGAAAGAGGGCGATCCGGTCAACATCGAGCCGGCTGTGACTGCCCAGCAGCCCATGGGCGGCCACTTCATGCAGGGCCACGTCGACGGCGTGGGCGAGGTCGTCGAAGTCCACTCCGGCGAAGACGAGTGGCGCACCCGCGTGAAGCCCCCGGCCGCGCTGATGGACACCATCATCCCCAAGGGCTCGGTGGGCATCGACGGCGTGAGCCTGACCATCGCCTCGGTTGCCGAAGACTCCTTCGAGGTAGCGCTGATCCCCACGACGCTCGACCTGACCACGCTCGCCGACCGCCAGCCGGGCGACCGCGTCAACCTCGAAGCCGACATCCTCGCCAAGACGATCGTCCACTGGCTCCAGCGGCAGAGGGGCATCGCCCCCGGCGACTCGGGCCCGACCCGCGAGGCGCTCCGCCAGGCGGGGTTCCTGGATTAGATCATGCTCCGGCGCAGCGGCGCCGCCGGATAGGGGATGCGGCGCCCGTGTCGCGCTCTGAAAGAGCGTTCCCGCCCCTCACGCCGAGTCGGCTGCGCCGGCGGCCATCATCGGCTCTTCGTCAGGCTCCTCGCCGGCGACGACCATCGCCAGGACGGTCTCGTCGTCGCGCTGGTTGAGCGAGCCGGCCTCGCCGTCAAGCTTATCCCGCAGCCGCTCGAGCGCCTCGTCGATGGGCCCGTGGCGCAGGTCCTCGAACTCCCGGCAATACCGGGTGTTGGCGACCTTGTCGTCGCCGCTGTCGTCCTGGAAGGCCATTTCGAACCCGTCGCTGTAGAGCACCAGCCGATCGCCCGGCCGAAGCTGGACGAGATGCTGGTCGTATTCCTCCTCCGGGAAGACCCCGAGCAGGCCGCCCTCGGGCTCGAGATATTCCGTCTCGCCCGTGCTGCGAAGCAGGAACGGCGCGGGATGTCCCGCGCGGGCGATCTGCAGCTCCAGCGTCTCGCAGTTGATGACCCCGCAGCAGGCGGTGGCGAAGCGGACCTGCCCGCCTTGCTGGGCGGCCATGTCCTTGTTGAGATTCGCCAGCGCCTGGGCCGGCTCGATCAGGCGGTAGCCGCGCGGGGCGCTGGGGTCGATCTGCTTGGTGCGCAGCGAACTTTTGATGTACATCGTCAGCAGCGCCGCGGGCACGCCGTGGCCCACCGCGTCGGCGACGAAGAAGCTCAGGTGCGATTCGTCGAGGCGGGCGACGTCGAAGATGTCGCCGCTGACGTAGCTCGCCGGCCGCCAGAGGCTCTTGAAGCTCACGTCGCCCAGCCTGGGCAGCCGGCTGGGGAGAAACTCGCGCTGCAGCTTCGCGGCGAGGCGCAGCTCCTCGTCCATGCGGTCGATCTGACCGGCGAGGCCGCCCTGGTGGGCGCGCAGCAGGCGGACCTCGGCGCTGAGCTCCTGCAGCAGGGGGGACTGGCTCCAGAGCGACTGGAGCACCGCGCACGCCCCCTCCGGCGGGCTGCCGGGCGGGCAGACGATCACGCCGTGCTGGTAGATCGCCCCCAGCACGCGGGTCTCGCCCGAGCGGGTCAGCGCGACGGGCAGGTGGCGATCCTGCGCCAGGCCGATGAGTTCATAGAGTTCGCTGCTGTCAGGCTCGTCGAGCATCAGCCAGACCAGGCCGTGCTGGTCGAGCAGGCGCGGCTGACGCTGCACCTTCTCGCCCTTGAGCACCGTGAGCACGGGCCGGCCGGCCTCGGGCCAGCAGGCGAGGGCCGCGCGGGCGATCCGCTCCGCCTCCGCGGGCAGGGCTTTTCCTCCGGTGACAACGGCCAGCCTGGTTTCGATCATGACATAGTCTGCCTGGCAGGACTGCGGGAAACGGGTCGAGCTCGGCCCCGCCTTGCAGAAAAGCCGCGGTGACGCCGGGACGGACCCGAAGCGCCGGACGCTCAGCAGGGCGGGGGTCTGCAAGGCTTATCGGTTCATTCCGCCATCCGCTTGAGCCGCGCCAGGGGCAACTCGACCCGGTCGCCCGACTCGAGGTCCAGCTCGTCCAGCGTGCCGCCCTTGAGCTCGATGGCGAACTGCGCCGGCCAGCGGCTGGAATAGTGCCTCAGTTCGCTCTCCGGGCGGTCGTAGGGCTCGACCTGCATCTCGTGCAGGGCCACGATCCGCCCGCCCGGGCCGAGGAAGATGATGTCGATCGGCACGAGGCAGCGGCGCATGACGAAGCTCAGTTTTCGCGGGTAGGGGAAGACGAACAGCATCCCGCCGTCCTCGGCGATCGACTCGCGATCCGACAGCCCCTGGTAGCGGGCCTGCGGATCGGCGGCGATCTCCAGCTCGAACGATCGGTCGTCCAGCGTCACTTCCTGCGTGGCCGGACCGTCCGCACCCGCCTGGCGGGCGCCGCAGCCGGGAAGCTGGGCGAGGCAGAGTCCGATAATCAGCAGGGCGGTCAGGCGGTAAGCCACGCGTCATCCTCCTCGGTAAACGTGACCGGCTCGCGGGGGAGCCGAGCGATGTCGAACTGCTGCGCAAACTCGGCAGCACCCATTTCCCGGCGGTCGTCGCTCGCCCCGGACCACCAGGCGATCAATCCCACGACCCGCTCGGCCGGAACGCCGGCCTGTTTGTAGTGGATCAGCCGGGTGTCGCCGTGCCGCTTGGCGAGGCGCCGCCCGTCCGGCCCGAGCACGAGCGGCAGGTGCCAGTAGCGCGGCCGAGGCGCAAGATCAAGCAGCCGATACAGCCACATCTGACGTGCCGTCGAGCGCACCAGGTCGTCGCCTCGCACGACGTCGGTCACGCCTTGCCTCGCATCGTCGACGACGACCGCGAGCTGGTACGCCGGGGCGCCGTTCTTGCTGGCGACGACGAAATCGCCCACCTGGCGCTGCACGTTGATCGTTCGCCCGCCCAGCACTTCGTCGTGAAAGGTGACGCCCTCGTCGGGCACGATCAGCCGCCAGGCGGTGTCGGACGGCTCGAGGTCGACCCGCGGCGCGTTCGCGGCGAGCTCCGCCACGTCGCTCGGCCGACAGGTGCCGGGATAGCGCAGCTCGTGCTCCGAATCGTGCGGTGCCGACTGCGCCCGCTGGATTTCTTTCCGCGTGCACCGGCAGGGGTAAACGAGCTCTTTCGCCTGCAGCGCCTCGAGCGCCTCCTGGTAGGGGGCCGGGTCGGCAGACTGCCAGACCGGCTCGCCGTCCCAGTCCATGCCGAGCCAGGAGAGCACCTCGATCGCCTGCTCGCTCGCCCCGGCCTTGACCCGGGGGCCGTCGAGGTCTTCGATGCGCAAGACGACCTGCCAGCCGCCCCGGCGCGCCAGGGCCCAGTTGATAAGGAACGTCCGCGCGTTGCCCAGGTGCAGCGAGCCCGTGGGCGACGGCGCCAGCCGGGTGATGCGTGTTGGAGAGTCAGTCATCGTCAGGTATGTTACGGCCATGACGAGCGAAATGCCCAAAGTCCGGCACGATCCGATCCGCCTCGCCGTGCTGCTCAGCGGAGGCGGCACGACGATGCAGAACCTCGCGGACGAGATCGCCGCGGGCCGGCTCCGTGCGAAGATCAGCGTCGTGATCGCCTCGAACGACCAGGCCTACGGCCTCAAGCGGGCCGAGAAGCTCAAGGTGCCGTCGTTCGTCGTCCCGCGAACGGAATATGACACCGCGGAAGACTTCTCGGACCATCTGTTCGACCTCGTCCGCGACGCCGGGGCCGACCTCGTCTGCCTCGCCGGCTTTCTGAGCCTGCTGGCCATCCCCGACGACTTCGTCAACCGCGTGATCAACATTCACCCGTCGCTGCTGCCCGCGTTCGGCGGCAAGGGCATGTACGGCAGGCGCGTCCACGAGGCCGTCATCGAAACCGGCTGCAAGGTCAGCGGCTGCACGGTGCACTTCGCCAACCAGGAGTACGACCGCGGGCCGATCCTCATTCAGCGAACCTGCCCGGTCGAGGAAGACGACACGCCCGACACGCTCGCCGCTCGCGTGGGCGAGCAGGAGCACATCGCCTATCCCGAAGCGATCCGCCTGATCGCCCAGCGGCGTGTGGAGATCGCGGAGGGCAGAACCCGGATCAAGCCGTGACGGGTATGGCGGATGTGGCTTGACGAATGGTGGATGAGTGTCGCGACAGGGGATCGGAACCCTTTCCCGAATCGCTTTCCTGAGTCCGATAATATAC
>JBKHFW010000096.1:0-4302 GCA_046540025.1 Phycisphaeraceae bacterium
GCCGACGACGATCTGCATGGGCAGGTCGCCGAAGCGGTCTTCGAGTCGTCGGCGGATGAGCTGGTGGTCGCTCGGGTCGCGGAGGTAGACGAGGAAGCTGGCGACGTCGTCGAGGCCGGCGTGTGCCTGCTCGAGCAGGGCGGCGACGTTTTCGAGCGTGCGGTCGAGCTGTTTGCCGACGTCGCCGGGGTGGACGACTTCGCCGGTGTGGTCGATGCTGGCGGTGCCGGAGATGAGGATGTGCTTTCGGTCGGCGAAGGTGAGTGCGGTCGCGCGTTCGAAGGTGACGCCGTAGACGTGCGTGGGGCTGAGGTGGTCGAGGGCCTCGAGGTGTTCGACCTGGGCGGGCTGGAGTCCGCCGATGGACCAGGCGTCCATGGCGACCTTGACGGCGGGGTTTTCGGTGACGCCCTCGATGCCGGAGCTGGCGACGTAGTGGGTGTCGGCGGTGAGGCCCCACTGGGCGAAGAGGTTTTTGCGCGCTTCGACCATGCCGGCGTAATGGGTGTCGATGTCGCGGACGTAGAGCCAGGTGCGCACGAGGTGATCGGGCAGCGAGAGGCCGCGCTGGCGGAGGCGGGCGTCGTAATCGCGGAGCAGGGCGGCGGTCTGGTCGTGTGAGTCGCCCTGGTCGGGCCGGGCGAGACGGGTCATCCAGTGGTGGGTGAGGCTGCCTCGCGTGAGGGTGAGCTCTTTGTCCGCGGCCTGCTTGTCGAGCGGTCCGGCCGGGTCGCGGAGGTGGCAGGCCCAGAGGGCGACCTTGGCGGGGGGCAGCGGCGGCTGACCGATGCGGGAGATGGCGCAGGGGTTGTCCGCAGGCTGAGGTCCGGCGAGGGGGGAGGCGTCGAGCTCGGCGGCCTGGTTGACCGGATCGGTGGCGAAGACGCGGCGGAAGAGGGCGGACCGCTCGTCGAGGCCGAGCGCGGCGAGCGCTTCGCGCCAGGCGCGTTCGAGCCAGCCGAGCTGCACGCGGGCGTCGGCGTATCGGGTGGGCTCGGCGGTGAGGTGGATTTCTTCGACGCCGCTTTTGCCGCGGAACCGCGAAACGCGGAGGCGGACGTCGCCACTGCCGAGGTCGGGAGAGAGGTAATCCATCAGCACCACTCACTTATCCTGGCAACTACGAGGGGGCCGGCCAGGCACGGCGGGTCTGTGAGATTAACGCGGTTGTGCGGGTAACGCCAGCGGCGGGGCGGTGGAGATGGTCCTGGAAGCCTGACGCGGGTCTTGTGCGGCGGGGGAGGCGGGGCTATCTTCGAACCGGATGAGGCCGGGCGGAAGTTCGGGGAGCCGCGGCCGTATCGCCCCTGATATCTGACAGGATCTCTTTTGCAGTTTTTCCGCAACGTGGCGAGACGGGTTGCCGTCGGCGGGCTGGCCCGTCGGCTGGCGAGGCAGTACCTCTCGCTTCGCCGACGCTGGCCGGTGGCGAGCGAGCGGGAGGCGGCGGTGCATCTGTTCGAGCAGCGTTTCGCGGAGGGGGCCTCGACCCCGGCCGAGGCGGCGCGGTTGGCCGCGGTGCTGGCGGAGGGGCCGGTGATCGAGACGCTCGAGGACGCCTGCGAGCGGATCATGGCGGTGGAACTGGGGATTCGCGAGTTGGGGGAGGCGCGGCGGCGGGCGCTGATGGAACTGGTGCGCGAGGAGCTTCGCCGACAGGGCTGTCGCCCGGAGCCGGGGGACGAGGGGGAGGGGGCGGGCCCGCCCGGCACCGCGGCGCGTTTTGCCGAGCAGGCGGAGGACCGGCTGCGGGGGGAGCCGGGCGGCGATCGCCTGTAGGGAAGATTCGCTTTACAGGCAAAACACCCGCGGCGATGACCGCGGGTGCTTGTGTTTCTGCTGAGTGGCCGCGGTCGGTCAGTCTCTGCGGAGGCGTTTGCGCAGGCCGGCGAGGAGGCCGACGGCGCCGAGCAGGCTTCCGCCCGCCCACACGGCGGAGGGGACGGGGGCGACGACGCCGCCGCCCGAGGCGCTGTCGCCGTTGGGGCCGGACATGAACTTGAGCATGCCCTGCAGCGGCGGCTTGCCGGGGTCGGAAGCGTAGGAGCGTTCGGGGTTGAGGGCGCCGATCGGCTGATCGGAGGTCACGTCGAGGACCATGGTCGTGGTCTGCCCGGCGGGCATGCGGTTCTGCTTGAAGTCGATGAACCAGTCGAAGCTGTAGGAGGCCATGCCGCCACCGGGATAGATGGCGTAGGCGGAACTGGTCGTGGGGGCGGTGCTTTTCTTGCCTTTGCCTTTGCCTTTGCCCTTGCCGTTCCCGCTGTTGCCGGGGCCGCCGTTGCTGAGCGGGTTGGGCTGGTGGCCGCTGGCCCAGGTGAGGTCGGTGATGGCGTCGTCGGCGTTGAAGTAGAGCTCGCCGAGCTGGTAGGCGGAGGGGTTGTCCAGTTCGATGGTGAGCTGGCTTTGCTTGAAGGAGAAGCTCACCTCGGCCGGGATATCCCCGGTTTCGGTCGTGTCGGTCGACATGACGGAGAACTGCAGGACCGTCTCGGCATTGGCTGCCGGGGTGGCGGCAAGGACGGCGGCGACGGCCAGTGTGCAAAGGCCTTTCATGGCTGAAACTTCCTTCTCTACTCCGGCCGCTTCAAGGTCGGCGGCCTGCCCTGGATTTCGCTTTCGAGCGGCGCCGACGCGGCGCTCGCCAGTGCCCGCACGACAGCAACCACACCGCATCTTCGGATGCGGGCTGCGATCGCGTCAGTTGAACCCGGGTACGACGAGCTGCGAAGCGGCGGTGAATCTTTCTCCCCTCCGCAGCCTCGGCAGCGGTCCCCCAACCGCGGCCGTTCAAGCATCAAATATAACCGGCGTGGAGGCAAGGCCAAGTATCTATCTAAGAATTTTTACAATCTTCATGCTTCGTCCTGTGCGGCGCGCAGGGGTTGCAACGCCCGAAGTTCTGCAGCGAGGGGCGGTTGCGCTGCGCCGGGGCGTGGGTGGGCAGGGGGGCGGGATCTGCCCCGGGCCGGGCGGAATCCGCGGGCGGCCGGTGGCTGGGCGTCGCGGCTGTGCCGGCGGACGGCTCAGGCGGAGCCGTACTGCTTCTGGTAGTAGTCGCGGTAGGCGCCGCTTTTGACGCGTCGCCACCAGTCTTCGTGCTGGCGGTACCAGTTGACCGTCTGCTCGAGCGCCTCGGGCCAGGCGGAGCGGGTGGGCTGCCAGTTGAGCTCGCGGCGGATCTTCGTGGCGTCGATGGCATAGCGGCGGTCGTGGCCGAGGCGGTCGGCGACGGGCTGGATCATCTCGTCGCCGCAGCCCATGATCTCGAGGATGCCGTGGGTGAGTTCGAGGTTGGAGCGCTCGTTGTTGCCGCCGATGTTGTAGACCTCGCCGGGGGCGCCCTGTTCCAGCACGGTGAGGATGGCTTCGCAGTGGTCCTCGACGTGGAGCCAGTCGCGGACGTTGCGGCCGTCGCCGTAGAGGGGCACCTTTTCGCCCTCGATGAGGTTGGTGACGAAGAGGGGGATGACTTTTTCGGGGAACTGGTAGGGGCCGAAGTTGTTCGAGCAGCGGGTGATGCAGGCGTTGACGCCGAAGGTGTGGTGGGCGGCGCGGACGAAGAGGTCGCTGCTCGCCTTGCTCGCGGCGTAGGGGCTGTTGGGGGCGAGGGGGGTGTCTTCGGTGAAGAGCTGGCTGGGGTCGTCCAGCGGGAGGCTGCCGTAGACTTCGTCGGTGGAGACGTGGACGAGTTTTCTGGCGTTGTCCGGGTCGGCTTGACGGAGGGCGTCGATGAGGGTCTGGGTGCCCAGGACGTTGGACTCGACGAACGGCCGAGCGTCCTGGATGGAGCGGTCGACGTGGGACTCCGCGGCCATGTGGACGACGGCGTCGGACTGCTCGATGAGCTGGCGCATGAGCTCGAGGTCGCGGATGTCGCCCTGGACGAAGCGGTAGCGCGGCTCGTCCTCGAGGTCGGTGAGGTTCTCGGGGTTGCCCGAGTAGGTGAGCGCGTCGAGATTGATGAGCTGCCAGTCGGGACGCTCGCGCAGGAAGAAACGCACGAAGTTCGAGCCGATGAAACCGCAGCCGCCAGTGAGAAGAAGCGTCTTCATTGTCGATCCTGTTTAACCACCAAGGCGCCAAGGGCACCAAGAGGGAAAAGAGTTAAAACCACGAAGGCGCGGAGGGCACGAAGAGAAGAAGAAGTTTTGGCCACAGATGGGCACAGAGAAACACAGATAAGAGAGAAAGACGGAAAAAGACAGAGAAAGAGAAGAAAAGAGTGGGAGAGCGGGGCGGAGAGCGCCGCCGGCGATGCTCTGATCTTCTTCAGAACCCTTCTCTCATCTGTGTTTATCT
>JBKHFW010000097.1:0-3834 GCA_046540025.1 Phycisphaeraceae bacterium
CGCCGGCAGGTGCTCCACCGGGTGGTGCTCCCGTCGGCTGCCCCGCAGATCCTCACCGGCCTGCGGATGGGCGCCGCCATCGCCTGGCGGGTCATCATCGCCGCGGAAATCTTCCCGGGTACGCGAAGCGGGCTGGGGTACACCATCGCGGTGGCCGGCCAGATGTACGAATACGAGTACGTCTTTGCCAGCATCCTGGTCATCGCCACGATCGGAATGAGTCTCGACGGACTGCTGCGCCTCGCCCACCGGCGCGTCGGTCACTGGCAGGAGGCCCAACGATGACCGACCCGACCTGCCGCGGCGACTGCGTGTGCTTCCGGAACGTCCACCGGCGATTCGTCACCGACGCCCGCGGGGCGATTCACGCTCTTGGCGATATCACCCTCACCTGCTCCAGCGGCGAGCTCACCTGCATTCTCGGGCCTTCCGGCTGCGGGAAGACCACCCTCCTGCGCCTCGCGGCGGGGCTGGACCACCCCGACGACGGATCCGTCACCGTCGCCGGACACGACGTCGGACACAGCGACGTGTCGATGGTCTCCCAGGAGGGCGACCTGCTGCCATGGGACCGCGTATGGGAAAACGTCGCGTTGGGTCCGCAACTGCGGGGCGAGCCGAAACGCGCCCGCCGGGCCGTGGCGCTGCGGGCGATCCGCCGGATGGGCATGGACCGCTCGGTGATGGAGGCCTACCCGCATGAGCTCTCCGGGGGAATGCGGCGGCGAATCGCCATCGCCCGGGCCCTGTGCAACAACCCGCGCGTACTGCTGATGGACGAACCGTTCAACGGCCTGGACGAACCCACCCGGCACCGCCTGCAGGACCGGCTTGTCGACCTCTGGCGGAGCGACCACCGTACGATCGTCTTCGTAACCCATTCCTCGGAAGAGGCGGTGTACCTGGCCGACCGGATCGTGGTGCTCAGCGCCGGGCGTCTCGTCGCGGAGGTGCCCATCGACCTGCCCCGCCCCCGCAGCCGCGCCGGCGACGCTTTCGTGCGACAGGTGCTCGACGTCCGCCGACACGTCGCCCAGGGCGGAGGCAACGGTGACGGCCTGAGCATTTGAAACGCTGGACGAATCGGCCCTCGCGAGGCACAATGGACCGCGCACAGACCCCAGCGAAGGGACGCACCCCATGACCGAAACCCACCGCCGGAACCTCCTGCGGAACCTGCCCTCCATCGACGCGCTGCTCCAGTCCGAGCCCGTCGTCGGCTGGCTGAGCGAACACCCCCGCCCGCTGGTGACCGGCTGCCTCCGCCAGACGGTCGAATCGATCCGGCGGCAGATTCTCGACGACGCAGGCGGACGGTGCGGGCCTGCGCACATCACCGAGGCCTATCTCATCGATCTCGCCCGGGAGCGGCTCGATGCGGTGACCGTTCCACACATCCGGTCGGCCATCAACGCCACGGGCATCCTGCTGCACACCGCCCTGGGAAGGGCCGTCTGGCCCGAAGCCGTCACCGACGCGATGACCGACGTGCTCAAAGGCTACTGCGTCCTCGCTGCCGACCGCGAAACCGGCACGCGATCCGAGCGCGACCAACGCCTGGAATACCTGCTCACCGAACTGACCGGCGCCGAGGCAGCCACCGTGGTGAACAACAACGCCGCCGCGACGCTGCTGGTATTGGCTGCCCTGGGTGCGGGGCGCGAGGTGATCGTCTCCCGCGGGCAACTCATCGAAATCGGCGGCTCGTTCCGCCTGCCGGACGTCATAAACCAATCAGGCTGCCGTATGGTCGAGGTCGGCGCGACCAACCGCACGCACCTGCGGGACTACCAGCAGGCAATCACCGACGAAACCGCCCTTCTGTTCCGCGCCCACCCCAGCAACTTCCGCGTGGTGGGCTTCCATAAGGAAGTCCCCATCGACCAGCTCGCTGCCCTCGCCCACGAGCACAGCCTCCACGCCATCGACGACCTCGGCGCGGGCGCGCTGGTGGACCTCACACAGTTCGGCCTCTCCCATGAACCCTCGCCCAGAGACTCCCTCGACGCCGGTGCCGACGTGGTGCTCTTCTCGGGCGACAAGCTCATCGGAGGCCCGCAGGCGGGCATCATCGCCGGGTCGGCCGAGTGTATCCAGCGCATCCGCAAACACCCTCTCGCCCGGGCGATGCGCGCGGACAAAACCTGCCTGATGGGGCTGGAACGCACGCTGATGCTCTTCCGCGACGAAGAGACCCTCCGCCGCGAACACCCCCTCTACCGCATGCTGGCCACGGACCTGGCCACGCTGGACCAACGCGCCGAGGAACTCGCCAGGGAGATCCGGGCCGCCGCCCCGTGCATGACGTCTCAACCCGTCCAGAGCGTCGGCTACCTCGGCAGCGGATCCTGCCCGATGGAAGGGCTGCCCTCCCGGGCGGTGAAGGTCACCACCGACGCGATGTCGTCGGCCGAGCTGGCCCGTCGGCTGCGGCGCGATGACGCCTGCGTGTTCGCCCGCGTCGAGGACGACGCCGTCTGGCTGGACGTCCGCACGCTTTGGCCGCACCAGCTCGCCCGCATCGCCGAAGCCGCCGGACGCATCTGCGCCGCGGAGCGGGAGTAAGCCCACCGCCATGCCCCTCACCGCCGCCGACCTGGAATACCTCCGAACGCCACAGGCGCAGAAGCTGCTGGCCGACGAGCTGCCCGACGAACCCGTCCAGGCGGTCTCGAAGCTCCGCAAACGCTGCTCGCCCGAAGAGACCTCCGCCATCCTCACGATGCGCGAACTCCGCCGCCGCGCCCGCCACTCGGACCGATTCCCCCACGCCCTGTCCGAGCGACTGTTGGCCACCGACAAGATGCTCCAGCAGGCCTCGTCCTGGCGGCTGGCTGTTCACAAGGCCCGCCGCCTCATCGCCGCCGGGGACGGGCCCATCGCCGATCTATGCTGCGGGATGGGAATCGACGCGTTGGCGATCGCCACCGAGGGTCGAAACGTCACAGCCGTCGATCGCGACCCGGCCGCCATCCTCTGCACGGAGCACAACGCCGAGGTCTTGAACGTTGCCTCGCGACTGGTCGTCGAGCAGGCCGACGTCACGCGAGCGTGCCTCCCCGCCGAGGCGATCGTGCATATCGACCCCGACCGTCGACCGCGAGGCCGACGCGGAACATCGTTGGCCGACGCCGCCCCGCCGCCGCGATTCCTGGCCGGGGTGATGACGTCCACCGCGGCCGGGCTCATCAAACTCTCGGCGGCGATCGATCCCGACGAACTCCGCTCCCTGCCGCCCTGCTCGCGGGAATATGTCAGCGAGCACGGCGTGGTCAAACAACTGCTCGTCGGCTGGGGCCTGCCGGACAGGCCCGCCGGGCGAACGTTCGCAACCCGGCTGACGGGGGACCTGCTCGACCCCACAGCCACGTCGCTCGCGGCGGGAATCGCCACCCCCGCCGGCGCCGGGGAGTGCGGGGCGTTCCTCGTCGAACCCGACCCGGCCGTCATCGCCGCCGACGCCACCGACGACCTCGCCACCGCCCACGATCTGTGGCGCATCGAGCCCGGCCACGTCTGGCTCACCGGCAACGCGCCGCCCGATACGCCATTGGCCGCAAGTTTCGAGATTCTCGATCAGGCCCCCGGGCGGGAGAAGGACATCGCCCGCTGCCTGCGCAAACACCGGGCGGGCATCGTCGAGGTCAAGCCCCGAGGGATTCGGCTCGATACCGACCGCCTCCAGCGAACCCTCCGTGGTGACGGCCCGGAGACCCTCAGCGTGCTTTGGACCCGCCGCGGGCGCAGCCAGATCGCCTTCATCGCACGACGATGCGGCCCCAGGCCACGAAGAACGCATCGCCCCGGGGAGCCCCCACCGTCAGGTGGGGGATA
>JBKHFW010000098.1:0-3787 GCA_046540025.1 Phycisphaeraceae bacterium
AGGTGCGAACCGCCGCCGGCCCGCAGGCCTGGCAGGAATACCGCCGCGACGACCTCCGCGCCGGCGACCTGCTCGAAACCCCCGCCATCGTGGTCGAATACTCCGCAACCACGCTCCTGCCCCCGGGCTGGCGACTCGAGGTAACCCACGCCGGCCAACTGCTCATCGAGCGGACAACCGACTGAAACCTCCGCCGCCAGCCTGCCCCGCCCAACCCGCAGGGCAGGCCGTGGAGAACGCCTGTCGGGCACGACAGCCCCGGGGGTACCACCTGAGCCGGCTCCGTGAAAACATTCAGAAAATAAGTAAAAACCCTTGCCGGCATCCGAACCCGGAAGCTGAGGTTCCGTAATATACACAGACGCCCGACCCGGCCTCGGCCGGGGGCGGGAAGCGAAGCCGGGAAAGCGGTTAAGCTTAGAAAAAATAAAAACTTAAGCGAATCAGCGAACCCACCCGGCCCCGAGACAGTAAGAATAAATGAAGGACGCAGGCGGAGGACGCTTCAAGGACGAAGCGAAACCCTCGCAAGGACACGCCAAAGCGACTGACGCCCGCTTCCTTCTCCCTCCCCCCCTCGAGTACCCCACCACTCGAGGGGGTTTTTTTATGGTTTCGCCCAGGGCCCAGAGCCCAGGGCCAGGGAAAGGCCCCGCCCCCAGCCTCTCGCCTCTCGTTTCCAGCCTCTCGTCTCTCGCCCTGGCCTCCAGCCTCTAATCGACCTCTGTGCGCGGCCGCGGCGCCACGGCGCGCGCCTCGATCGAGCCACGAATGATGGACCGGCCGGGCCGCTTTTGTGCGCGCTCCCGGGCCGGAGGCGTCCCGTCTGCCACTGAAAGCGCGGTTCTTTTGTGCGCGCTTCGAGGCCAAACGACGCCGTTTTTCGTCGTTTTTCGTCTTTGCGGGCCCGAAGGCGGCCGTCGGCGCGCCGTTTTGCCCGCTGCCTCGCCACCGTTTACGATGGGTCCCGCGTTCCCGTGGGGGCGGTTCTGCCATTTTGCGCAAGCCCCCTCGCCCGTCCCGCCGCCGGCCTCCCGCCGGTCGGCCGCGCTCGTGGAGGCCTTTCCGATGACCCGACTTCCGATCCTGCTCGCGACACTCCTGCTTTGCACCCCCGCCGCGACGGGGCAACTCGACCCGGCGCCGGACTGGAGTCGGCAGGGCGTTGAGCTCGACCTCGAGGCGATGAAAACAGCCTTCGACCAGCCGGCACGCCCCGGCTTGCTGCTGGTCGACGGCGGGCAAAGCGGCGATTCCCGCGGCGGCGAGTTCGCCTTCTCCGGACCCGCCCGGTCCCTCAAGCTCCGCCACACCTGGCAGCCCGGTGAGGGCATCGACCACTACCGCCGGGCCGCGGCCCTCGCCAAGCGCAGCGGTAACCTCCCGCCCCAGCCGCCGACCCTGCTGCGGTACGAGGTCGAATACGAAGACGGGGTCGTCGTGCCCATCGACGTCCGCTGGGGCGAGGGCGTCGGCGACTGGTACCGCTTCGTCGACGAGCCCATGCCCCTGCCCTGGGCGAAGCCGATCAGTGTAAAGACCGACCTCGCCGGCCAGCCCGCCGAGCCGACGCCGAGCTTCCTCGCCCATCAGGTCGTCTACGAGATGACCTGGCCCAACCCTCGGCCGAGCGTGGCGATCCGCGAAGTCCGCGTTGCCAGCGCCGAGCGGCCGTGGGAAGAACTCGGCCAGGGGCTGGTGCTCGGGGTCCGGGCGGCGGACGCGGGGCCGGAGCGGGTCCGCGTGGTCGCCCCCTTCGGCGATGACGCCGCTGCGGGCAGCTTCGACGCCCCCTGGCGCACGCCGGGCCGGGCGATCGAGGGGCTTGAGCCCGGCGACCTCGTCCTCTTCCGCGGCGGGCGGTACGGCATTCTCGAGCAGCTTTTCATCCGCGACTCCGGCTCGGCCGAGGCGCCGATCTCGATTGCCTCCTTCCCGGGCGAAACCGCCATCATCGACGCCGAGCTCAGCCCCGTGCCCCTCCCGGGCAGCGGCGGCCACGGCCCGGCCAGCGACGCGGGGCAGATCGCCCTCGACCAGGCGAAGCACGTCCGGATCGTCGGCCTCCAGGTGCAGAACTCGGGCAGCCGGGGCATCCGCCTGCGGGAGTGCGAGGACATCGAGATCCTCGGCTGCCGGACCTACAGGACCTACTCCAGCGGCATCGCCGACCTGGGCGGGAAAAACATCCGCCTGATCGGCAACACGATCGCCCGGCCGACGAGCAAGCTCGCCATCTCCGGGGCGACGGCCGAGATCCTCACTCCCGAGAAGAACCCGCACGAGGGGATCACCCTCGGCAACACGGACGGGTTCGAGCTCGCCTGGAACGAGGTGTACGCCAGCGACAAGGAGGGCATCGACGGCAAGGGCTCGACCCGCCACGGCCGCATTCACCACAACCTCGTTTACCGCACGGCCTCGACGGGCATTTATCTCGACTGCTGGCGGGACATGATCAAGAACGTCGAGATCGACCGCAACACCGTCTTCGAGACGGGCGGGATCTCCGTCGGCTCCGAGGTGACCCTGCCGGTGGAGAACATCGACATCCACCACAACCTGGTGTACCGCAGCACGAACGGCATCAGCACGTTCAACTCGATCAAGGACTGGATGGACGAGTCCCACGAGCGGGCCGAGGACACTCGGCCGCGCAACCGCGAGTTCGTCATCCGCTTCAACACCGTCTGCGACAACGGCGAGGAGCACGCGAGGCGGCAGTGGTTCGGCGGGGGGATCCTCCTGCGCGACCGCTCGTACCTCGGGCTCGACGTGGTCGGCAACATCGTGGCCGACAACTTCCACGCCCAGATCGTCTCGGAAGTGCGCGACTTCGAGCAAAAGCAGGTGAGCATTGCGGACAACCTGCAATACCCGTTCATCGAGGTGCCCGCCCGCGACGCCGACGTCTGGCCGGGCGTGGCGGGGGAGGGGATGATCGAGCAGCCGCCTCGGTTCACCGCCCCGGATCGCGGGCTCTTCTTTCTCGAGGAGGGCTCGCCCGCCCGGCTGGCGCTGGCGGTGGACGGCGAGCGGGTGAATTTCGGCGCGTTTGCCGGTCGCTGGCGGGGGGACGCGGGGCTGGACCCGAACACGCAGCGGGTTCTGCCCGGGTATGAGGGGCCTTGGCGGTTCGAGCCGCTTCACATTCCCGAGCGGCTGCGCAACGCTCACGTGGACCGGGCGATGGGCGAGCGGAACTGGTTTCACCTCGGCGGGCTCTACATTCTCGATCTGACCAGCTTTCCGACGGGTCGGCAGATGCTGGGCGGGGTGGAATGGCAGCTTCCTTACCACTCGACGGAGCCGCAGCCGGACGTGGTCATGCTGGCGGGGCAGGGCAGCTACATCGAGGCCGGGAAGGTGGAGGGGATGCCGGTGGGGCGGAAGGCGGACGCGCTGTTTTTCCTCCAGGCGTACAACCCGGGCCCGGCGCTGGGTGAGGGGGAGACGCCGGTGGTGCTGAGGTATGTCATTCACTATGCGGACGGCGAGCAGACGGAGGCGGCCGTGCGGTGGATGCGTGAGATCGGCCCGTGGATCAGCGACATGGGCGAGCCGGTCGCCGTGCCGGGGGCGGAGGTGGCGTGGTACAACGCGGAGACGTACCACCGGTTCCGGGGCGAGTACGGGATCGAGCAGCTTGCGGTGTACGCGATGGAGTGGGAGAACCCGCGTCCGGACGTGGCGATCGAGCGGGTTGATTTCGTCGCGGCGGACGAGCCGGGGCTGGGGGCGGCGGCGGTCATGGCGGTGACGGCGGCGGAGCGGAATTAGAGGCTGG
>JBKHFW010000099.1:0-3477 GCA_046540025.1 Phycisphaeraceae bacterium
TGCCCAGGAACAGGATGACCCCCGCCGCCTCCACCACCAGCGCGACGTGGGCCAGCAGGGCCAGCAGCGGCCCCGTCGCCGCGTCGAACAGCCGGGTGGTCCGCCACATCAGCCAGCCCCAGACCGCCATCAGCGCCATCGCCGCCGAGGCGAAGACCAGGCCGGGGTTGGCCGGCTGGAGGTTTGCCAGGGCGAATCCGATCCCGATGCCGCCGAACGCGACGCCCAGCGCCAGTGCTGCGGCCGGAAGCAGCAGGGTGTTGAAGCCCGGGGCTTTCCACCACGGCCGATCCCACCGCCGGGCGACCAGCTTGGCGATGTCCGCTTCGTGGCCGCACTCCGGGCAGGCTACCACCGGCCCGGTCAGGCCGCGCAGGTTGTACCCGCATTCGGGGCAGGCGACGTCCCGGCGGACCGCTTCGATGGGCGCCTCGGCAGCGCTGTCGTTGGGCCGCGGTGTCAACGGTTCGCTCATGTCTCGCTGTCGCTCCCACCGGGTCGGCCGCATCGCCAGACGATGAACAGGATACCCGCGATGCAGAGTCCCAGTACCCCGATCAGGGCGATCGTGCCCACCACGAGGCCCGCAAGGTGTCCCTGGTCGGCCGGGCCGGTCTGCTGGAGCTCGGCGGCGATCCGGGCGGCGAGCCAGCCCGCGCCGCCCAGGCTGGCGAGTCCCGCGGGAACGACGACGTGGCCGAGCATCGCCAGCGCGAAGCCTTCGCCGGGATCGCCGAGGGTGTGCAGCGCCCGCCAGAGCAGGCCGAGCCAGCCGAGCCCGACCGCGAGCGGTCCGCCGACGATCATCGCCAGCAGCCCCAGCCCCTGAAGCTGGGTGACCGCCCGGGCGGCGATCAGCACCAGCCCGGCGAGCGTCAACCAGAGCGCCGGTGCGAGGATCGCCAGCGCTGCCGCGGGGTGCCTCGCCCGGAGCGGCCTGGGCTGGAGCTCGCCCGCCGCCCACTCGTGCTGACAGGCGGGGCAGCGGATGACCGGGCCGGTGAGGCGGGCGAGGTCCTGGCCGCAGTTGGGACAGGGAACCTCCTGCCGGGCCGGCGGCGCGAGCGGCCCGTCGAGCGGTGGGGCGGTGCGGTCGTCGGTCAGCTTTCGAGGCGTGGCAACTGCTCCTGGAGTCGCAGCCACCTGCCGATGGCCATGACCGGGAAGTAGAGCTTGTACATGTGGTAACGCAGGTAGAAGACCCGCGGGAAGCCGGTGCCGGTGAACCACGGCTCGTGCCAGTTGCCGCTGTCGAGCTGGGTCAGGCAGAGCCAGTCGATCGCCCGCTGCACGTTCGGATGCTCGGGGCCGAACACGGCGAGCAGGCCCATCGCGCCCCAGGCGGTCTGGCTTGCGGTGCTCGGGCCCTGGCCTCGCAGGGACGGGTCTTCGTAGGAGTCGGGCGATTCGCCGAACGAGCCGTCGTCGTTCTGGTGGTCGACGAACCATTGCCCGGCACGCTGGACCCAGTCGGCGTCCATGTCCTGGCCGACGCTGGCGAGGCCGACGAGCACCTGATAGGTGCCGTAGATGTAGTTCACGCCCCATCGGCCGAACCAGGCGCCGTCTTCCTCCTGCGTCTCGCGGATGTAGGCAATCGCCCGCTGGACGCGCTTGTCCTCGGTGTTCATGCCCAGCCAGCCGAGGCTTTCGAGCACTCGGCCGGTGATGTCGGGGCAGGAGGGGTCCTGGATGGCGTTGTGGTCGGCGAAGGGCACCTGCTCGAGCAGCGGCCGCTCCTTCGTGCGGTCGAACGCGGCCCATCCGCCGTCGTCGTTCTGCATGGCGAGGTCCCACGCCAGGCCGCGCGACGCGGCGGCCCGGGCCTGCTTGCCGCCGATGCGGTTGAGCGCCATCGACACCATGGCGGTGTCGTCGGTGTCGGGGTAGAACGGGTTGTTGTACTCGAAGAACCAGCCGCTGGGCTCGATGGGCTCGTCGACGTTGGCGGCCCAGTCGCCCTTGATGCGGCACTCCTTGCTCAGCAGCCAGTCGCGGCAGCCGCGCATGGCCGGGTGCTTCTGGTCGAGGCCGACCTCGGTGAGCGCGAACGCGGCGATGCCGGTGTCCCACACCGGGGAGAAGCAGGGCTGAATGCGGATCTCACCCGTCTCCGGATCCTCGATCATCAGGTCGTCGAGGTCCTTGCGCGCCTTGACCAGCACGGGGTGGTCGTCCTCGTAGCCCAGGCAGCGGAAGGCGATCTGGATGTACACCATCGGCGGAAAGATCGCGCCGAGGCCGTCCGATCCTTCGAGATGCTCGAGCAGCCAGCGCTCCATCCACTGGATCGCCCGCTTGCGCCACGGCGTCAGGCCGAGCTTGTGGACCTGCTTGGCCATCTGGTCGCCGATGAGGAAAAAGCGCGACCAGAACGGGTGCGGGTTTTCCTGCGTAGGCACGAGCCGGCGCTGGTTGGCCGGGTCGACCCAGAGCTCGGCCATCGACTTATCGGACTCAAGCTCGCGCACCGGACGGTGAGTGGTCACGATCGAAAGCGGGATCATCATCGTCCGCGTCCACGACGACACCTTGTCGAGATGGAAGTAGGACGATCGGGGCAGGTAGACGATCTCCGGCGGGATCGTCGGCTGGGCGTCCCAACTCATCTGCCCGAGCGCGGCGTAGTAGAACTTGCTGAAGCTGTTGGACTGCTCGGCTCCGCCCGCGGCGAGCACCTGCTCGCGGGCCCGCTGCATGTGCGGCAGCTCCGGGTCGTCGCCCATCAGCTTGAGGGCGAAATAACCCTTGGTGGTCGCCGAGATGTCGATCCTGCCGCCGGGGTACTGCACCCAGGTGCCGTCGGGCTGCTGCTGGCGGCGCAGGTAGGCGGCGATCTTCGGCAGGCGGGCGTCGTTTTCCTGGCCGAGGATCCACTTGAGCAGGATGTATTCGCTCTGAAGGATCGAGTCGCCTTCGAGCTCGGCCCGCCAGTGTCCGTCGTCGTTCTGAAGCTCGAGCAGGTGATCCACGCCGGCCTGGAGCGTCTGGCGCGCCCGGGCGAGCAGGTCGGTAGACGGTGCGACCGGGGCCGCGGGTCCGCCGGCGCGCAGCGTCGGGTCGAGCGGCTCGGACCTGCCGAGTGCGGTGTCAGCCATCGCTTCGCTTCCTCCACACCTGAATCCGGGTGTCGGCCGATGGCCGCTTGCCCGGAGATGAAACTCCCTGACCGAGCCGGTCGGCTCCCTCTGCCGGGTCTCGGCGACGGTCAAGCTAGCAGAAGCCTAGGGGCGGGGCAACGGTTCGGCCAGCCTCATCCGCAGCGATTTGCCCGCTGGCGGGGCCGAAACGAGGACTCGGAGCATTGGCATTTTGCCTGTGACCCGGCTCTGCGCGAGGCGTGACCACGAAGCAGGGCGGCGATGCCGGAAAGCCCGGATGCGGAAGGACTCACCCGCCCTGCTGGCTCAGTTATACATAACGTATATTATCGGACTCAGGAAAGCGATTCGGGAAAGGGTTCCGATCCCCTGTCGC
>JBKHFW010000100.1:0-3277 GCA_046540025.1 Phycisphaeraceae bacterium
CGCGCCCTGAAAAAAGCCGGCGGGGCTTCCCTGCCCGCGGGGCCAACCTGGCCGGCCTGACGCTTTGCAAAGCCAGTGCCAGCGGCCCGTCCGCCAGACCTCCTGTCCGAACGCAGGGCATTGTCCCGCCTCCCGCAGAATCCGGGAGTAGGGCGCGTCCTAAAGCCCCATCAGCTTTTTCCCCATTCGTTTATCAGCCCGCCCCAGGCCCGGCAGCCTTGACTCGTCCCGAGAAGACTTCTAGACTCCACCACCCACCGCCAAGGGGGAGGTTGGCGGTGTTCTCGACCTCGCGGGCCGAGGCCCGGCCTCCCGGGCCATCGCCCTCCCGCCGGTACGCCGGCACCGCAGGTCTCTTGAGGAAAAAGAGAAGGAGATGCGCCTTATGCCTTTCACCCTGCCCGATCTGCCCTACAGCCACGACGCCCTCGAGCCGGCGATCGACGCCCAGACCATGCAGATCCACCACGAAAAACACCACGGCGGCTACGTCAAGAAACTCAACGCCGCCATCGAAGGCTCCGAGTGGGACAACAAGCCCATCGAGCAAATCCTCTCGAGCCTCGACCAGGTGCCCCGGGACAAGAAAACCGCCATCCGCAACAACGGCGGCGGACACTACAACCACAGCCTCTTCTGGCCCCTGATGGCCCCGGGCGGCCACGCCGGCGGCAAGCCCACCGGCGCCCTCGCCGAGGCCATCGAGGCCGAGCTCGGCGGATTCGAGAAGTTCAAGGACGAATTCTCCAAGGCCGCCGCCAACCGCTTCGGCTCAGGCTGGGCCTGGCTCATCGTCAACGAGCCCGACGGCAAGCTCGCCGTCACCAGCACCAAAAACCAGGACAACCCGATCATGCGCGGCCTCGACGACGACGAGGGCCTCAAGGGCCAGCCCGTGCTCGGCCTCGACGTCTGGGAACACGCCTACTACCTCAAGTACCAGAACCGCCGACCCGACTACATCGAGGCCTGGTGGAACGTGGTCAACTGGGAAAAAGCCAACGAGCTCTACCAGAAGGCCCGGAGCTGATCCGCCCGAAACAGACCGGATTCGCCCCCAGAGGCGCGGCTCGGCCGCGCCTTTTCCTTTGCGCGCCCTCGGCGGGAAAGCTCGGAAAGTGTTGGAACGCGAACCCCCACGCCGGGGCAGAGCGCAGCGCCGCCCCGGGTTGAGGCAAACCGGACGGGACACGAGACGCAGGAGCCATCATATCCGGGGCGGCGATCCCCCCACCTGCGCAGAAAAAAGCCGCGGCCAAAACCGCGGCTTCATGCAATCCAATGCCCTCGGGGCCCCCTACGCCCCCACGCAGGCGTCCACGCGGTCCACCTGTTCGTCGGCGTGGTAGCTCGAGCGGACCAGCGGGCCGGACTCGACGTGGATGAACCCCAGCGCCTCGCCCGTCCGCTTGTACTGGGCGAACTGCTCCGGCGTCACCCAGCGGCTGATCGGCAGATGGTTCCGCGTCGGCTGGAGGTACTGGCCGATCGTCAGGATGTCGCAGTCGCTGCCCTGCTGCACGTCGGCCATCAGTTCGTCGACCTCTTCGTCGGTCTCGCCGATGCCGACCATGATGCCGGTTTTCGTCCGCAGCCCGGCGTCCTTGCATCGGCGAAGCAGCTCGAGCGAGCGATCGTACTTCGCCTGCGGGCGGACCACCGAATAGAGCCGCTTCACCGTTTCCATGTTGTGGTTGAGGATATCGGGCGCCGCATCGATCACCTTCTGAAGCGCGTCCCAGTCGCCGCAGAAGTCGGGGATGAGCACCTCGATGTTCGTTTCCGGGCTCTGCTTGCGGATCTCCTCGATCGTCTCGGCCCAGATGCCCGCCCCGCCGTCGGGCAGTTCGTCGCGGTTGACGCTGGTGATGACGATGTGCCGCAGCTTCATGATCGCCGCGGTTTCGCCGACCCGTTTGGGCTCCTCGCGGTCGAGCACGGGGGGGCGGCCGGTCTTGATGTTGCAGAACCCGCAGGACCGCGTGCAGACGTCGCCGAGGATCATGATCGTCGCCGTGCCCCGCCCCCAGCACTCGCCCATGTTCGGACACTTGGCCGACTCGCAGACGGTATGGAGCTGGTGGCGGTCGATCAGCTCGCGGAGCTTCTGATACCCCGCGCCGCCGGGCAGGCGGGCGCGGAGCCAGTCGGGCTTCTTCCGCTTGATGAACTCGGGCGACGGCGCGCCTGGCGCGTTGTTCAGAACCTGATTGCTGAGACTGATAACCATGGCAACAAGTCTACCCCGGCAAGGTGGAACAATTCAAACCCGCCACCAATAGACAAGCCCACGGCACGCGTCCGTGGGCTCGTTTGGATCGTTCGGCCGTCGCGCACACCGCTCAGGCGGGAGTCACTTCGACGAAGCGCTCCACGCTGGGCAGGTCGCGGAGCACGTCGACGGTCGCCCGCATCGTGCCCTGCTCGCCCACCTCGCCCTGGACGGGGTGGTGCTTGACCAGCCGCACCGCCCACGGCCGACCGCCGCGGCTGCGGATCTCCGTGTTGCGCTTGCGGACCTTGCGCTCCCGCTCGATCTCCGCGGCCATCTCGGGGTCGCGGGCGAGCAGCCGCTGAACCGTCTTGAGGGCAGCCTGGTTGGTGGGCCGCTTGACGATCTTGACGTTGATCTTGTCGCCGGGGTTGATGTCAGCCATCGCGTGTGCTCTCTGATCCGGATTGGTTGGTTGTCTGTCGTGGCGAGCCGGGTATTGTGGCCGATTCCTCCCCGCCGGTCAAGTTTCCCCCGCCCCCCCCGGCCCGGGCGGGCTCAGCGGTTGAAGAGGAAGTGGCAGACGTCGCTGTCGTGGACGACGTAGTCCTTGCCCTCGATGCGCATCTTGCCCGCCTCGCGGATCGCCTTTTCGCTCTTGTGCTGCTCGAGGTCGCCGACCGAGTAGACCTCCGCCCGGATGAAGCCCTTCTCGAAGTCGGTGTGGATCACGCCCGCCGCCTGCGGCGCGGTCGCGCCGACCGGCACGGTCCACGCCCGGATCTCCTTGGGGCCGGCCGTGAAGAAGCTCTGCAGGCCCAGCAGGCGGAAGATCGCCCGCGCCAGCACCGCCAGCGCCGGCTCCTCGAGCCCGACGCTCTCGAGCAGCTCGTCGCGGTCGGCCTCGTCCAGCTCGGCGAGCTCGGACTCGATCTTGGCGCACACCGGCACGACCTCGCCGCCTTCCTCGAGCGCCCGCTCGCGGACCTGCTGCACCGCCTCGGATTCGCCGGCGAGGTCGTCCTCGTCGACGTTGGCGACGTAGAGCACCGGCTTGGCGGTGAG
>JBKHFW010000101.1:0-3201 GCA_046540025.1 Phycisphaeraceae bacterium
AGCGGAGGATGGTGGAGATGGCCCGGCGCCACTTCGGCCTGGACGAGGGGCGGGACGTGGCGAGGCGGTGAGGGGGACACGCTGGGGACCTGTGGCCACGTGGCCACAAATGGCCGCATTTTCTCGTTTCGAGGCGTTCCCACCGCGAGCGCACACGGAGGCTACCACTCGCAAAACCGCAATCTCCATGCGTTTTCGCTGCCTCCCACTCTTTCAGCCGGGGAGACGCCATACCACTGATTTTGCATGGCATGCAAGAGGTCAGGGGTTCGAATCCCCTCAGCTCCACTCGCCTGATCCGGGCGGCAAACGAAAAGGCCCACGCGGCAGCGCGTGGGCCTTTTCCATGGCTACGGCAAGCGAGCGTCCCTCTCGAGTCGGAGGATCGTCACACGATTCCACCTCATCGTGCTGGTCCTGGGGCCTCTTTCGCTCGGAGCTGGCGAAGCCCGCTGCGCATCGATTGATGGGCTTGCGGAGCGGGTTCCGAAAGTCCCTGCCAACGCTCGCGACAGATGCTCGCAAAGCCCGGCAGGGTCCCGTTCCCAGCTTCCCCTGCTTTCGCGAGGCCGGCGGCGGCGTTAGCATGAGGCGACTCCACAACTGGCTGATCACCTTCGAGGGATTCCCATGGTCCGAATCACCCGCGTTCACCTCGCCCCGGCAAAGCCCGCAGCCGACGGCAACATCCGCGTTCAATACCCGATCGACCACGCCGCCTGGGTCTGGCATCCCGAGTGCGACAGCGACGAAGCCACCGCCCTGCGATTCACCAACCGCTTCACGCTCGACCAGCCCCGGACCGTGCGCATCCACCTCAGCGCCGATCAGCGCTACGAGCTCAGCCTCGACGGCGCCTTCGTCGGCATGGGGCCGGACCGCTGCGACGCCCTGCACTGGAGCTTTGCGTCCTACGACGTCGAGCTGCCCGCCGGCGAACACGAGTTTCTGGTGACGGCGTGGCACTTCGGGCCGCGCGACCCCGACCCCGACGGCCCGGCGACCGCCCCGCCCTCGTGGCCGCTCGGGCAACTCAGGCCGCACGCCCAGGTGACCCTGAGGCCGGGGTTCATCTTCGCGGCCGAGGGAATGGAGCAGGAGCTCAACACCGGCGAAGGCCCCTGGCGCGTCAGCCGGGTGCTCGAGTGGTCGTTCCAGGAGTCGGAAGTGGAGGGCTACCACGTCGTCGGGCCGCAGCAGACGATCGACGGCCGAATCGCCCAGGGGCCGCCCGATCCCGCCGTCAAGCCGGCCGTGGTGCGTCCCGCCTTCGCCTCGGGCGACAACGGCGCCGTCGTGCCGCTCTGGCGGATGCACCCGAGCAATCTGCCCGACATGCTGCGCCAGCCCGTTCGTCCAGGCCGGATCCGGGCGGTGGACGATCAGCCCGCGGACGCCCCCGTCACCGCCGAGGCGGCCCAGTCGCCCGCCGTCACCGACTGGCAGAACCTCGTCGGGGGTGCGTCGGTGCAGGTCCCGGCCCACACGTTCGTCCGCGTCATCTGGGACCTCGACAACTACTACTGCGGCTACGAGCGGATGACCTTCACCGGCGGACGGGATGCCGAAGTGACCATCGAGTGGGCCGAGTCGCTCTACCAGACCGACGGCGACGGTCGGCCGACCGAAGACAAGGGCAATCGCGACGAGATCGCCGGCAAGGTCTTCGCCGGCTTCGGCGACCGTTTCATCCCCGGCGGCGGGGAAAGCGAAAGCTATCAGCCGCACTGGTGGCGCTCCGGCCGATACGTGCAGATCACCGTGCAGACGCGGGACGAGCCGCTGCGGATCGACGGGGTCGAGATCCTCGAAACCCACTACCCCTTCGCGAATGGCGCCGAGTGGCGCAGCGACGATGCCGAGCTGGACGCGGCCGCGCCGCTCATGGTCCGCGGCATGGAGATGTCCTGCCACGAGACGTTCACCGACTGCCCCTATTACGAGCAGATGATGTACGTCGGCGACACCCGGCTGGAGATGCTGGTCTGCCACGCCGTCTGGGGCGACGACCGCCTCGTTCGCCGGGGGATCGAGCTCTTCGACTGGTCGCGCTGGCACAACGGCATCGTGCTGGAGCGCTATCCGTCGATGCCGCTTCAGCTCAGCACGACCTACGCCATGCTCTGGCCGCTCATGGTGCGCGACTACGCCTGGTGGCGCGACGACCCGGCCTGGGTGAGCGAGCGCCTGCTGGGCGTGCGCAGCCTGGTCGAGCACCTGCTCGCCCTGCGCGACGAGAGCGGGCTGGTCGCCGACCTGCCCGGCTGGTCCTTCATGGACTGGGTGCCCGGCTGGGAGAAGGGCTACGCCCCCGATGGCAGGACGGTTTCGGCGCTCAACAACCTGCAGATGGTCCTCTGCCTGCAGGCCGCAGCCGAGCTCGAGGCGATGCACGGCGAGGACGTGCTGGCTCAGCGATGCCAGCGGCTGGCGGACGAACTGGGCGAGGTGATCGTCGCCCGCTTCTTCGACGAAGAACGCGGCTGCCTGGCGGACGACCTGGCGCACGAGCACTTCAGCGAGCACGCCCAGGCGCTCGCCCTGCTGGCGGAGATCCTCAGCCCGCCTCAGCGGGCGAAGGCGCTGGAGCTGCTGCTGGACCTGCCGATCGACTTCGCCGGGGCGACGATCTACTTCTCGTTCTACCCGTTCGAGGCGCTGTATCGGGCCGGGCGGGCGGACGCGATTCACCCGCGGCTGGGCCTGTGGAAGAACCTGCCCAGGCAGGGCCTGCGCACGCCGGTCGAGCAGCCCGAGCCGACGCGGTCGGACTGCCACGCGTGGGGGTCGCATCCGCTGTTCCACTATCACGCGAGCTTCGCCGGCATTCGGCCGGCCGAGCCGGGGTTCCAGCGCGTCCGCATCGCGCCCTCGCCCGGGCCGCTCGAGCAGATCGAAACGGCGATGCCCCACCCGCGCGGGCGGATCGAGGCGGACCTCAAGTTCGAAAACGGCGCCTGCCGGGCCGCGGTGACCCTGCCCGCCGGCGTGCCGGGCGTGCTGGTGTGGAACGGCCGGGAGCACGAACTCGCCCCGGGCGAGCGGACGGAGCTGACGGCCGAGTAGGTCCCCTTCGACACGACACGATTTCCCACTGGCGGGTCCCGTTCCGGGGCCCGCTGTTTTTGCGCAGCCCGCGGCAGCGCGAGCCGATGAAAACCGGCAAGCCCCACCCGCTCCCGCGCACCATGCCCTCCGCCC
>JBKHFW010000102.1:0-3184 GCA_046540025.1 Phycisphaeraceae bacterium
CGACCCCGGCCCCGACCCCGGCCCCGCCGGTCGCCGCCCGGCGCCCCTCCCGCGCCACTCATGCCCCTCCCCGCGGCGCGTCTCACGCGCCCGCGGGCTCGACGAGCACCCGGACCTCGGCCTCGAGCGGCTCCGACCAGAACGCCGCGGGCGGCAGCTCGCCCTCGAGGTAGTCCGGTCGCTCCACGCGGAGCGGCGAGTTCGGGATGAACAGCGTGCGGCGCAGCCGGACTCGGAGCAGGGCCGGGCCCTCGGCCACCGGCACCGGACCGTCGACCTCGAGGAACAGCGTGTCGCCCTGCCGCCCGCTCCGGCCGTCGGCGCCGTCGGCGACGTGCCACCACGACCTCACCCGGTCCCACGCCCCCGCCGGCGGGGCACCCGGCGGACGCGGCGCGAAGGCGTCGGGCGGGCTCACCACCTCGACGCCGTCCACGAGCAGGCCCCACTCGTACCAGAACCACTCGGGATAGCCGAAGAAGTGCTCGCGGGGCACGCCGAGCAGCAGCCGCACCTGCAGCGGCTCGCCCACCACGGCCCGCGCCGCGCCGGCCGAGCGGACCGCGAGGGCGTCGTCCGCGTAGCGGACTCCCTGCGCGTGCGTCAGCGTGCCGTCCCACAGGCGGCGGACGAACCAGTCGTGGACGTCGCCCCGCACCGGCTCGCCCGACTCCAGCCGCGCGAGGATGGCCTCCGCCAGCCGGTCGGCCTCCTCGGGGCTCCTCTCGCGGCGCGCCAGCTCCGCCCAGTGACGGGGGCCGAGCAGGGTCTCGGTGACGATCGCCCGCTCGAGCAGCGGCCCGGGCATGAGCCGCACCCGCAGGTCGCCGGCGAAGGTCAGGGCGAGTCCCGCCGCCATCGCGGCCAGGCCCGCCACGAGCAACCGGGGACGCGCGATCACGGGGGCCCGCGGCGCGTCGAGCGAGAAGGCGGACGCCTGCTCGTCGGTCGGCCACGACCCGGCCGACCGCGACTCGCCCGCCCGGGTCCCTCGGCCGAGCTCGCTCCCGGCGGGAGGCGGCTGCCCGCAGGCGACGGCCGCCCACGCCAGCCCCACCACCGCGATGCTCGCGGGGAGCAGCTCGAAGGCGACGACCGAGGCCGCCCCGCCGAGCGGGATCGCGACGAGTGCCGCGAGTGCCGCCAGCCACGGCAGGGCCAGCAGTCCCGCCCGCACCGGGCGGCGGCCGGCCTTTCGCAGCAGCAGGACGGCCGGGATCTCGACGAGCAGGATCCACGGCGGGAGGTTGAAGAAGCCCCGGTCGCTGCCGCCGAGGTCCCGGTCGCGGCCGCGCGACCTCGCCCGATGCTCGAGCTGCTCCCGCCACCTCATGCCGTCGACCTCGCGCGAGGCCCGGCCGAGCACTCCCCGGCGGCCGGACGCGGTCTCGGAATCCCGCGCGGAGCATCCCGCAGCGGCGGCCGCTCCTCGCCCTGCGAGCGGGCGGCCGGAGCGTCTCCGAGCCTACGGGCGGCGGCGCCGAACGACAACGCCGCACCTCACGGTGCGGCGTCATCCGATCATGCTCCGTGTAGGACTCGAACCTACGACCCGCTGATTAAGAGTCAGCTGCTCTACCAACTGAGCTAACGGCGCAACTGCTGTCGAGCGGGGCAGTTTACCAACCTTGCATCGGTCGTCAAGCCAAAAACCGCATTGTCGATCGTTTGTGAGCGACCTTCTTTTCTGGCAGATCGTCATGCGGCCTGCTGGCGGCTCCAGTAGTCCTGCCAGAGCTTGGAGTAGTACAGGCTGCCCAACGCCATGATCGCTTCGGCATTGTCGGCGTCCCACCGCATCCCACGGGCTTTCAGCCGAAGCGTCAGTGTACCACAGAAGGACTCCGTCGGACCGCTGCCGCACTCGTACCCTTCAGCGCGGAACGTCGGGTAGTCGGTCATGTCCACCCGCTTGGCCACGTACTGCTGCAGGGAACGCAAAGCCTCGGCCTTCGCCCCGCAGCGATGCCGACGCAGGTAAGGGCTCAGCCGCTCCAGCAGCACCAGCGAACCTTGCTCCCACACCACGCCCATCATCGTCTTGCGCCAGTCCAACGCCTTGGCCGTCCCTTCGCCGTACAGCACATGACTGACGCCGATCACATGATCGCGCAGGTGATAGTAATCCAGAATCGTCTCTTCCAGCATCGGCAGTTGCTTGCCGTATTGCCGGGCGATCCACTCCGCTCCGTCGGTCACCGCGTACTTCCGTTGGGCCTGGCCAATCGCAATCTTGCCCGCTTCCCGGCGCATCAGTCGGCCCAGCACCCTGTGGTCACCGCGGGTGCCCACGGCGTACAGGTGCGACTTGTCCGGATCATAAAACGAGATGAGCTTGAACTCCTTATAGCCCCCGTCGCTGCCACGCTTGGGCCGGCCCACACGAGCCGTGCTCTTGCGGCCGTCGGTCGCACGCTTGTTGGCCTCCGTGGCTCGTCGCTTGCGCTTCTGCTGGTCGGTCACCACGGGGACCATCACCCCGTCGGCCCCCGTGATCACCGTTCGGTCCGTGCAATCCGCCGACGTCCAGTTCGGCCCATACGCACCTTGGCGGATCGCGCACTCGGCGCGCCGGCCTTCCCGTTCGACCAGGTCCCGCAAGGCGCTGGAACTGATCGTCACCTGCGCCGTCCGCGCCAGGGCCTCACTGGCCGGAACAAATGCCGCGTTCAAGCTCAGACGACAGGCCATCTCGCGCAGCCCCGGACTGTAATGCTCCTCCAGCACGCCCAGCCACGCATCCATCGGCGCGCACGTGCCGTCAGCCGGATCCCAGTAGATCGTGCGGCGGTAGGCGACCTCGCCGTTGATGGTCTTGTGGCAACTCCGCTGGCGGCCCTTATTCCTCCATCGCCGACCGTCGCGGCCGGCCGGAGGGGGGAAAAGCCTCCGGGCCGCACTGCTCGGCCAGGAGGCTGATCGCCTTCGCGTACGCCTGTTGGCGGAACGCCGCGTGGGCGTCCCGCACCGGTTCTTCCGTGTCGGCGATGATCCGACCGGCCTGCGCCGCATTCATCGCATCGCAGATTCTCTGCTTGAGCGCCTCATACTCCTGCTGCAAAACCGCATCCAACTGTTCCGGCGTAATCCCTTGATCTGCCATGACTTATCTCCTGTTAGGGCAAACATCGTAAGTCATTATAAACAAAGGGATTAGAGGGCGCCAGAGAAAAAGGTCAGTCAC
>JBKHFW010000103.1:0-3002 GCA_046540025.1 Phycisphaeraceae bacterium
ACGGCGCGCGTGGCGCGACGGCACCGGAGCGGGTGGCGTCTGCGGCGGCTTCCGGGGCGCGCGACGGGCGGACCCGCCACACCGAGCGCAGGTCACACGCTGGCGGGGCACGGCGCCCCTCTCGGGACCGCGCCACGAAAAGGGCCGGCGTTGCCGCCGGCCCCCTTCACGTCAAGCGTGCCACCTCAGTTCGACACGGCGTCCGTGACCGCATGCGTCCAGGCCCCGTCGCCCGGATGCTCGGTGATCACCGGCGTCGAGCCGCCCGAAAGCAACGTCTCGACCGTGCGCTCGTAGTCCGCCGGGTCGAGCGTGCCGTCCGAACCCGCGGTCAGCTTGGCGACCTCGCCCATCATTCGCTTCTGGTGGGTTTCGGTCTGCGCGCCGGTGGCGTCGTTCTCGAGAACGATCATCGCCGCCTCGTCCGGGTTCTCCTCGGCGTATTTCCAGCCCCGCATGGAGGCCTCGACGAAGCGCGCCATCTTGTCGACGAACTCCGGATCCTCGAGATCCTCCTCCAGCGCCCAGAGCCCGTCCTCGAGCGTGGCGACGCCCTGATCCTCGTACTTGAAGGTGACAAGCTCCTCCGGGCTCACGCCCGCGTCGATCACCTGCCAGTACTCGTTGTAGGTCATCGTCGAGATGCAGTCCGCCTGCCGCTGCAGCAGGGGATCGACGTTGAACCCCTGCTTGAGCACCTCGACGCCGCTCTCGCTCCTGCCGTCGGTGTCGATGCCGAGCTTGGCCATCCAGCTCAGGAAGGGAAACTCGTTGCCGAAGAACCAGACGCCGAGCGTGCGATCGGCAAGATCCTCGGGCGCCTCGATCCCGGTGTCCGCCCAGCAGGTCATCATCATGCCGGAGGACTTGAAGGGCTGCGCGACATTGACGAGCGGCAGCCCGTTCTCCCGCGCGGCGAGCGCGGCGGGCATCCACTCCACGATCACGTCGGCGCCGCCGCCCGCGATCACCTGCGGCGGCGCGATGTCCGGCCCGCCCGGCTTGATCGTCACGTCGAGGTCGGCCTCGTCGTAGAAGCCCTTGGCCTCGGCGACGTAGTAGCCCGCGAACTGGGCCTGCGTCACCCACTTGAGCTGCAGCGTCACCTCGTCGGCGGCCTGCGCACCCCCGGCGAGGCCGCCCGCCAGCGCCACCCCGAGCGCGGTCCTGGTCAGGTGTTTCATCGTCATACCTCCATTATTGGTGTCATGTCCCCGTTTTCAGGGTCTTTGCGACGGGTGCCAGAAGGTCACCCGCCCTTCCGCCCAGGCGACGGCGAAATAGAAGGCCGATCCGGCCAGCGCGGCCACCGTGATCCCCGCCCAGACCATGCCGAGCTGAAGCTGTCCCACGGAGGTCGAGATCCGGAAGCCGAGGCCGAGCGTCGGCGACCCGAAGAACTCTGCCACGATCGCGCCGATCAGCGCGAGGGTGGAGGCGATCTTGAGCCCGTTGAAGATGAGCGGCATCGCCGCCGGCAGCCGCAGCTTCATCAGCGACTGCCAGTAGCTCGCCGCGTAGGTCTCCATCAGGTCGCGCTGCATGCTGTCGGCCGACTTCAGCCCGGCCACCGCGTTCACCAGCACGGGGAAGAAGACCATCAGCACCACGACCGCCGCCTTCGACTGCCAGCCGAAGCCGAACCACATCACGAGGATCGGCGCGGTGCCGATGATCGGCAGCGCGGCCATGAAGCTTCCCACCGGCAGGAGCCCGCGCTGCAGGAAGGGCGAGCGGTCCACCGCCACCGCCATGCCGACCGCCGCGGCGCAGCCGATGACGTAGCCCGTCAACGCGCCCTTCACCACGGTCTGCACGAAATCGCCCCAGAGCAGCCCGTCGTTGGCGGCAAGCGTCGCCGCGATCTCCGTCGGCGGCGGCAGGATAACGGAGGGTACCCCGAAGAGCCGCACGGTCATTTCCCAGAGGATCAGGACAGTGATGCCGAAGAGCGCCGCGACGAGGCTCCGCCACGCACGGCGCTGCGCCAGCGCGCTCTCCGAGAGGCGGATGTTCACCTGCCAGGCGGCGAACCACACAGCGAGCACCAGCGCCAGCCGCAAATCGACGAGAAGCGCCCCGGCCACCGCCGCGGCCTGCGCCGCGAGGAGCGGCCCGGCCCGCCCGAGCGCCGCCGTCATCGCGCGAACCCCATGCGCCGGAGCGTCACCCGCTCCATGGCCCCGATGGTGCCCACCATCACCGCCGCCAGGATCGCCGCGGCAAAGAGCGCCGACCAGATCTGCACCGTCTGCCCGTAATAGCTGCCCGCCAGCAGGCGCGCCCCCAGCCCCTCCGAAGCGCCCGTGGGCAATTCACCCACGATCGCCCCGATGAGCGAGGCGGCGATCCCGACCTTCAGCGCGGCGAAGAGATAGGGCACCGAGGCCGGCAGCCTGAGTTTCCAGAAGACCTGGCCCGCCGTCGCCGAATAGGTGTGCATCAGGTCCATCTGGCTCGCCGCCGGGCTGCGGAGCCCCGCGACCATGCTGACCACCACGGGAAAGAAACTCAGGTAGGCCGAGATCAGCGCCTTGGGGATCAGCCCCTGCAGCCCGACGGAGTTCAGCACCACGATGATCATCGGCGCGATGGCGAGGATGGGGATCGTCTGGCTCGCGATGGCCCAGGGCAGCACGCTCATGTCCATGGCCCGGTCGTGCACGATCCCCACCGCCAGCAGCACGCCCAGCGTCGTGCCGATCCCGAAGCCTAGAAGCGTCGCCGAGAGCGTCACCCAGCCGTGCCAGACGAGGCTGCGCTTCGAGGAGGGCGGCGTCCCGACCGTGGTTTTCCAGAGTTCAGCCACCACCTGATGCGGCGCCGGCAGCCGCGGCCGGTCGAGCGCGAAACTTCCGCCCAGCTGCCCGGGATTGGCCGCGATCAGCGCCCAGCGACCCGCCTCCCGCCGCTCGGCCGGCGCGGCCGGCACCACCTCCGCCCCCGCGCGTTCGGCGACGGTCAGCGTCTCCTTGACGTTCATCGGCACGCAGGCCGCGTAC
>JBKHFW010000104.1:0-2993 GCA_046540025.1 Phycisphaeraceae bacterium
TTGTTTTCTGAAATCCGTTATTGACGGGGTTTCGGGAAAGAGTAGATCGGGGGCGGCGGCGCTATCCTGGAAGATCGTCCGCCGCCCCGCAACCCGAACCGAGGTCCGGATGCTGTGCATTGTAGCACAGGCCGGGCGGAGGTTCCAGAAATGAAAGGAACTATCATGGCCCGCAGAATGGACGAGGAGGACATCCGCAGACTGAAGGAGTCGGTATCGATCGAGGCGCTCTGCCGCTCGCGCGGCATCGAACTCCGCAAGCACGGCAGCGCCGATCTGATCGGCAAGTGCCCGTTCCACGACGATCAGGAACCGTCGTTCGTGGTGACGCCGCGCAAGAACCTCTTCCACTGCCTGGGCTGCGACGCGGGGGGAAGCGCGATCGATCTGGCGATGAAGCTCGACGGCATCACATTCCGGGAGGCGGTGGACCGTCTGCTCGAAGCCCATCCGAACCTCCGCCGGGCGTCGGAGCAGGCGGAGACGAAGCCCGCCGTGCCGCCCGAGAAGGCGGCGCGGCTGCTGGAACGGGTGGCGGAGCTCTACGGGAAGAACCTGCCGGAGAGCCCGGAGGCGCTGGAGTATCTCAAGCGCCGCGGACTCGACAACGCCGAACAGCTCGCGGCGCACCGCGCCGGCTACGCCAACGGCCGCCTGCACGAGATCCTGCCGCAGTCCGGCCAGGTGCTCGACGAACTGAAGGCCCTGGGCGTGCTGTCGAAGTCCGGCCAGGAACACTTCGCCGGCTGCGTCGTCTTCCCCGTGACGGATGTCGACGGCAATATCGTCACGCTCTACGGCCGCCATGCGGGGGACGGCCGGAAGCGGCATGTCTTTCTGCCGAAGCGGCGCACCGGGCTCTGGAACGCGCCGGCGCTGAAGATCTACCCGGAGATCATCGCGGTCGAGTCGGTGCTCGACGCGCTCAGCGTCGAGGCGGCCGGGTTCCCGAATGTCGTCGCGCTCCAGGGGACGAACGGCCTGGACGACGGCGATATCGCCGATATGCGGCGCTACGGGGTCGGGCGCGTGATCCTGATGCTGGACGGCGACAAGGCCGGGGCCGAGGGCTGCGACAGGATCGAGCGGCGGATCAGGACCCACCCCGGCATCGAGCCCGGCGACGAACAGGCGCCGCCGCTCGGCGTCGCGCTGCGGGTCCTGCCCGACGACCACGATCCGAACAGCTTCCTGCTCGCCTTCGGCCGGGACAAGCTGTCCGAACTGATCTTGAGCGAACGGGGCGTGCTCCCCGAGACCTTCGAACAGCCGTCCCGCGGGCCAGGCGGCGGCGATCCCGGAAGCGCGGCGGACGCGCCGACGGGCGAAGGCGGAGGGGACGCGCCCCGGGAGCCTACGCGGACGCTGGATCGGGACGGTTCCTTCACCGTCTCCTGCGGCCGGCGGCACTACCGGCTGATGGGGCTGGAGAAGGGCCGCCGCAAACTCAAGGTCACGGTCCGCGTGGAGCACGCCGGGCGGCTCCACATCGACACGCTCGACCTCTACTCGGCCCGCTCGCGGCGCGCGCTCTCCCAGGACCTCTGCCGGCTCTTCGAGGAGACGCCCGAGATCGTCGAGGCCGACATAGCCAAGCTCGTCAAGCGCTGCGAGGCCGTCCGCGAGACCGCCGAGTCCGAGCAGGACGCCGCGCCGGCGCTGACGGCCAAAGAGAAGGACCAGGCCATCGAGTTCGGCAAGCGCCCGGACCTCTTCGACGCCATCCTCGCCGACTTCGAGACCTGCGGTCTCGTCGGCGAGGAGGCCAACAAGCTCCTCTGCTACCTGGCCGTCACCAGCCGCAAGATGTCCGCGCCCCTGTGCGTATTGATCCTCTCGAGCTCCGGGGCGGGCAAGACCGCCCTGCAGGACTCCGTCTGCGGCTTTGTTCCGCCCGAGGACCTCGTCAAGCTCACCAGCCTCTCGGGCAAGGCGCTCTTCTACAAGGACCGCATGAGCCTCAAGCACAAGGTCCTCGCCCTCGAAGAGGGGGCCGGGGCGGAGGACGCCAGCTACGCGATCCGCAACCTCATCAGCGCCGGGGCGCTGGTGGTCGAGGCCGCCATGAAGGACCCCGCCACGGGGCGGATCACCACCATGACCAACCGCGTCGAGGGCCCGACCGGGATACTCATGACCACCACCAACCCCGAGATCGACCCCGAAACCCGCTCGCGCTTCATCGTCACCGCCGTCGACGAATCGCGCGGGCAGACCCGCGCGATCCTGGACTTCCAGCGCCGGCGGGAGGGGCTCGACGGACTCTTCAGCAGCCGGGCGGTGGACGACACCCTGAAGCGCCACCGCAACTTCCAGCGGCTTCTGAAGCCGCTGTCGATCGTCAACCCGATCCATACCGAGCTGAGCTATGCCGACGACCGCCTGCAGGGCCGCCGCGACCAGCCCAAATACCTCGCCCTCATCCGGGCGGTCGCGTTCCTGCGCCAGTTGCAGAAGCCCGTCCGGAGCGACAAGCGCGGCGGCGAGACCGTCGAATACATCGAGGTCGACGCCGAGGATGTGAAGCTCGCCAACCGTCTCGCCCACGATATCCTCGGCCACAGTCTGGACGAGCTCAGCCGCCCCAGCCGCAACCTGCTGCTCGAGCTCGAGAAGATGCTGCGCCGCGGCGCGGACCCCGGCGCGCCCGAAGCCGGTGGAGACGACCCCCGCCGCTCGTTCACGCGGCGCCAGATCCGCGAGTTCAGCGGCTGGAGCAACTACCGCGTCCACATCCATCTCAAGGAACTCGTCGAGTTCGAATATGTCAGCGTCGAGAGCGACCGGGTCAACAACACCTATCGCTACCGCTTGCTCTACGACGGCCGGGGCCGGGACGGCTCCCGCTTCATGCCCGGGCTCAAAGATCCCCCCGCCGAAACCTGAGCGCTTCGGTTTTAGGGTGGTTTTGGGGCGGTTTTAGCCCCGTTTTAGGGCGGTTTTAGGGTGGCCGCCAAAAGGGTAAAGCCATTGAAAGGCAACGACTAAAGAAA
>JBKHFW010000105.1:0-2952 GCA_046540025.1 Phycisphaeraceae bacterium
GGGGAACCTGAGCGAAATGAAGCCTGTCGAGAGCTTTCGCAGGGCGTCGTGTCCGCGGCGGCGCTGCGCTTGCGGCGGCTGAAGATGATCCCGCTACGTCTCGCCCCCGTCCGCTGTCAGCGGGGCGTTTTTGTCCACCGGCTGGCGGTGGCGCAGGATGAAGTGGTCGAGGAAGGACCAGATCGTCACGTCGATGGGGATCGCCAGCACCAGGCCGAGCGGGCCGAAGAGGCGGGCCCAGAGGATGATGGTGAACAGGGTCACCACGGGGGGGATGCGCACCGCCTGCTTCATGATCAGCGGCAGCATCACGTAGCTCTCGAGGAAGCCGACACCGACGTACAGCCCCGCCACGCCCAGCACCTGGGCCAGGCCCTGGCTGGCGGCGACGAGCACGGCGACGGTGAAGGCGGTGAGGGGGCCGAAGGTGGGCACGATCTCGGCGAGCCCCGCCAGCAGGGCCAGGGCCACGGCGAACTCCAGGCCGATCAGCCAGAAGCCCACGCCGGTGAACAGGCCCACGACGGTCATGCTGGTCAGGGTGCCCAGCAGCCACCAGCGCAGGCGCACTTCCAGGTCGCCCAGTGCTCCGCGCAGGGGGTTGCGCTGGGGTCTTCGGAACAGGTGGGTGAACGGCCCGGTCAGTTCGCCGCGTTTTTCGCTGAGCAGGTAGATCGAGCCGAAGACGATCATCGCCAGCGCCACGGCCGCGACGACGACGCGGTCGGCGACGGTGGCGAGCATGCCCGTCGCCTGGCCGCCGCCGACGAACCAGTCCAATCCCCGGCCGACGATTTCGTTGACGGTGAGGGTGCCCTCGACGCCGAGGCGGTCCATCACCGTCTGGATGCCTTCGTTGATGCGCCCGCGGATCTGGGGCCAGCGCTGGATCTGGCTCTGGATGGCGCCCTTGAGCAGCCAGCCGAGCAGGGCGAACAGGCCGCCGACCAGCAGCCAGAACAGCACGCCGACGAGTGTGCCGGACAGGCCGCGGCGCCTGGAGAGGTGGTCGCTGACCGGGCGCAGCACGGCCGCGACCGCGGCGGCGGCGAGGAACATCAGCAGCACGAACGGGAGTTCGTCGAGGAAGTAGAGCAGCAGCGTCAGTGCGGCGCCCCAGACGAACAGGACGACGAGGGTGCCGCGGTCGATCGGTCGGTCGGACTGCTGCGTCCCCGGCGACGACTTGTCGCGCTCTTCTGCCATGGCGAGTTGTCTCCCCGGGCCCGCCGGCGCGGCGCGTGCCGCTTTTTTCCCGTGGGTCCTTATTCCTTATAGCGCCATGTGTCGCCCGGGGCCATCGTTTTGACCTCGATCCCGGCCGGTTCGAAGCCTTCGGGGGTTTCGCGGATGATCGGGAAGGTGCCGAAGTGGACGGGGATGGCGTATCGCGGCTGGATCATTTCCGCGGCGCGGGTGGCGAGTTCGGGTCCCATGGTGAAGCGGTCGCCGACGGGGATGGCGGCGATTTCGGGCTGGTAGACCTCGCTGAGCAGCTTCATGTCGCTGAACAGGCCGGTGTCGCCGCAGTGGTAGAAGGTGACGCCGCCGATGTGGATCATCAGGCCGTGGGGCTGGCCCATGTATTTGCCGTTGAAGCTGGAGCTGTGGAAGGCCTGGGTGAAGGCGATCCAGCCGAAGTCGGTGGTGATTTTCCCGCCGGTGTTGCCCGGCTCGAGCTTTTCGACGCCGTGCTCGGCGGCGTAGTTGCACACCTCGAACGAGCCGATGAGGGTGGCGTCGTTGCGTTGGAGGATTTTGAGCGTGTCGCCGAAGTGGTCGGGGTGGCCGTGGGTGAGGGCGAGGTAGTCGCAGCGGATGTCTTCGGGCTTCTGTCTGGCCAGTTCGTTGCCTGTGAGGAACGGGTCGACGGCGAGCTGGTGGTTGCCGTCGTCGAAGAGAAAGCCGGCGTGGCCGAGGAATGTGATGGAAAGCGCCATGTCGCTGGGTCCTCCCTGGTTGGCTCGAAACGTCGAAAAGCGTCTATCGGATGATACCCGCTCGGCCGGGTGGGGAAAGGTCCCAATCCGGGAAGGATGCTCGTTTTGGCTGGTGCGCGGGTCAACCATAGGGTGGAGCGCGACTCCGGCCGCGCCCTGCGTGGGGCGCATCGGGCGAGTCGCTGTGATTCGACGGACCCGATTCAGAAAGGTCATGGCATGGCTGAGAACGACAAGGTCGAAACGCTCGAGCGGGGCAACATTTACTTCATCTATCAGCCGCGGGTCGAGGAGGAGGAAGTCGAGAGCCTCCGCGACGTCCAGCGGCTCTACATGGTTTTGAGCCCGCACGGCAAGAAGAAGTATCGCCTGTCGATCGTGGGCCGCAAGAAGCTGCCCGACCCCGGCAGGAAGGGCAAGGGGCGCTTCTGGGGCTTCGTCGACATGGTGAGCAGCGACCCCAGGCAGGTCGAGAAGCAGTTCGACCCCGTCAAGTACGAGACCAAGACCCGGGGCGAGCGGCACATTCCCGCGGCCCGGCCGGCGGGCGAGGGGGTGTACCGCATCCTCCGCCACGGCGACCACACCCACCTGGTTTACGCCCTGGAGCTGCCCGAAAAGCCGGGCGAGGTCCAGGAGGAGATGAACATCGAGCAGGAGGCGAGCTACATCGTCAGCGTGAAGAACCCGGAGAAAGGCGCGCCCCGCGCGGCCGGGTTGAAGGAGGAGCGTCAGGCGGCGTACCCCAAGAGCCTCCAGGAGCAGTTCCGGGACCGCAAGTTCGCCGACGCGGACCCGCCCGAGTTCTTCGACCACGAAGGCTGCGAGTTCGTGCTGGTTTCCGCGGCGGAGGACGTCGCGGAGGAGCTCGGCATCGAGCTCGACCCCCAGGAGGAGGACGAGAGCACGGCTGAGATCTTCAACGACCTGCGCATGGAGCGCAGCGAGCATCCCACCGAGCCGCTGCTCAAGGGCAAGTGGGAGTAGGTTCGGAAGTGGCCGAGTGGCCGGG
>JBKHFW010000106.1:0-2821 GCA_046540025.1 Phycisphaeraceae bacterium
AGGAGACCGACGTGCCCTTCGCCCTGGCCTACCAGTTCTACATGAACGCCGTGGGCAAGCAGGAGATCGAGGACTCCGCGATGTACTGGGGCGGCAGTTGGTAAATCGCTGACGGACGTCTAAGGAGAAACGCTCTATACCTGTTCCCAATTGAGCGCATCCGGTCGGCCGCGAGCTTCGAGGAACCCGGGCTCGCGGCCGATTTTGCGCGCGCTCCGCGACGTGCTCAGCGGTGTGCTTCGACGAGCAGGCCCATCAACTCGCTCAGCCGGGCGGTGGCGAGGCAGACATAGGTGTCGGCGGCGCCGTAGTACATCCACAGGTCGTCGCCGCGCTGGAGCAGGCCGGTGGGGAAGACGGCGTTGGGTCCGAAGCCGGAGAGCTCGTAGGGCGCCTCGGCCTGGAAGACCCAGCCGGGCGTGCGGGCGACGAGTTTGTGGGGGCGGTGGCGTTCGAGCAGGGCGAGTCCGCAGCGGTAGATGAGCTTTCCGCCGTAGGCCTTGACGCCGTGGTAGATCAGCAGCCAGCCCTGTTCGGTTTCGATGGGCGGCGGCCCGGCTCCGATGCGCAGGTGGTCCCACGCCGGGCCGATGCCCTCGAACATGACGCAGTGCGGCTCGCCCCAGCCGATGAGGTCGCTGGAGTAGGTGGACCAGATATGTTCCTGTCCGCCTGCGTCGGGGCGGTGGAGCATGCAGTAGCGCTCGCCGAACTTGCGCGGGAAGAGCACGCCGTCCTTGTCGTTGGTCGAGCCCAGCAGGGCGATGCGGTGGGCGGTGCGGAAGTCGTCGGTCCACGCCAGTCCGACGGCCGGCCCCATGGAGGAGTAGGCGACGTAGGTGATGTACCAGCGTTCCTCGCCGGGGATGTAGACGACGCGTGCGTCCTCGCAGCCCCATTCTTCGTAGGTATATTCCGGGTCGCCGTGGGCGATGAGCGGCTCGGGCTCGATGTGCCAGCCGGTGACGCCGTTTCGGCTGCGGGCGACGTGGATGTCGGAATAGCCTGACACCTGCTCGACGCGCAGGAGCAGCACGACGTCGCCGTCGTGTTCGGTGGCGCCGGGGTTGAGCACGGCCGAGGCGCGGAAGGGCAGGTCGCGGGCGGTGAGGATGGGGTTCTGGTCCGAGCGGATGAACACCGGCCTCGCCGGGACCTCGAGCGAGGCGGCGGTGGGGCGTCTGCGGGCTTGCTCGAAGCTCTGGTGTTCGTCCACGAGGGAGTCTCCCGCCCGGCAAGGTGGCGATTGCCCGCAGGATTCTTCGCGTCCGGGCGCGGTGAGCCAAGGTTCGGGTGGTAAAATCGCGGTTCGCTGCCGCGGCGATTATTTTGTGGCCTGGCGGAATCGGAGGAGGGGTGGCTCCCGTGGCAGGTGGTCAAATCGGGCCTGGCGGGCGCGCCAGGCGGACTTCTTCCTGAAGAAAAGGCTCGGGTGCGACCTTGACAAATCCCGAACAGCAGCTATCCTTATAGACTCTGACGCAGCGGATTTGCCGGGACGGTGGCGGGGAGCGACGAGGTGCTGCCGCTGCGGACACCGAACTCATTCAAGACGAGGATTCAGATAGATGGCCAAGACGCAGACAGCCGCCGCGACGACCGACACCGGCCGGAAGCAGGCGCTCGACCGGGCCGTGACGCAGATCGAGCGGGCCTTCGGCAAGGGCTCGATCATGCGGATGAACGACGACGGGGTGCGGGTCAGCGGCATCTCGACGGGTGCGATCAGCCTCGACCTGGCGCTGGGCGGGCAGGGCATTCCCCGCGGGCGGGTGATCGAGGTGTACGGGCCGGAGAGCTCGGGTAAGACGACGCTCGCCCTGCACGTGATCGCGAACGCCCAGAAGGCGGGCGGCGTGGCGGCGTTCATCGACGCCGAGCACGCGCTGGACCCGAGCTGGGCCCGCCGATTGGGGGTCAACCTCGATGATCTGCTGGTCAGCCAGCCCGACACCGGCGAGCAGGCGCTGGAGATCTGCGAGCTGCTGGTCCGCTCCAACGCGGTGGACGTGATCGTGGTCGACTCGGTCGCTGCGCTGATTCCCCGGGCAGAGATCGAGGGCGAGATGGGCGACAGCCACGTCGGCCTGCAGGCGCGGCTGATGAGCCAGGCGCTGCGGAAGCTGACGGGTGCGATCAACCGCAGCAAGTGCTCGGTGGTCTTCATCAACCAGATTCGCGAGAAGATCGGCGTCATGTTCGGCAATCCCGAGACGACGCCGGGTGGGCGGGCGCTGAAGTTCTACTCCTCGGTGCGTCTGGACATTCGCCGCACGGCGTCGATCAAGGACGGGGACCAGTCGGTTGGCAACCGGACGCGGGCGCGGGTGGTGAAGAACAAGATTGCGCCGCCGTTCCGCCAGGCCGAGTTCGACATCATGTTCAACGAGGGCATCAGCGCCACGGGCGACCTGCTCGACCTCGCGGTCGACGACGACGTGGTGCAGAAGTCCGGTGCGTGGTTCAGTTTTGGCGAGGTTCGCCTCGGGCAGGGCCGGGAGAACGCCAAGCAGTTCCTCAAGGACAATCCTGATCTTTTCGACGAGGTCAAGGCTCTCGTGCTCAAGGCCAAGGGCATCGAAGGGCCCGCCGAGGCCGAGGCCGAGGCCGAAGGCGTCCCCGAGTCTGACGGCGAGGCCGAGCCCGCCAAGGCGTGACCCGCTTGAGGGGGCGGACCGCCGACAAGCCATGATCTACTCCTGGCCCCGGCAGTTCTGGCTGCCGGGGCTTTATTGGGGGTCATCCGGGAATTGCGGGAAGGCGGAGTCGTCCCCGGGCCGCGCCGCCGACTGGTACCGCCCCGAATCCGTTCAGCCCCCGG
>JBKHFW010000107.1:0-2749 GCA_046540025.1 Phycisphaeraceae bacterium
CGACCCGCCAGCGGGGGTGGGGCAGGTGGTCCCCGGCGCGGGACGCCCATTCGATGACGGCGACCCCTGTTTCGAGCATTTCATCGAAGCCCAGGTCATCCAGTTCCTCGGCGGGCGAGTCCATGCGATAGAGGTCCAGGTGGTAGACCGGCACCCGCGCGGGGTACTCGTGAACGAGCACGTAAGTGGGGCTGGAGACCAGTCGTTCGTCGGCCAGGCCCAGCCCCAGGGCGATGCCCCGGGTGAGCACCGTCTTGCCTGCCCCCAGCAGGCCATCGAGCGTGACGACGTCGCCGACGCCGAGTCGCGCCGCCAGCCGCTTTCCCAGTTCGATGGTCTCTTCGGGCGAGTGGGTGGTGAAGGTCTCGTGGCTCACGTGGTATGCTCCCAGCCGGTGGGTTCGAGCGGTTGGCAGCTTCCGTCGGGGTGAATCAACAGCCGTTCGCGGGCGGCGGTCAGCTCGCCGATGCGGGTAAGGGGCGTCTCGAAGGGCGGATCGGCCAGCAGGGCGTCGATCCGGCCGGGGGGAAGGGCGATGAGCAGTTCGTAGTCTTCTCCGTCGGTCAGGGCAGCCGTCAGTGGATCGTCGGCCTGCACGTCGGGGGCAATGGGGATCGCCTCGGCGTTCACGCGGGCCCCGACGCCCGAGGCTTCGCACAGTCGCCCCAGGTCGGTCGCCAATCCGTCGGAGAGGTCCATCATCGCTGTCGGTCGGCAGCACTCTGCCAAGGCCCGCGCCTCGGCGATGCGCGGCGTGAAGTGGAGGTGACGCTGCCCTTTCCACGCCCCGCCCAGCGTTCCGGTCACCGCCAGCACGTCGCCCGGCTGGCCGGTGGACCGCAACACAGGCCCGCCCGCGGCCGCCAGGGCGAACACCGTGACGGACACCACCAGGGGCTGATCCCAGCCGGCCACGTCGCCGCCCACCAGCGGACAGCCCATCGCGTCGCCGATCTCGCGAAGGCCCCGATAGATCTCCTCGACGTCCTCCTGCTCCGTGCCCCGCGGCAGCGAGACGGTGGCGGTGGCGCCGATCGGTCGAGCTCCCATCGCGGCGATGTCCGAGAGGTTCCGGGCCATCGCCTTCCTGCCGGCGGCTGCGTACCCCGCCTCGGCCACGACGATATGCACCCCGTCGAGGACCTGGTCGGTCGTGACGACCAACTGCTCGCCCCCGACGGTGAGCACGGCACAGTCATCCCCCGGGCCCACCTGCACGTGTGGTGAATCGCCGAGGGGCTGACGGGCGACCCAGGATAGGAACTCCGACTCGCGCATTATCCGTCCAGCACCCGCTTCCAGTGCGTCAGTTGCTCGGTGAGTTGATCGGCTCCGCCGGCGCCGGTCGGCTTGTAGTGTTTCACGACGTTCTCGGCTCCGAGGAACTCGTAGACATCCTCGCCGAAGGCATCGCCGGCGGCCTGCAGCGTCTCGATGGGGAGTTCCGCCAGCGCCTTCCCCGCGTTTTCCGCCTGTGCGACGAGCTGGCCGACCACGTGGTGGGCGGTGCGGAAGGGCACGCCGCGCGCGGTGAGATACTCCGCCAGCGCCGTGGCGTCCAGGAAGCCCTCGCCCAGCGAGGAGGCGATGTGCTCGCCGCGAAGCTGGGTGCTGTCGGCGATGCCGGCGGCTACGGTGAGCGCCTGGGACATCGCGTCCACGGCGGGGATGGCGAATCGTTTGTCGTCCTGCAGATCGCGGTTGTACGCCAGGGGCAGGCCCTTGAGCAGCGTGAGCATGCCCGTGAGGTGCCCGATGGCGGTGGCGCTCTTGCCCCGGATGAGTTCGAGTGTGTCGGCGTTCTTCTTCTGGGGCATCATCGAGCTGGACGTGCAGAACGCGTCGGAAAGCTCCAGGAAGGCGAACTCCGTGGAGGAGTAAATGATCCAGTCCTCAGCCCATCGCGAGAGGTGCCCGCCCAGCGTCGCGCAGGCGAACAGCAGCTCGGCGAGGAAGTCCCGGTCGCTGGTGGCGTCGATGCTGTTGCCGGCCACGCCGTCGAAGCCGAGCAGCTCGGCGGTCCTCGCGCGGTCCAGGGGCAGCGAGGTACCGGCCACCGCGCCGCTGCCCAATGGGCAGATGTTGATGCGCTTCCGCGCGTCGATGAGGCGATCGTGGTCGCGCTGTAGCATTTCGACGTACGCCAGTACGGCATGGCCGGCGACGATGGGCTGGGCCCGCTGCAGGTGCGTGTAGGCGGGCATGACGGTCGACCCGGCGCGCTCGGCGAAGCCCACCCACGCCCGCTGAAGGGTGCGGATCTGTCCGGCGAGCAGGTCCACCGCGTCGCGCGCCCAGAGGCGCAGATCGGTGGCGATCTGGTCGTTTCGGCTTCGTCCGGTGTGCAGCTTTCGCCCGGCGTCGCCGGTGCGCTCGATCAGTGCCCGCTCGATGGCCATGTGGATGTCTTCGAGTTCGATGGGCAGCTCGAGGCGGTCGGCCCGGAGGTCGTCGGCGATGCTGTTGAGTCCGGCGGTGATTTCTTCGAGTTCGTCGGTGGAGATCAACCCGACCTCATTGAGCATGGTCGCGTGAGCGATCGATCCGGCGATATCGTACGGCCAGAGGGCGACGTCCACGTCCAGGCTCGCCACGAAGCGCGAGGTGTTCTGGTCGGTGTCGGCGGTCAGTCGGCCTTGCCAGGATTTGCTTGATTCGCCGGGGGGTGGGGTGGACGCCATTCGATGCTCCTTTCGGCCGAATGGTAGATCGACGGCGCGCGGGTGTCAATCCCGCCCCGCACCCGGCG